>JABJAH010000026.1 GCA_018666155.1 Rhodospirillaceae bacterium | reverse complement strand
TCTTCATCCTCATCATCGGCCCCTGCCGCCTTATCAGCTTGGTGAAAGCCCTCGTCATCATCCCCCATCCCCTCGGACAAAGGATCATCGTCCAGGTCATCTGCACCGCCGGCTCCGGGCCCGCCACTCGCACCACCAGACTCCGGCCCACCTTCGGCACCAGGACCACCACCCTCTTCATCTTCAAGCATCGACTGACCAGGACCACCGCTCGCGCCCTCTTCAATAGGACCGCCTTGCGCACCGGGCCCACCAGACGCCTCATCCTCGAGTGTCGACTGTCCGGGCCCACCGCTGGCGCCCTCTTCAATAGGACCACCTTGGGCACCAGGACCACCACCCTGTTCATCGTCACCCATCTGGGATGCGCCGGGTGATCCCGGACCACCACTTGCACCGCCCATCATGGAATCAGCACCGCCAACTGAGCCGACCGCATCCGCACCTGTAAGCATAGACTGAGAACCAAGGCCTGGACCCTGAACTGCTTCCCCCGATATCTGTGAGACAGCGCCTGCACCAGGCCCGGACATCGCGCCCTCCGCCCTCATGCTCTGCCCTGCCATCGGTGCCCCGCCAGGCCCCCCCGCGGCACCAGCACCGCCCGCCCCGGGCATCGCTGATGGCATACCGGGCATTCCAGGCATGCCCTCGGCCCCAGGTTCGCGTTGCAGCCAAGAAACGGGTTCTTCACCAGGCGGTTTTTGATCTGGCTCGGCTTGTTGTGGGGCAGCACCTGGCCCACCAACGGCCCCGCCTGCATCTCCGGGACCCCCGGCTGCTCCTTGTGCCTGAGGCGCTGCACCAGGCCCGCCTTGAGCACCCGCCTCTGCGGGGGCGCCCGTTGCACCGCCGCCACCAAGCCCGGAACCGTCCGCTGCCTGAGCGCTTGGGCCCTGGGGCGCTGCACCTGGACCGCCAGAGGCGCCACCGAGCTCCGGTATCGCATTCGGCTGGCCCCCACCAGACTGTTGCTCTTTGTCCATCCAGGAAAGTGCTTCGTCCCCTGGCGCATCAATATCTGTTTCGTCGCCCTTGAGAGATGTTCCTGCCGGAGCAGCTTTTGGGCCACCCATTGCCCCATCCTCGCCAAACATCGATTGGCCGGTCACGGGCGGCGGTCGTTGTTCATTCCCTCTATCAAGCAAAGACTTCGCACCCGGAGGCACGTTACTGGGCGGAGCCGCTGTCGGACCACCTGCCGCGCCCGGACGGCCTAATGCTCCTGGACCACCTGCCGCCCCTTGCGCAGGCGGCGGAGTGGCCGTCACGCTCTGCCCGAGGGCCGCGTTCGCAATCGCCGCGATCGCGGCTGTATCAGGGATCCGGCTACCACCCATTTCGCCCGCAGTTTCCTTAGCTTTTGTCTCCGCTAAGATGTCGGCAATATCAATCTCATCTATGACAGCCGCCTGAAACCAGGAATGGCCACAGGTGGCACATTTCAGGCTTCGGCCCTTGCGGCCAAGCAACTCCGTCGGGATTTCAAAACCTGCGGTACAATTCGGGCACGTGATAAGCATGCAAGGTCCTGTGTTGGATGCCGAGTGAGTATACCATATAACGGGTCTACCCTGGTATAAGGCGGCAGAAATACTGGGATAACTGCGTCTAACGCTACAGGCAAGACGTTCTTTTTGGGTTAAGAAATACGAAATAGCGAAACAGGCCTGGAGAGTGCAGATTTTCAATCAAGTTGATAGCCCGGATCACGTTGCCGCTGTGGAACTCAAGAATGTGAGCCTGCGCTACGACGATGGCCCAGACGTGCTATCAAACCTGAACTTAGCGCTCCCCCCTGGGTCCTTCCATTTTCTGACCGGCGCCTCGGGTGCCGGCAAAACATCGCTCCTCAAGCTGCTGTATCTCGCTCAGCGACCAACGACAGGCAGTGTTAATCTGTTCGGCACAAATGTTACCGACGCAGCCCGCAGAACGCTGCCCGCCATTCGCCGTAAAGTAGGCGTCGTGTTCCAAGATTTCCGACTACTCGACCACCTCTCTGCTTTCGACAATGTCGCCCTCCCGCTCAGAGTCGCGGCCGCCGCCGAGCCCGAAATCAAAAGCAATGTCACAGAGCTTTTGTCCTGGGTCGGACTTGAGGACTTTATGGATGCCAAACCGGCCGTTCTTTCTGGTGGACAGAAACAGCGGGTTGCTATCGCCCGAGCCGTCGTCAACAGGCCCCGCTTGATCCTTGCTGACGAACCAACAGGCAATGTTGATGATGCAATCGCCATGCGGTTGATGCAGTTGTTCATGGAACTGAACAAGCTGGGATCCAACATTATTATCGCAACCCATAATGAACAATTGGTCGCGCGATTTGGTTTCGCCAGACTGGCGTTGGCGGATCGCACCTTAAGTGAGCTCCCGCCAATCAGCACAAGCGAAGCATCAGGCATTGGACGCGCGGTTGATGAGGCTCAACCATGATCAGCCTAAGAACAGATTTGCCACTCGGCGGCGACAGTGCGTCGCGTTTTATCCCATGGCTGGTTGCAATCATGGTGTTTCTTGGAATTCTGGCGGTGAGCGGCGTGTCCGTGTTCGACACAATTCTATCCGGCTGGTCTAGAGCGGTGACAGGTACAGTTACCGTTCAAATTCCAGCCCTACCTGCGGACTCGGAAAAGGAAGCGAATCAAGCCCGAACCGATCGCGCGGTTGCCGCGCTCACAGCGTTACCTAGTGTTGAATCTGCCAGGGTGCTTGAAAGTTCAGAAATCGACGCTCTTCTTGCCCCTTGGCTCGGAGAAGGTGCAGCGGCGGGGGATCTTCCTCTGCCCGATTTGATAGATGTCACTTTAACCGATGATGCGGCCACGACTTTAGATCTAATACGCACCTCTGTTACGACGGTCGTGCCAGATGCCATTGTCGATGATCACCGTAGATGGTTCGAGCACTTGATCGATCTAACGGAGGGGTTTCGTTTGCTGACCATCGGCGTGGCGCTCGTGGTCACGACAGCGCTCGCACTCACAATTGTTTATGCAACCCGTGCCAGCCTGGCTGAGTTTAAAGAGGTTATCTCAGTTCTTCATTTAATCGGGGCACGGGATATTTATGTAGCGTCCCAGTTCGCAAAACGCACTTTATCCGCAGCGTTAAAGGGGTCGGCTGGCGGTTTTGTCGCCGGAACAATCGCGTTGGTCGCGATTGGCTGGCTCGCTCAAAATGTCGAGAGCGGTTTTCTTCCTGACATAGATTTGAGTTTGGGGTTCTGGATATCAATTCCTCTCGTCTCTTTATTTGCGGCAACGCTGGCGATGGTGACCGCTTTCATCACTGTGCTCGGCACCCTGCGGTCGATGGTCTGAATATGACAAACCTTAGATCAGGAACACCGCGCGCCATCATCGTTGCGTTAAGTCTTTTAATGCTGTTGTGGGGCGTTGGGCTCATTTCCTATGCACAAAAGGTTCCCATATCTGTGACCGACGAGACAGCGCTAACGGATGCCATCGTGGTCTTAACCGGAGGCAGTGGTCGTATTGATACCGGAGTTGAGCTTTTGGCCCTGGGTCGCGCGAGCCGACTATTTATTTCAGGCGTTGCCCCCTCTGTTAACGTCGCTGACCTTATCGCCTCAGACGAGCCAAGCCGCGACGCCTTGTTAGCAAACATTTCGGCGGGTACGGAAGCAGAAGACACGCCTGGCAACGCTATTGAGACAGCCAAGTGGGCTAAGCGTAACAACGTAAATTCAATCCGCCTCGTTACGGCCGCTTATCATATGCCGAGAGCTTTGAGTGAGTTGCGTTACGCAATGCCGGGCGTCGAGATTGTTGCCCACCCTGTGTTCCCAGAACAGGTCAAAGCGGATTGGTGGCGTTATCCTGGTACGGCGAGCCTCCTGGCCCGTGAATATACAAAGTATCTTCTCTCAACGGTGAGAATGTGGCTGTCCATTGACGTGGCTGCCGATGAAATCGCTATACCCGAGGTAGCTGCGCTGTGATCCTCATTCGGTCTTTCTTGTATCTCGTTGTGTTTCTGCCGTGGACGTTAACGGTCGCGATAGTCGGTTTGCCATTCCTCATCACACGGCAGGGTGCGCTCGGAATCATTCGGTTTTGGTCACGCGGTATCACTTTTCTGGCCCGCTGGATCATTAACGTACGGTTCGAAATTCGAGGCCAAGAAAATTTGCCCGACGGGCCATGCATTGTTGCCGCACAACATCAGTCAGCGTTTGAAACATACATATTGTTCCTGCCATTCAAGTACCCCGTCTTCATACTCAAGGAGTCCTTGCAGTGGATTCCGTTGGTTGGCTGGTACATCAAGCGTGGCGGTCTTATCACGATCAACCGATCAGCCGGCGCGAACGCCATGCGACACATCTTGAAAGGGGCCGATGCGGCAATCAGCAAGGGTGAAACCGTATTAATTTTTCCCGAAGGAACACGAACAGCCCCTGGCCAACGGCGAGACTACAAGCCGGGGATCGTCGCCCTTTACAATCATTGCCAAGCCCCACTTATTCCGATGGCCCTAAACTCGGGTCTTGTTTGGGGGAAAACGCGCTTAACGAAACTTCCGGGTACGATTGTTTTTGAGTTCTTGCCGGCGATCCCGGCAGGTCTAAAACGGGAGGAGTTTTTGGCCGAGTTGCGAGTGAGACTAGAGACAGCCAGCGCGGCCTTACCTTTGCCCGATGGTTTTCCAACGCCCGAGGGTCCGCAAACGGATCAAAATATGGGCCTGCCATAACCTAATTGTGGATAAAGCTGTGGGTGAATAGGCCCGCAGCGGCCGTTCTAGCGATCTCTGCCACATTTAAGGTGTGTTATCAGACAGTTATGTGACAGCGCGTGACACCGATTTTCTCCGGAGTCATCATATCCCCATAGAGATGTCGATTCGTGAGACTGCTTCACGGTAAGCCATTTAAGGCCCACTTTTACGGGACTCCCGACTGAATCAGTCTTATGGTGCGCGCCCTTTCAATTCACCGGTTCAGCGCTAGGAGCACAAGCAGTGGCCGCTATTTCTGCCATCGCCAACGAAATCTGGGACATGAAGTACCGCTTTAAAGCAGCGGACGGCCAGCTTGTGGACAATTCCGTCGAAGACACCTGGCACCGTGTCGCCAACGCACTAGCGAGCGTGGAAAACGAGCCAGAGACCTGGGAACCTGTGTTTTATCAAGCACTTGCGGACTATCGCTTGCTGCCTGGCGGTCGCATTTTGGCCGGCGCTGGCACTGGCAGAACGGTGACCCTGCACAACTGTTTTGTAATGGGCACCGTCGGCGACGACATGGCGTCGATCTTCGAGAACTTGAAGGAAGCCGCGCTGACAATGCAACAAGGCGGCGGCATTGGTTACGACTTCTCGACTCTTCGTCCTAAAGGCGCCCCGGTTAAAGGTGTTGGCGCAGACGCGTCGGGGCCGCTCTCGTTCATGGATGTCTGGGACGCCATGTGCAAAACGATCATGAGCGCAGGATCTCGCCGCGGCGCGATGATGGCAACGATGCGGTGTGATCATCCGGATATCGAAGATTTCATCGCCGCCAAACAAACCCCGGGCCGGCTAACTAATTTCAATCTATCGGTCTTGGCGACCGACCCATTCATGGCTGCGGTCAAAGCGGATGCGGACTGGGACTTGCAATTCGACGGCACAGTCCACAGGACCGTCAGTGCGCGGGGCTTGTGGGACTCCCTGATGCACGCGACCTACGATTATGCAGAGCCAGGCGTGATCTTCATCGACCGGATCAATGCCCGCAACAATCTCGCCTACTGCGAAACAATTGCGGCGACCAACCCGTGCGGCGAACAACCGTTGCCACCCTATGGCACCTGTTTGCTCGGCTCGATCAACTTGGCGCGTTTAGTAAAAGACCCGTTCACCGAGCACGCCGCGATTGATGAAGAGGCCTTGGCTGAACTAGCGGGGACAGCCACACGTATGCTGGACAACGTGGTCGAAGCCTCGAAGTATCCGGTCGCAGAACAACGCAGCGAAGCCATTAATAAACGCCGCATTGGCCTGGGCATGACCGGGTTGGCCGACGCACTCATTCAGTGTGGATTAACCTACGGGTCGCCAGATGCGGTTGTAGCAGCCGAGCGCTGGGCGGCGACTATTTCTCATGGCGCCTACCGAACGTCAGTGGACCTAGCTAAGGAAAAGGGTGCCTTCCCGCTGTTCGACCGGGATGCCTACTTGGCCAGCCCAACGATCCAGGATTTACCCCAAGACATTCGGGACGGTATTGCGGCACACGGCATTCGCAACGCGTTGCTGACCTCGATCGCACCGACAGGGACAATCTCTCTGTTTGCCGACAACGTATCGTCGGGCATTGAGCCGGTGTTCAGCTTTACCTATACGCGCCATGTGGTTCAGAAAGACGGCAGCCGCAAAGGGCAAGAGGTGAGTGACTACGCCTACCGCCTGTTCAGAGAATTGAAGGGTGATGACGCGCCGCTGCCCGACTATTTTGTTGATGCACAAACGCTTCAGCCTGATGCCCACCTCGCCATGCAGGCCGCCGTTCAAAAGCATGTCGACAGCGCGATCTCAAAAACCATCAACGTGCCGGCTGATTTCCCATTTGAGCAGTTCAAGGATGTTTATCTGTCGGCGTACGACGCCGGCTGCAAAGGCTGCACAACCTATCGGCCGTCCGATGTACGCGGCGCTGTCCTCGAAGTTAAGGCCGCCGAAAGTGTTCCGGCTGTCCCAGAACATGACACGAGTAAACCGCTGGATCGGCCCGACGCCGTGCCCGGCCAAACCTACAAGCTGCGTTGGCCAGAGAGCGACCATGCCATCTACATCACGGTCAACGACATCGAGGTCAAAAACCCAGACGGCAGCCTGAAACGGCGGCCCTTCGAAGTCTTTATCAATTCGAAAAACATGGAGCACTACGCCTGGACCGTCGCTCTGACGCGGATGATATCAGCTGTATTCCGGCGCGGCGGCGATGTTGGCTTTGTCGTCGAAGAACTCAAAGCTGTGTTTGATCCACGCGGCGGGCAATGGATGAATGGACGCTATGTCCCAAGCCTTCTGGCCGCCATCGGCGGCGTCATGGAAGAACATATGATCACGATCGGGTTCTTGGCTTCAGACAAGGTCGGCACCGCATCTGACGAAGCGGTCGAACCAGACAATGTGGTGCACCTGGACACGCCAGTACGGGACAAGCGTTTTCGGGCCTGCCCCAAGTGCGGCACCTATGCTTTACTGCGCCAAGAAGGGTGCGATTCTTGCACCAGCTGTGGCTTCTCAAAATGCAGCTAATTCGGCTTTAACAGTTACAGAAGGACTCCGTTAGATGGTCCACGTCTCAGAAGGCTATGAAGCGCGCGTTCAAACCTCACGGGAACGGATGCGTTTATCCCAGGTCCGCAAATCCTTTGACGCCGGCCTCAAGCAAAAAGTGGGCGGCGCCAACATCACAGAGGCATTCTTTGGTGCCTGCGTCGCTTACATCAAGGCGTCGATGGATCGGCTCCACGACCAAGATCAACGGATTCATGACTTCCTAAAACCCCATGTGACAGCGGGTGACGATCAATCTGCGACACTCGAGAATCTCGACATGCGTCTGGCCAAAAGCCGTGAAGCGCTAGACGCTTTAGTTGCTGCCGCTGCGGTGTACAAAGCAGCAGGCGAAGCTGGCTGGGCCGACTTCAAAACCGCGGTCGAGGCCTTCATGGAGGTTTACTTCAAGATTCTTTTGAGCGGACAGCATTCGACCCTGACCCTGCAGGAAGAAGTGTTTGATGAAGCGATCTGGGACAAAGTTGCTGGCGTCACACCGGACAGCCTCGCGACGGAAAACGCGCTCTATTCGGCCGCTCAAGGCTTAGCGCCCGACGATGCAGACCCGGCATCCTTTGTCGGCGGACCACCGGCCCCCGGCGCGGGCCCGCCCGGACAGCAGGGCAAACGCCCAGGTAGCTAAGCCGAACGTCTAGTCTTTGTAACTCTGATCGACCTTATCGAGCT
Organism: Rhodospirillaceae bacterium; assembly: GCA_018666155.1. Classification (GTDB taxonomy): domain Bacteria; phylum Pseudomonadota; class Alphaproteobacteria; order Rhodospirillales; family Rhodospirillaceae; genus WLXB01. The sequence goes on along the minus strand of JABJAH010000026.1, from coordinate 42,413 downwards.
TGCGCAGGAATCCGTTCCACGCCAGCTGCGGCACTGAGATTCTGTTGGTCGCACCACCAGCCGCGGTCGTCGGACGACGACGACCCGCCACCTGCTCACGGACTTTGTCTTGGGCGTCTTGCGACGGATAGCCGATTTCAACGCCACCAGCCAAGGTCATCACCTGCATGGTGCAAGACTTTTGCAGGGAATACATTTTTGAAAAGGCGGACGCGACGTCAGGACCCATGGTCAACAAACCGTGATTGCGCAGGATGACGGCATTCTTGTCGCCGATGTGATCGACCAGACGGTCCCGCTCATCGGTGTCGAGGGCGATACCTTCAAAGTCGTGATAGGCGAGATCGGGCAATAGGCTCATGGAGTCTTGGTTCAACGGCAACAAGCCATCCTTCTGGCCGGACACGGCAACACCCTCGTTGGTGTGAAGGTGGATAACGCAGTGAGCGTCGTCGCGCGCACCATGGACAGCACCGTGGATAACATAGCCGCCGATGTTGTAGCCGAGACCAGTATCGTCGAGCAGGATCTCGCCGTCTTGATCGATCTTGACCAAGCTCGAGGCGGTGATCTCGTCAAAAAACAAACCGAACGGATTGATCAAATACTGGCGGTCATTACCCGGCAGACGCACAGAAATGTGGGTGAAGATATAGTCGTTCCAGCCGAACAGGGCGCAGAGCCGGTAACACGCCGCAAGTTCGACGCGCAGGGCCCACTCTTCTTCCGTGACCTGATCCCGAACGGTTCCCGATGCTTGATACGCTGCTTCCGCCATAACGGCCTCCTCTGCCTGTGTGCGACAGGGTACCGCGGCAGTTGAGGCAGAGGAAGATTAGGCCGAGCTAGAAAGTGTAACGCGCACCAACAGTGAACGTGTGGGCATTGATGCGGCGGTCAAAGGCAAAGGAGGTAAACGCGCCCCGGCCAGCCAAAGCCAGACGGCCGGAGCGGGTCCAGCTGTAATCCAGCAGGATATCAAAGGCCCCGGCGTCATAGGCCAGACCAGCGGCCAGACGATAAGCAAGCTCGGTGTCGGAACCGTCGAGCAAGGCAAAGTCGATGGTTTCTGCATCGTTGAGCGCGCCAGGTGTGGTCGCGTCCAGGTCGGCATCAATCAAGCCGATGCCCAAGCCGACATAGGGTGTGACGCGCCCGCCCATTGCAAAATCATAGTAGGCCATGACCAACGCTGAGAGGCTGGTGTAGTCGCCGTCGACCTGGCCGTCGAGGCACGGGCTGTTGGAAATCTCGCCACAGGGCACGAAGGTCTGGACGTTCTCTTGGAAGGTGCCGTCGACGTTGGCTTCGCTATAGGCCAGGTCAAGCTCGGTGCGAAAACCGGATCCGAAGCGATAACCCAGGGCGCCGCCGAAGGTCAGTCCGGTGCCGCCGTCGAGGTCGAGATCAGCTGACGTCGCATCGTTGAAGGTCATACCCTGGACCGAGGTCAGCCCACCGTAAAAGCGTGCATAGGGGCCTTGCTCCTGGGCCGCGACCAAGGAGGTCATGGTGATCACAAAGGCGAAGGCGGACGCGGCCACTGTCGCGGCAGGCGTCACCTTGGATAAAAGAGACATCAGACGATCCTTCCTCTCGTTGCTTCCTCACAGACAGCAGAAAAAGCCTGAATTGCGGCAAGGTTATGGCAATTTCACGTAAACTTCAGCAGGCCGCTTATGCGTCCGGCGCATAGCCAAAAATCTATATCGCAAAATGCGCGGAACGAGCCCATGCACCGCTGGTTCCCGCCTTCGAGCCCATGCGCGTGTGATCGGCGGAACGACCCTATGCACCGGAAAAATACAAACGAGCCCATACACAACGAATTAGTCTGAGTCACAAAGTTGCGCGACCCGCTCGTCCCTGGGCTTAGCCCTAGCGCGTCGATGGTTTTGCTCGATATGATCGGACCAGACACATCCTGGAGGAAACACCCATGTCTCGCACGCTCATCTCTACTTTGGCCATCGCCGCCGGGCTGGCCCTATCCACATCCGCCTTCGGCCACGCCCTGAGTGTTGATAAGGACGCCCCGGCCGGTGGTTGGCATCTGGTGCAAATCGGCATTCCCCATGGCTGCGCCGGTAGCGCGACGACGGGCATGCGCATCCGTATTCCCGATGGCATTTTCATGGTCCGACCCGAAGTGAAGGCCGGATGGGATCTCAGTATGAACATGCGTACCATGGAGCCGCCGATCACCTCGGAAGGCGTGACCTATTCCACCTCGGTGGACGAAATCATTTGGCGCGGCGGAACCCTCGGCAATCTGGAATTCGACCGCTTTAATTTTCTCGCGCTAATGCCGCGCAAAGAACATGAAACCGTGTACTTCCTCACCATTCAGGAATGCGAAGAGGGTGAGAACAAATGGGTTGAGGTGCCCGAAGAAGGCCGCAGTTGGGGATCCTACGGGCATCCTGCTCCTTTTGTGAAAACCGGAATCTTGGCCCCACGTCGAGCGCCCGCAGAAACCACTGCCGAGTAACACAGCAGCATGTCACCGCGCGCACGGAATGTTTGGGTTCTCGCCCATCGCTGGACCGGACTTGTTCTCGGCGTTCTGATTGTTCTTATCGGCGTAACCGGATCGATCTTGATCTTTGAGGATGAGCTTTACGCGATCCTCAATCCCGAGCTCTCCCGGGTCGAGCCCGGTGAGGCCTACCTGCCCTACGACGTCCTCGTCGCCGCCGCGGCCGAAGGCTATCCCGATCTACAGCCGGGCTACGTTGCCCGCCTCACCGACGCAGACACGGCGCCCTTGATCGTCACTTTACAAGGGGCCTCAAGCCGCGAAGAAAAGGTGATTGTAAATCCCTATACGGGTGAGGTGTTGGGCCACCAATCTGCGTTCTCGTCTTTGGCCTTGATCCGCCGATTGCACGCGGATTTTGCCCTGGGTGATTTGGGCCGAAACGCGGTTGGTGGTCTCTCAATCGTGATTGCCGTCATGAGCCTGGTTGGACTGATCCTGTGGTGGCCAGGCAAAGGGGCTTGGGCCCGCAGTTTAAAAATCAATTGGCGGGCGCGGCCACGACTCATGCTGCGTGACCTACACAACGCCGGGGGCGCCTACGTCTTTGTTTTTGTCTTGCTGTCCGCGATCACCGTGCCGCCGATTGTTTGGAAGCTGACCACACCCGGTGGCGGCCCGCCCCAGGCAAGCGCAGCGGCTAGACCTGAAGCACCGTCATCCGGTCCGCCTCAGGCGGCCGCACCCGCAAGACCTGGACCCCCGGCATCTAGACCACCATCAACCGGCGCTCGTCCGATGAGTATTCCCTGGCAACAAGCAATCGACGCGGCGCAAGCGGCCATACCGGGGCAATGGGTTGGCTTTGCCCTGCGTCCTCTCGGCCCTGCGCCCTTTTATATGATCCGCCTGTGGCCGCCGGGCGAAGTCGCCACACCGGAGATGACCACCGTCTTCGTCAACCGCTACAACGGCGAGATCATCCGTGTGTCCTCGCCTCAGGCGATGACGCCGATCCGTATGATCTCGGCTGACTTCCTGATCACCCTGCACTCCGGGGCGATTGCGGGATTACCCGGGCGTTTGATTATGTTCATCGCCGGGCTCGGCTTTGCGGTATTGTTTTTCTCAGGTTTGGCGACATGGGTGATGCGGAGAACATCGCGCAAGAACCAGCCCGCGTCACCGACCCCAGGCGAACCACAGGACTAACTCATGAGCCAAGACACCGGAACGCTTCCCCCCACCTTTGACCGCGCCGACGGTCATGCCGTGTTTCCGCAAACGGACCACGATGAAACCGCGCGGATGAATTTTCTCACCGGGTTGAACGTTCACATCGGCCGCACCCTGTCGCCGGGGGTGCGCACCACCTATGAGCAACGGGTCAAACCGGCCTACGAAAAAGCCAACGGCGCCGCGCCGTCATCGGCCACCGATATTCGCAAGGCAATGTTACTCGACCCCAATTACCAACAGTGGGCCGCCCTGCGCCGCAACACCCAGGAAACCAGCCAGCAGGCTAGCCGCGAGATTGCCCTGCGTCGGGTCGACACGTTAAGCGCCGAGGCCGACGCGCTCAACGACGGACGCAACACGTTGTCCCTAGACGACAACCTCACGATCCCCTCTTACCAAGCGGCGGTCGATAATCACCTGATGCCCGGCAGCTATTACACCGAAGCCGTGGACGGAGACGTCACCGCAGCGGCGACCTATGAGATCAGCTTGTTCCCCATCGGCGGCGCTAGCTTCGGTGCCAAGGGCGATGGCGGCGGGCGCGCCATGGCGAACTTTGTCCGCGACCGCTTTCCCGACCTCAATCCGAAACGCATTGTCGATATGGGCGGCGGCATCGGCGGCAACACCCTGCCCCTGGCCGCGGCCTTTCCCGATGCCGAGATCATCGTCGTCGACACCGCCGCGCCGATGCTGCGCTACGGCCATGCGCGGGCGCAATCCATGGGCTATGGCAATGTCAGCTTTGTGCAGGGCCTGGCCGAAACCGTCGACCTGGAACCGGGCAGCATCGACCTGATTGTCTCGGTGATGTTCTGGCATGAGACCTCAACCAAAACCGTGAGTGAGGCCCTCGCCCATATGCACAGCCTGCTCGCCCCCGGTGGCGTGATGCTGCATTTGGAACAGCCTAACTTCGACGCGGCCACCCCAACCTTCGAGCGCTTCATGCGCGACTGGGATGCCTACTATAACAACGAGCCCTTCTGGCCCAAGCTGCACACCCTGGACATGTTCCAGGCGATGGAAGACGCCGGGTTCGACAAAGAAAACTTGTTCGACGCTGGCACCGAAGCCGACATTGAGCCGGGCCGGTTTCAACCCTGGTCGACCATCGTCACCCGCCACCGCCACGAGACGAAAGATCTAGGCGACACAGGTCGCAAGCTCAGTACGCTGGGCGGCTATAAGGGCGAACGTTGGTGGCTATTTGGGGCGACGCGATAGGCTTGCGGATTGCTGAGCGTTAGGAGCGCTCACTAACAAGCACTGTTTGGTCTCACCAATCACTACCTGTCGTATGCAAATCGGCTCTTCATTTGATCAAGATTTATGGTTGTTGACCTTGCCGTTGCGGCTAAGCTATATAACTAATCAATCGATTAGTTATATAGGGCGCGATGTCTTGATCGATGGATGCTGCGCCTGACGCCAAATAGCGGGTGCTCTTGCACGTTGCTTCGTAACCCGAGTTTTGGGAATCAGCACGAGCGGCGTTGAGTAGAAATTCCGTCTAAGATTTTTTGTATCGGGAGAATTATTTATATGCCGAACCAATTTGCTCAAGTGGAACCACATGGTGATCTTGAACAGATCATCGACGATGTCTGGTCCGTGACAGGGTCCGTCGCATTCAAACCTCTAGTCCGTTTGCCAAGGAATATGGTTGTGCTGAGGCACAACGACGAGCTCACCCTTATCAACAGTGTCCGCCTCGATGCGGTCGGTGAAGCAGCGCTAGACACCCTGGGAAAGGTGCGCCATGTCATGAAAATAGGGTTTCACGGCATGGATGACGCCTACTATGTAGATCGGTATGGCGCAAAGCAGTGGTCGACTGATGAAGGCGCTGGTCTCATTCGTGAAGAGTGCGCACTGCCTTTTCCACAAGCTCGGGTGTTCATGTTCAAGGATACTGTGATCCCTGAAGCGGCGATACTCATCGAGCGTGAGGGCGGATTGCTAATTACATGCGATAGCGTTCAACACTGGGTTCCTAAAAAGGTCATGTCACCATTGGCAAAAGTAATGACGCGGATCATCGGGTTTCAGAAACCTGCTCAGATCGGACCGCCTTGGAGGAAAAAGCAGACACCTGTTGGCGGAAGTCTTAGAGCAGATTTTGAGCGACTTTCAGAACTGCCATTTCAGCGCTTGATCGGAGGGCATGGCGGATTGCTCGAGCGAAACGGCCCTGGGCTATTGAAGGATTCAATAAGCCGTGAGCTGTAATGGTTATAAGTGAGCCCAATCGTTTAGACTGAATCGATGGGCCGAAATAAAAACTACGACGAAGATGAAGCCCTTAAAAAGGCCATGTTCCTTTTTTGGCGCAAAGGCTATCGCGGGGTCAGCACACGCGACCTCGCAGAAGAAATGGGCATCAACCAATACAGCTTGTATGCATCGTTCGAAAACAAAGACGCCTTATTTGAAAGGGCGCTGGGACGCTACCTTCAAGAGATTATTGAAGACTGGCTATTGAAGCCATTGACCGATCCGGAGAGTGGTGTGGCAACAATCCGAGATTTCTTTGAGGTGTTTGTTGAGCCTGGAAGCGGCCAGACCCCCGCAGGATGTTTCATATGCAACACAATGGCGGAAATAGACAATCCGAGCGCACCGGTGAAAAGAGTGGTCGCTCGATATCAGGCGATTCTGACCGATGGGTTTGCCAATGCGTTAGGACACGCCTATCCAAAGACCAAAGATCAGGCCATTGCGGCTAAAGCTTCGTTCTTGCAGTGCATGATGGTTGGAATAGCCGTGAAAAAGCGCGCCGGTTTTTATGGCCAACCCGTGCAAGAAGTGATCGACCAAATTATGGATTTTGTAACGATAGACTAACGGGGTGTAATTGTGCGCCAGCACAAACGCTACAGCCCACCTTGAATAAAGCCCCGTTCACGCGTACTCCTTAAACCCTAGACAACGCGAACATTACCGACCGCGACGGGACCCCCGCATCACACAAGAGCTAGACCTTTGCTCTCGCCCGGATGCCTTATTGAAGGACACCCCCATGGGTAAAGGCAACAACCAGCGCAGCAACAAAGAAAAGAAGAAGCCGAAGAAGGAAAAGCCTAAGGCGACGGAAGCCACTTCGTCTTTTGTGCCGAAGAAGGATTACTCTTCGACTCCCAAAAAGGGCAAATAGGCGGGCCTTACTCGGCCGCCGAGTCCCTCCGCCGCTGTGCCAGGATGAAACCAGGCGCCGACAACAGCGCTGCCCAAGCCACACCGGACAACAACACCAGCGCTCCGAACAGGACGCCCGACATCTCGCCGATCGGGATATCCGTCAGCGCGCTCACAGCAATGAATGGGAACATCAGAATGTTCCCCAGTAATGGTGAAACCTGCAGACCGGCGAACAAGCCGATAAAGGGTGCGGCGAGCCCGAAGGCGAGTTTATAGATCAAGGGTTTCGACAAGACGCGCCTTTCCAACCTCTACTGAACACTCAGCTCTCTCAGTAGAACATCGGTCACGCCGATGGGACCAGCCGCGGTGGTGACGCGATCGAGCAATTCAATACGAATCCGATTGATCGCAGCGGCCCCTTGGAGATCTTCCAGACGAAGTTCACGCAAATATATCTGAACTTTATCCTGGATTCGCGGCATCGCCATTTCAACTTTGGCAATACCGGCCTCGTCGGCCAGCTCCACACTGATTTTGGCTTTCAAAAAACTCCGCTTCCTCCCCTGCGCATTCAAATTCACGAGGAAGTCCGGCAACTCGAAATAGATTTCCGACCCGGCTGGAGTCGTGTTTTCCGCTAGGCCGGATTCCACCGGCGGCTCTGGCTCATCTGCGAACATGGCGAGCACGGGGTCTACATACCCCAAGAAGTAAGCCGCCGCACCGCCGCCAATACAGACGAGCAAAGCCAGAACAACGAACAACATTTTACGAGATTTGGGCTCGGGCTCGGGTTCGTCTTGGCCCATTTTAATGATCTGGTCCGCCGTATATCGTGTGGCCGGATCATCTTCGGTCTCGCGATCAGAGTCGCTCATGGTCGTGGTCCGCCATTCTGGTTTCGCGCTGACAATGATGCCTTAGACCAGGATGCTCATTCCTGATCATTGTCGCAATAATACCAGGGGACGCGTACACCGCACCATGAGAAAATGGACATGGCAAATGCACGTGAGACTGTGATTTTCAGTCCAATAGGCCCCTCCCTAGTGATGGGGCAAGCCTACCTTTACCTAGCCCGAGCCAGGGAGAGTTCAGCCAATTTTTACAGAAATCGGTTTGCGCCGCCTCACGATGCCGGTTTTCAGTATCGCCATTGGGAAGGCTCTCGAAAAACCCTCGTCCTACTCCGTTTCGTCGTCTTCCGTCGGTGTGAGCAGCGAGTCTTGGTGCGACCACTTGCGGATGTTGTGCAGGCCGTTGATGGCAGTGAGGTCGTACACCTGAATGGGGTCGGCGATGCCCTTCACTTTGATCTTTAGGTTACCTTCGACCTCAATAATTTTTGGATGCTCTGAAAAGGTGTCTTCGGTCGCTAATATTTGACCCTTGGTCGCAAAGGCCGAGACCCGGGACGCGATATTCACTGGGCTACCGATCACACTGTAGGTCATGCGCAGATCAGACCCGATATTGCCCGCCACAACCTCACCCGTGTTTAAACCAATACCCATACCGAGTTCCGGTAGGCCACGGCTTTTGAGTTCCGCGTTGACCGATAACATCTTATTTTCCATGGCAATGGCGCACGCAATCGCCCGGCCGCTATCATCAAACTTGCTCACCGGCGCACCAAAGACCGCGAGGATGGCGTCGCCGATAAAATTATCCACATGCCCTTCGTAGTGGGCGACGCACTCGGTCATCGCTACGAGATAGGTATTGAGGGTGTCGACAACGACTTCTGGCGGAAAGGTCTCCGACATTGAGGTGAAATCCCGAAGATCAGCAAACAGGATCGTCACTTTCTTGCGTTGGCCGGCCATGGTGGTCGTTGTGTTGCTGTTGTAGACGATGTCCGCGACCTCTTCCGTCACGTAGCGGCCGAACATGGTCTTAATAAATTCCGTGCGACTGTTCAGTTTTTCGTAGGTGCGGCTCTTGTCGATAACAAGCGCCAGCTCCTTCGCAACCTGGGCGAACAAATCGATGTGCACATTTCGGTAGGTATCGCGCTCGAGGCTCGAAAAGAAGATAAAGCCAATGACTTCGCCGTGGACGATCAATGGATAGGAGAGATTTGAATGGATGCCTTCCTTCAACAACATAGCCGAGGTTGTTGAGTCAGGGTTCTCTTCATAGTGCTTAGCCAGATCATTGAGGAAAAGCGGGTCTTGGCCAAAGACAGAATCGTGCAAGGTGCTTTGGTCCAGCTTGGCCGAATGCCCTACCTTAAGATGAATGGTCTCGTAATTGGCTTGGACCCATTCTAGGCGCACCCACTTGTGGCCGATGCGGTCTTCGTCAATGAGCGATACCCCCATGCGATCGTAAGGAAGGACGGTATCGAGTATGGCAAACGCATTCCTCATCACGTCGGCGAGAAGATAACCCTCGTTGATGCTCTCACTGAACTCGCGCACGGCGCGGAACTCGGCATATTTTTGATCAAGGCGGCCACCGAGCGCGACCACAGCTTCGGTGACATCTTTGGAGGCGGCGGGTTGAACACGTACCAGCTCGGCCATCACGTCGTGTTCGGTCAAATCCCAGGCGGCGCGACGAAACACTTGCCCACGACGCTCGTCGACGGTGCCTTCTTCCGTATCGGTCAACTGCTGACGCAGAAACGCAGCCAGCGCATTGTCTACGCCGAGCTTTTCTTCCAATGCGTGGACCTCGACGCGCAAGCGCCGCAACAGTTCGGATTTTTCTGACACGTGGTTGTTCCCACCCCTCGTTCTCAGCACAAGTATCAAAGACGGAACGATACGCCTAGCGCAGGATACAGACCGTCGCGGCTCGATAATAGATGTGTTTTACCTCAAAAGTGAGGGGTGCCCTGGCATTCCTGTCGCGAGCGATTCATGGGCTACAAAACTTTACAAAAATCGAGCAGAACAACGCCGCCTCATAACCTAAAAGTGCATAAGCCATCGTCGATAAACCATTAGGTGGCGAAACGATTGCACTAAGCCTCACGCAGAGGGGGCAGCATGTGGGGTGAAGTATGCGACAGTCAGACAGCGACTTTTATTCAGCGCTCGGCACACGGATTAAAAACTTAAGAGTGGCTGGCGGTGTCAGTGCCGCTGACATGGCCAGTGTGTGCAAAATGGGCGTGGGGCAATATTCCAACGCGGAGAGTCATGGCGCAGGCCTAACGTTCGACCGGCTGCACAGCATCGGCCGTACTCTCGGCACCACCGTTGATTTTGTAACGGCCGGCCTGACCGATTAAGGCGACTCCTTCGGCGCAGGCCGATTGGTTTCCGCTAACCCCCAAATACTCAATAGACCAATGACGGTCAGCACCATCATATAGGCTGGCACTGGCCAGTAGGCCCCGCCGGTCATCGCCAGCAATGCGGTCGAGACGAACGGCGCGATACCGCCACCGAAAATCTGTCCAACCTGGTAGCCCAAAGACGCAGCGGTGTAGCGCACGTTCGAAGCAAACAGCTCGGCGAAGAAAGCCGCAATTGGCCCATACAACGCTCCAAAGGCAAACAAGCCGAGGCTGAGGGCCCCCCAAATGATCATCGGCTCGCCTGTATTGACCAGCCAGAACAGGGGGTAGGCATAGATCAACATGAAAATACCGCCACCGAACAACACGGGTCGGCGGCCAACCTTATCGGACAGAGCCGCGAAACCAACGCAGGCAAAAATTTGTACCGCCGAGGCGATCAACACACCCGTCAGCATAACGTCACGTGGAACGCCTAGTGTGCCGGTCCCGTAAGACAACATGAACGAGATGATGATGTAGTACGGCCCGCTGACCAAAACGAAGACACCAGTAGCCAGGAGAATTTGCCTCCAATACAGACTCAGCGCTTCGACCAGCGGGGCTTTGGCCGATGCGCTTTGCTCGCGAATTTTTTGGAACTCAGGCGTCTCGTCGATCTTCAAGCGGATATAGAGACCGACCAGCACCGGCAAGATGCTGAGGATGAACGGAATGCGCCAGCCCCAGACCAGGAATTGATCGCCACTGATCGAGATCGACAGGCTAAGAACAGCGGTGGCCAGAAGGAACCCGAACGGCACCGCCGCTTGCGGGATACTGCCCCAGAAGCCGCGTTTATCCTTCGGTGCGTATTCAACAACCATCAGAATTGCACCACCCCACTCGCCGCCGTAGGCCAAGCCTTGAATGAAACGCAATGTGGTCAACAGGATCGGCGCCAGCATGCCGACTTGCGCATACGTCGGCAGAAAGCCGATCAACATGGTGGCAATGCCCATCACCGTAAGGGTGAGCACCAACATGGGCTTGCGGCCAATGCGGTCGCCATAGTGACCGGCGATAATGCCGCCGATGGGCCGGGCGATAAACCCGACCGTGAACGTGGAATAGGCCAGGAGGGTGCCGATGATTGGATCATCTGAGACGGGAAAGAAGAGCTGACCAAAAACCAAGGCCGCCGCACTGGCATAGAGCAGGAAGTCATAGCCTTCCAAAGCCGTGCCGATAAAACTCGCTGTCGCTACTTTTTTCATGATGTATCCCCCTCACCCATGTAACGCGTAGTTCACCATATCTTGCGGCCGTTGGCTATTCGGGAGGGGATCAGGATCGCCGCAAAAAAATGGTGGGATCAGAGGCCATCGCCTCCAACCCCACCATCGGGTTCCCTTTTCGCAATTGTTTAGTTGTTGAACGGATCAGAGAACTTCGGATCGGTAAGGAAGGCCTCGTCCGTTAGGGCTTCCATGAAGGCGACCAAGGCATCTTTCTCGGCCTGGCTCAGATTCAGCCGCTCGGGTTGGCCGTTGTCTTGGAGCTGGTTGGCCAGTTGCGGATGGTCTTGGATGCCCGAGTTGTAGTGCTCGACGACTTCTTCCAGCGTGTTGAACCGGCCATCGTGCATGTAGGGGGCGGTGACCGCGATGTTACGCAGCGACGGTGACTTGAACCGCCCGCCACCGGTGCCTTGGTCGGCATTGGTATTGGCATCAAGGCCGTTGTTGCGTGGTTGATCCAGCGCCATCACGGCTGTTTCGTGACAAGCATCGCAGTTGGGGCCGTTGTTGTTGCTGAAGAACAATTGGCGACCCAGCTCTTCTTCCTGGGTGAACACCCCGTTGGGATTGAAATCCCCATTGTTGTTGAAGCCCTCGTCGAAGGTCGACTGGAAAGACACCATGGACCGCACGAACTGAGCCAAGGCCAGTGAGATTCTGTCGCTGGTGATGGTCTCGGTGCCAAAGGCCTCTTCGAACAGATCAGGATAAAACGTGGTCTGCGCCAACTTGACCTCTAGGTCATCGAGTTCCATGCCCATTTCGACTGAGTCCTGGATCGGCAACAACACCTGCTCTTCCAAGGTATCAGCGCGTTCATCCCAGAAAAAACGACCACGCTCGTAGTAGGCCGCATTGGCCAGGCTCATGGAGTGACGGCCGGTCAGACCGCCTTCAAACCCGACACTGAGTTGGCGCGGATCAGAGAAGCCGTTTTCCTGCAGGTGACACGACGCACAGGCGGTAGTGTCGTTCGCCGACAAGCGTTTGTCGTAGAACAGCACCCGGCCCAGCGTTGCACCGGCGTCGCTGATTTGGTTGTTGTTCGGTGTGTTATCCAAACCAGAGATATTGCCGAAATCAGGATTGTTGATCGTAAAATGCGCCGGGAGATTAATGTTGGCGTAGTTGAACGACGTTTGCGGCAAAGACGGCACGCCCAGCGCATCGGCACTGATGGTTTGAGACACCGGCAAGGTACACTTGGCAGTCATATCTGTCAGCACACCCGCGTTCTCATTGACGACGAGATGTTGGGCGAAGCCCGTGAACCCGCTATCCAGTACGAAGTTGAGGTGGAACTGGCCGTTGGTCGGGGCAAAATTGAAATCACCCGCAAACTCATCGACCGTAAACGTCCAGGTGCTGTTGGCGGGTACGCTCTGGCTGTAGTTCTCAGCAATCAACTCACCGGTGGCAGAGTCAAACACGTCAAAGCTGGCGATGTCCGATTGATCGGATGTGTTTTGCACAATGATAGTGCTGGGATATCCGGAGACCTGACTGGTGTGCACGTTGCCGAGGTACTGGCCGGTCGCCGAGATATCACTGCTGCAACTGGACAGATTGGTCAGTGAGCCGCCGATCGCGTTCCACAACGCATGCTGAACAAATCCCGCAAAGCTAGCGGAGACGGCCAAGCTATAGGATTGGGTTGACGAGACAGGAATAATTCCTGCGTCGGCCTCCATGTCATCCACATTGAATTGGATTGAAGCGCCAGCGGCGACTTCCCCGATCCAAGTGCCAAGCACCTGACTGCTGCCGTCCGTGCGGAAGATGGCCTGGACCTGACCATCGGTTGTCGACGTATTGGTGACACGCACATAAGACGCGACAGCCATCGTGGTCGACGACGGATAAACCGGCGATAGAAAGGCAGACGTGGCGGTTTGGGCGAACGCTTGGCTGCTAAGAACAGCGAACGCAGAAAGTATCGAAAGTGCCACGGCAGATGCCGCGGATAGCGTTTTGAGGGAAGGCATACATAGCTCCTATACCTCCCTTCCTATAGTCCCGGTGCCTCTGGTCCCTGACTGTTGTTGCGCTCATCCCTGAGCAGTCACAGCGGCATAACACGTGTATCGTCCCACGGCGCTTGTTACCAAATCGTTGACGCTGAAAGAACCACCATGGTCCCGGGGCCAGCGTCATTTTCGTAAGCAAACACCGTAGATATAACGCGATTTATAATCGTGACGTTGCGTGAAGGGTCTGGGGAATTTACCCACGAGGCTGAGGAAAAAACCCACGCGCCCTATCGTTGGTGGGCGCCGGTGTATATCGTTTTGACAAACGCCGCCGTGTGGGTCGGCGATAGGGGGCACTATGACAGACTCAACCGTAGCCGCAGGCAAGCGCGTGTCTTATCCCGCGCCCGCCGTTGCCTGGACCATGGTTATATTGCTGACCCTGGCCTACATCCTGTCTTTTGTTGATCGCTACATTTTGAGTTTACTGGTCGAGCCGATTAAGGCGGACCTGGAGCTGACGGACACACAAATCGGCCTGTTGCTCGGCCCGGCCTTCGCGCTCTTCTATGCCACAATGGGGCTGCCCTTTGGTTGGTTGGCTGACAAGAAGCGGCGCACCTGGATTGTCGGGTTTGGCATCGCCCTATGGTCCCTCGCCACCGCACTCTCGGGGTTGGCAAAAAATTTCGCCCAGATGTTTATGGCCCGCATGAGTGTCGGCGTCGGTGAAGCCACCATGAGCCCCTGCGCCATGTCGATGATCGCTGATTCCTTTCCCAAAGAAGAACGCGGTAAACCGATCGCAGTGTATTCAACGGCGATGTCGCTGGGTGCAGCGTTGGCATCCTTTGTCGGCGCCGCAATCCTGACCTGGGCGAAAAGCGGTGCAGAAATTTCGCTCCCGCTGCTCGGCACCGTGGCGCCATGGCAGTTCGCATTTATCGTTGTCGGCCTCCCCGGGTTGCTCTTGTCTGCGGTATTCTTCGTCATGCGCGAACCCGTGCGGCAGCACGTCGTCACCGGGGCCGGTGACGAGTCCGGATCGTTTGGTGAAATGTTGCGCTATGTTGGCCGTCGCTGGGCGACCTATTTAAGCTTTATGTCGATCATTTGTGTGATGACCATCATCGCCTATAGCCACGGTTGGAACCCGGCGATGTTTTCCCGCACCTGGGGCTGGACCGCAGAAAAATACGCCGTTGTGAACGCCTTTGTCCTACTTGCCGTCGCCCCACTGACCATCAATGTCGCGGGCTGGATGTCCGACAAAATGACGGCCCAAGGCCGACCAGATACGCCGCTGCTGATTCTCATGATCGGTGTCTTTTTTCTCGTTCCTTCGGGTGTCGCCATGCCGTTGATGCCGTCAGGGGAACTCGCATTCGTCATGATTGCAATCAACACAATTGGCTTGGCGATGATCTCGGCCGTGGGCGTAACAGCGCTCCTGAATATTGTCCCCAGCACCATGCGCGGCCAAATCGTCGCGCTCTACTATATGTGCATGAGTATCACAGGGCTGGTGCTAGGCCCGACTTCGGTCGGCCTATTGTCCGACTATGTGTTTGGAGCAGACGGACTGCGTTATGCGGTAGCCCTACCTGCTTTGATCTTTGGTATTCCAGTCATTTTATTGATGCCAACAACCCGCCGGCTTTATCTGCGCGAACTGGCGGCATTTGATGCGGCTGAAAAGGCGGCGGAGACTAGTCAGGCTTAACATCGCGGCAACAAAGAAAAACCCGCCCCGAATGTATTCCGGAGCGGGTTAGGCTTTTTATTTTTCTTAGTTTTATCGGTTATTAGAAATTGAAGCCAAGGGCTGACCTGGTGGCGTCTTGAATTTGTCCATTGTTTTTAATAGACGCTCGTAGCTCTTTTGAGACCGCCAGGCCCGAAAAGGGTCCGGTGCTTTCACCAGACGCGCGCTACTTTCCTTGGCACGCCAGGCTTTAAACGTATCTGATGACTTTAAAGCGCCCATAACTATTGCACCGCCTCGCCGAGTTCTGCGCGCACCTTTTGGCGCAGCACATCAATCGCAACCCGCGAGCCTTTCAGTTTCATATGCCAGAAGGTCCACCCGTTACAGGCAGGTGCGCCTTGCACGGCAGCGCCGACCTGATGGATCGACCCTTTGTGTTCGTCTGAAATGAGCGTGCCGTCGGCTTTTACTTTTGCGGCGTATCGTCCTGCGACGTCGGTAAGTACGGTACCGGGTGACAGGAGACCGCGCTCCACAACCGACCCGAACGGTATGCGCGGCTGATTGCGCTTGGACGGCGTATCGAGAAGGGTTTTGTCTTCGATTTCTTTGAGGCCCTTAAGACGTTCACGCGCACCCTTGATGTAAGTTTCATCGCGTTCGATTCCTATGTACGTGCGGCCCATTTGCTTGGCGACGGCGCCTGTTGTGCCTGTGCCAAAAAATGGATCGAGCACCACATCACCGGGCTTGGTGGCGGCAAGGACGATTCGATAGAGCAGGCTTTCTGGTTTTTGGGTCGGGTGCAGCTTGGTGCCTTCTTTACCCTTGAGACGTTCAGCCCCGGTGCACAGTGGCAGCGACCAATCCGAGCGCATCTGCAGACCTTCATTGAGGTTCTTCATCGCGTCGTAGTTAAAGGTGTAGCGCGAGTCCTTGGACTTGGCGCACCAGATCAGCGTTTCGTGGGCATTGGTGAAGCGCGTGCCACGGAAGTTGGGCATGGGGTTGGTTTTGCGCCAGATGACATCGTTCAGCATCCAGTAGCCGATGTCTTGAAGCGTCGCGCCAACCCGAAAAATATTGTGGTAGCTACCAATGACCCACAAAGAGCCGGTGTCTTTTAAGACCCGCCGCGCGGCCGTGAGCCAAGCGACGCTAAAGTCGTCGTAGGCTTTGAAGCTATCGAACTGGTCCCAGGCGTCATCGACACCGTCAACGCGGCTGTTGTCTGGCCGGGCCAGATCACCACCAAGCTGAAGGTTGTACGGCGGATCGGCGAAGACGAGATCAACCGATCCTTCCGGCAGACTGTTCATCACTTCGATACAGTCGCCGCCATAGATGACGTTGGTTTTGAGAGTCGTATTTGCCGCGGCCTTAGATTTGCCGCCTGACTTTGCTTTCGCCATGAAACATGCATCCCCGAAACTTGGAGCGGCGCACCCGATTCTGGGTAGCCCCCAAGCGAATTCCCCACGATTGACAGCCTCTTTGGTGGGCTGCCTGTTGATGAGTCTGATAATGGAATCAAAGGGTTAGAGAATGATTAACAGGCTTCCCACAGGGTGTTGTGGTAGCACCCCTGTTTTATCCACATGTGGGAGTCAGCGAGTCGTCGGCCGCTAGATGTTGCTAAAAAAGCGCTGGACGTGACTTAAGAATTTTCCAGGAGAGCGCGGATCGGAGCGTAAGTTTTTCGGTGATGCGGAGTCACACCAAATGTTTCAAGACCCCGCTTATGAGCTGGAGTGCCATAACCTTGGTTGGTTTCCCAACTGTAGCCGGGGAAATCCACCGCAAGCTCCGCCATCATGCGATCCCGCGTGACCTTAGCCATAATCGACCCGGCAGCGATGGATAAACTGCGGCTATCGCCTTTAACAACCGCCCGCACCTCGCAGGGAAGCTTTGGCCGACCATTGCCATCCACCAGCGCCACATCCACTGACACCCCCAGTGCCGCAACAGCGCGAGCCATCGCAAGAAACGTCGCCTGCAATATATTAAGTGAGTCAATTTCTGCCACTGAGGCAATGCCGACCCCTACCGTCGCGGCCGGACTATGAGTGAGAGCAGCGTAGAGTGCTTCACGCTTGGCCGGCGTGAGGGCTTTGGAATCATCCAACCCCTCAACAAGCACCTTTTCAAGAGTATCGCGATTAAGTACCGCTGCGCCCGCGACCACCGGGCCTGCCCACGGACCCCGCCCCGCCTCATCAACCCCTGCAACGATGCCGGCGACTTCACGCTCTAGAGAGAAGTCGGGCATGAGACGTGGTTCCTATTGGTGATCTTACAGGTCTTGGCGCAGTATGCCGCCAACACCAATCGAATGCCATGAACGGCGCACCATGAACGATGCTGCGGTCCCAGAATTGTCTATCGTCATACCGACGCTGAACGCAGCCGGTCAACTTTCGTCGTGCATAACCGCGACTACACAATGGCCCACCACGCCGCAACTGATTGTGGTGGATGGCGGCTCTAACGATGACACAGTGAGACTCGCCCGTGATGCCGGCGCCACTGTATTGGCATCAGATCCCGGTCGTGGGCAGCAACTGGCGCAGGGTGGCACCGCGGCAACTGGCCAATGGCTAATGTTTCTCCATGCCGACACTGAATTGCAAGACGGATGGGTGAGTGAGGTCCGCGCCTTTATCGATGAGGAACCCAACAAGCATCGCGCCGCAGCCTTTCGCTTCAAACTCGATGATGATGCACCTCAGGCGCGTCGGGTCGAGCGGATGGTGGCGTGGCGTTGTCGGGCCCTAGGCCTTCCCTATGGTGATCAGGGGCTGCTTATTCATCGTGACTTTTATGAACAGCTCGGTGGGTACCGGTCGCTTCCCTTGATGGAGGACGTCGACTTGGTGCGCCGCGTCGGTAAACAACGTGTCCATATCTTTGAGGCTGCGGCAGTGACATCGGCAGATCGCTTTCGACGCAACGGCTGGTGGGCCCGTCCATTACGGAATCTGTTCTGCCTGTTACTCTATATATGTGGCGTTCCACCCCGTTGGATCGTGAAGCTCTACGGATGAGACAGGGTATCCTCATCATTATGGCACGAGCCCCACGCTTTGGGGCGGTGAAGACCCGGCTGGCCCGCGACATTGGGCGTCTCAACGCATGGCGGTTCTATCGCACGAACCTCTTCAATACGGTCAGGCGCCTAGGTAATCACAGGGCATGGCAAACCGTGCTTCAGGTCACGCCAGATCGAGAGGCGTATGTGCACCGACAGTGGCCGGGATCTGCGGCCCTCATCGCCCAAGGCCGAGGCGATATCGGCACACGAATGGAGCGCGGCCTCACGGGCTTCCCGCGCAGTGTGCCAGTGGTTTTGATCGGCAGCGATATTCCTGACGTGACAGAGGGCCACATTCAAAAAGCGTTTCACGCGTTAGGCCATGCCGATGTGGTGTTTGGACCGGCGAGCGACGGCGGTTATTGGCTAATCGGGTTCGCCAACCGCAGGCCAATACAAAGACCGTTCAATAACGTGCGCTGGTCTAGTTCGCAGACGCTCGAAGATACGCGAGCAAACATGAAGCGCTCCCGCGTCGCCTTGGTGGATGAACTCAGTGATGTGGACGACGGCGCAGGATATCAACGCCTGAGCACCGTTCGCAGGCGCTAGACCGCGTCTCGCTATTTTTCTCGAAGGCGCGGAATCAATTCGACAAAGTTACAAGGCGTATGCCGGATATCGAGTTGATATTTGAGGATTTCATCCCAGCCGTCTTTGACCGCGCCGTTCGACCCCGGCAAGGCAAACAAATAGGTGCCCCGCGCAACGCCTGCGGTCGCACGCGACTGGACCGTCGATGTTCCGATTGATTTCAAGCTGACCCAGCGAAACAGTTCACCGAAGCCCGGGATATCTTTTTCACACACCTGAGCGAACGCTTCAGGGGTAACGTCTCGCCCGGTCAGGCCGGTCCCACCATTGGTAATCACAACATCGACATTCGGGTCGTCAATCCAAGCGTTCAGTTGGGCGACGATATCCGGCACGTCATCTTTAACGATTTTGCGCTCGGCTAAGGCGTGTCCGGCCGCGGTCAGCCGCTCCGCCAAAACCTTACCGGAGGTATCGGTTTCCAACGTCCGACTGTCGGTAATCGTCAGCACCCCGATATTGATCGGGACAAAGGGTTTGCTTTCGTCAATGCCAGCCATAGGTCTCTTACAATTTGTTTGATGATTAACGGGGAGAAATTACGGAGCTGCGTTTCCGTCCAACTTTTCTTTCACAGCCAATAGGTCTCGCCAAGCGAAACGCTTCTGTTGTGGAGAGCGGAGGAGATAGGCCGGGTGAAAGGTCGCCATCGCGGGAATTGGATTGTCGAGGCCGGGCGTTGCAAGCGCCTCCCACCGGCCACGCAGTCGAGTAATGCCTTCGGTCCGGTTCAGCAGCGTTTTTGCCGACAGGCCGCCGACCATAAGAATAACTTCAGGCTTCACCAATGCGATATGGCGCTCGATGAAGGGGACGCAGAGTGCAACCTCTTCCGGCGTCGGGTTTCTGTTTCCCGGTGGCCGCCAGGGTACGATGTTGGTGATGTAAAAGGTCTCGCGGGTCAATCCGATGGACTCGAGCATCAAATCCAGGAGTTTTCCCGACACCCCGACAAAGGGTAGGCCTTGCCGATCTTCGTCGCCTCCCGGGGCCTCACCAATGACCATCAAGCGTCCGTCCGGATTACCGTCGGCAAAGACCGTGGATTTGGCCGTCGATTTTAAAGAGCAGCCATCGAACGCTTCGACGGCGGCCCGGAGTTCAACAAGGGTCATCGCGGCAGCCGCAGACGCCATGGCAGATTGCCCCGCAACGGAGTGTGCTTTGGCCGCAGCCGGTGGGGTAGGCCGAACAGAATCGCGCGATATCGGTGGAGATTTGGTCTGGGTCTGGGCCTGGGCCGGTGCCGAACTCGCGTCTACCGCAGGCTTTGGCGCCTTGGCGGCGGCAAGAGACAGCGCATACCGATCTATCGGTTCGGGGCCGATAGTCTCATCGACACCGGCATCCAGATAGAAACGGAGCGCCTGCTCAGGGGGCAGCGCATTTGATGGGGCGTTCTCGCTCATAATCCTAGGCTTACCATGGACCGGACACCGTCCAAACGGCTATGTTCTGGCCAAATTCAGATAGTGCGACACGAAGGGACAGGGCCATGGACGGCGGCGTGACAGAACGAGAAGCGATGGAATTCGACGTGGTGATCGTCGGCGGCGGGCCAGCGGGCTTGTCGGCAGCCATCCGCCTGAAACAACTGGCCGCTGAGAAAGACCAAGAGGTCTCCGTATGCGTCCTGGAAAAAGGCTCGGAAGTGGGCGCGCATATTCTCTCTGGTGCTGTGGTCGACCCCATCGCGTTAAACGAACTGATTCCAGACTGGAAAGACAAAGGCGCACCGCTACTCACCGAGGTCACCGAGGACCGCTTTCTCTTTCTGACGGAAAAGGGCGGCTTCGGCATACCCAACTTTATTATGCCACCGTTGATGAACAATCACGGCAACTACATTGTCAGCCTGGGCAATGTCTGCCGTTGGCTTGCCGAACAAGCAGAAGCCCTGGAAGTGGAAATCTATCCAGGGTTCGCAGGCTCTGAAGTGTTGTATGCGGACGACGGCTCTGTGCGTGGCGTGGCCACCGGCGACATGGGCGTGGGTCGCGACGGCGAACGCACAGGAAGTTACGAACCGGGTATCGAGTTGATCGGGAAGTACACGCTGATTGCTGAAGGTGTGCGCGGTTCACTCGCCAAAGAACTGATCGCCAAATTTGATCTCGAGGCCGACTCCGATGTGCCGAAGTTTGGTATTGGCTTGAAAGAACTTTGGGAGGTTAAGCCCGAGAACCACGTCATGGGGCAAGTCACCCACACCATGGGCTGGCCCTTGGACAGTGATACGGGCGGCGGGTCCTTCATGTATCATCTGGAAGACAATCAGGTCGCAATCGGCTTCGTCGTTCACCTCAATTACAAGAACCCTCATCTTTCGCCGTTCGATGAGTTCCAGCGCTTCAAGCACCATCCAAAAATAGAGCCGGTGCTCAAAGGCGGCCGGAGAATCTCATACGGGGCACGTGCCATTACGGAAGGTGGATTCCAATCCGTACCCAAACTTACATTTGCAGGCGGCGCATTGATCGGCTGTTCGGCCGGTTTGGTGAACCTGCCGCGGATCAAAGGCAGTCACAACGCGATGAAGTCCGGCATGCTTGCTGCTGAAGCAGCTTTTGATGCCGTGACCAATGGCCGCAGCGGCGATGAATTGACAGCCTATGGCGATGCCTACAAAGCATCATGGATATTCAAAGACCTAAAGCGCGTCCGCAACGTAAAGCCGCTATGGAGCAAACTGGGACCATTCTTTGGTTTGATGTTCGGCGGGCTCGATATGTGGATGAACAATCTCGGTATTGGCCTGCCTTTCACCCTCAAGCATGGCAAACGTGACTCCGATACTCTGGTCCCGGCTGATCAAGCAAAGCCCATCGCTTATCCAAAACCAGACGGCACAATCTCTTTTGATAAATTGAGTTCGGTCTTTATCTCCAACACCAACCATGAAGAGAACCAGCCGATTCACCTGCGCCTGGGAGACCCATCACTTCCCATCGACAAAAACCTTCCGGAGTGGGACGAACCGGCGCAGCGCTATTGCCCAGCTGGCGTGTATGAGGTGGTCGACGCCGATCAAGGGGGCGGTAAACGGTTCCAGATTAACGCTCAGAACTGCGTCCACTGCAAAACCTGTGACATCAAGGATCCCAGCCATAATATCAATTGGACCGTGCCCCAGGGCGGTGGCGGGCCGAATTATCCAAATATGTAAGAATGTGGCGATCACCAGTGACGAAATGGTGAAGTCTCCCGTTACGATTACGGGTTTTTATAAAAGCGGGTTGGCCGTTAGTATGGCGTTATGAAAACACCTTTCTCCATGACAGACATCACCTGGGCCATAGCGGCCTATCTGGCCATGAGCCTTGCTCCCTTGAACCCAGCTCACGCTGAGTCTGAGCCGACTGGATTGGCGGCCTCCTATTTATCTGCCCTACACGCACAGGCCACATCGGATCCAGCGGCAGCGGCAGATTTCTTTGACCAAGCACTAACGATTGATCCAGGAAACCGGAACATGATGTTCCGTGCCTTTTTCCAAAAAGCGCAGGCCGGAGATATCGAGGGTGCCCTGCCCTATGCCAGGTTAGCGTACGCCGACCGCCCCAGCCTCTCTATTGCTCCTTTATTGTTAGCCGTTGACCATTTCAGCAAGGGTGAATTCCAAGAGGCTCAGACCCTGATCGAGGGAATTTCGGGCCGGAGTACGATTGACCGTTCTCTCCCACTGCTTCAAGCGTGGGCACGCGCACCGACGATGAGCCATACAGAAGCACTGTCCTCTCTATCGCCTTACGAGGGGCGGAAGGAATGGCGGGTGTTGTCCGCTACGATGTCCGCGATGTTGAATGAATTTTACGGACGCGAAGAAGCGGCTTTGGTTTACTACCGGGCATTAGCTGCCGCCGTTGATAACCAACCGTTGTCGATTCTGCGTTTGGCTACAAATGGTTTGCACCGACTTGGCCAAAGCGATGAAGCCATAGCGGCCGTTGCAGCGTTCCGGGAAAAACGCGGCGACTCAGCGCTATGGGACGGATACCTGAATCAATACAAGGATCCGGACCAGACCCCGCCGAAATTAACAGCGCAGATGGGCATGGCCGAAGCCCTCTATGCCATTACACGCATTCGCATGTCGAGCGCTCGCCGATCATCGGGCCTCCAGCTTGCAATCGTCTACGCCCACATGGCGCTGTATTTAAATCCCGATCTCGACGTACTACGTCGCGAAGTGGCGGACGCTATGTCTGCCCGTCAGCAGTACCAACCCGCCAACGCAATGTTGCGCGCGATTGGACCGAAGGACCCGGGCTATCTCATCGCCCAATTGCGGCTCGCGGAAAACTTGGAACGCGAAGATCGAACGGATGAAGCCATCGACATGCTCGAGGATCTCGCCCGGCGTAGACCGAATTTACCGGAGCCATTGATTACGGTCGGAGACATTCTGCGTAATCGCGAGCGCTTCGATGAAGCTGTCGACGTCTATGACCGCGCTTTCAGCCGCTACCCGGGCGGTGAGCCGGAAGGGTGGGCCTTGTTTTACACCCGCGGCATGGCTCTGGAACGCGCCCAAGAATGGAGACGCGCCGAGAAGGATTTCAAGAAAGCGCTCCAACTCAGCCCAGAACAGGCCCAGGTCCTCAACTACCTTGGGTACTCCTGGCTTGATCGCGGCGAGAACGTTGCTGAGGCGCGGCGGATGATAGAGCTGGCTGTCGGCCAGAGGCCAGAAGACGGATATATCGTCGATAGTCTTGGGTGGGCGATGTTCCTGATGGGTGAATACGAGGATGCGGTTGTGCAGCTTGAGCGCGCCGTCACGCTCAAAACATCTGACCCCACGATCAATGAGCACCTTGGCGACGCCTACTGGAAAGTCAGCCGTGAGACCGAAGCGCGATTCCAATGGCGCCGTGCTTTATCGATGGAGCCCGACGAAGAGCAAGCCGACGGGCTGAGGACTAAGCTGCAACGCGGCCTGGCGCGAAACTAAGGGTCGTTCAATGACGGCGGCCCTAACGCTGGCCGCTGCGGCCAAAATTAACCTCACTCTGCACATCACTGGTCGGCGAGACGACGGTTATCACAACCTCGACTCTTTGATCGGGTTCACAGACGTTGCTGACGTCCTGACGTTCAGAGCGGCTGACACCACAACACTTCGGGTGACAGGCGCGGAGGCTGCTGGCATAGACGCAGCCGATGACAACCTCGTGGTTCGCGCTGCCCGCTTGATGCAGACCCATCTTGGCGTATCTGCCGGTATGGATATTGAGTTGGAAAAGAATATTCCTGTCGCGGCTGGTCTCGGTGGCGGATCCGCCGATGCCGCAGCGACGGTCGCGGGTTGCATGGCGCTTTGGGGTTCATCGACCAGCGATCTGATCAGCGATCAAACGTTGGCATCGGACCTCGGCGCCGATGTTCCTGTTTGCCGGTACGGGCGCGCGGCTCGGATCAGTGGCATTGGTGAGACGATTACACCGACCCCGAATTGGCCGACCGCATGGCTGGTGCTTGCCAATCCGCGCATTCCGCTCTCGACAGCCGATGTTTTTAGGGCCTTTGACGGAAAATTCGCTGCAGCGGGAGACACCACTTTCGACGGCGCTGATTATTCATCGTTCACGGCGTACATCGCCGAGCGAGAAAACTGTCTCACCTCTACGGCCTTGGCGATCGCACCGATTATCGGAGATGTTTTGGATGGCCTAGGCGCTCTTTCGGGCTGCAGCCTTGCCCGGATGAGCGGCTCGGGGCCGACGTGTTTTGGATTATTCGGAACCAAGGAAGAGGCCGACGTTGGACAACAAGACCTAAGCCAGACTCATCCAGATTGGTGGGTCCGAGCGAGCCCTCTGGTCATTGGTTCGCCAAGCTAGTTCACCAATTTCATTGGCTATGGGCCTAGCCTCAGCAACGGTTGTGCCTGAGCACCCGATCCTCCCGTGCTCGTGACTTGAATCTTGGGGCCGGGTCACTAGAGTCTTTCCTATGAAACGTTTTATCACCATCCTATCGATGTTCGCCGCGATTGCGCTTTCCCCAATCAGTGCCGCTTGGTCACAGGCCATTGTGACGACGGAGCGCGTGACCGCCACTTTGATGATGGAACGTCCGGCGGTCGCGCCAGGCGATACCATTTGGGTCGGCCTCAAACTTGAGATGGCGCCGGGGTGGCACACGTACTGGCGCAATCCGGGTGATTCCGGTCTCGCAACAATGATCAACTGGAGTTTGGTGCCAGGTTTGGACGTCGGACCCATTCAATGGCCGACACCGGAACGGCAGCCCTACGGCACCTTGATGAACTTCGGCTACAGCGACGAGGTCACGTTGCTCGCGCGCCTTTCTGTCGCCGATGATTCGCCGACCGGCAACGCTGTTCTTTCGGCCCGCGTGACCTGGCTGGTCTGCGCCGATATCTGCATTCCCGAGGATGGTTCTTTTTCAATTCCAATCACCGTCGACCCGGCCGCGCCACAAGCCTCCACCATCGACGGCGCTCATTTGGCCTCGGTCGCCTTTGCCTTGCCCGAACCGGTGCCGGGCCCCGTAAGCGCCTCGATGACACCGGAGATGTTGACCCTCGATGCAGACTGGGCCGATGCTCCCGATGGCGACATCACGCTTTACCCCTACGCCACATACCTCATGGACAACACCGCGCCGCAGACGGTGACACAAACCTCCGACGGATTCCGCCTTACGGTCGCGACGGTGCCTGACCCCGATCAGCTCGAGACGCTTGGCGGACTCATCACCATAGGAACGGGCGAAGCCCAACGGTCCTTCGCCTTTGAAAATGCACCGATGACATTCAGTGCCGCGTCACCAGCAGCATCGGCGATCGCCACAGCAGATATGAGCCTCGTGGGTGCACTGCTGTTCGCGTTCCTCGGCGGTATTCTTTTGAACCTGATGCCCTGCGTCTTGCCGGTCCTCTCGATCAAGGCCCTTGCCGTTGTCAAACATGGCGGCAACGGCAATGCACGCCGCGATGCCCTGGCCTATACTGCGGGTGTCATGGCGTCTTTTGGCGTTCTAGTCGCAGCGCTCCTTATATTAAAGGCGGGCGGTGTTCGCCTGGGCTGGGGATTCCAACTGCAGTCGCCGGGCTTCGTGACAATCCTGGCCTACATCATGCTTGCTGTCGGCTTGAGCCTGTCGGGTGTCTTTAACATCGGCAACGGGTTGATGGGCTTCGGCACAAACTGGATCAAAGACGATGGTCCGGTTGGATCATTCCTCACTGGCGTGTTGGCTGCGGTTGTTGCAACACCCTGCACAGCGCCGTTGATGGCACCGGCCATCGGCTACGCCCTGACGCAACCCCCTCTCGTTGTCATTGCGGTGTTTGAAGGGCTGGCCTTAGGGCTGGCTGCACCATTTTTGTTGATCGGATTTATACCTGCGGTGGCCCGCGCCTTACCCAAGCCGGGCGCATGGATGGAAACATTCAAGCAAGCTCTCGCCTTCCCTATGTATGCCGCAGCCGCTTGGCTTGTATGGGTGGTCGCCCAACAGGCCGACCCAATGGGCTTCGCCGCGACACTAGGCGGACTCATTCTCGTGGCGTTTACCGCTTGGCTGGTTGGTCGCAACACAGATGGACCTCGCGTGGTCGGATCTGGGCTCGCTATCGCCGCCATAATCGGCGCGGTTCTTTTGGCCGGCGTCCCACAGCCCCCTACGGCGCAGTCAGCTCAGTCTTCAAAGGCGTCGCTCGATTGGGAATTCTATTCGCCCGCCCGGCTGGACGAACTACGCACCAACGGGACGCCGGTGTTTATCAACTTCACCGCCGCCTGGTGCATCACCTGCCTGGTCAATGAAAAGGCGGTGCTATCGAAAGCAGACGTGAAGGCGGCACTGGCGAACAAGGGTGTTGTTTACCTGAAGGCCGACTGGACCAACCGGGACCCTTCAATCACTACAGCTCTCGAATCATTTGGGCGGTCGGGCGTGCCGCTCTACGTGCTCTATGACACCGCGGGACAACCGCATGTCCAGCCGCAAATCCTCACGCCTGGGGCCTTTCTAGATGCGCTGGAAACCCTTTAGCACACTCAAAATCTGGCGTTTTCACGGGCGGAAAATAGCCGCCACCAAGGCGTTGCGGCGGCGCACACTTTCCCTTATGGTCCCGCCATTCCTTGGTGGGGCGTAGCCAAGTGGTAAGGCACCGGTTTTTGGTATCGGCATTCGCAGGTTCGATCCCTGCCGCCCCAGCCAACCAGACTTAGGGTTAGAGAGACCTCTCTCCCCTCTCCTACATTGTCTAAACAGTTCAAACGGCATTGTCAGAGGAAACCGGCTTGAGTTGCCAGTCGCCGCCTCGTAGCGTCCTCGGATGAAAAATCCGTTCAAATACTTCAAGACATCGCCCGAAATCATCAAATTAGCTGTAATGATGTATACCCGGTTTCCCCTCTCGCTTAGGCAAGTCGAAGACCTCCTTCATGAGCGAGGGATAGACGTTAGTTACGAGACGGTTCGATTCTGGTGGAACCGTTTTGGCCCGCTGTTTGCGGCCGAAATAAAGAAAAAGCGAGCTATAGACAGACAAGCCAGCACTCAATGGCGCTGGCACCTAGACGAAGTTTTCGTGAAGATCAGTGGCAACGCCTATTATCTTTGGCGCGCAGTAGATCACGAAGGCGAGGTGTTAGAGTCCTTCGTTACCAAGAAGCGAGATCGCAAGGCTGCCCTAAAGTTTCTACGCAAGGCCATGAAGCGTTATGGCATCCCCACGAGCATTGTGACGGACAAACTTCGTTCATATCGCGCCGCTATGAAAGAAATTGGTATAGAAAATCGGCAAGAAACTGGAAGATGGTTGAATAACAGAGCAGAAAATTCGCATCAGCCGTTTCGGCGACGAGAGCGTGGGATGGCAAAATTCAGGAGCACCAAATCGCTCCAGAAATTTGTCTCCATTCACGCTTCAATTCACAACCACTTTAACAAAGAACGACATCTAAATAACGCCAATACCTTCAAAACCAGTCGTGCAGCTGCCCTGCGCGAATGGCGTGAGTTAGCTGCCTAAACAACTAGGGTATTGGCATCTTATCGGGCTACCTACGTTAGTCTGACAATGCCCCCTGTCGCTTTGCGGTAAAACGGCATTGTCAGAGGAAAACGCCCTCTTTGAAATTGCCGGTTAAGAAGATGTGACCAACTCGGCTGCAAGCACGATAGCGTCTTCGATACTCTTTGAGTAACCGTCGCCGCCAATCTCTTTCCACAGGTCGGGAACGCCATTCAGTCCATGGCCGCCGAGCATAATCTTGACCGTCGGTCCGCATACCTCACGAACATCTTGGACGGTACGCTTCAGGGTACGCAATTGCGTACTCAGGGCGATGGACAGCAGCACAACGTCAGCATTGTAAAATTTAATGGCCGCCGGCAACTCGGATCTTGGCATGTCAGAGCCCAAGAAGATTGTTCGCCACCCTTCGAACTCCATCAGATAGGCAATCGTACGAATGCCCATATCGTGCGCATTCCCTGCAACGGATGCGGCGATAACGGTGTGTCCCCGGTCCGGTTTGCGTGGCGCCCGGTGCGCCAGGACGGACATGAGGCGCTGTGTTGTTGAGGTGAGTAGATGCTCTTCCGCGACGGAGACCTCATTCAAGTGCCACAGCCGCCCAACTTCAATTTGTGCGGGAAGCAATACACGCAGGTAAATATCCTGAATGTCGATGCCTTCTTCCAATGCATCCAAAACAATCTGCATGCCCAGCCAGATGTTTCCGGAAATCACGGCCTGAATGTAATGCAGGGCGACGCTGTCGCAGGTGTGCCGTGGATCTAAAGCCGACTCCCACGCTGCCTGATCCTCGGCGTCGTGCAGGGTGATGGCCTTATCAAAACAGGCAATTACCGTTGCTGCCATGTCCCCGGAAATCACGGTCTCAATACCGAAACGCAGGCTCTCTAGGGTTCCCGATAAGTACGCGGCATCTATATTGCGCGCCGCCATCGCCTGTTTGGCCCAACTGACATGGTTGCAGAATATTTGAGGTTCACCGGCTGAGACGGACTCCGAGAGTTCAGTGATCCGATCCAGAAAATGATCGGTCCAATGGTCTTGCGAATTTTCACCGAACCGGGTGACCATTTGGGGCGTATGCTCGCACAGGTGTTGACGGGCGGCTTCCGTAATGGCTTTGCGGTGCTCGACCAATGCCTCCGCACAGAGGGTGTTGGATTGGCTCATTACGACGACTCTTTGCGGCTTGCTGTGGCGGTGGTTGGATCCGTCTTACTGAGGCGGGTTGTCTTGAAGTGAGCAAACGCCTCATGTGCGGTCGTTGCCTTAACCCATTCAATAACTCCACTCGTGATGCGCTTCAGTTTCTTGTTGGCATTCTCAATCCCAACCAGAAAGGCCGGTAAGACAAAAAGCACAATGAGAGATCCGAACATCAAGCCAAACCCAATCGAAATGACCATTGGTTTTAGGAACTGTGCGTCTTCAGAGGTCTCGAACAATAAGGGAAGAATGCCGGCGACGGTTGTGACGGATGTCAGCAACACCGGGCGCAATCTCCGGCACCCCGCTTCAACAGCCGCTTCAACGGCAGGGGTTCCGTCTTCTCTTTTTTCTTTGAAGTAGCTGACCAGAATAATCGAGCCGTTGATGACGATTCCTGACAAGCCAAAGAACCCGAAGATAGAAAGCATGGTCACGTCGAACCCGAGAACCCAGTGGCCGAATATGGCACCGACAAGGCCGAAGGGAATGATGCTGATAACGGCGAGGGGCCAGACATAAGACCCGAACACCCACGCGAGTATGATGTAGATGAGCACCAGAGACAGCATTAGCGCGAGGCCAAGACCGCCCGTGGTTTGGGCTTGGTTTTCGGCTTGGCCCCTAAACGAGGCTGAAATCCCGTATTTTGCGGTGAGGTCGGGTAAGAGCGTTCTTGAGATTTGGGCCCGCACCGCGTTGGCATTATTTTGCGATGAATCAACATCGCCGGTCACCCGCACGGCCAACAGCCCATTGCTATGCTTCAGCGAATCAAAGCCACGCTTGTAGCGCAAATTGGCGACGTTCGAGAGAATGGCGGTTTCTCCACCAGGTAACAGGATCGGCAGCGTGTCGAGAGACCGCAGGTTTTGACGTTCCTGCTCGGCAAGCTTCACGCGGACTTCAACCTCGTCGCCTTCATCCTGGAATATTTGGACCAGTTCGCCGTCAAAATTTGCCCGGAGCTGCTCACCAAGGGACTGCGCTGTCAGACCAACGGCGCGACCAACGGGTGACAGTTCAAAGATCAATTGTTCCTTACCGAAGGTCGTGTCATCGCGTACGCCGCTCACGCCGGTGTATTGAGTTAGAGACGACTGCAATTCGAGGGCGGCGGTTTTCAATGTGTCGGGATTAGAGCCGGTCAGTTGCACATCGATATCGGAACCGGGTGGACCGCCGCGTTGGTTCAAGATCAGAAAAGATTCAAGTCCAGGAACAGTCTCAACCTGGCGTCGCCAGTTTCGTATGAGGTCGCCGTTGCTCCACGAGCGCTCGTCTGGCGGAGTCAATTCAACCAGAATCTGACCGACATTTGAGCCTGTGCTGCCCCGGCCTTGGCGTCCGACATTAACAACAACGAGACGTATGAGATCCTCTCCAGAGGCCTTTTCTGCTGCGTACAATCCTTTGACCGCATCGTCTAGGAAGTCGTTGACGCGCACCTCCGGTGCCCCTGCGACGAATCTCGCATTGGCAGACAGGGTCGTGCCGTCCGGCTGCGGGAAGAACGAGAACCCAACCAAACCGCCGCCGAGCAGACCGACAATGAGAATCATGCCCGAAAGGGCGAGGCTCAGAACAACACCAAGATGCCCGACGGACCATTCTACGGATTTTTTGAACCAGCCATCGCGGAAGCGAGCGAAGGCGACGTCAATTGTCCGCCGATAGGCCGGAACGGGGCGCTTCGCCGTGCCCATGAGAGAGTGTTTGAGGTGACCCGGTAAAACGATAAAGCATTCGATAAGCGAGGCCATAACCACGCACATCACAATCAACGGAATGGCAAAGAGGATACTGCCCGTCGTTCCGCCCAGCAAAATCAATGGCAGAAAGGCAGCGATGGTGGTTAGGGAGGCGGCAAGAACCGGGGCAAACATTCTGGTGGCGGCTTGCTCCGCTGCCGCGCCAGGGCCGGCACCGTTTTGGTATAGCGTCACAGCTTCTTCACCCACAATGATGGCATCGTCGACAATGAACCCGACGGTCATAACCAGGGCGAACAGGGTCATGATGTTGATCGTCCCGCCGGCGATGTTCAAGGCCATCAAGGCGGCGAGGATGGAAACCGGAATGCCAACGGCGACCCAAAAGGCGACGCGCCCATTGAGAAAGACGTAAAGCACGAGCAGGACGAGGGCGAGACCGGACAGCGCGTTTTCAACCATGAGGTCAATCCGGGCGTCGACTGTTTTCCAGGTCTCTGAGTAGACCGCGATTTCAACGTTCGGCGGCAGGTCTGCTCTCGTCGAATCAACCCAGCTCGTAAGCCGGTTCGCGATTTGAATAGCGTCCTCTTGCTCAGACCGGCTGACCGCAATTTCTACGGCTGGCCTGTTATCAATAATGATGCGTGTTTGTTCTGGACGGGGCTGACGTTCAACTTGAGCGATGTCACCGAGCCTGACAAAGCCGCCCTGTTCATCGGCGATAATTGGTAAACGCGCGAAACTTTGAGCGTCCCGCGCTTGGTCCAGGCTTCTCAGTTGGCGGGCGACATCCTGCTGCCCAACGGTCCCGGCAGGAACATCTAAGCTGGCGCTCCGCACGCGTGAGGCGATATCCCCCAAGGACAGACCTAATTCACCAAGGCGCTGGGCGGACAGCTCAATGGATATTTCTTCCTCGGGTAAGCCGACGACCTCAAGGCGGGAGAGGCCGCGTGCGCGCAGCTCGCGTTCGAATTGTTTTACCAAGGGGCGTAACTGATACAGGTCCGGCCCGCTAACCACGAGTTTGGCAACGGGCTCACTCCGGCTGAAGACAGAAATGCGGGGCTCTTCAGCGGTCAACGGGAGATTGCGGATTTGTGCGACAACCTCTTTCGTTTGGTCGAGCGCTTGTCCGATATCGATGTCTTCGGGAAACTCGAGGTCCACTTGTGCCTGGCCATCCCGTGACGTCGAGCTCAAGGACGTCAATTCGTCCAGGGCTAAAAGCTGGTCCTCTAGGGGTTGGGTAATTGCGGCTTCGACATCTTCTGCCGTACTCCCGGGCCAGACCACTTGGATGGAGACCACGTTCAGTTGAAAGGTTGGCATCACTTGCCGGGTCAACTGCCCAGACGCCCAAATGCCAGCCAGGATCATAACAACCATGGCAAGGTTGGGGGCTACCGGGTGACGCACAAAGGTCTGGATCAGCTTCGTCATAAAAAGGTCGTGCCTTTAGAGTTTGCGGTGGCGGTTTACCCGCCGCGACGTGTGTTCGATGCTGTCGGAATTTGGGCGCTTGCCGGTTCTTTTTCGGCGATTTTTACAAGGAGACCGTCCGCTGCGTTGGCTATTTTCGTCACGATGATGGTGTCGCTATTGGTCAACTCTGGAGACCGGATGATCACTTCCGTGCTGCCGTCTTCTAAGGCGCGTTCACCAACGCGTTGCACGTCGACTTTCATCATGCGGTCATTCGATACTTTATAAATGCGGTTCAGCCCGTATACCGCCTCGGCAGGCACGGCGATGACGCCGGTTTCTGCTGGGAGCTGAAGCAAAACACGCACAGTGCTGCCAAGGCGTAGACCGATCGGTGGCGCGTAAAATCCGATAAAGCTATCGACACCGCCGCTGCCTTCGCGGATCAGGCCAGAAACCCGCGTAATGCGCCCCATCACGGTACCGTCATCGATTTGAACCGCTGCCGTTATGGCATCTTCAGTCCGAAGGCCTTGGTTGATCGATTGCACGTAGTCGGCGGGGACCTGAGTCCGAACTTCGACAGTACTTGGGTTTTGCAACCGCATTAGGCTGTCACCGACGCGCACGCGATCCCCCTCGGACACTTGAATCCCGGAGACGATGCCATCGAACGGGGCCAAGACGCGGGTGCGGGCAACATCCAACGCCGCTTGGTCATGGAGGGCTTGAGCCCGTTCCAGCTGGGCTTGCCGTTCATTAAGCCGGATCCGGCTTTCCTCCAGGGCGAGGTCGGACCGGTTGAGGGACAATTGTGCGCGCTTTAGGTTTTCAGTGGCGTTCTCAAAATCCGATCGCGATAGGCGACCCAGATCTAACAGTTCTTTCGCGCGATCAAAGCGGGTTTGGGCAATGCCTAAAAGGTCTTTTTCCTGTTCGAGGGCGATCCGGTTGATTTCGATCTGCCGGTCGGCGAAGGAGGATTGCGCCTCTATTTCATGAATGTCGGCCTGTCTCTGCCGTAAGGTCAGGGTTGCATCGCGGTCGTCGAGCACGACCAGCAATTGGCCTTCGAGAACCGTCTCGCCGTCCCGCACGGGCACATCATTAACCGTCGCTTCAATCCCTGCGCTCAGGTCTGCATCCTGGGGGGACTGGACGCTGCCAAAGAGCTCCAACGTCGGGTTTATGGTGCGGTAGTCAACGCGCTGCACATCAACGATCCACGCGCGTTCCGCCCGTGGTGCAGGAACGTCCCGCGGTCGGGCCAGGATCATCACCACGGTGATGAGTAGGGCCGTGCCGAGAATAACCAGCGGCAGCCTTGTTTTAATCAGGGGCCAAAGTCTGTCTCGGGCGAACGCAGAAAGTTTGTTGTTTAACTTCTTCATGAGGCGGCTTTAAGTATCCCTAGAATTTTTATTCTTATTCAGACTGCGACCTCTCTACGAGCAAAAAATC
Source organism: Rhodospirillaceae bacterium (assembly GCA_018666155.1). GTDB lineage: Bacteria > Pseudomonadota > Alphaproteobacteria > Rhodospirillales > Rhodospirillaceae > WLXB01. The sequence goes on along the minus strand of JABJAH010000026.1, from coordinate 8,826 downwards.
GTTTCAGATCAAAGCAACCCGATGCAACCGCCCTCCCCTCTGATCGGGCGATCAGCTTATCATAACGCAATCTTTGAAATTTAGGCCCCCGCACACGGCCTGACGGCACGGTCAGAGGAAAATGGCCTGAGCCTGTCCCTTCAGAAAACATCCTTCCTCGGGCCCTTGTTCCCTGTTCTCCTGAAAGACTTCCCTGTTCTTGATTTTAAATTCCCTGTTCCACATTTTAGGGAATTGCTTCAAGAACCCAGGCATCATGCAGAGTATAGGCCGTGTATTTCAGTTAAAAGACCCAAAAATTGAAAGTTTCCCTGTAAATTCCCTGTTTAACAGGGAAACCGCATGAGAATTGTTCGCTGGTGACTGCACACACAGCCAACCAGTCTCTGGGCTAGAGACAGGTCTCTCCCCTCTCCGACATTGTCCAAACAGTTCAAACGGTTGCGGGCTAGTTGCCTGCGATCAGCGTGCAGCATCGGCACATGGAGAGGCTTATACTGGCCCATATAGTCGGTTTCTCTCCCAGACATTTTGTTCGCGTCCCCTTATTGGTGGGGAACATCTAATTTCCCGTACAGAAACGCAAAACGCCTCCTAAAAAAGGTGCTGCTTTCGAATAGAATTTGATTAGATTTATGAGGTTGCGGAGCCCAGCGCTTTTCTCTGGCCGTCCCAATCCACCGGCATTGGTTTGATCAAGTCATAGAGGCTGAGAGACTTTGGCTGAGTCCCGTCCAAGATGGACTCAATAATATCAACGGACGGTCTCATAACTCACGTTTATACCTTGCTCATGAAGTATGTCCTCGATCTGTCTTAGCGAGAGTGGAAACCGGACATAAATCATCACGGCCAAGCGTATGATTTCTGGCGAAGCCTTGAAGTATTTGAACGGATTTTTCATCAGAGTACGCTAGGAGACGTTGATTATTGGCTCAAGCCGTTTTCCTCTGACAATGCCCTTTTTCTAAGTTGATATTTGATGAAGCAGGGCGCAGTCTAAGATCTACACGGTAGTTATGGTTCGCTGATCACAATAAGTGCAAAGGGACCACACCATGACAAACCGTATAATATCCCGTTCATCTTCAGTCGTCGCAGCGGCCTGCTTGGCGACCGTTCTCGCCACTTCAGCTGGAGCAGGCGAACCACTGGGTCGCGGCACATCGATCGACGATTGGGCCGGCTGGGGAATCATGAGTGGTGGGAAGGGCTACGTCGCAACGCCCATGGGGCAAGTGCACTATCGCGACATCGGACCACGCGACAGCAACAGTACTATCGTCCTCTTGCATCAGTCGCCCATGTCGATGATTCAGTTTGCGGAGGTGCAAAATGCGTTTGCCGAAATGGGTATACGCGCCATTACGATAGACAGGCCGGGTTACGGACTGTCCGACCTGCCGCCAGAGCAGCCGACCATCGGCGAGTACGCCGATAACATCATCCATGTCCTTGATCATGTGAATGTGGACAAGGTTGCCATCGCCGGCCACCACACCGGGGCGCAAGTGGCCGCTGCTTTTGCCGCAAACCACGCAGACCGGGTAACCTCAATCGTCATGCATGGTGCGGCCCAACTCACCCAGGAAGAGGCAGACGTTTATTTGGCGGGGCGGGGGCGTGATCGCACGCCAGTTGCGGACGGCTCGCACCTAAGCGGCCGCTACGGGGCGCAGGCTGAAACGGACAGCCAAGCTATACTCGATGCCAAAACGTGGTTGACAATAACCGAGTACATCCAAGGGCCTGACATCGGTCATTGGGCAGCCTTCCATTACGACATGCTGCCCGATCTTTTGGCGATCAAGGTGCCTGGTCTGGTTCTGTCAGACGCGCTGGACCCTGTTCAAGTTATGGATAAGCGGGTCGCCTTCCAGCACCGACCAGACTTTAAGTATATTGAATTTTCGAAAGGCGATCTGCTTCAGTTCATGGCCGAGCCGAAGCGCTGGGCTGAGATCGTCGCCGACTTTATGGCAACGGTCGACGAGCAAGATACCGCTCGGCTTGATCGCTAACGTCTCCATTTCGGCACCTATATGAGGCTCAAGTCGTATCAATAATTCTGGGGGAAGCACGTTATGAAGCGTTCAAAAGACTCTAAGACTTTGTTGTCGTCCAATGTTTCCAAGAGAACTTTCATCTCAGCGCTCGGGGCAACCGCTGTTGGTCTTGGGTTATCCCCTAAGGCGCGTGCCGCGGATGATGCGGACACCTACGACCTGATTGTCATTGGCGGCGGAAATGCGGGCATGCCGGCCTCCATCTTTGCGGCCAAACGGGGTGCGCGGGTCCTTATTGTTGAAGCGGCGGCTCAACTGGGGGGAACGTTGTTCCTGTCTGGAGGGCAGATGAGCGCTGCAGGTACTAAATTGCAAAAAGCGCAAGGTCTCAAGGACTCTCCGGAAGAGCATTACAACGACATCATGCGCATCAGTAAAAACCAGGCAAACCCGGAGATCGTTCGTCTTGCAGTTTACAACGCGGCGGATACGTTTGATTGGATGACTGACAATGGTCTTGAGGTTCATCCCGAGCACCCGGTTACGGGCACTACCCATGAACCTTACAGTCGGCCCCGCTATGCCTGGGGACTTGAGGGCGGCATCTCCATACTAAAAATTCTAGAGAAAGTCATTCAACCTCACATCGACAGTGGTGCGATTACGGTACGCACGAACACCGAGGTCATCGAACTCATACAGGCGGGTAACGGTGCCGTCACCGGGGTCGTAACACGCAACGATGATGGCAAAACCGCGCGCTATAGCAGCAACAATGTTCTTCTGACCTGCGGTGGTTATGCCTCAAACCCAGACATGGTCGAAGATCTTGAGGGCCATACGGATTATGGCGACGTGTCCTATCCCTATAGCCAAGGGGCTGGCATCACACTCGGCACAGCGGCTGGAGGCTACGTGCGCGGCGGCAATCATCACCTACCGTCGTTTGGCAGCATCCTTCAGGATGATAATTTTCCGAGCCCGCGGCTGGCCCGGTTTATTTCCTATCCGCCCCATCGACCACCTTGGGAAATATACGTCAACGTGCATGGCGAGCGCTTCCTGCGCGAAGACATGATCAGTCATGATGTTCGCGAACACGCTTTGGTCAACCAACCAGAAGAGCGTTGTTGGGCTGTCTTTGACGACACAACGCTCAATGAAGCGCCGCCCGCGGTCGGTGGATGGACCCGGGATGAAATCAAAGACGCCTTTGATAGTCAGCCAATGTTCTACCGTGCCGATACACTCGAAGATCTCGCCGACGCAACGGGGATCGATAAAAACGGCATCGTCAAAACAGTCGCCCGCTATAACCGAGGACAAAATGGCGGTAAAGATGCGCTGGGCAGGGAATTCATGCCGAGGCCCATAACCGCTGGACCGTTCTACGCCATCCGCATACAAGGCTCGCAGCTCATCAGTTGGGCCGGTTTGGCTGTCGATGGACAATTGCGGGTCGTCCGCCAGGATGGAACAGCGATTCCCAATCTCTATGCAGCTGGCGAATTGCTAGGCACGGATCAGTTTATGGGCGATTCCTACTGCGGCGGTATGTTGGTCACGCCAGCCTTAACCTTTGGCCGTCTTTTGGGCGACAGCATCCTCAGCTTTGATATTTGAGGTAAACTTTTTGACGTTCGCACACAAGATCACATTGAGGAGAGCACCAATGCTAGACCGACGCACTTTACTTGGTGGCGCCCATGGCCGCCTCGAACGTTTGCCCACGCCGTCCCCAGACACCCAAGTATAAAGCAGAAGAAAAAAAAGGGGGGGCCGGTCCAAAATCACCAAGACCGCCGCCATCCATTTATTTATGTAATCAGGCTGGCTTCACACCGACGATATTTGCAAAACCACCATTCATGTTGATTTGTGAAGAGACTTCCGCTTTCGGGCCACCTTCAATCACGTTCATACCAGCCCTTTTCATCTCACCGAAGAAGTCGGCCTTCTGGTATTCGTACCACCAACGTTCGTGGTTCCAACGATGAGTCATCCAATCACGGATTCTCTGCATGCCTGTGCCATTGGCCTGCCTCCTGCCCGGATTCGTGTAAACATCAACGGGGAAGTACACACCACCTGGCCGCAAGATCCGCTGCGCCTCATTGATGACTCCATACGTGGCCTCTTCTGGAATTTCATGATGAAGCAGGTACGACGTCACAATGTCAAAATACCCGTCGGGGAAACCGCTTTCTTCTGCCAAGGCATGCCGGAAGTTAACGTCGACGCCCATATCAACAGCCCGCATATGCGCGTAACGCACCATCGGTGCGCCAATATCAAGACCCCACACTTCCGCATCGGGAAAACGCTTCTTCAAGGCGACGACTTGCTGACCACAGCTACATCCCATATCAAGAATACGTTTGATCTTGCCATCAGACGGCGTAGGCACGGCAGTGGCCAAGGCAACATGCCGCTCATCCTGGTAGTTCTGACCGTTGTAAAAGTTGTTTGTGCCGTAGTGGTATAGGTGTCCGGCAAATTCATCACCGGTGTAGCCACCCGGTTGCATGTGAATTTCATGCTTGGTGTATTCCGGCTCGATACCAGGGTTGATTTCAAGAACACCGGGACCATTATTATCAGCTGCTTCCATTTCCGACATGTACATGTCGTAGTTGTCGTAGAACTCACGCCGCAGTTCTCGCCACATATGCATTTGGAGGCGTTGCCACGTGTGGTTACGTAAATCGATAATCGGATCGTTAGACAAGAGATCTATCGCTGTTTCGAATGACACTTCTTCACGCGGATTGAGGCCATTAGCTCGCAGAATCTTGACGGCACGGCGCTCGGCAGCACGGTTCAAGTCCGTATTAATCCAGACCCGCGTGCTCGTGCTGAATTCATCATAGCTTTCGAAATCCAGCGTCGGCAGACGTTCGAGGATACCGTCGGAACCGCGGGGTTCAACGTCGGCCCTGCCAATTTTGGCCGCCGCTTCATGTGAACTAAACATAGTAAATGCAGCACCCACGGCTCCTGTCAGACCTAAAGCGGAACGGCGATTAAGTATTGCACTCATGATTTTCTCCCCCTCCCCTATTTGTCTTCCCAGTCCGACGTGAATTCATATTCGTCCGCATCACGAGCGAAGTGGGCATAAAGGCGTTCAACGAGCACTTCTCGCTCTTTAAGCCAAGCCGCCTTCTGGTCTTCGGTCGGCTCATACTTTTCAACCATTTCCGAAGTGACGCCTTTTTCCGCCATCACGCTTTCAAGAACGTGAATTCGTTTCCGATTGGTCCACAATTCATTCCCAATGGCCATCAACGTTGTGACGACATTGTCCATATGTGGACTACCCAGAAACGATACTTTGTCGATATCTGCTTTGTAGAAATTCGTTGTGTAGGTTTCACGCTTATCTTTTTTTTCGTCAGCCATAGCAAAAGCCCTCTTTTGTCTGAAATGGTACGAGTGTTTTGGAACACAACTATGAACAGGGTGCGCCTGTTACATCATCAGAACAACAAAAATCGAGACTATTTCTTCGTGAAACAGTGAGACGGGAAATGCCGGCTTATTAAGGCTAATCGAAGGGTAAAAGCTGGGGCTTTGTGAGTTAATTATTCTTTTCGTTGCAAGGGCATGCGACCAAACGTTCGCTGTCCGAAAGGAGATGAGGGTTTCTGACGGCAGCGTCAGCGGAAAATGGTTCGAGCGTGTAAGGCGAGCCGCTTCGCGGCATTGTCATAAGAAAAACGGCTTGAGCTGGGTTAATGCGGATAGGGTTCGGACGGAACACCCGCTATTCGTTGGTGAATGCTGACGTTGCCGTCAGACCTTGTCGCTAACCTTCAAAAGGCGCATCATGCGGTCGGACAAGTTAGATATGGTATCGCGTCATTCACGGGCCCTGAACTAGGGAAGGGAGACAGAACCATGAGTCACATTTTCAATCGAAGGTCAGTACTTGGAATCGCCGGAGGCGCGGGCATCACCCTGGCGGGTACGGGATCAGCACTGGCTAAACTAGCAGAAATTGATATCGAGCCGCGCGGCAGTGACGGCATTCTTGAACGGCTGCCGACGTTGGATCTAGAAAGCTACGATGAGATGAGCACCAGCACTCGGCTGTGGATCGACACCAAGTTGACCAAAGCTGCCGAAAAGCGCGCTCTTGAAATCATGGCGGCCAATGGTTACGGCCCGGACGACACGGTGCCGCGCGATACGGCCATCGCCATGCTCAAAGATGACCCCATCATTTCCTTCCGGAATCACACGTGGCAGCGTTTGCAGAAGCATATGTGGAACGCGTTGCGAAATGAATTCTACAGTAACTACGACGCTTATATGTCCGAGATGGAATCTGCTGATAAAACGGGACCCGGTGTGCTGGAATTTAACCCCGGCATCGAACCAGAATACACCAAGCATGAAATTCACATGCAACCGGGCGGCTATACCGGCGATGAATTTGCCGGCCACATGTACCACTACGGCACCAACAACTTCTATAACGGCCGCAACTATCAGGACGAATTCCACACTAGCCTGACGCGGATGATTCCGGTGCCGGCCGACGGCAAGGTTTTACGCATTCTTGATATGGGCTGCGGCTGTGGTCAGGAAGTTGTGACCCTTAAGAAGCGTTTCCCCGAGGCGGAAGTCTGGGGTGTGGATGTGGCTGCGCCCATGGTGCGGTATGCGCATATGCGCGCAGTGGATATGGGCTATGACGTCAATTTCCGTCATGCCCTGGCCGAAGAAACCGGCTTTCCCGACGGCTACTTTGATATCGTTACGTCATACATCCTGCATCACGAAGTGCCAGAACAGGCCACATACGACATCATTCATGAAGCGGCGCGGGTGCTTCGGCCGGGTGGCATATTCTATCCGATCGACTTCTACACCAGCCCGGGGCGCTCAGCGCAAGACGGCCGGGCGTGGCGGCGCATCAGAGACTGGATGACCTACCGCTGGAACCATGAGCGCTGGTTGTATGAATATCAGCAGGCAGATTTTGAAGGCGAAATCCGCCGGTCAGAAATGGTTCTCAATCGCGATGAAGCCAAAGACACCATGACCTATCCGGTTGGGCGCACAAAATCCCACAACATCATGGGCACCAAGCCTGTGTAACGCTTGTCACGGCGTTGTCAGAGGAAGTTCGCTTACTCTGACAACGCCACTGAAAGTGTTCCCTGTTCTTGAATATAGATTCCCTGTTTAACACGGAGTTCGTATGAGAAGTGTTCGCCGATGAACGCGCACACAGCCAACCAGTCTCTAGGTTAGAGACAGGTCTCTCCCCTCAAATACTTTAAAACTTCGCCGGAGATCATTCGCTTAGCTGTGATGATGGCAGTGTCAGAGGAAAAAGGAAAAAGGAAAAGTTCAATCACCTCTAACGGCTTCGAATTCGATGATGATGTCGACCCGGTCTCCAACCAAACCGTCGGCAACACCATACGTCATGCCGAATTCACTGCGATTAAGGCTTCCCTTTGCGGAGACGCCCATGGCGTAGTGGTTGTCGCCAAATGGATAATTGCCACTTTTGTTCCATGTCACGTCGAGAGTAAGTGGACGCGTTTGACCAAGCAAAGTGATATTGCCCGATACGGATCCTGTCTGGTCTCCGGTTTGCCTGCTGGAGAGACCGACAAACTCAATTTCCTCATAGTCGTCCGTGTTTAAAAAATCCTCACTGCGTAAATGACGATCCCGTGCACGATTGAGGGTTTCAACACTGTCAGCATCCGCAATAACGCGAACTTCAGACAGAGTTAGCGTCTGCTCGTCAAAACAAAATGAGCCCTCGACGTTTCTAAACTGACCGAATGTCTTAGCGAACCCAACGTGATCCACAAGGAAGCTGACAAGCGTGTGTGCGGGGTCCAATGGCATTGTCAGAGGAAACTACCTTGAATCCGCCGGGTCTGCCTCCTAGCGTCCTCGGATGAAGAATCCATTCAAATACTTCAAGACTTCGCCTGAGATCATCCGTCTAGCCGTGATGATGTATGTCCGGTTTCCGCTTTCGCTGAGGCAAGTCGAAGACCTGCTTCATGAGCGAGGGATAGACGTAAGCTACGAGACAGTCCGTTTCTGGTGGAACCGGTTTGGCCCACTCTTTGCTGCCGAAATTAAGAAGAAGCGTTCATTACCGAGAGCATCTCATACACAATGGCGTTGGCATTTTGACGAGGTGTTCGTGAAAATTGGTGGTGATAACCATTATCTATGGCGCGCAGTCGACCATGAAGGCGAAGTGCTTGAATCCTTCGTTACAAAGACACGGGATCGCAAGGCTGCTTTGACGTTTCTGCGCAAGGTTATGAAACGGTATGGCCGTCCCAAAGTCATCGTGACGGACAAACTTCGTTCCTATCGCGCGGCGATGAAGCAAATTGGAATTGAAGATCGCCAGGAAACTGGCCGTTGGCTCAATAACAGAGCAGAAAACTCACATCAGCCATTTAGGCGACGAGAGCGAGGGATGGGGAAATTCAGGAGCACGAAATCGCTTCAGAAATTTGTCTCCATCCACGCCTCAGTTCACAACCACTTTAACAAAGAAAGACATCTCAACAACGCCAATACCTTCAAGGCGGATCGTGCAGCAGCATTGGTTGAATGGCGTCAGCTAGCTGTCTAGTTCATACAAAACCTGCACCTACGTTTGAGCACGCGAACTTCCTCTGACAATGCCTCTTATTGGGTTGCCTACGTTAGTCTGACAATGCCCAGCGGGGCTCTTAGACTCTAAAAATCTCTGAAAGTCGGGCGTAAGCCCCTTTGCCAACACGTGCTAGCGGGTCAAACGCTTTCACATCAATCCGCACCTGACCTT
>JABJAH010000025.1 GCA_018666155.1 Rhodospirillaceae bacterium | reverse complement strand
TGAGACTGCCTTAACACTCAACCCCAACGACCATGACGCCCATTTCGCCATTGCCAATGTCTGCTCCGACATGGCCCGATACAATGACGCCATTGACCACATCAAAACCGCGATCAAGCTCAAACCAAATTGGTCCGAGGCCTATTCGAATTTGGGCAATTACCTCACGGATATTGATAAACATGAGGAAGCAATACGTTTTTTTGATAAAGCGCTGGAGGTTGAACCCGGCAATCGAAATGCGTCTGTAAACCGAGGCCTGACTCTTCTGACGCAAGGAAGGCTAGAAGAAGGATGGCAAGACTATAGCGAACGCGCGAAATCGGACGCGCCGTTTTACAAAACCCATAAGGGCGATCTACCCCGATGGCGCGGGGAAGACATCACAAACAAGCGAATACTCGTTTGGAATGAGCAAGCACTTGGGGAAGAAATACTTTTTGCCGGCCTATTGAGAGACTTGGCTAAAACAGTGCGTGTATGCACTCTGGTGTGCTCGCCCAAACTGAAAACCGTGTTCACAAGATCCTTCGCCGACGTCGCAAACTTACGCGTCACCGATCAATTGAACAAAGATGTAATCGAGGCAGAATTCGATGTTCAGTGCTCTCTTGTCGACTTAGGGCAAGCGTTTCGCTTTACTATGACCGCATTTCCAGACCCACAGCCCTACCTGGCATGGAACGAGGCCGCTCGCAGAAATTTAAGGATCCACCTTGAAGAGCGATACGGCGCAAACCAGAAATTCATCGGCATATCATGGGCCAGCGCCAATCCTTTGATTGGTGACAGAAAGACGATTTCACTGAACCAGTGGGAGCCCCTCTTATCGGCCCAGAACGTTACATTCGTGAATGTACAATATGGGGACTCTGCGCAAGACATCGCCAAGTTACCAGAAGAATACCAGGCAAAGATCGCCACCGTTGAAATGGCGGACCTCAACGGCGATCTTGATGAAACCCTGTCACTGCTTGCCGCCCTTGATCAGATCGTTACCTGCAGCAATACAACAGCTCACCTCGCAGGTGCCGCCGGACTGGCAACACGGGTTCTCGTCCCAAGCGGGCGGGCGCGCATTTGGTATTGGTTTTCAGCGGGGTCCCAAAGCCCTTGGTACGCCGCGACCACGTTGGCTCGACAAGATACCTATGGCCGATGGGACGCGGCCTGGAACTCGATTTACAAGAGTGTACTTTAAAAGAATGACTGAGCGACTTTCAGGACTTAATGTTACTCTAGAGAATGAGCGTGGCCTCCATTTTCTAATGAAAGATCGCTTTGGCCGCTTTAAAAAGGGTTGGACTTAAGAAATCCGCGTAATTGCAGGCCTTAAACATGTTGCAATACGGCCACACCCTACAAACCTTACCGCTTGACTTTGAGGCCATGAAACGGTGTTATGCATCAGCGCTGACGGGCGCGCGCGTATGCATGCGCATAACATTGTTCTAAAACAGATATCTGGAAACTTAAGGGGATCCTTTAGTTATGAAACGACAAACTCTTCAAATCGGTAGCGCACTGTTGGCAACAACAGCTCTATCGTCCATGGCTGCAGCTGGTACGGTTATTAATGCCAGCAGCGTAGCTACTGGCACAACGCTGACACCGATCGTGCTTTCATCTCAAGTCTTTGGTGGTCTGACGCCTGAGGGCATTACTCTCGGCCCAGTAGCTTTCAACTTTGATTTCACCAACCCGTTGACATCTAAGTTTACGCTTCAAATTGATAGCACAAACTCTGACTTCAATACGGCAGCTACTGTCGCTCAGGGCCTCTACTCTGAATCTGGTGCCACGCTGCAAGCTGCAACGTCATTCAACGCCTGTACTGTTCAGGTTTTGACGAACCGTATCATTCTGGCTGATTGTTTGGACGAAAGCAGTAACGCTGCTTCTGTTATCGACGTCATCCAAGTTTCTGGCATTGTATTCGACGAGGCTAACGGTCTTGCCACTTCAGGAACAACAATTGCTCTCAGCGGTTCGGTTGTTGGTAGCGTTGGCGGCACGTTTGAAACGATTACCAGTGCTAACGTTATCTCAGCAGCGACTTCACTAACATCGGCAGTACGGACTGGAACGGCGGGGACTGTCTTAAACACCTCAACGCCACCGTTCACTCAGCTCACAGGCCCGACCGTGTTCTTTAACCTCGGTTCTGTCGTCACATCCAATCCGGGTGCATTGGCTACCGACCTGGCAACAGCGATCGCTGCTGTGCCTTCAAACGTCACATCAGGCATCGCAATTCAGGTCACTCACAACGTGCTCACTGACAATGCGGTAGTAGATATTGAGGTGGCAACGCCAAACTCAGCTGTTGTGACCCGTCTCCCGAGTGCCTTTAATGGGAACGTTGCTTCGTTCGGTTCATTCGCCGTTGCGGCTCTCAATACGCTGATCCAATCGTTCGATATTGACATTACGTTCGATGGATCCGATGCCATTGAGGCTTGGACTGCTGGTACAGTCGACGTGACCTTCAGTGTTGGCGGAGCCGTTAACCTAGTGGCTCCCCCTGCGGTAACTGGTGCGTTGGCTTCACTAAGTCGTGCTGGCATGTCGGTGCAGGTCAATACTGCACAGTCTTCCACAGGTGCTGGAGCAACGTTTAATTCACTGCTTCGGATCGTCAACAATGGAACCGTTGCTGGTCCAGCAACCATCACCGTCGTAAACGACGCGACTGGTGCTGCCTTGGGCACACATACAACAGCTTCAATACCAACTGGTTCCACTCTGCAAGTAAGCATACCAGATATTGAAACTGGTGCAGGCATTACGCCTGACGGTGGCCAGTATGGCTTAACCATCTCTGGTCCGTTCACTGGCTACGCTCAGCACGTGATGTTCAACACAGTAACTGAATCGCTTGTTGATCTCTCGGGCTTCCGTATCGGAGCGGGTGCGAACAACCCGTAAGCGGTTAAAAATTTCAGCTTCTCTTGAGGCTGGATCAAAGGGGAGGGTTTTTACCCTCCCCTTTTTTTTGTGCGCATTTTGCCACGGCGCATCCATGGCATATGGCATCAACACCCGCCTCAGCCCAGAGCCTCGCCTAGCCGAACAGCCTGAATACATGACATTCGCTTAACTTCCTGAACAGGCCGACATGAGCTAGAACACGGCTATAAGCCCTGCCTGGAGATTAAGACATGTCAGCGTTTGACTACGAGGCGATGGACCACGCAGGCAAACCGCTTGTCGGCCAAGTTAAGGCCGTAACAGAACGTGACGCGGTACGCCTCCTAACTGCACGCGGCCTCACCCCGATTTCTATTGGAGAAACGAAACCCGCGCGGAAAACCACTCGGCATTTTACCTTGCAGCGCCCACCGTCAGCTCAAGATTATATTCTGACCGTCAAACAGCTCTCTCTATTACTGAACTCCGGTGTGCCGCTCATCGCCGCCGTGGAAACTCTAAAATCTCAAGGCCTCCACCCCGATCTGTCCGAGGCGTTTCGCGCCATGTCAAAATCTTTAAGGGCAGGCGCATCATTTTCGAACGCCTTTGCCACGTCTTTACCAAGCCTACCACCCTACGCTTTTCAGCTTAGCGCCGCCGGAGAGTCGATAGGTGAACTCGGCCCTGCCCTAGCGGATACAGCAAAGCAGATGGAATACGAGTATCGAGTGAAACAGGACATTAAAAATGCCCTGACTTACCCGGCGATTCTGATGTCTGCCGGGTTAAGCGCGGTCCTATTTATATTCCTTGTCGTTGTCCCACGGTTTTCCGCGATGCTTGCATCATCGAAGGAACCGCTACCTTTTCTTTCAGAACTTGTTCTTTCGACAGGCATGTTCCTGAGCGAGAACAGCACGCTTGTTTTCATACTTCTCGCCGGTGTAGTCGCCCTCGCAATGTGGCTTTTTAGCCAGCCTACGGTGAGATATTCAGTAAGGCAGGCGATGACGTCCGTTCCATTGCTGGGCTCCTGGTTAAAGGAGGCAGAGTTGGCAAAATGGTCATCGATGCTCAGCACAATGCTGCGCCACGGCGTAGACCTCATCAAAGCATTGGAATTCGCCCGCGGCACGATAGAGATAAAGTCGATTCACACCCGCATGGAGCAAGTCAGCAAATTGGTACGCGGCGGAAAATCTTTGTCAATCGCTATGCGCGAACAGGAAACATTCTCCGACACAGCCCTAAGCCTGGTGCAGGTGGGTGAAGAGTCTGGCGAGCTATCAAATATGCTCGGGTCTTTGGCAACTCTATACGAAGAGTCCGGTCGACAGCGCATGAAGCGCTTTCTCCTTATCTTAGAGCCTGCTGCCATAATTCTGATTGGCGTCGTCATTGGTGGCATCGTCACAGCCATTATGTTAGCTATCACCAGCATCAATCAGGTCACACTGTAAGGAAAAAGAGGCCATGCGTCCGTCCAAAAATAGTCAGAATTGTGTTTGCCGCAGCGATAGCGGCTTTACCCTACTCGAAATGCTGGTTGTTCTCGTTATTATTGGCCTTGTTGCCAGCTTAGTCGGGCCTCAACTCCTTGGGCGAGTGGATAGTTCCAGAGTTACTGCGGCCGATACCCAGATTCGAATGCTCAAAGGCGCCCTGGACACTTTAAGACTTGATGTAGGCCGATACCCGACAGCTGAGGAGGGGCTCGCCCTTCTTATGACCGCGCCATCCGACGAACGAACCCGGCGGAAATGGCAAGGCCCCTATCTTGCGGAGGCCGTTCCACTAGATCCATGGGGCACTGAGTACCGATACAAACTGAAGAACTCGACGAATGTCGTACTTTATAGTTTTGGGGCGGATGGAAAGCCTGAAGGTGAAGGAATTGATGCAGATGTTGGCTTCCTGGATTCAAATTCACCGTAAGCCTAGCACTCTAAATGCTGGCTTTTCCCTTTTGGAATTGCTCACGGTGGTTTTCATCATGGGCTTGGCAACTGCAGTTGTCGCACCAAATTTTCCTTTGCTCTTTGACCGCTTAGCATTCGCGAATAAGCGAGACTCCTTCATCAGAGAGATCAATACATTGCCTTACGCTGCTTTTAGCGCGAGCCAAGACTTGGTTCTCAGTGACCGTGATTTGAGGCCAAACCTGTCCCCTACCGATGAACCATTGGACAATCATTCACTGGACATCAGTACGCTTGGTATCCAGGTGCCCTATCGTTCTTCCAGCCTCAGACAGGCAGGACTGGCCATACCTGACGGGTGGAACGTTCAAATCCCGCAGCCAATATTCTATCGCGCATCCGGGTATTGCACTGGGGGGAGCCTCAGCGTCTCTGTAGGTACCCTGGAATATGACTATGAACTTATATCGCCCTATTGCCAGATCGACCCATGATTCCCAAACGGCACAAGCATAGATATCTGGAGCATGGTTTCACGCTAATCGAAGCGATAGTCGCCATGGCGATCATCGGCATAGTAGCCTTTCCGATCATGCTTCTCATCAGTCAATCCCTTGACCAGCTAACCAGAGCGGCTGATGCAAACGCCCGAGCAGCAGCAATAGAGTCTGCGCTTTCGATCATAGATCCTGTAAACCCGACTGCGACCCCCACAGGAGAAATTGACCTAGGTTCGATCTCTTTTACCTGGGACAGCCAAATGATTGTTCCGGCAAATGCCAGTGTTCAGACAGGCACAGGTTTGGTTGGTTATTTTGTCAGTTTCTACGATGTACAAATAAATTTTATAAAGGAAGAACAGGCGTGGTTTTCCTTTTCGACGAGGAAAGTGGGATACCGTAGAATAGTTACGGGCAATCCGTTTGGGGCTCCGAATCAATGATGAAAAGAGAGCGAGACGAGCAACGGGGCTTCACATTGCTCGAAGTTATTGTAGTCCTAATGATATCGAGCTTGATTGCAGCAATCTTATTTCAAGGCTTGTCATTGATACTGGATACGCGATTCCGTGTCATGAGCGCGCTCACTCGGGTCGAGACGATTGGACTCCAAACCAGTATTATTACGAGCCCCCTAAGAGGAATGCTACCCGATCACGCCGGGGAGCCAGGAGTATTCTCGGGTGATAGCAAAAGGCTTAAGGGTCTCACTTTAAACCCGCTACAAGGCACGAATGGAGCACCGACGGCCTTCGCCATGGACCTCAACTACGATATTTCTGACAATGCTACCCTCCTCACTTACAGCGAGACTGGCTACGCTCCGGTTGAAATAGCCCGTTGGACGGGTAGTACAGGCGCGTTTACTTATCGCGGCCGAGTAGATGGCTGGGTTAAGCGTTGGCCTCCCCCATTAGAAGACAAACCACTTCAGGTGCCAAGAACTATCCGCCTAGACACCGGCCTGGAACAACGACCGGTTTATGTCGTTCGGGTGATGGGCCCGCACAATCGAGCTATACGCGCTGAAGATTTACCATTTGGCAGTAGTCAGTGATAGCTAATCAAGACGCTTTCAAACAGGCTGTCCAGCACCTCGAAAATGGGCAGCATGCCGATTGTGAAAAACTTTGCCATGACCTTCTTCGGCACAACCCAGCGCATGCAGACACCAATCACATCCTTGCACTCTGCTACCGCGCCCGAGGAAAATTCGACGATGCCGAGAAAGCCATAACGCGGGCTCTGTCGCAATCTCAGGAAAACGCCTCTATCCTCAACAGTCGTGGCCTAATCCTTTTGGATCTAGGTAAAGCCCAGAAAGCATACAAAGCTCTGGCAAAAGCCCTTAAAATTCAACCGAACATGGCTGCCGCTCATGCCAATATTGGGCATGCGCAGCGCCTGTTAAGTCACTTACGGGAAGCCGAGGTGAGCTACAGAGAAGCCTTAAGTCTCAACCCCAGACTTACGGACGCACTCATTCAACTCGCCCTACTATTGCGAAAAGAGGGACGTCTGTCGGATCTGGGGTTTCCACTCTTACCTGTAACAAGTGACTTATACGATGACCCAGGGCTAGCAATGGTTCAGGGCCTCGTTGCTTTAGATGAGAACTCTCCGTCAAACGCCGAGAGGGCGTTCAAACATGCGCTTAAAAAGCGACCGCGATCGGCAACACTCTGGACCAACTTGGGCTTGTCGCTCGCAAAGCAAAATAAGACAAAGGAAGCTGAAAATGCATTCGCAACATCAATAGAGATTGACCCAAGTATTCCAGAAGCGCACGTCAATATGGCTGATTTGTGGAAGTATGATTCGCCAGAATTAGCCAGAAACCACCTCGCAGAAGCCATCAAACTCAATCCGAAACACCTGTCCGCTCGGGACATGCTGGGCTTCACATGGTTCATGGATAGAGAATTTGATGTCGCTATTAACTGCTTCAATCAGGCCCTTCAGATCGATCAAAGTTTCGAGCAAGCCGCCTTTCACAGGGCAGGAGCATACTTCCTGAAGGGTGAACTATCATCTGCATGGCCTGACTATAACCGCAGGTATGGGTTAAGCGGCATAACTGGCAGTCCAGTTGATAACGCACTTCCCTTGTGGGACGAGAGGTTCCCAGCCAACGGCCCGGTCCTGATATGGACTGATCAAGGCTTAGGCGACGAAATTCTTCAACTGGGATATATCGCTGACATTTACGACCAAGATATCTCTCTCATCATCGCAACAAGTGAAAGGCTGGTACCGATTGCGGCGAGATCTTTCCCAAAAGCCATGATTGTAAGCAGAGACGACTTGAGTGGTGGCGGAATCCTGACTGGCCAGCCTGTTGCACAATGCCCCGCTATGAAGCTGGCTAGCTTGCACTGGAAATCTCTGGATAATCACCCTAAACGCGTTCCATATTTGATCGCCGATGAGATGAGCGCTAGAACGTTTCGTCAGAAATATAGACGTCAAACGGATGCTAAACCGCTTGTAGGCATTTCTTGGCGAAGTGCCAATACAGTATTTGGCGCTCAGAAATCACTAAAACTCGCAGATTTATTGTCGGCTCTAGAGGAGTCAGATTGCACATTTGTCGATCTACAGTACGGCGAAACAGACCAAGAAATCGGGGAGCTTCCTGGTCATCAGCAGCAGAGAATCATTAGTGACCAGAGTGTTGAGCCACTGAAAGACATGGACACTTTCGCCAGTCAGGTGCGCGCCCTGGACATAGTTATTACGACAAGCAATACGACCGCTCACATTTCAGGTGCTTTGGGAACACCAACATGGACACTTGTCCCCCGCGTCGGACCTGGATGGTTATGGTATTGGTTCGACAAGCAGACGCGCAGTCCCTGGTACCCGCATACGCGGTTGTTTAGGCAAACCAAAAACGACGGGTGGGCATCCGCGCTCTCAGAGATACAGAGTGAATTTTCAGGCTTTATTAAGGAATTCCAAAGCCTTACAGGGAATTAATTGGGCGATATATTCGTATCCCCGTAGATTGATGGATAAAGGTCCACCTCCATTCGGTAGCCCACCAATCAATGGACGCCGAAAATGGAGTTGCTGCCACCCCTTATTCGGCGTTCGGGAACTCGACCGGACAGTGATTGGCCGATACAAATCGGTAAGAACGGAAAACACTACATGCGAGCGGCACCACCGAATTCACATGGGTTTATTCTACCCCTAACGTTATGGGTGATTGCCGCAATTGGGTTCGCGACGGCGGTTCTTTCTGAATGGGTTAGCGAGGCCGTGACGAATGCGATCGCGATACAAGAAAAAGCGAACGCAGAGATTGCGTTCGCCAATATACGCAATGAAATAATTTTCGCAGTTGCGCGCCGTCCCTATACTAACAGAGGCCTTCAGGTTGGAACTTTCCTGTCACCTCCCACGGGTAGCGCGTTCCAGGATATCCTTAGCGCTAACTACGAGTCAGACCGCATGATCTTTTTGGATGGCCGGCCTTATGTTTTGGCTAGCGACACCAAGTATGCGGTGCAAGTCCAGGACGGCCGAGGCCTGGTCAATCTCAACACCGTAGGTCGTGAGCACATGGAGCGATTTCTCTCGGCATTCCAAATCGACGAAGACGACCGTGACTTACTTATCGACACGCTGCTGGACTACAGAGATGCGGACGACCTATCTCGATTATCGGGTGCGGAGAAGAATGATTATCTGCGGAGGGGGCTCCACCCCCCTGCGAATGGCCAGCTTGTATCCCCCTGGGAAGCTCAACGCATTATAGGGTGGACTCGCGGCACGAATCTTTGGGACGCCCAATATGAGAATCCCATGATCACGACGTGCCGAGCATCCGGTTTCAATCCTAACACTGCACCGCGCGAGGTCTTATCCGCGTATATAACGGGCGTATCTATGGATAGAGCCGACTTGTTGGCGAAACACCGAGAAATCGCACCCTTCAGGAATGCCCGCAACATTGGAGACGCGGCAGGCGTAATTCTGTTGAACCAGCCCTTCTTCTTTAGCTTCATACCTGGGCGTTGCCTTATTATTGATCTCATTGACCGAGAAACAAATGAACGCATCCGCTTTTCACTAACCCTACTCCCGCTACAACGGGAACAACCTTGGCAAATAGACTATGTCCTTAGAATCCCTAAAGCGTACTGGAGATCGATGGATCAAATTGATCCAAGCATCACTTTCCCCAGTCCCGAAGAGATTGCTGGAACAACAGGAAGGTTTGAGAGCGCTACCGGGTTCTGACCAACGAATTATTTGGGTCCCCGCACGCCAGACTCTTAAGCACGCACTGTTTACTCTTCCAGATCAACTGGGAGGACGAAAACGAGTGTCTGCGCTACAACTAAAGATCAGCGCATGGTCTCCCTTCGAAGACACGCGTTTCTCCGTTATTTGGTCTGACAACGTTGCTAGTGTTTTTGCATGGGATGGCGCGGCTTTAAACCAACGTATAAGTGATCACGAATATAATCCGATCGACTGCGAGGTCGTACCTGAGGCTTTTATTAGAACCCCCGGAAGCGATGGGTTAAGGCTTGTATCCTGTAGTGACGGTATTGAAGCACAGGTATGGACTCGAGGTTTTCTAACTGCTTCAAGGTGGTGGGCGAGTATTCCTCCAGCCCATGAATGGGCTTTGTTCTCCAGAACAACCGGTGAAAGCGTAAGCGCTGCGATTCCAGACCTATTAGAGCCAGAGTGGCTTGAAACTCCTTGGCCCGGAAACCAGACACACGGAACACCAATTGCACAGCTATTAAAAAATGAGCGCCTAGTAGCAGCTTGCACCGTCATTCTTCTTGCACCCTGTATCTATCTCGGGGCGCTGTGGTTAAGTTACTCAGCCATGGCTATAAATGTTAAGCGCGATATCGCAGCCATTGAAGATGAAAGTAGAGCCATCCGGTTCGAAAGAGCGCAAGCATTATCTGCACTCGAAACTGCAGAAGATCTCACGTCATTGCGGCGCTATCCCCACCAATTAGAGATCTTTTCCAAAACCCACCATCTATTACGACAGCACGCCGTTACGCTATCAAGTTGGGACTATGACGATGGTGTGCTTGAGTTCGGGCTGGAGTCCGATGACGATATAGATTCCAGAGTGTTCATCTCAGCGTTTGAAGATGACCCTCTATTTTCTTCGGTAAGCGCTGGAACAAGAGGACCGCGTCTTGTTATGCGCATGGAAGTTTCTACTGCCCCAGGTCAGTCGTCATGAAAGTTAGCATTGCTATTCCGGAGTCCGTGAGAGCGCTCGCAAGTCAAGCGAGAGAGAACTTGGAGCGCGAGGTCGGAGAAAATGATCGCCTCAAATGGTTGCTTGGCCTAGGGGCGGCCTTCTTGTATTTAGCTCTTGTTCTGTACATTTCTGGTCAATCTGATTCCGCTAAACAAGATCTGTACATCTCTCAATCTCGCTTGTCACAGATTGGAGCACAAGCGAAAGAGACTCGCTGGCCTGAACGTTCTGCCACAGCCCAAGCCTTAATCAAGGATCTAGAAGAACGTTTCTGGTTGGGCGATACACCTGGCCTAGCTGAAGCGGGATTCGAACGTTGGATCAGGCAGACTTTTGAGCAACATGGCGTACAGGTTAGGCAGGTACAACTAACACGCAATCCCGTTCTTGAGGATGAGGTGGATATAGAGAACTTGGCGATATCTTCGCTGCAGAGAATTAGAGCGAAAGTCATCAGTCCACTTAGCGAGGAGGCCCTCATTCGTTTTCTAAATGATGCGGCAACCCATGAGTCTTGGATCATTGTCGAACAGCTCATTGTACGGCCTGGTCGCAATCCCCGTTTAGAAATGGACCTCGCAACGTTCTTCAGGCCACGGGAGTCATAGGGGTGACTGGCAAATTGGATAGCGTATCGCGCGGAGTTAAAGCTTTTGCCATACGCCGCAGTCGCCACGTCGGGGCTTTGGCTATCTGCGCTGTGCTGGGCTTCACAGTTTCCATCGTGAACTCGAGGTCGGTCACAGAACAGATACAGTCTGGCGACAGTTGGATTCTACCAATCTACAAAGAACTCGACTTAGTTTCGGATGTCGACACCATTCTCGCCGAGCCCTTCTTCGGTGGGCTACCGGTAATTATAGAGCCTCCTGCACCGGTAATCGGAGACGGCCCAATTCTTGAAGACTGGCGTCTTATAGGAATCATTACCGAGGGTGAGCGTCGAATAATCGTAATCATGAATGAGTCATCGGACAGAATCGAGAATGCTCAGATTGGCGACACCTTACCTGGTGGAGAATTACTGGTTGAAATTCTCGAAAATGCCATAGAAATCCAAAGCGACAATGAAAACATGAGAATCGCTCTATTCAGAGACATTGAAAGATAAGAGGACAGAATGATTAGCACCTCCAAAAGTACGCAGCGCATGCCCTTTGCATTGCGGGTATTTGCTCTGGTGACGCTCAGCATCGCATTGTCGAGTTGCACAACCTTGCCCCGGTCTCCGATTACAACCCCGATGCAGATCGGCAAATCTGAGCGAGCAGAAAACACTATTGATGTTTCTGGTACAGCCGCTGGGCGTGAAACATTGGCATCTTCACCAGGACTCCGCACACCAAGTGGGCGAGAAAGCGCCGCACCAATAACAAGTACCCAGCCGCCGTCTTTGTCGGGTCTGGACATAAGCATCAATTTCGAAGGCGTATTACTACCGGCGTTCGTCAATACAGTGTTCGGGGAATTGCTGAATGTCACGTTTGAAATCGACAGCGCTGTCCTCGGTCGCGAACAACTCGTCACACTCCGCACGGCGGAACCGGCAAGTCCAGATGGGTTCTACCAACTTGTTGCTCAGGTACTTAGCAACTACGGCATTAGCGTTGCCTATGAAAATGGTGTGTATCGCGTCGTCGAGAACTCACAGGCTCAACGAGAAGTGCCTAGGATCATCAGGTCAAGGGCATTTAGTAATATCCCAGGCGATATGAGACCTATTTTCTATTACGCAACGATTGATAATATTCGCGTTAAGACTATGCAAGTATGGCTTGAATTGTCGATGCGCCAACGAGTTCAGACCATTACCGTACCTTTATCTAATGCGCTGCTTCTACTGGGTAACGCTGAAGATGTTTCTGCGGCGTTAGAAGTCATCGACATTCTTGACCAACCAAACCTCGCGGGCAGTCGAAGTCTTAAAATATCGCCCGCCTTCTGGAGTGCGGAAAAGTTAACTCACCAGCTAATTCAAGTTCTTAGAGCTGAAGGGTATTCCGTTGAACAAGGACCGGATTCCGACGCCCCGATTAAACTGATTCCAGTACAGGCATTGAATACGATAATCGTCTTTGCATCTAGCCAACAAAATCTCCAGCACGTCCTGGACTGGGCTTCAGAGCTTGACCAACCCGGCCAAACGATCGACACCACCGGCGTGTACTACCATCAGATTCAAAATACGAATGCAGAAGAAATAGCGGAAATAATAGGATCAATCCTCGGTTCAGATTCGACACAACCAAACGCGGTAGATGACCAAGCTGGGATCACTTCACAAAAGGCAGTCACCGTCGACACAGCTCGGAACGCAATTATTTTCCAAGGATCCGCAGAGGAATACGCTCAATTCCGATCTTTGGTAGAGCAAATGGACCGAGCCCCATACGAAGTTTTGATTGAGGCCACAGTCGCAGAGATTACCCTGGACCAGGGAGAGTCATTAGGTCTGGCTCTCAATTTTAACGATGCCGCGACAAAGGTAGCAAACAGTTCGACGATTGAGTCCAGTGACGGACTAAAGATCAACTTGATACGAGACACAGGAGATTTTACAGCAGCGCTCAATGCAGCCGCTGACCAAAGTCGAGTGTCTATTCTCTCTAGCCCACGACTGATCGCAGCGAGTGGTAAAACTGCAACGATGCAGGTCGGTACGCAAGTTCCCATTATTACCACGCAACAGACCGCGCCGGATGGTTCAACTGGCGGCACAAGCAATATTCTTCAACAAGTACAATATAGAGATACAGGCGTTGTCCTAACCATTTCGCCAATTGTGAATTCTAGTCAGCGAGTTGAATTGACGGTGTCACAAGAGGTGAGCGAAGCCCAAGGAAACGATACGTCTGACATCCAGAGCCCCATCATCCTTACACGCAGCTTCCAAACTACCTTATCGATCGATGATGGCGAGACTGTGCTTCTGGCTGGTTTAATTTCTGAGAACTATAGCGTTAGCGACAACGGAGTTCCGTATCTGAAAGACGTCCCCATATTAGGGAATCTTTTTAAGAGCAGCTCACAGTCTGTGCAAAAAACGGAGTTGATCGTCCTCCTAACGCCGTACATTATTGACAATCGCGATACATCTAGATCCGTTCGAGACGCCTTCCGGTCCCAACTAAGTAGTCTTGCAGAATCTTTTGATGATCTTGAGTAACCTTCCTTGTCTACAACTAATTTGGAACCATTAAGCGATATGACCTTCAAAAATATAACTTCACTCTTATTACTCGCGTTAGCTCTAAATGCATGTGCCGCACCCAAATCTGCCGACGATGCGGTACAACGCTGGTATCCAAATCAGGATTATCTTCAAGCACTAGAAACCGAAGCACTGGAGGCCGAAGCGGGCAGTGGATCGGCCGAAGCTAAATTGCATTTAGCGATTCGGTTCGTGAATGGAGACCGCATAACGCTCGATTACGACAAGGGCCTAGAAATATTTAAGCGCTTATCAGAGGACGGTGACGCTCGAGCCCAATACATGCTTGGCACCGCATACTTCCAAGGGGCCGGGGTCGAGCTCTCTTCTGAAAAAGGAATTGAGTGGTACAAAAAATCAGCAGAAGGCGAATACGACGTCGGACAGTATTGGTACGCCTTTATGCTATCTCGGGGGCGAGGTGTTCCAGAAATTGACTGGGAGACAGCCCTTCCTTGGTACCGGAAGGCTGCGGACCAGGGCCATGCAACCGCTCAGTTTGCATTGGGAGAAATATATGAGTCCTGCAAGGCAGGCTTAGATAGAGATTTCGATAAAGCCGCGTATTGGTATCGACGAGCAAATGGACCGCAGAAAAACCTGCCGGGGCAATACAACTTACGGCGTCTTATCGACCTTGGACTGGCAGATTGGGAAAATGGGGATCCCGGCGTGCCTCCTAAATTTTTAGTGAGCATGGATGACGCGTCATTTCCCGCTTGCGCGCCGGGGGCTAAAGATCCACTGTTAGAATAGTTAAACCACACGCACCCCACAGAAATACCTGCACGATATAGATCCGGTTCACTATGACTTCTGAAATTGAACTCGCTATTACACTGGCTATTATGATCGCCGAGGCTGGCTTAATAGCCTTTTGTTATTATAGAGCGAAACAACCCCCCGACCCGCTAAAGCCGCGTATAATCAACTACGGCTTGGTCATGGTTTTTCTGGGATTAATATTCCTAGCTACACTTGCTCACGCTGTAAGCTTAATAACTGGAACCCAGGTTAAGCCACGTCGAAAACGTGGCATGTAACCATTTAAGTTGCGGCATATTCCGATTGCAGACGCAAATATTCTGGATTGTCCGCGTCTAAGGCTACGGCTTTAGATATAAGCTCATGGGCGGCCTTGGTTTCACCAGCGTCGGCTTTGATTAAAGCGAGCCCATAGTAAATCTGAGGTACATCGTCGCTTTCTGTCGACGCCTGCTCCAGGTAATCAGATGCAACATCATGTTGCCCGGAGAAAATTGCACTCAGGCCCGCACCTACTCGGTAATTTGTATTTGCAGGGTCCACTTTCATAGCGTGTTGATACATACGGAGCGCCTCTGGAAAGTTCAGGATTTTCTGAAAAGTATCGCCAAGCGTTCCGTATACGTCTGCTCTACTGGGATCAATCTCACCGGCCTTCGCAAGTGATGCAATGCCTTCTTCAATTTTGCCCGTTGCTAGATAGCCGTGGGCCAGTGCAACATGGTACTCAGCAACGCTGTCGTCCACCTCGACCGCAGCTTCCAGATAATTCAGCCCATCTTCTAGTTTGCCTCGTTGGCAAGCGAGCAACCCTATAAGCTTCAGTGCTTCAGCATTCCTAGAGTCATCCATCAATATATCTAGATAAGCCTTCTCGGCCGCATCCAAGTCACCTGACTGATGTACACTTAAGGCTTGTTCAATCGGGGAATCTGCCATGGGCTCACTCTAATAAAATGCCCGTCTGCCCATATTCTGCGCTTACAGATAAGGTGACGGATCGGTGAAAGGTGTGTTCTAGCCAACAGTAGGCTCCAGTTCAAACAGAAAACGGCTTTTGGGAGGCCTTGTAGCCAGCTAACCTGGCTTCTATATCCAAATGAACAAACATGATTCGAACCATTTCGGGGCTTTCGGTAGATGACGGCGGAGACTGATTTTGCTGCTGAGGCGTTTGTAACGGAGGGTGGAAACGCACTCGCGGACGGCCGGGACATGGACGCGGAGGCATCGTTTCGAGCTGCGTTGGAGGTTTCACCCCATTTTGTCCCTGCAAATTATCAGTTGGGGATGCTCCACCTTGAGCGAGGACGACCAGCGGACGGACTACCTCACCTGCAAAGAGCGGCAAAAGGCCAGCCAACCGCGAGCACGCTCACGAGCCTCGGAAACTGCTTTGAAGCTCTCGGTAACTATGAGCAAGCAATACTTTGCTTTCGACCCGTTCTCGAAAAGACACCGCAGAATTCTGATTTATGGGCACAGTATGCCAACCTGAAAGAGGCAATAGGGCAAAAGGCTGAGGCCACGGTAGCCTACAAAAATGCACTGAAACACAACCCCGGCAACACCCAAGCTGCCATCAAGCTGGCTTGGATTCTTTGGCGAGAAGATTCCGCAAGCGCAGTTCAACCACTCCAAGCAGCCATCAAAGCAGTGAGCGACGATTTGGTGGAGCGCGCCAAACTTTTAAGCGTGTTGGTCTTATTTGAAGAATGGACGGCACGAATTGAACAAGACCTACCTCCGTACCATGCGACCTCTTTGAATGATTTATTTTTCCATCACGCGACGGACACCCTCAAAGAATTTGCGACCACTGCATCCACACTCACCCAGCAGAACCAAACAGATTCTTGGACTTTGATGACGGAGGGGCTCGCACTGTTCGCCTCCGGAGCGCCTGATAAAGCTCAGGCAAAATTTACCGAGATTGCCGATGGTGCGTTTAAACCAATGGCGCAGTCCATCCGCTTCGACACGCTCTTCTTTGATAAATTGGAAACAATGACCGACGAAGATCTGTTGTTAGACCTACCGGTCGTTGAAACGATAAAGACCGGAATTTTTAGTAATACCGACGTGTTGTACATGTCTTGCAACTCATCTTATTTTGATATGTTCGCGAAGCCATTGCTCCGTTCCTTGGCGGATCGAGGGCCCGGGACCGAGGTCCATATTCACCTCATGGACTCACCTCAAGATCATACAGAAGAAGCCCACAATTTTTGCTCAGATTTAAATAATGTTCGCACTGCTCTCAGCGTCGAAAGACCAGATTTCTCGAATGCGAGCCTTGTATCAAAACGAGCCTATTACCACGCCATTCGTTTCATTCGCTATTACCATCATTTCAAACACTACCAGCGATCTCTGTGGCTGATGGACGTCGATGGATTATTTAATAAGTCCCCTGATACATTCTTTTCGGGGTCACAGAAGGCAGATATTTGCATGCGCGCGAGGCCGGGGCGGCTAGAGCCCTGGAATCAGTTCAACGCCTGCCTTGTGGGCTCTCGCCCAACCAGTCATGCAACCAAGTATTTGCATCGTATCGCTGCCTACATCGCCCATTTTTACCAAGAGAGCCAACTCCCGTGGGGTATTGATCAACTGGCCATGTACGCCACTTTCCTCGACCTGCAGAGGCGGGATACCGCCCCCAAGCTAGGCTTCCTGAATGAGACTATTTTGGACTATGAGTATCGTGATGACAGCGTCCTCTGGTGCAGCTCAGGGATTGGAAAACTCAGCTCACCTAGTGGCAAAAGCGTCGACCAAGACCCCAACGCAACCGCCTATGACCGCGTTTTCTCTCAATATGTGAGCCACGATGACGGTCTTGACCGCTCAGAAAAATCGGTTTAACAAATATGCATCGTGGTGATTTGAAGACCGGATTGCGGCCACGTTAAATAAATCGCTAAAAGGTCGAGGGCTCTGCCCCCGCCTCACCGGTCGGGGGTTTTTTATTGCCGAAAGGACGAGCAATGACCATCGATTACGAGAGCCAACGGAACTGGGAACCGCAAACACAGGCCGTGCGCGGCGCTACAGTACGCAGCCAGTTCGACGAAACCAGCGAAGCCCTATTTCTAAACTCGGGTTATGTCTACAAGACGGCGGAGGAAGCAGAGGCAGCGTTCAATCAAGACATTGATCGTTTTGTCTACTCGCGCTTCGGCAATCCAACAGTCGCCATGTTCGAAAAGCGCCTCGCCTTACTTGAAGGGGCTGAAGAGTGCAGAGCGATGGGCAGTGGTATGGCCGCCGTTTTTGCCGCGCTGGCCAGCCACCTCAGCGCCGGTGACCGGCTCGTCGCATCCCGTGCCTTGTTCGGTTCTTGCCAATACATATGCGAAGAACTTTTACCGCGCTATGGGATTACCACCGAACTGGTTGACGGCAAGAATATTGAGGAATGGAAAACCGCCCTTTCCAAGCCTGCCCAAGCCGTGTTTATAGAATCCCCATCAAACCCTGGCCTGGAAATCATTGACGTTCAGGCGGTGTGTGACCTGGCCCACAATGCCGGCGCAACGGTTTTTGTGGATAACGTTTTTGCGACACCTGTCCTCCAGAGGCCAATGGACTTTGGTGCCGATGTCATCATCTATTCAGCGACCAAGCATATCGACGGTCAGGGCCGATGCCTGGGTGGGGCCGTGCTCGGCACCAAATCTTTTATTGAAGACACTGTCACACCTTTTATTAGGCACACCGGCCCGGCCTTGAGTCCCTTTAATGCTTGGGTACTACTCAAGGGTCTTGAGACACTTGAGTTGAGGGTTGATCGGCATTGTGATTCTGCCAAAACCATTGCGACGCACCTCTCCACGAAGAATGGCATTACACGTCTGCTGTATCCAGAACTGGACTCTCATCCACAGCATGAGTTGGCAATGCAACAAATGAAACGTGGCGGAACTGTTGTCGCCTTCGAACTAGACGGCGGCAAAGAGCGCACATTCGATTTTCTAAACAAGCTAGAGATCATCGATATTTCGAACAACTTAGGCGACGCAAAGAGCCTTATATGCCACCCAGCGACGACAACTCACCAGCGGTTATCTGATGAGGATAAAGCGCGTGTCGGTCTTACACCCGGTTTCGTGCGCCTCTCCGTCGGCTTGGAGGCAGTGGATGATCTAGTCCGTGACCTAGATCAGGCCCTCGGCTAATAAGAAATAGATTGAGCAAATAGCTGTGGTCACTAAGGGGGTACACAGCAGGACTTAAACCGATGTACCTTTGAACACTTCTTGATAAGTGACCGGATATATAATGTACGAGAAAACGACTCACTCGATAACGATTACCGTCCAACCTTTCTATTTGGACGAACAATCGGAGCCCGACGAAGAGCGTTACGTATGGGCGTACAAGGTCAATATCGAGAACGCAGGCACGAAAACGGTTCAACTTCTGAACCGGCACTGGCGCATTACGGATAAGCTCGGCAGATTGCAGGAAGTCCAAGGCCCAGGTGTGGTCGGAGAGCAGCCGGTCCTCAACCCAGGCGACTCGTTCGAGTACACGAGCGGTACGCCCCTCCCGACACCATCAGGCATTATGGTCGGATCTTATGAAATGGAGAGTTCCGACGGAGATCGATTCGACGTTGAAATTCCGGCCTTTTCCTTGGATAGCCCCTACGATTCGGCGTCCGTTAACTAGATTCAATGATCTGGAGAGCTGGCAGTTTCGTAACAATTACGTAAACTTAGAGGCGGTTTGAAAGCGTATCGTAGAATGCGCTGTTTCGAAGGGACCAGACATGACCCAAATCCGGCCAGGATCTATGGAAAAAGTGACCCGTGACCACGGGGAACGCAAGGGCACCACAGACAGACCGACCCGAAACGAAGCGGAAGAGGCTGTTCGCACTCTCATTCGTTGGGCCGGTGATGACCCTAACCGCGAAGGCCTGCTCGGAACACCTGATCGAGTTGCAAGATCATATGGAGAATTCTTCGCTGGATATTGGCAGGATCCAGAGTCAATTCTCCGTACTACCTTCGAAGAGACCGAGGGTTATGACGAAATGGTGGTGTTGCGGGACATTGATTACGAATCACATTGCGAACACCACATGGTTCCCATCATCGGGAAAGCCCACGTGGCGTATCTGCCAAACAATCGTGTCGTTGGCATTTCTAAATTGGCACGCGTTGTTGAAGCCTATGCAAAGCGCCTACAAATCCAAGAAAAGATGACTGTGCAAATTGCCAAGACAATAAACGACGTTTTGGCGCCGAAAGGGGTGGCCGTAGTGATTGAAGGCAACCACGAATGCATGAGCACTCGCGGTGTTCACAAACCCGACGTTACAATGGTAACCAGCACCATGCTTGGGGCCTTCCGCGACGATCCGTCAACGCGACGAGAATTTCTCGCGTTCATTGGCAAGGCATAGCCCTACTCTCATCTAACGAGATTTGCTGTAGTTCTTTTGGACAGCGCAGCAGTCGTTTATGCTGTCCCTACGGTCGCCACACCTAGGCGACCTTTAAAGCTTTGCCAGCTGGCACATGGATAAACGGGCTCTGGGGCCAAGACAGTTATCATGATCGACTTCAGGCCCGTCTTTCTTGTCCTTGGACTGCTGCTGATTATTCTCGCAGCCGGGATGGGCATACCCGCCGTTGTGGATTTGTACATCGGCAACCCAGATTGGGCCTCCTTCGCGGTCTCTGCCGCGTTCACCCTATTTGTCGGCGCAGCAACCGTCATGACGACGCGAACAGGTGAGGTAACACTGAGCCTACGTCAGGCCTTCCTCCTGACCACCCTATCGTGGATCGTCTTACCCGCTTTCGCTTCCGTTCCATTTATGATTTCTGACTTCCGCCTCTCCTTTACAGACGCGTTCTTTGAAGCCATGTCGGGGATTACTACGACTGGCGCGACGGTCATAACGGGACTCGACAATGCACCACCCGGGTTACTGTTGTGGCGCAGCATCCTTCAATGGCTCGGCGGACTCGGCATCATCATTATGGCGCTCACCATATTGCCAATGCTCAAAGTCGGCGGAATGCAGATGTTTAAAGTTGAAGGGTTCGAGGCACAGGAGAAAGTGCTACCCCGCGCCACCCAATTGGCGGCAGCCCTGGTGCTGGTTTTTATTGGGTTAACCGGGATATGGGCGGTGCTGTATTGGCTCGCTGGCATGGATGGCCTTGATGCCGTAACCCACGCGATGACGACTATCGCGACCGGTGGGTACTCCACACATGATGCATCCATCGGCTACTTTGATAGCAGCGCCATAGACGCGATAGCCACAGCAGGGATGATCGTCGGCGGAATCCCCTTTTTACTTTATGTCCAGGTCTTACGTGGCCGTGCAGATGCTCTGTGGCAAGACACCCAAGTGCAGTGGTTTATCGGTGTCGTGATTGTTTTTATTGGGATCGTTTCCACGTACCTAATTTTTACCGATACATATGCGCCGGTTTCGGCCGTACGGTTCGCAGCGTTTAATACTGTTTCAGTCATTACCGGGACTGGATACGCAACAGCCGATTTCGGACAATGGGGTGGCTTTGTCGTCGTCATTCTATTCATGCTTATGTTTGTTGGCGGCTGTGCCGGCTCGACGACATGTGGAATAAAAATATTCAGGTTCCAAGTGCTTTTCGAAGTAGCCCGCGTTCAGCTTCGACAACTCCTCCAGCCTCATGGGGTTTTCACCCCCTATTTCAATAAAAGGCCAATCGATGATTCTGTCGCGAGCTCAGTGATGGGATTCTTCTATCTATACGCTCTAACAGTCTGTCTGCTCGCGGTCGCTCTCGCCGCCTTAGGCCTCGATTTCATCACGGCTTTTTCCGGCGCAGCCAGCGCCGTCTCAAATGTCGGTCCAGGACTCGGAGAAACGATTGGCCCAGCGGGCACATATGCGACGTTGCCTGACGCCGCTAAGTGGCTACTAGCCTTGGGTATGCTGTTGGGACGCCTTGAGCTTTATACGGTCCTTGTGCTGGTTCTTCCGCGCTTCTGGCGCGGTTGAGCATCAAGACTTGGAATTCGCTCCAACAACTGCACTTAACTCGTCCTCTGTGAATTCAAATGTGGTCTCGCAGAATTCACACGTCATCGATACTTTTCCATCCTCTGCCATGGAAAGAACCTCATCCATAGGAAAGGACGCCAGAATCTTAGCGGATCGATCACGCGAACACCGGCACCCGACTGTTATATCGCGGGCGTCAAGTACTCTGCCGCCGACTGTGCCGTAGAGTCTGCTGAGCACATCCTCTTCAGTAAGTGTCGGGCTCAATAGCTCTTCATCAGAAACGCTGCTGAGAAGAATAACAGCTGTACGCCATGCATCCTCGTCTTCGTCCGATGGTGGCTGCCCCCCTTCGGCGGGCATTCTCTGAACCATAAGAGCAGACGCTTGCCACGGCGACTCAGGATCGTCTGCCACGGCCCGACCGGCGACAATCTTTATTGCCGTCTCTAACTGCTCTGACTGCTGGAAATATTGATGAATGCAATCGCCAATAGACGTGCCCGCAAGCTCTATGATGCCCTGATAGCGTTCCATATCCGCACCCTGATCAACGGTGAACGCGATATGACCGGTTCCAAGTAAATCGAGAAGCGACGAGCCTTGCCCGCCAGCCTCTTGGAGGGCCTGCACATCGTCTTCACGAAACTTGGCACACCCCCGCATCGCCCTATCGTTCGTAATATCGGTAACCAGCGTATGAAGCGGGCCATCGCCTTGTATTTGTAATGTGAAGGAGCCGTCAAATTTTAGGCCGTCGGCGAGAGCCGCAGCCGCAGCCATAGCCTCGCCCAAAACTCTTGAGACGTCATCGGGGTACGCGTGGTGGCTGCCAAGAATTTTGCCTGCCACACCGTTCAGTCTCACAAGTCGGCCACGTACGGCGCCATCATAGAGCATGAAAGGTTGGCTAACGCCTGGCCGGTCCTCAAATAAGGTTTCTGTCATAGGAATGGCGTCAGCTTAAGCACCACTGAAGGATGCCCTTCTGCGCATGAAGACGGTTTTCCGCTTCGTCCCACACGACAGACCAGCGGCCATCTATCACCTCATCGACGACTTCATCACCTCGGTGTGCAGGCAAACAGTGCATGAACAGGGCATCTTCCTTAGCGTGCTGCATAACCTTTTCAGTGACTCGGTACGGAGTCAGCACCTGGACGCGATCTTCTTCTTTGTTGTGCATGGAGACCCATGTATCCGTGACAACGCAGTCCGCCTGATCCACGGCTTCCAATGGATCATCAGTCACCGTCACATCAGCGCCTGCTTCAATAGCCCACCGCAATATTGATGGGTCGGGACGCAGAGAATCTGGGCAGGCCAACCGAAGTGAGAATTCGAATTGCGTCGCAGCGTGAATAAAACTGTTCACAACGTTATTGCCATCGCCGCAATAGGCCACCGTACGCCCGGCAATTGGGCCGCGATGCTGCTCAAAGGTCATAACATCAGCCATTAACTGGCATGGATGAGACAGATCGGTTAGGCCGTTGATAACCGGCACAGTCGCGTACTTGGCAAGGTCAGCGAGTTTCTGCGGATCATCCGTACGCAGCATGATGACGTCGACAAACCGGGATAAAACGCGAGCCGTATCCGCAATTGTTTCGCCGTGCCCGAATTGGGTTTCACTCTGCGATAATACGACGACTTCGCCGCCGAGCTGGCGCATGCCAACCTCGAAAGAAACCCGAGTCCGGGTCGATGGCTTTTCGAACATCATGGCGAGCGTCTTGCCAACCAACGGCAAGTTGCTTCGGTTCGAAGGGTCGGACTCTCTCGAGCCATTACCCAGCTCGATGATTTCCCTCAACGTCGCTCTATCGATGACGTCTAGATCAAGAAAATGTTTCAGTGAACTTGTCATCCTAGACCGCCAGTGCTTTTGCAGCGGCGTCCAGTTTGACTAAAGCTAAATCGATTTCATCGTCGGACACCGTCAAAGGTGGCAGCAAACGGATAACGTTGTCGCCGGCGACGACAGTGAGCATTTGGTCACTAATCAGGGCCTCCACAACATCTCCATTAGGGACCGCACATTTAAGCCCTAGCATGAGGCCCCTGCCCCGCACGCTTTCAAACACAGCGCCATGGTTCGCAACCAGCGACTCTAAGCCAGACAGCAACCTCTTTGAGGCCTCCTGCACCCTAGTCATGAAACCCTCGGCCAACATGACGTCGAGTACCGCATTGGCCGCGGCCATGGCAAGAGGGTTGCCGCCAAACGTCGACCCATGCGTACCGGGAACCATATGTTCGGCTGCTTTCGCCGTTGCCAAACAGGCTCCGACCGGGAAACCACCGCCTAGCGCTTTTGCCAAGGGCATAATATCTGGCGCAACGTCTGATCTTTCGTAGGCGAACAGATCGCCTGTCCGGCCCATACCGCATTGCACTTCGTCATAAATCAATAGAAGCCCAAACTCGTCTGCCATGGCGCGCAGACCTTTGAGGTAATCATCGGTCGCAACCGCCAATCCTCCCTCACCCTGCACCGGCTCAACAAGCACAGCCGCCGTTTCCTCGGTTACAGCTGCGCGAGCCTCGTTCAGATTCCCAAAAGGAATGTGATCAAATGCGTCAACCACTGGTGCGAACCCGTCAAGGTGCTTTGCCTGTCCACCGGCCGCAATCGTCGCAAGAGTCCGCCCATGAAAGGCGTTGGCGGCTGTAATGATCCGGTATTTTTCAGGGCGCCCACCGGCTTGGTGATACCGCCGCGCCGTCTTGATGGCGCACTCCAGCGCTTCAGCACCTGAATTGCAGAAAAACGCCGTGTCTGCGAACGACGCATCAATCAATCGTTGCGCCAGTCTTTCCTGACCATCGATGCGATAAAGATTGGAGCAATGCCAAAACTTCCCGGCCTGATCCTGAAGCGCTTTGACCAAGTGGGGATGGGCATGACCAAGGGCGTTGACGGCGATGCCGCTGTTAAAATCGAGGAAGCGCTGACCGTCAGCTGAAATCAGCCACGCCCCCTCGCCCCGTTCGAAAACAAGGTCCGTTCTTGCATAGGTGGACATGACAGCCTGCATCGACATGGCCTGGTCCTCACGACATCGTTAAAACACAAGACCCCGCGCACTGTCCTGTCCGCGGGGCATGAAACTTTAAGCTATTGCCCATTAGTCACGTTGATCTAACGCGAAAAATAGAAGGGGCGGCCAAAAGACCGCCCGAGTTCTGCCGTTTTATCGCCCCAGACCCTGTTTTGTCAATCATTTGGCCTGTGCAACCCTATTGGGCTACCGGAGCTATGCTTTAAGTTTATAGCCGCTTTTCAGCATCAAATAGGTGGTTGTCAGGGCAGCAAGTGCTGTTAATCCGGTGACGGCGATGCCCAGGCCCACTTCAGTAGAGTCCTGGCCAAGAAACCCGTAGCGAAATCCGTCGATCGCATAGAAGAACGGATTGTAGTGGCAGATGAACCGTAGCCCCTCGGGTAGACGGTCAATTGTATAGAACGTCCCAGAGAGAAACGTGAGCGGCGTAATCACAAAATTGGTCACTGCGGCCATGTGATCGAACTTATCCGCCCAGATCGCTCCAATAATCCCACCACAGGCCATAAATATCGCGCCCATCAGGGCGTGGTAGACAATGAGGAACGGATTATGGATATGGATTTCTGCGAAGAACGACATGGCGACGGCCGCAGATATCCCGACGACGATCCCGCGGGTCACAGCGCCGAAGGTCCAGGCTACTGTTAGCTCCACCGCGCTCAAAGGTGGCATCAAAACATCGACAATATTGCCCTGCACTTTGGCAACGAGAATGGAGGAGGACGTGTTGGCGAACGCGTTCTGCACGATCGACATCATTATCAGGCCGGGCACCAAAAAGTCATTAAAGGGCACACCTGCGACAGGGGGGCGATCAAATGCAAACGTGAAAATGATGAGGAAAAGCACAGTGGTGACCATCGGCGCACCAACGGTCTGGGTCGCCACTTTCGAGAAGCGGCGCACCTCTTTCATATAGAGTTCCCACATGCCGCGCCAGTTGACGGGTCCAACATCGCGCGGAAGAGGGATCAAAAACTCTCGGTTTTGGGTCGTGTTGGTCAAGTCTCACCTCGTGCCTCAGTCCGTCAGTTGGTTTAGGCTCCGTAGGCACGGATATCAAGGGGCGGCTGCGTGACGCACGGGACTTCAAAGCAGGACGACGCATCAGGGGGGAAAAAGAAACCCGAGCGCAAAGTGCCGCGTCGTATCACCAAGGAGCGTCTCCGCAATATCGCGCTCTACCATCTGCAGCGTTTCACCACGAGTGCCGAGAATTTGCGGCGCGTCCTCTATCGAAGAGCGCTAAAGGCAGCCCGGCACCATGAAACAGATATGGAGGAGGTGCGCGCATGGATAGACGACGTCGTTGATGGATTGGTCCGCTCTGCCGCCATTGACGACTCGGGGTACGCAGACGGCAAAACACTCACCATGCTCAGGCGTGGTCAGTCGCCTCGCAAAATACGAGCCTACTTAATGTCGAAAGGCGTAGACGGAGAAACAATCAATACTGCGCTCGCCCGCGCATCAGATGAGGTTGGAGATCCAGATTTAGAAGCTGCGCGCGCCTACGCGATGCGGAGGCGACTGGGTCCATTTAGAACCAAAGACCTGTCGCCTGAGATGAAGCAAAAAGAGCTAGCTGTGCTTGGTCGAGCTGGCTTCCAGTATGATATTGCCCGAAAGGTTGTCGAGGCTGAATCGGAGAGTGATTTAATGCAACCCGACTGAC
Source organism: Rhodospirillaceae bacterium (assembly GCA_018666155.1). Classification (GTDB taxonomy): domain Bacteria; phylum Pseudomonadota; class Alphaproteobacteria; order Rhodospirillales; family Rhodospirillaceae; genus WLXB01. The sequence goes on along the minus strand of JABJAH010000025.1, from coordinate 20,686 downwards.
CCTCTCCCGACCGTTAGCGGCGGGACGAAAGAGCGGTGTTTTCGATACGAATGCGATGAAACAAAAGCGCGGCGTTCAGTATCGAGAAAATGATCGCGATCTCCCACGCCCCTAGAACGAGGGGCAAGAGCGCAATCTCACAAATCACGATCCAGTAATTGGGATGGCGAACAAATCGATAGGGGCCCGACGTAATCAGCGGCGCACCGGGAACCGATATAATCCGCGTCGTCCAGAATCGTCCTAGTGACAAGAGGACCCACACGCGCCCGGCCTGTAGCACCAGGTAGCAGCCCAACAATATCCAATTAACTTGTGCGTTAAACCAAAGCGCCCAAACAATCATGCAGATTAACCAGCTGCTGTGCAGAACGATGAATAGAGGGTAGTGACGAGCACCATGCTCGACACCACCGGATAGCAACAATGCACTAGTGTTTTTCTTATCGAGGGCAAGCTCGCCAAGTCTTTGTAGCGTGACACACGACAGGATAATTAATGCAGCCCAGTGCATAGCGTTACGACAACCCCCTCACTGCAGGTCCAACAGTGCCATACCCGCCGTGAAGCCGGGACCGAGCGCTGTCATCAGGTGGCGTCCAGTATCACCGACATCCATCGCACGTTTCAAAACGGCGAGCACGGTGACCGCAGACATGTTGCCCCGGTCCCGCAGCACCGTTCGGGCATGCCGGAGGGCATCTGGCTCAAGGTCAAGGGAGGCCTCCAGCGCTGACAACACCTTGTCACCGCCAGGGTGACACAGCACGCCATCGAGGTCTGACAAGGAGAGCTGATGATCTTGTAAAAAACGGTCTGTGACCGGACGCAATTCGCGACGGACTAAGTTCGGAATATCTCGAGAGAACACGACCCCGAGACCGTCCTCCTCGACCTTCCACCCCATTGTGTCGCGCGAATTTGGCCAAGTGTGCTCGCCCCACGCTTTTATCGCAGCGCGAGGCCGGCAACCGTTCAGCCGTGAAGCCTCTGGCACTTTGACCAAAAGGGCCGCCGCGCCATCACCAAAGATCGCCGTTCCAATGAGATTCGCCTTGCTGTCGTCGGACTGACGGAAAGTTAGACCGCACAGCTCCACACAGAGAAAAAGAACCCACTGCCCAGGTAGACTGTCCGCCATTGCTGCCGCACGCGATAGACCGATCACGCCGCCGGCACAGCCGAGTCCGAAGACGGGTAGCCTTTGTACATTCGGCTGCAAGCCCAGCGGACCTTGAAGGAGTGAATCCAAACTTGGCGTGACGATACCGGTGCTCGATACGATGACTGTCGCAGCAATATCCGTCGGCGCAACGTCGGCCTCGCTCATACACCTGGTAGCGGCTTCGACGAGAAGCGCAATGGCGTTCTCTTCGTAAAGCCTGGATCGCTCTGGCCAGCCATGGGGCTCTAAGTACCAATCGAGCGGAACACAGGAATGGCGAGTCTCTACGCCCGCATTGCCATAGGCCGCGGCCATACGCCGAAAGTAATCTGGCTTGTGGCCGAAAACCTTCGCCGCTTTAGCCGCAACCTCATCCTGTCGCATAACATGCGGCGGATAGGCCGTCGCAACGGCATAGATCTGGGCCGGGGTATGGGATAGATCGACGGTCATAGGCTCACGCTATCAGAGACCGGCCGATTACGAGGTTAAATTACGGCGAAAAGCAGGCGGTATTGCGTCAACTCACGCGCCTTTGATGAACGCCACCACTGCATCAGCCCACGCCTGGGGCTGTTCATCGACAATATCATGGGTTCCACCATCCAACTCGACGAACGCCATGTCAGGTCGCATGTCCCTCGCCCGACAGCTGAGATGGTAGATATCGTCGCCAGTGTTCGTCAGGATCAGAGTGCGCATCTTTAGCCCCATAAAGGCGTCTGTAATATCGTACTCGTAGGCGGCCGCGTGGCCATACCAAAAGGTTTCCCCAGCCCACAAGGTTTGCAGCACGTTGTTGTGCATGGCCTCAACATCACTCCAGCCGACCGTCGCCGCCACACGTGCGTTCCAGCGCTTTTTCAGATGGCTGCCATCAGGCTCAATGGGGGTCGGTCCTGGGGCTCCAACGCGACCTTCACGTTCCTCCGTTGAGAATACGGGCGGCCCATTGAGGATAAGAGACTCAACGCGATCGGAGTGGAGATGGGCAAACTCAGCAACGTTCGCGGCCCCCGTATGGTGACCGAGAAAATGCGCCGTCTTGAGGCCGAAATAATCGAGCACTGGGGCGAAGGCACTCGCGTAATTCCGAACAGAAGGCCGCGGATCTGGCACGTCGGAACCACCAAAGCCGGGTGTATCGACACCGATAACCTGAATACCCGCCGCTGCCAAAAAGGGATAAGCCTTGCGGAACATGTTGGACGAGCTCGGCGACTGATGGGACAGAATCAATGGGATCCCGTCGCCAACTGTTTGGAAGTGGATTTGCCCGGTGGGGCCATCGACATATCCGCGGCGTGGTTTCATGGATCTATGCCCCTGTCACGAAGTCTGCGACTATTTTTGCCCACGACTCTGCGTCGTCGTAGACATACTGAAACGTGCCACCCTGGATTTCTTTAAACTCGAAATCCGGCCGCGCCTTGGCCAGTTCACGGTCTTGCGGGTTGAGCATGTCGCCGGTGTTAGAGATCAACAACGTCGGCGCTTTGATCTCTTCAACGGCCGCCCAAATATCATAATTAAAGACAGCATTGTGGCCATGCCACTCAGTCTCTCCCGCCATGAAGTAAGTCATCACCGACTGATGCGTTACGTCAGCACTAATATCGCCATTGCTAAGGCCGCTGAACAAATCCCAGACCGCGTTAAAATGGCTGCCGTCGTCAGCAACAGGCCTAGCGCTATGCGAACGAGCAGCGTGTTCCGCCATTTCTTCGTGGGTAAAATACGGGACGCCATGCAGAACAACTTTCGAGACGCGTTCAGGATGGCGATGCGCGGCGGCGCAAGCGATTGACGCGCCGGTGTGATGACCACAGACCACCGCCTGCTGCAGCCCGAAATGCTCGAGAAGCGCCGGCACAATAGACGCGTACTCATCTGTCGTCGGCGCATGATCGGGAGTCGAGGACATACCGTAGCCTGGCAGATCAACGGCGATGGCTTTCACACCGTGATTCGCAAGATGCGGCAATGCCGGACGGAATTGCACCGCAGACTGGACCATCTGGTGCAAAAAGATGACCGGCACACCGTCGCCGGTGGTTTCATAGTGCAGCTGTCCAAAAGGCCCATCGGCGTACCCTTTGATGATAGTCACGAGGCGGCACCCCGAACGTGATCCACCACCAGCGCGGCCCAGCGCTCAGGCTCATCGAAAATAATATGGAAGGTCCCGCCGTCCAATTCAGCGAACGTGAAGTCTGGTCGCGTCTCGCGAAGGTAGGGCATCCGCTCATGCAAGACGTCGCCCGTATTTGAAATGACCACCGTCGGCACGGTCAGTGCTTTGTAGTCGACATCGATGTCGTATGAAAACGCCGCGTGGTGGCCGAACCATTCGTTCGGTCCAGCCCAGAAAAATTGGACAAGAGACCAATGGATAGCCTCAGGTGACGCTGATCCGCCGGACACAGTGTTGGCTAATCCCCACCTGTCTGTCAGGTGAGAGCCGTCGGCGCGTGGGGTTTGATCGAAGTGCGGCCGCGCAAGCCGTTCTGCCCGCTTCTCCGGCGTGTAAATTGGCACGCCGTGCAAGAGCAATTGCCCAACTTTCTCGGGATACTTAGCGGCAAAGGCCGTGGCGATGGAGACCCCGGTGTGATGACCCAAGACCGCAGCCTGATCAATATTCAACTGATCAAGCGTGACCGCGAGAGACTCGGCGTAATCTTGGATCGACGGCGGATCATCGGGACCGTCCGACAACCCATATCCCGGCGTATCAATCGCAATACAGCGGAAGCCAGCTGCAGCTAGGTACGGCATGGCATTCTTGAACTGCAACGAAGACCACGCAGTTTGATGAAGTAACACGAGGGCTGGGCCTGCGCCCAGTTCCCGCACATGAACCTGCCCCATAGGGCCATCGACATAATATTTTTTCATGGTCGAGAGCATAACCTCTCAAACCCCAAGACCAAGCAGGAAAGACTCTCTTCCGTTCGGGTAACGGGCACCGTCTAATCGACAGGAAGCGGAAAATCTGACGGTTTAGTTTCGGGAGGAATGTGACCGGCCACATCGAGAAGTGATCGATCGATGGCTGGTCCCAATACCTGTCGCAGAGATAAGACTGCGCCGGCGCGGGCCTCTGGGGGACACAGCGCCCAGGTCACATAGACACCGTCGTTGAGATCGTAGAGCGCGATATCGGAATCGGTTTGCGCCTCCGCGATGGTTGCAGCGAGGTCGTCCGTGTGCCCCACATAAATCCATTGTGGCCGTACGCCACGGTGCCACAGCGCGAACAGGCCGCCAGTATCTTTAATTTCGTCCAACACCTGCTGTTCAAGCAGCATAAGACGCGGGAAATCTCCCTGCGCCGGCAACCATGGTCCACGTGTCGGCTTTGTGGAAAATGTCTCGGCGAGCTTTCCCGACAGCTTGCTCACTATACCCTTAAGAGCCATGCCCCACCTCTTTGGTGCTTACCGTGTCGAGCATGACCTTAGCCATATAAGTGTTGAGCCCGACGACAATGAGTCCCGCGAATATGATATCGCTAAGAAAATGTGCCCCTTCCGCCATACGAGCCAGCCCCATTAACAATCCAAGCGCAATCCCTGCTCCGAGCATAAGAGTGCGTTGCCCTGCGGGAAGAAGAAATGCGAAAGCCGTTACCCAAAACGCGAGCGCTGCATGCCCCGAAACGAACGAACAATTGCGGCTACAAGAATCCGCCAGCCAAATCGCCGGTGTGAATGGATCGTCGCCGCCAAACGCGATGATATCGCGCGGACGGGCACGCCCCGAATACACTTTTAGAAAACTCTCGACGATCAAACCTGGCCCAAGAAGTATAGTTGCCAAGAGAAACCCTGCTTTCCGCCCGGTCATATCCCAGAACAGTTGCCCAAATATCCGGCCCGCTATCCATAATGTGAGGCAAAACAATAGGGCGCCAATGATCAAAGGCGGCACGCCACTGCGTGCGAATTGCATGACGTTAGATCGCGGTGTCCATGCGGTTGCGGCCCGGTCAAAGAAGAACCCACTGGCCCATAAGTCCATTATGGGAAACACGCTCACCACCACCGCCAGCCCTACGGTGGCGAACCAGTGGTGCCTAACGACCAGCGAAGCAGTGGACCGCAGCACTACTTGTAGCCCTTAAAATCGCTTAGCAGATACGCACTCAATTCGAGGACATCGCCGGAATAGGCCCGTGACCTGAATGTGGCGATCAATTTCGACTCAGCGAAGGAAGAGCCTGCCCGCTCCGGCCAGTCATGACGAATCACGTAGAGAAAATCTTCGCCTTCTGAACCCCGTATATCCGTAACCATCTCGAAGTGATTGTTGCGCTTACCGGTCGGGTTCCACATCACTGCATCGAACGGATGAGGTTGGACATAATAGGTGAGAGCCGACATGACTTTTCTATCATCGAACAAGAGCGTTGCATCGGGCATCTCACGCTGCAGGTCGCTCGCCCAATCACCGGCGTGATCCCATCCCCTCATCCGACGCGCCGGGTCTAACCCAGGCGTAATAGGCACATCAAGCGTGCGAGCAATAAGATCGAAGTTGTAAAGAACGACTGCCGCTACAACATGAACGGCAAGCGAACCTTTCAACCAGTTTGTCCTGTTTCGCTGAATCAATTCAGCCGCCACCAATACCGTCGCAGCCACATATGCGGTTGCCGCCCAATTAGCATGAGCCCGAGTCAGGAAGGCCTCTACCGTAATCAATACTAATATCGGCAGCGAATAGGAGAAAAGCTGACGCTGTCTGTCGGTTAAAACTTCACCGTTAGACCGCCGCATGAGAAGCATGCCAATTAGACCGAGATAACAGGCGAGAAGAATGGGCCCGAAAACGCCAAACTGGCTGGCAAGAAACTCGAGGGCCTTGATGGGGTTGATCAGGTTTCCATTGATATTGATGTTTTCTCCGGTGTGTAGATAACTCGGGAACCCCAGGGACCAATTCCACATCAAATTTGGAAAATAGATCACAACCGCGAGCCCTATCGCGCACCAAAATCGGCCGCGCTGCCACAACGGTTCGTCCTGGCGCCGCCATAGGGAATCGACAATGAAACCAAGTAAGAAGAAGACCATGGCGTGCTTGCTCAGCAGGCCGAGACCCAAAGCGCCACCAAACAAACCCCACCACAGCCATCGGTTTGTCGCTTCAGCCCGAATAATCGCTAGCAACGCCAAAGCCCAAAAGAACAACAGATAGACATCTGTCGATACGATCATGCCGGATAGACTAATGCCGGGCAGAAGCGCGAACGACACGGCGGCCCAAAAACCTGTCCGCCCGTCGTAAAGCGCCCTTGCTAGGAAAAAGACGACCATAGACGTCCCGCCGTGGAAAAGCGGAGCGCTAAGCCGAACACAGGCCTCACCGTCTCCGCACAAGGCAGTGGTTCCGGCGATCGCCCAAGCGATCATCGGCGGCTTTGAATAGTATCCAAACGCAAGGTCTTGCGCCCACGTCCAGTATTGCGCCTCGTCAAAGAACAACGGCAATGGCGAAGAGACGATGACGAGTACGCGGAAAAACGTTGTCGTCAGAACAACGGCCAGCGCCAGTGAAACCCAAACCGGGTTGTCATCTTCGGTCACACGTTCTGTGGTCATACCCGGGTCAACCATCCTCATGGTGAAAGAGGTATGTGAGTCCGAGCAACGCCGCCACGGTCGTCGGGGCCCACGCGGCAAGGGGCAGCGGTAAGATTGCCGACAGGCCCAGCGCGTAGGTCAGACGAGAAAAGAAGTAGAGCATGAAGCCGGCGCCCAACCCGGCCAGCCCGCGTTTTGTCCAGCCGCCAAGACGATTATTGGTCGTCAGATAAAAAGCCGAGGCCACTAATACCATGGCGCAAAATAAGAACGGCGATGCCAATAAGGAGTGCCAATACAATCGATGAGGCCGCGTAGAAAAGCCCGCTTCTTCGGAGAACCGAATGAACTGCGGTAATTCCCAGAACGACATGGTTTTAGGCGCTGCGAAGCTTTCCTGAACCTGGCCAATGGAAATTGAGGTCGGCAGAAAAAGTTCTGTGTGAAATGTTGATTGTATATTCGGTGACGTTTCCCAAACCTCATCAAGTTTGAAAAACCCGTCGAGCAACTGGCCGTCCTCAGCTTCATAGCGCCGAACAAAGCGATCCGCCTTATCCATCTCAAACAAGCTGACGCCTTTGACAAAAAGGATACTGCCCTCTTGTCGGACACCCCGCGCGTGCACGACTGTTTGCTTCTCGTCCGAACTTTCGCGCAACCAAAGCCCTTCGACACCAATGTTCAAAGTGTTGTTGCGTTTGGAAAAAATTTCATCTTTGAGCTGCTCGTAGGTCTGGTACAAATTCGCCGAGAATGGATTGACGACCAGGAGATTGATGACACCGAGACCCGCAACCAAAAGGAGTGTCGGGGCCAAAAACTGCCACACCGACACACCGGCCGAGCGCATCACAACGAGCTCAGAATTTCGCGCCAACCTGAATAGCGCAAACATCATGCCGATCATGACAGCAAACGGCAGCACATCCTGGAGGGTATGAGGCAGCTTCAAGGCTGCCAGCCCGACTATCGTCCCTAGGCCCAAATCGTCCGCCGTGACTGATCGCCGTACCAGCTCGATAAGGTCGAACAGCATGATCAGCCCCATAACCACGAGGAGTACGCTGACAAAGGCGACAATGAATTGCCAACCGATGTAAAGTGACAGCGTTGGTGAGAGCCTATTCAAGAGCCGAGAACCTGTTCCATTAGGAATAAAGACCAAACATACTGGAAAAGACACCAGCGGTGAACGGCAAGCAGACTCAATTCTAGCAACCTTTGGATCGTAATGGACCGGGCGAATGGTAAAACTCAACAAGATCTACACACGCACTGGTGATAAAGGCGAGACAGGCCTTGGCGATGGAACGCGATTGCCAAAGCACGCACCACGGGTTTCGGCCTATGGCGAAGTCGATGAAGCAAACGCGGTCATCGGCCTTGCGGTTATCGCGCTGACCTCTGATGACAATCAGGCGACAGATATGGTTGCCACCCTGGTGCGCATTCAGAATGACCTGTTCGATTTAGGGGCCGATCTCTGCACCCCGAATAAAGTGGCCCCGGATTCCGCTGCAGATCTACGAATCACACCAGAACAGGTGAGTGCGCTAGAACATGAAATTGATGAACTCAATTCAGGCTTGGAGCCCCTCACCTCTTTCGTGCTTCCCGGCGGCACAGCGAGCGCAGCCCATCTCCATCATGCCAGAACCGTTGTACGGCGCGCAGAGCGGGCGGTGACCTCTTTAGCCGCCGAAGACCCAATCAACCCGAACGCATTGAATTACATCAATCGACTGTCTGATCTCCTTTTTGTAATGGCCCGGTGCGCCAATATGGGCAGCGTAGGCGACGTTTTATGGACGCCTGGCGGCAATCGATAGCCACCCTATCAGCAAGCCCACTTAGCTTCGGTTTTGCAGTGCGAACATCATGCTGCAACGCAACATTATGGGCGTTGACTTGACCCACCCAAAGGATTAGGTCTGTACGCCATTTCGGGCCGCGTATTGGGGTTTTTTGTACACGGCAGCAGCGCGTAAGCGCCCGATTTTTCACCAAATGTATACGGAACCGTCACTATGAAGGTCCTGGTAGCCGTCAAACGGGTGGTTGACTACAACGTCAAGGTTCGCGTCAAAGCGGACAATTCTGGCGTTGAGCTAGCCAACGTTAAAATGTCCATGAACCCGTTCGACGAAATTGCGGTCGAAGAAGCTGTCCGCCTTAAAGAAGCCGGAACAGCCGAAGAAATTATTGCTGTGAGCATGGGTGTTCAGCAGTGCCAGGAGACAATCCGCACCGCCCTTGCGATGGGTGCTGATCGCGGCATTTTGGTGCAGACGGACGACGAATTACAGCCCCTCGCCGTCGCAAAGATGTTGAAGGCGTTGGTCGATAAAGAAAGCCCCGATCTCGTGATCGTCGGCAAACAGGCCATCGACGACGACGCCAATCAGACCGGGCAAATGCTGGCCGCCCTTTTGGGCTGGCCTCAAGGCACATTCGCATCGAAGGTTGATTTGGCCGACGGTAAGGCCAACGTGACACGCGAAGTTGATGGCGGATTGGAAACAGTGGCTCTGTCGATGCCTTGTGTGGTCACAACCGACCTGCGCCTCAACGAACCGCGCTACGCCTCCTTGCCCAACATTATGAAGGCAAAGAAGAAGCCGATCGACACCGTCACACCGGACGAACTTGGGGTCGATACAGCGCCGCGCATCGTGACACTCAAAGTCGAAGAACCACCGAAACGCGAGGGCGGCATCAAAGTCGCTGACGTTGCTGAATTGGTGGACAAACTCCGCAACGAAGCCAAGGTGATCTCATGACTTGCCTAGTTGTTGCCGAACACGATAATGCCGAGCTCAAGCCAGCAACGCTGAGCACGATCCAAGCCGCAACTGAGATTGGCGGCGATGTTCATATCCTTGTCGCCGGATCTGGGTGCGCGGCCGTTGCCGAACAAGCAGCCAAAGTTGCCGGCGTTTCCAGTGTCAAAGTCGCTGACGACGCCCGCTACGAACACCAACTGGCTGAGCCGGTTGCAGCACTGGTCGTTAGCCTCGCCAGTGATTTCACCCATATCCTGGCGTCCGCCACAACATTCGGTAAAAACTTTATGCCGCGTGTTTCGGCGTTGCTTGATGTTGCTCAAATTTCCGATATTTCTGCCGTCGTCTCTGCGGATACATTCGTTCGGCCGATTTATGCCGGAAATGCCCTAGCGACGGTTCAAAGCAATGATCCGGTTAAGCTGATCACGGTTCGCGGCTCGACGTTTGACAAGGCTGCTGCCGAAGGCGGTTCAGCAGCCATCGAATCTGTTGCCGCAGCAGACGACCCAGCTGTCTCGACCTTCGTCAGTCAAGAACTGTCGAAATCCGAGCGGCCAGAATTGACGGCAGCGAGCATTGTCATTTCAGGTGGCCGTGGCGTCGGCAGTTCAGAAAACTTTGCGATTATCGAATCGCTCGCTGACAAATTAGGGGCTGCCGTTGGCGCTTCCCGTGCAGCGGTCGATGCGGGCTACGTTCCCAACGATTATCAAGTCGGCCAAACCGGCAAGATCGTCGCGCCGGACCTTTATGTCGCAATTGGCATTTCTGGAGCCATCCAACATCTGGCCGGCATGAAAGACAGCAAAGTCATCGTTGCCATAAACAAAGACGAAGAAGCGCCAATTTTCCAAATCGCAGATTACGGCCTCGTCGGTGATCTGTTTGATGTGGTTCCACAACTATCAGACGCCCTTTAGTCGGCGTCGATTCACAAGGACTGTTACATGAACGATGATAGTGGCCGCGCTACGCAGGCCAGAAAGGTCGAGAGTCGGGTGTCTAAATCGGATTACGAAATAAAGACAATCGGAATAATTGGTGCTGGCCAAATGGGCAGCGGCATCGCTCATGTGAGCGCGCTGGCTGGATACGACGTTAAAGTCTTCGACATTAACGATGACCAACTTAAGAAAGCGGTTGCCGGAATCGACGGCAATATGGCGCGCCAAGTCAAAAAAGAACGCATCACGGCCGAAGCAAAAGATGCAGCGATCCAGCGCATTGAGACCTCGACGGCGCTCGATTGCATGGCGGACGTTGATCTCGTGATCGAGGCAGCCACCGAAAAAGAAGAAGTCAAACGCAAGATTTTCAACGACGTTTGCCCGATCGTCAGAGACGACACGATTCTTTGCTCGAACACATCATCGATTTCGATCACGCGGCTCGGCGCCGGCACAGATCGCCCCGAGCGGTTCATGGGCCTGCACTTCATGAACCCAGTACCCGTGATGAAACTCGTTGAACTCATTCGCGGCATTGCCACGGCCGAAGACACCTTTGCTGCGGTCCGTACCGTTGCAGAGAAACTTGGCAAGCAGACCGTTTCGTCCGAGGATTTCCCGGCATTCATCGTCAATCGCATTCTCATCCCGATGATCAACGAGGGTATTTACACCCTTTACGAAGGCGTCGGCTCAGTATCCGCTATTGATACGGCGATGAAACTCGGTGCCAACCACCCGATGGGACCCCTCGAGTTGGCAGACTTTATTGGTCTTGATACCTGCCTTTCGATTATGGGCGTGCTTTACGAAGGCCTAGCCGATTCGAAGTATCGCCCTTGCCCGCTGCTGGTTAAATACGTCGAAGCAGGTTGGCTCGGTCGCAAGGCGGGCAAAGGATTTTACGACTATTCAGGTGAGGAACCTGTGCCAACGCGCTAAACTCGCGCACATGGCGCGAGGATTTCTCTTGCGTTTCAAAGGCGGCCTCCGGTGCAATGGAGGCCGTTCTTGCATTTGGACCTAGGAAATCAGGCCTCGTGACTAGCATGACAACCGGCATACGACCGTTCCTGGTCTTAACTGCGCTGTGCGTGGCCTTGTTCCTGCCGGGCCTCGCGTCATTGCCGCCGACGGATCGCGACGAAGCACGATTCATGCAAGCCACAAAACAGATGCTTGAAACGGGTAACGTCGCCGCTATTCGTTTTCAGAATGAACCGCGAACCAAGAAACCGATTGGGATTCACTGGCTCCAGTATCCATCGGTCAAATATGGTGCTCAAGGCAATGTCAGCGCAGTGTGGGCTTATCGCCTGCCATCCGCGTTGGCAGCCTGGCTTTCGGTTCTATGTATTTTTGCACTTGGCCGGAAAATGTTTGATGCCCGCGTTGGACTAGTCGCAGCGGGTTTATCTGCCAGCACCCTGATCATGGCAGTTGAAGCCCATCTTGCGAAAACTGACGCTGCGTTATTGCTCACCGTCGTCGTCGCGCACATCGCTCTCTATCAGTTTTACCGATCCGACCCGGGTCACGTGCCTCGATTGCGAATCGCATTGCTGTTCTGGGCGGCCATAGGCGCGGGCCTCTTGATAAAGGGGCCGATCACAGCACTGGTGGTTGGGGCAACAGCTTTAGCGTTGTCCGTTGCCGATCGGAATATTCGATGGCTGCGGGGATTGCAGCCCGAAGTGGGCATTCCGGTGGCTTTAGCCTTTGTTCTTCCATGGTTGCTGGCATCATTAGCAAGCGGACAGGACAATTTGGTGATCGCATCCTTGGCCGAGGATTTTCTCCCAAAGCTACTCGGTGGCGCAGAAGGCCATGGCGCTCCGCCGGGCACTCATTTGTTTGTGGCGCCAATCACCCTTTGGCCAGCCTCTCTGCTGCTTCTACCGGGTATAATCATCGCATGGACCCATCGGAGCGATCCCGCAATTCGCTTTGCCCTTGCGTGGGCTGCGGCGACTTGGTTGATGTTTGAATTGGTACCAACCAAGTTGCCCCACTACATCCTTCCTGCTTTACCTGGACTCGCACTCGCGGCTAGCGCAGCGCTTTCAAAATCCAGCGCCGACAGACCGAAGTGGAGTGCCGTTTTGTGGACGGGAGTCACACTTGCGATTGGAACTGGTTTGCTTTGGGCAACTAGCACCTATGGCGGCTCTCTTTTCCCATCAGCTCTCTTGGCTGTAACCTTGGCTGTCATCCTAGGCTTACTTTGGCTTCAGCGGGCCAACCTGTTCCTGCTGGTTCCGGCGACTGCGGTCTTGAGTTTCGGCCTGATCGTCGGTTTGATTCTTCCTAATATGCGGGACCTCGCCCTTAGTCCGCGGCTGGCGGCATCCATCCAGAACCACATGACGGCTAATAGTCCGGCGGTTGCCTTATCCCGATATCACGAACCATCAGCCGTTTTCCTCCTTGGCACAGACACGTGGTTAACCACAGCCCGCAACGCGGCAGCGCATATCGTTGCAGATCCATTAGCATTGGCCTTCGTCGCCGATGACCAACTGGAGGCGGTTCAAGAGATGGTCGTGGCGACACAAGGCACGATGACGGTCATCGACACGGTCCACGGCTATAACTACTCGAAAGGTCGTCGCGAGTTTTTGTCACTCATCCGCAGCCAGCCGCAAGGCGGCCCTGAATGAAATCGACATACGATGTGCTGGCCAATGACCTCAAACGATTGGGCTTGTGGCTTGTTCCGATCGTTACAGTCGCCGTGGCGTTCATCCTGTACTGGGACATTCCTTTGGCCTGGTATTTCGAGAAAGAACTCGACCCCAGCATTCACAAAATAATGGGCATGGTCACAGAGGCCGCAAACAGCGCCATTTGGTTTGGGCTGGCCGCTATCGGGCTTCTATCCAGTTGGGTGCTAGCGCAGCGGACGCATGATGCGGATCGCGCCATACGATTTAAGAATCAGGCCCGCGCCTGGATCTTCATGCTGGTATCGATGTTAACGGCGGCCGCGTTACTCAATTTTTTGAAGATCGCCATCGGCCGGTACCGACCCCGCTATTTGTTTAATGACGACCTTTTCGGCTTTGAGCCATTTGGTGTCGCATTAAAGATGGCGAGCCTACCGTCAGGACACGCGCAGTCTATCTGGTCCGCGATGATCGCCCTCGCGTTCCTAACCCCACGATATGCGCCTGTTTATGTGGCCGTTGCCGTAACCGTCAGCATCAGTCGGTTCGTCACGGCCGTGCACTTTGTTAGTGATGTTATTGTCGGTAGCTTCTTGAGTATCGCGGTGGCAATCCTGATGCGTCGCTGGTTCGAGCGGAACAATCAAAGCATCAGGCTCACACCACGTTAACCCTCAGGCGAAAGCAACTTGGACAGCGCCTGTTTTATTTCAGGATCGTTCCATTCGGCCGTCCCCTCGAGACGAGCGACTTCTCGACCATCTGGACTGATAATCAGAGTCGTTGGCAGTCCTCGAATTTTTGCCGCTCGCGCGAAGGTCGTGCCATCCGAAACATACAGAGCGAGATTTGACCAACCATTCTTTTCAATGAATGGGGCCGCGACTCTAGCCCCTTCGCGATCCTGAGACAGGGCGATCACGTGCAACCGGTCACCCCCAAGATCAGCTTGGAGAGCATCAAGCGTGGGCATTTCCCGAATGCATGGGGCACACCAGGTCGCCCAAAGGTTAACGACAAGGACCTTCCCAGCAAAATCTGCGATGCTGATGTCCTTCCCTTCACCGTCTTGAAATAGCGTATCAGGCACTGCACGCGGCTCTTCATGCCATTTAAGCTTATCGAGCCCCGAGTCTGCTGCGCTGGACAGGGGCGCTGGCGCGATGGTAAGCACCGCGACATATAGAAGCGCCGTAAGGCTTTGGGCCGCAAATTTTAAGACCTTCGGCATCGTTTCGTCCTTAGTATACTGCCCGCTAGGCAGGAGGTGTCTCATGACCAGCCAGATCTGGGGCGGTCGGTTTTCCGGCGGCCCATCTGACATAATGGAAGCCATCAACGCTTCGATCGACTTCGACAAGCGCCTTGCAAAGCAGGACATCAGGGGCTCGCGGGCGCATTGCGCCATGTTGGTCGCCCAAGGCATTCTGTCAAAAGACGATGGCGAAGCCATTATGACCGGGCTTCTCAAGATCGAGAAAGACATAAGTGACGGCAGCTTCTCATTCAAGCGGTCGCTTGAAGACATTCACATGAACATCGAGGGCCGGCTGAGCGATTTGATCGGTGAACCCGCGGGGCGCCTACACACTGGACGGTCTCGGAACGACCAGGTCGCGACCGATTTTCGCCTCTGGGTGCGGGCCGCAATAGATACGATTGACGATCAATTGAGAGGTTTGCAGGCGGCCCTGATTGATAAGGCTGAAGAACACGCTGATACGGTGATGCCAGGATTTACACATCTGCAGGCGGCGCAACCCGTGACCTTCGGCCATCATTTACTGGCCTATGTCGAGATGATCGGCCGGGACAGAGGGCGCTTTACAGATGCCCGTGCGCGGATGAACGAAAGCCCACTTGGGGCCGGCGCATTGGCCGGCACCTCGTTCCCGCTCGACCGGGATCGGACGGCAAAAGATTTGGATTTCGATAGACCAATGGCGAACTCTTTGGACGCCGTCTCTGATCGTGACTTTGCGTTGGAATTCCTTTCCATCGCATCAATTCTGTCTGTCCACCTTTCCCGCTTGGCCGAGGAACTCGTGATCTGGACAAGCGCACAGTTCGGATTCATTTCATTTTCCGATGCCTTTTCCACCGGCAGCTCGATGATGCCCCAAAAGCGCAATCCAGACGCCGCGGAATTACTGCGTGGTAAAGTCGGGCGCGTGATCGGTGCGATGAACGGCTTGCTAATCGTCGTTAAAGGCCTACCGCTGACCTACTCGAAGGACATGCAGGAAGACAAAGAGCCGGTGTTCGATACCTTTGACACGCTTGAGCTATGCCTTGCTGCAGCGACCGGCATGATCGCAGATATCACCGTCAACAAGGCGAAAATGCGAGATGCCGCCGGTGCAGGGTACACCACGGCAACGGACCTGGCCGATTGGCTCGTGCGTGAGAAAAATGTCGCCTTCCGGGACTCTCATCATATTGCCGGCCAAGTGGTTAAGTTAGCGGAAGACAAAGCTTGTGAGCTTGAAGACTTATCGCCGGCCGATTTGAGTGCCGTTGACGAGCGGCTGACGGCTGACGCGTTGAGTGTCGTTTCAGTTGAAGCATCGGTGAACAGCAGAACCAGTTATGGCGGCACCGCACCGGACAATGTGCGGGCGCAAGTCATCGCAGCGCGTGAGCGGTTCCTAAGCAGAGAAACGCCATGACCCGCCATCTGCCGATGCTATTTGCATGCGTTGCCATTGTACTGTGCCTTGGTAGCCTAACGGCGTGCGGCAAAAAGAGCGCGTTAACGCCGCCACCGGATTCCCAGTATCCAAAACAATATCCGCGGCAATAGATCTACGGGCAGATCACCATGCACCATTTTCAGTACCGCGATGGCGTTCTTCACGCTGAAGACGTTTCGATACCCAGCATTGCCGAAGCTGTCGGCACGCCGTTCTATTGCTATTCGACAGCCACCCTAACTCGCCATTATCGCGTTTTTACGGACGCGCTTGAGGGGCTCGATACGCTTGTCTGTTTTTCCGCCAAAGCCAACGGCAACTTGGCCGTTCTCCGTCTGCTTGGAGACTTGGGGGCCGGCTGTGACGTGGTGTCTGGCGGCGAACTCAAACGCGCGTTGGCAGCAGGCATCCGAGCTGAAAAAATCGTCTTCTCCGGCGTCGGCAAAACAACGGAAGAACTAACGCTCGCCCTAGAAAATGGCGTAGGGCAGATCAACGTTGAGTCTGAGCCAGAACTCAACCGCCTCAATGGCATTGCAACCGAGCTGGGAAAAACTGCGCCAATTGCGTTACGGGTTAACCCTGATGTCGACGCAGCGACCCACGACAAGATCTCAACCGGGCGCAAAGAAGATAAGTTTGGCGTGGCTTGGGATGACGCCCCTCGTCTCTACGCGACGGCAGAGTCTATGCCTGGAATAGAGGTGCGTGGCGTCGCCGTGCACATCGGCTCTCAAATCACCGACCTTGCCCCCTTTGAAACCGCGTTCACAAAAGTAGCTGGGTTGGTCGGTGACTTGCGCGAAACTGGAATTGATATCCGCACTGTCGACCTCGGCGGCGGACTGGGCGTTCCCTATAAGCGAGACAACGCCGCACCGCCAAGCCCCGCTGAATATGGCGATGTCGTTCGGCGTACGGTTGGCGACCTTGGCTGCAAGATCCTGTTAGAACCTGGCAGAGTGATCGCTGCTAACGCTGGCGTCCTCGTCACCAAGGTTATCTACGTAAAACCCGGTGAGACGAAAGAATTCGTGATCGTTGATGCCGCGATGAACGATCTTATCCGGCCGGCGATGTATGACGCTCATCATGACGTCCTGCCGGTTTCCGAGCCCGATGCTGGTGCCCCTAAAAAGAAAATGGATATCGTTGGCCCCGTCTGTGAAACCGGGGATCGCTTCACCCGCGATGCGATCATGTGCGCTCTCAACGAAGAGGACCTCATCGCTTTTTCGACAGCGGGTGCCTATGGGGCCGTTATGGCGTCGACCTACAACGCACGACCCCTGGTGCCGGAAGTCATGGTGAATGGCGAGTCCTTCGCCGTTATTCGCAAAAGACCGGCGGTCGAGGACCTATGGGCATTGGAAAGCCTACCAGACTGGATGGCTGACGACACGCAAGGCTAAACGGTTCTTGAATTGAACCGGACCACGCCTCTGGCCTAAACTCCACTATGTCCCGAAATTGGCATGAACTCCTGCGGCTCCGTCGCCTTATCGCCCGCCGCCTCCTACTGTCGCGCCTTAGCTTAGGGCTTGAGCGATTGACGGCAGCGCTGTGGGCGCCCGTGCTCGTGCTCGGCAGCTTTGCAGCCGTTGTCCTCTTCGACCTGTTACCTTTGCTTCCGGGGCTCCTTCATGGCCTCAGCCTTATCGCTTTTGCCGTAGCGCTTTTGTGGCTATTGCGACGGGGTTTCATCGGCTTCTCTTGGCCGACAGCCCTTCAAGCCAAACGCCACCTTGAAACCGCATCCGGGGTTCAACATCGCCCCCTCACTGCATGGGAAGACGATCTGGGTTACAAAGCAAGCCCCGGACAAAACAAGCTGTGGATGGCCCACCGCCTCCGCATGTTTGGTTTTATTGAGCGGTTGAGAACACCGCGTCCCGGAGCAGTTGTCGCCTCGTTGGACCAGTTCGCGATTCGCGGATTGATCGTGCTCCTCTGCGTCGTGGGCACCCTCGGCGCCCAAGGCGATATTGGTCCGCGATTTGTGCGCGCGCTCAATCCAGCGTTGGCGAGCGATTCTGGCCCAATTGACGTGAAAGTGTGGGTCACACCGCCGGCCTACACCAACCGGCCTCCAGTTCTGCTCGATCCGCTGGTTGAAATGATATCAGGCGATCCGATTGTTGTTCCGGATGGGACACAAGTATTGGCCATAGTCACAGGCACGAAACGAACGACGCGGTTGGCCGTCGATGGCACCAGCATCGACTTAGCCATGATGGACGATGCGAGCCAACGATTTGAAGGCCCGCTTCCTAGCGGTGTGCGCCTAGAGGTTCGGCAAACCAGTAAAGTCCTGGCCACCTGGGATCTCGCTCCGCTGGCCGACCGTCAGCCTGCGATTGCCTTGGCAGACTCACCCGGCGAAACCGGCCGCTTTCGCCTCGGTGTGAAGTACACGGCGGACGATGATTACGGCATTGTTGCCGTGACTGGACGCATTGACCGTCCTGAAGAAACCCGCCCTTATGCCAAAAGTTGGGCGACCGTTTTCTCTGTCTCAGTGCCGCCGTTGGCACCGAAGACAATCGAGCATCAATCCTTTCATGATTTTACGGCTCATCCATGGGCAGGGAAGGACGTGACTTTAAGGCTGACCGCCCGCGATGCTGCAGGGCAGACCGGGGTGAGTGACGCTATTGAGTTCCGCCTTCCGGAACGTTCTTTCTCTCATCTCGTCGCCGCGACAATTATTCGCTACCGCAAAGATTTGATCGACGACCCGTCTACCGCACCCATGGCGGCTCGCGCCTTAAGTCGACTCATGGAAGTGCCTGAAAGCTATGGCGGTGATGTCATCGCCCACCTGGCAATGGCGAGCGCGCGCAGCCGACTTGACTTACAGGATGCGACCGACGTTTTAGACAGCGTTATTGATCTCATGTGGAATGCAGCCCTTCGCATGGAAGACGGTGCCATGGCGGTTGCCGAGCAAGCTCTCAATGACGCTGAGCAAGCATTAAGCGACGCCATCGAAAACGGCGCATCGCCACAAGAGATTGGCCGACTCATCGAGCGCCTGCAACGCGCCTTGATGGAATACTATCAAGCACTGATGGAAAATATGCCCGAAGGCAGCTTTCCCCTCAGTGGACAAGCGGGCGACATGCAAACAATGGAGTCCGAAGACCTCGCCCAGATGATGGAGCAATTGCGCCAGCTTTCAGAGATGGGCGCAGATGACGCAGCTAAGGCGATGCTCTCGGACCTGAAAAATATGCTCGAGCAGCTGCGCAATACCGCCGTCAGCCCCATGGACAATCCTGAAGTCGAAGCCGCCCGGCAGATGATGGAGAACCTAAAGAATATCACGAAAGAACAATCGGACATGCTCAACGAATCATTTGAGCAAGCGCGGCAGAGGGCCCTCGAACGCAGCCAGGCCGGGCAACGTGATCAAGACAATTTTGATGAAATGCAAAGAAAAGAACAGCAAGGGAATGCTGGGGAGGAGCGGCCAAGCGAGTCTGATCAGGGAGAAGATGCAGCGGAACAGCAGAATCAGCTGCGGCAGCGCCTTGGCGATTTAATGAGTAAAATGGCTGAAATGACAGGACAACTTCCCGACGAGCTTGGTGAGGCCGATCAAGCCATGCAAGACGCCGAGAGTGCGTTGCGCCAAGAGTCTTGGCGCGCGGCATCTGATGCCCAAGCGGAGGCACTGGCCAATTTACAAAATGGAATGCAAGGAGCCGCCCAGCAAATTATGGAAGCCTTGGCGGAACAGGGTCTTGCCGGTCTCATCCCCATTCCCGGCCAGGCCGGGCAACCATTGGGCGCGATGGGACCAAACCTAGGCCCGGACGACGGAGATGAGACGGATTTACCGACGGACCCAGACACCCGCGGCCTGTCCCAGCGCTCTCGCGACATACTCGAAGAAATCCGCCGTCGTTCAGGCCAGCGGCTCCGCCCACGCGAAGAACGGCAGTACCTCAGACGTCTACTGGAACAGTTTTAGTCCCAATCGACACGTAGGCTAGTTGCGGACTCCACAGGGAGTTGGAGTTCAATTCTGTACGGCAGGGTCGAATTTGGATCGACTGACGATGCGTCGGGTGGCGCGGTGGTTTCCTGAAAAACTTCGTTGTCCTTGTTGACCAACATCAGCTTGATATTTGGCACCGTCTGTATTTCAGGGGACAGGTTTGTTATGAACCCTGAGACGACCAACGTCTGGACCCCACCCTTCATAATGCGAACCGGTTGCGGTGCTGAGAGGCGAAGCCCCTCGGCTTCGTCGTCATCCAAGTTCAACGCTTCATAGACACCCTTAATGCCCGGCCAGATTTCAGCCAGCTGATCGCGCGCCATAAACAAAACGCTACCTACAAGAACTACAATAATGGAGAGGACGGCGACGGTGACGTATGCCGGATCAATTGGTTTGCTTTTCTTTTTCGGTTTTTTCTTGTCTGGTTTACCGGCGTCGTCGCCTTTTGAGCCTGCCAATGGGTCATCATCAAGATCATCTTCTCCAGAGCCCTTGCCGGTCCCACCAAAATTTGGCCGGTCGTCGTCAGGGTCTACGAGATCTTCTTCGTCATCACCGGATTTCTCTGCCTGATGGAAGGCGTCGTCATCTTCGGCGCGACCCTCACCATCTTCATCCTCATCATCGGCCCCTGCCGCCTTATCAGCTTGGTGAAAGCCCTCGTCATCATCCCCCATCCCCTCGGACAAAGGATCATCGTCCAGGTCATCTGCACCGCCCGCCCCGGGCATCGCTGATGGCATACCGGGCATTCCAGGCATGCCCTCGGCCCCAGGTTCGCGTTGCAGCCAAGAAACGGGTTCTTCACCAGGCGGTTTTTGATCTGGCT
>JABJAH010000024.1 GCA_018666155.1 Rhodospirillaceae bacterium | reverse complement strand
GCCGGCATTAATGGCCAGCATGTTGCAGCCAAAACTGGTCTGCAACGGCGTAAATCGATAGAGCTGATTCAGGATAATGTCGGCCTGAGCGTCACGCTTGACCTCGACAACCACCCGAACGCCGTTGCGGTCAGACTCATCGCGCAGGTCAGAGATGCCCTCAATCCGCTTGTCGCGTACCAGTTCAGCGATCTTCTCGACCATAGAGGCCTTGTTCACCTGGTACGGGACCTCGGAGATGACAATGGCCTCTCGGTCTTTGCCCATGTCCTCAATGTCCACGCGGCCGCGAATGAGGACCGATCCACGCCCAGTGGCGTAGGCAGACCGGGCGCCTGTTTGGCCAAGAATAATCCCACCGGTTGGGAAGTCAGGCCCTGGGACCATATCGATGAGCGCTTCATCGGTCGTTTCCGGGTCGTCAATCAGGGCACAGCAGGCGTTAATCACTTCGCCTAGGTTATGGGGCGGAATATTCGTCGCCATGCCGACAGCGATGCCGCCAGCGCCGTTAACCAGTAGATTGGGGAACCGGGCCGGTAGAACCACGGGCTCAAAGACCGATTCATCGTAGTTCGGCTGAAAATCGACGGTTTCCTTGTCGATGTCGTCGATCAGACTGTGAGCAGCCTTCTGTAGACGGGCTTCCGTGTAACGCATGGCAGCCGGCGGATCGCCGTCCATCGAGCCAAAGTTACCCTGGCCGTTGATCAGCGGCAGCCGCATTGAGAAGGTCTGGGCCATCCGAACCATCGCGTCATAGATCGCCTGGTCGCCGTGAGGGTGATATTTACCCATCACATCCCCGACGATACGTGCCGATTTCCGGAACGGCTTGTTGTACTCGTAGCCGCTTTCCTTCATGGCGAAGAGAATGCGGCGATGGACCGGTTTGAGCCCGTCTCGAACGTCAGGAAGGGCCCTGCTGACGATCACGCTCATGGCGTAATCCAGGTAGGACTTCTTCATCTCGTCTTCGATTGTGACGGTTTCTATATCGTACGCAGGAGGGACTTCGGTGGGTTCGCTCAAAATGCTACTCGAGGATTAGTGACAGCCTAATTTTGACCAGATATGCGAGCGTATTTATTGCACTGCACAATACGCTTTTTATGTCCAAATGTGAGGTTTCGGAGCCTGGGCAAAAAACGGTGTTACGGTTTGATTTCACCGGGAAAATGTATCAGAGATCAGGTCTGAAATCCAACTGAGTCGGCCCCATTTATAGGACTATTTTCGGCATCCCATTTCGGCACCGCAAAAATCCAAAAATGGCAGTAAAGACAACCCCTTAGAAGGCACCCTATTCTGCCTCATATGAGGCGATAAAATGCTGTCGAGCGAGCATCGCTTAGAGGCCTCCTCTTGTCGCACAAGAGACGGCAGACTCGACCAAAAACGCGCGTGGAGTTTTGCTTAAATAGCTAACTATTTAGAACGGGATTTCGTCGTCCATGTCGCCGCCGGACGGGCCTGCATCCCAGCCACCGCCGTCACCGCCGCCTGAGGGCTCTGAGGCGCCCTGGCCGCCGCCACCGCCGCCTGAGTCACCACGGCCGTCGAGCATGGTCAGTTCGCCGCCATAGCCCTGCAAAACCACCTCTGTGGTGTATTTGTCCTGGCCGTCTTTGTCCTGCCACTTCCGGGTCTGCAATTGCCCGCTGATATAGACTTTTGAGCCCTTCTTCAGGTACCGCTCAGCGATATCCGCCAAATTGCCAAAAATGACCACACGGTGCCATTCGGTCTTTTCCTTGCGCTCACCCGTGTTCTTGTCTTTCCAGTTCTCGGAGGTCGCGAGGCTAAGGTTGGCCACCTTATTTCCGTTCTGCATGGAACGGACTTCAGGATCCCGACCAAGATTACCGATAAGAATGACTTTATTGACGCTGCCGGCCATGGTGGGAACTCCTTTGAACTAAGATTTCGCACACGATACCCACCGCGTTGTCTGTGGCAAGCATTATGCGGCTCTGCGTCGTATTTTCGTCTTAGAGCTGTGGATAGTGTGGATAACGCTGCGATTCTATCACAATGCTGGTCGGCTAAAGCGGTTGCTCGGTGCCTCGCCCGTGGTGTTTAATCTCGAACAGTCCCGACATTGAGAGCCCGTGGATCGCAATCACTGAGAGTAACCCCTACTGGTTGGAGAAATAGATGCTTTCCGTCCTCGTAGCCAATCCAAAGGGAGGCTGTGGCAAATCAACGATTGCGACCAACCTCGCTGCCGCGTTCGCCAACAGTGGGTTGAAAACCGCACTCGCCGACGTTGATCCTCAGAAAAGCTCGCTCACCTGGTTAAACCTGCGGCCAGAAAACGCCGCTAAAATTGAAGGGCTAAACTGGCTTAAGAACGAGGGTGAACTGACAAAGGGACTCCACCGACTGGTTATCGATGTCGGCGCCGGTATTCCCAAGGAGCATTTTGACCTCCTCCTTAAAGCTGCCGACCTCGTGGTCATGCCCGTGCTCCCTTCGGTGTTTGACGAAGCCACCACGGGTGCGTTTCTAGAAAAAGTAGAAACTCTGAAGCCAATCAGTAAGGGGACGAAACCGATTGCTATCGTCGGCAACAGAATGCGCGCAAATACCCGTGCCGCAGCGCGGCTAGATGCCTTCCTCGAAGACGTCGGACACCCGGTCGTCACACGTTTGTCAGACCGCTCCGCCTACAGCGAGATGGCCAGTCGAGGATTATCCATCTTTGATCGTCCAGGCACCCATTCAGCCATCATTGAATCCGACTGGAACCCGCTCGTCCAATTTGTCGAGAGCCAGGACTGGGCCTACGGCATCGTGACATAAAAAAAGGGCGCCCCGCAGGACGCCCTTTTAAACTTTATGGAACGCTCTTCTTAGAAGTTGAAGGTCGTCCGCACACCAATCTGACGCTTATTCGGCAGTTGAGCCTGCAGCGCATTTTCCAGAATGAAGGTGAACGGCGGCGGGAAGAACGCCACGTTGATGGTGGTGAAGTCTGTCGTGTTGAAGGCTTGCTTCACCGTGTCATCGTTGAACAGATTGTTCGCGAAAGCAACGATGCTCCAATTGTCGGATACCAGACCGGCGCGCAGATCAACCATCCAGTAGCTCGGCATGATCAGGATGTTGTCCGAGGTATCAAAACGATCATCTTGATACTGCACATCGGTTTCAATCAACCAGTTAACGTCGTCCGTAAGCGGCTGGCTATAAGACACACCACCGACAAACGAATGTTTGGCGACGTCTTCCAGTTCGTTGCCCGTCCGATCGAGGGCACAAGTCTTATTGGTACCCAACAGAACGATCGTACAGTTGCCAACGGCCGCAATGGTCCCAACGCCGGTACCGTTAACAATGAAGTCATTGTAGGTGGCATCGATGTAAGAGTAGCTGGCCGAAAGATTGAGGCCATTAACCGGTGCCCAAGCCAGATCAACTTCGAGGCCCTTCACTTCGGCAGATGACGCATTGACCGTCCGGGTTCCTGTTAGGCCGTTGTCGGCCAAGAACTGCGTTGAAGTCTGTTTGCCAGCGAAGTCCTCATAGTAGATGGCAGCGTTGGCAATGAACTTGCCGTCATCCCAAGAGGTTTTGGTTCCAATTTCGTAGACCCACATGGTTTCACGGTCGAACCGGAAGCCCTCTGGGTCAAAGCCTGCTGCACCAGCACCCACGGTGCTAATACCACTCGGCTTGGCACCCTTGGCGACGGAGCCATAGAACAGCATCTCGTCATTGGCTGTGTATTCCACTGAGAACCGCGGTGTGAAGAAGCTGTCGTTTGCGGTTCCATCGAGATTAGACGATGCCATCGGGAACGAGTTAGGCGGTCCAGCAAGGCCAAAGGTGTCGACAATACGAGGGCCGCTCGGACCGGACACGAATTGATCTTCGTCCGTATACCGGCCTTCCACATGAACGGTGAACTGATCCGTTAGATCAAATTCAATCATCGCGAAGGCTGATAGATGCTCGGTATCCCGCACCCACTTGTTTGGCGGTGTGTCAGCTAAGGCGGAGAAAAAGATTCCGCAGGGCAGGAACGGCAGGCCCGGGAAGAGCTGATTGTTTGTACAGGCCAGATTAAAGGAGTCCTGATCAACTTTCTCTTCCCAATACAAACCACCAACCATCCAGCGCAGTCGTTCGTCGTCGTTGGACTGCAAGCGAATTTCTTCGCTGAACAGGGTTGTATCGGTTGTAACGCGGAACATCGTGCCCGACGTTGTCTCGAAGAAGCTGCCCTGACGGTTGTTTTCAGAGGCCTGGCTGACGTCCGCCTTGGCGTAATGCGTCGCCGACGTGAATGAACCAAAACCCAAATCCCAGTCTAGGGTTGCGGCAATGCGGAAAATTTCGCGCTCACTACCGCGGAACTCTTTCCCTGTGTTCGGATCTTCCGAAATGGTCGCCAACGGCAAGTCAGAGGCATCAGGCACCAAACCGGTAAACACGCCGACAAACGGAACCGCTGGGCTAACGACACCCGGATCAAAAATAGGTCCGAAGGCAGATGCCGGAACTGGCAGTTGTGTATTCTGCCCACCAAAGGCGAAAGCAGACTGACCAAGGTGGTCGTCGGTGTATTCAATGCGAGTGGTCAGCGAGACGTCTTCGTTGGCGTTCCAGATAGATGTTAAGGCCAATCCATAACCATCACTATCGCCGAGGTCGGCACCGGTGGTGGCGTTGTCGTGGAAACCATCAAAGTTCCAGACCGAAGCGTTCACACCGATAAGGAATTTGTCTTTCACAATCGGACCATACAAACCGACAGACGCCTCAACTTCGTTGCGTTGTCCGCCGTTAAGGGAGAACTTGCCTTCCCATTCATTGGTCGGCTTCTTGGTCACATAGTTGATGGCACCGGCGAAAGCAGAACGACCGTACAGGGCACTCTGTGGGCCCTTAACGATTTCAACCCGCTCTAGGTCGAACAAGCGGTTGTTAACCAGCAAGGAACCGCCGGCCGATTGAATGGACTCACTGGAGACATCAACACCGTCTAACAGCAGCGCAACGTTGGTGCGGCCACGGGAAGGAGCCAAGCCGCGAATGGTGATGCGCACATCTTGTGGGAAGGTGCCTTGGTCAACCTGAACACCGGCGGTTAAACGCGCGACGTCCTCAATGCTGCTCAGACCTTTGCGTTCCAACGTCGCCGCGGAAAAGGCGGTGATCGACAGCGGAACTTCCTGCAGGCTCTCTGAGCGCTTACGGGTGGTGACGACGATTTCTTCAACCGCCAACTGGGCGAAGGCCGGTGCGGCATCCATCGCCAGCATGGCGCCAATCACGCCCAAAGACGCGGCTGTGTTCTTTAAATTAAAATGAGACCCGTAGGCCATGGCCGTATCCTCCCCAGGAGATAAGTCTTCGATGCGCATACAAGTAGAGCATTTGGTCGCAATCGGAAACGCACAGTAATCCTTCAACCACTATATGGTCAGGGACTTTCGCCGCAAGCTCATAGGTTAAGCTACAATGCGATTCCTAAACTCTGTTGCCATATTGCACTCCTCGTCCCGGATTTTGTCCCCCCACCCTCGTGCCAAATCGTATATCAAGATTGCCAACCCATCCGGGACGCCGTACAACGGTGCATAATGAGAACATAAGTAGAACATCTTCGTGAATAAAGCCCTGAAATCCGCCAAACATGCTAGATCCCGCTCCGCGAAGGCATCGACCAGCGCGGTCCCGGCGCGAAACAAGACGTCCACCAGCGCCATGGGTTTGAGCTCGGTGATTAGCGTCCGTGGCGCCCGCGAGCACAATCTCCAGGACATCACCGTCGAGCTGCCCCGCAACCAGCTCGTGGTCATCACTGGGCTGTCCGGATCGGGAAAAAGCTCGCTGGCCTTCGATACCATCTATGCCGAGGGCCAGCGCCGCTATGTGGAGAGCCTGTCCGCCTATGCCCGCCAGTTCCTCGAGCTGATGCAGAAGCCCGATGTGGACTCTATAGACGGGCTATCTCCGGCGATTTCCATCGAGCAGAAGACCACCAGCCGCAATCCGCGCTCTACGGTCGGCACGGTCACCGAGATTCACGATTACATGCGCCTGCTCTGGGCCCGCGTCGGCGTGCCCTATTCCCCCGCCACCGGATTGCCCATTGAAGCCCAAACCGTCACCCAAATGGTCGATCGGGTCATGGCCATGGGCGACGGCACGCGTCTTTATATCCTCGCGCCCATCGTTCGCGGCCGCAAAGGCGAATACCGTAAAGAGCTGGCTGAGCTGCAAAAGAAGGGCTTTCAACGGGTCAAAGTCGACGGCACCTTGCACGAGATCGACGAAGTCCCGGCCCTCAACAAAAAGCTCAAGCACGATATTGAGGTGGTGGTCGACCGTGTCGTCGTCCGCGATGACCTCCAAAGCCGCCTCGCCGACAGTTTAGAAACCGCCCTCACCCTGACCGACGGTATCGCCTTCGCCGAAGATGCCGATAAAGACGGCCCAAAAGGCCGCACCGTGTTCTCGGCCAAGTTCGCCTGCCCGGTCTCCGGCTTCACCATCGATGAGATCGAGCCACGGCTGTTCTCCTTCAACAACCCGTTCGGCGCTTGCCCATCCTGCGATGGCCTCGGCGTACGGATGCACTTTGATCCCGACCTGGTGGTGCCCGACAAAACTAAAACCCTCGCCGGTGGTGCGGTTGCCCCCTGGTCCAACGCCTCGCCGCCCTCGCCTTATTATCTGCAAGCGCTGCGCGGGGTCGCCAAAATCCATGATGCCAAGGTCGACACCCCGTGGAGTAAGCTGTCCAAGAAGGTGCGCGACGCCATTCTCTACGGCAGCGGCGACACCCCTATCCTGATTAAGTTCGGCGACGGCACCCGCAAATTCGAAACCCGCAAACCCTTCGAAGGCGTGATCAACAATCTCTCCCGCCGTTGGCGCGAAACGGATTCCGCCTGGGTCCGCGAAGACCTTGCCAAGTATCAAACCAGCCAGCCGTGTGAGGTCTGCGAAGGTCACCGTCTCAAGCCCGAAGCCCTGGCGGTGAAGATTGACGGCAAGCACGTCAGCGAAATCTCGCAGCTGTCCATCGCCGATGCCTACACCTGGTTTATGGCCCTGGAGAAAAAGCTCTCCGCCAAGCACACGGAGATCGCCCGGCGCATCCTCCGCGAGATCGGCGAACGCTTGGGCTTCCTCAACAACGTCGGGCTGGAATACCTCACCCTGGCGCGCAACTCGGGCACCTTATCCGGCGGCGAAAGCCAGCGCATCCGCCTCGCCTCGCAAATCGGCTCCGGTCTCACCGGCGTTCTCTATGTTCTCGACGAACCGTCCATCGGCCTGCACCAGCGCGACAACGAACGTCTGCTGCAAACGCTCCGCCGCCTGCGCGACATCGGCAACACCGTCATTGTCGTCGAGCATGATGAAGACGCCATCCGCACCGCCGATCATCTGGTCGATATGGGCCCCGGCGCCGGCGTCCACGGCGGCCATGTGGTGGCCCAAGGCACACCCGCGCAGGTGATGCAGTGTAAGGACTCCCTGACCGCCGATTACCTCACCGGCATCAAAGCCATTCCCGTGCCGAAGGACCGCCGCAAAGGCAACGGCAAGGCGATCAAAGTTATCGGCGCGGAAACCAACAACCTGCAAAAGGTCGATGCCGCGTTTCCCCTCGGCACCTTTACGTGCGTCACCGGCGTCTCCGGCGGCGGCAAGTCATCCTTGGTGTTAGAGACTCTCTATAAGGCCCTGGCCAAAACCCTGCACGGTGCCCGCGCCATCCCCGGCCCTCACAAAAAAATCGATGGGCTGACCTACATCGACAAAATCGTCGACATCGATCAAAGCCCCATCGGCCGCACCCCGCGCTCCAACCCCGCCACCTACACCGGCGCTTTCACGCCGATCCGCGATTGGTTCGCCGAACTGCCCGAAGCCAAAGCCCGCGGCTACAAACCAGGACGCTTCTCCTTCAACGTCAAAGGCGGACGCTGCGAAGCCTGCCAGGGCGACGGCGTCATTAAAATCGAGATGCACTTCCTGCCTGATGTCTATGTCACCTGTGATGTCTGCGCCGGGCGGCGCTACAACCGCGAGACCCTCGACATTAAATTCAAGGGCAAGTCCATCGCCGACGTGCTCGACATGACCGTCGAAGAAGGCGTCGACTTCTTCAAGGCCGTGCCTAACATCCGCGATAAAATGGTGCTGCTGCAACAGGTCGGGCTGGACTACATCCACCTCGGGCAACAGGCGACCACCCTCTCCGGCGGCGAAGCCCAACGGGTCAAGCTGGCGAAGGAACTCTCCAAGCGCGCCACCGGTCGCACGCTGTACATCCTCGATGAACCGACCACCGGTTTACACTTTGAAGACGTGCGCAAACTGCTCGAGGTCCTCCATCATCTGGTCGACCAAGGCAACACCGTCATCGTCATCGAACATAATCTCGAGGTTATAAAAACCGCCGACCACATCATCGACATCGGCCCCGAAGGCGGCGCCGGCGGCGGCGAGATTGTAGCCACCGGCACACCGGAAGACGTGGCTAAGGTGAAGGCCAGCTACACGGGCCAGTATTTGAAGGGCTGTTTGAAGGTGGCGAAGAAGAGAACATAAGCAGCTGTGTGCCAATTCCGAGGCGATACAAAATTCCGCCCAAAACTCTGTTAAGCCTATGAGGTATTAAATTATGAAAATGGACTATTGCGTTCTTGGAACAAACGACATGGAAGCATCGATTAAGTTCTATGATTCACTGTTCGAACAAACAGAACTTAACCAGGTTTTATCCACTGACAGAATGACCTTCTGGCAGTGTGAAGATTTCGCATTTGCAATCGCTAAACCCTTTGACGGCGAACCGGCAAGTAATGGAAATGGAACAATGATTGGCTTTAATGTTGGGTCTAGCGAAGAAGTAAAAAGGCTTCATAAAAAGGTTATTGAATTGGGCGGCACGTGCGAGGGCGAGCCAGGTCAACGCGGGCCTAAATTTTCTGCATACGCGCGAGATTTAGATAAAAATAAGATAGCTTTTGCCGTGTAAAAAATTGAACGAGCATAGTCAAAACAACACAAAAGAACCGCGATAGGGCACCCAAGCGATTGTCTGGTCTGTTTCATGGTTGTTCTTGCCCCCTGGGTACACCGTTTCCAAAGTGCAGGCCTATTGGCGCGACAAACTCAATTTACCAGGTGACCTGCTTTTGGATTCATGGCCAGATAGGGCAAGACAAAGCCAAGTATCAGGGACGGACCGATGAAATTGATATCGCGCCTCAGCGTCGCTCTCCTGCTCGTTTTCTCCGTCTCCGCTCAAGCCAACGCCAAAGAAAACCAAGGCGTTCTGGTCATCGGCGGCACGGGCAACCTTGGCTCCTATCACGTCAAACAACTCTCGGCTGCCGGAGAGCGGGTGATTGTGCTGGCGCGGTCCTCCTCCACTTACCAACGCATCGAAGGCAGCACCTACGAAGTCGTCATTGCCGACCTGCGCGACGCCGAGGCCGTCACCGCCGCTATTATGGAAGCCAAGCCCGCCGTGATCATCGATGCCTCCAATGTGCCGGGCATCCGCATGGACGACGGCGATACTTTTTACTGGCACTCGATGCGGACGTTAGTGGCAGCGGCGAAAGATGCAGGCGTCACCCAGATCATCCGCCACAGTGCGCGCGGCGCGCGGGAGATGCTGACCCAAGCCCCGCCGACCTTTCGCGATGAACCGCGCATCATCAATTACATGCGCGATGTCGCCCGGGCGGAAATCGCCCTGGAGCAAAGCAACACGGACTCCCCCGTGGCTTACACGATTATCCGCAACAGCAAATTGCCGCCGGAGCCCGCCGAGCCGACGGGCGGCGGTGTGCTCAGCCCCGACCTCACCCTTGATTTGGGGATTACGCGATCTGATCTCGCCCGCATCACCAACACCTGCATTTTGAACGAAGCGTGCTACGGTCAAACCTTGAACGGTATTGATCCAACGATGGAGACTGCCCCATGAAGACCATAGCCCTCACCGCCGCCCTTTTGCTCGCCACAATCGCACCGACTTTTGCCCAAGACGCCCCCATGGTGCCGCAGATTCCGCCGCGCCCCGCTGCCGGGCCATTGTCCTTCTTCGTCACCAGTGTTGGCATAGGCGATGGCGCAGACCTCGGTGGTTTGGCCGGGGCCGATGCCCATTGTCAGAATCTGGCCGCCGCCGTTGATGCCGGAGAGGGCACCTGGCGCGCTTATCTCTCCACCCAGGCCACAACAGACTCACCCGCGATTAATGCGCGGGACCGCATCGGCCAAGGCCCTTGGTATAACGCCAATGGTGTGCGCATCGCCGCCAACCTTGGACAGCTTCATGGCGACACGCTGGCGCTCGCCCGTAAGGGCAACTTCATCAACATCCGCACCGCCGTGACGGAAACCGGCGAGATGGTTCCTGGTGAAATCAAAGTCGTCGGACAAGAAGGACGACGCAACCAGCATGACGTCCTCACGGGTACTCAGCCCGACGGCAACGCCTTCACCGATACGTTTGATCGCACCTGTTCTAACTGGACCAGCAATCGGGAAGACGGCAGCGCCAATGTCGGCCACCACGACCGCATCACCAGCTTCACCAGTCAGTCATGGATCGACGCCCATCCCTCACGCGGGTGCAGCCAAGACAACCTTATCGCCACCGGCGGCGCCGGACAGTTTTATTGCTTCGCTGCGGATTAACCTACGCACTCTGGTTTACGCATGAGGAGGCCGCGTGAAATTTGTTACGGTGCTCAAATCCATCTTCGGCCTATATAGAACCGATGTGGGAGCCAGCGCGCAGCTGGGCGCCCTTGAAAATAAATTACACACGGATGGTATCAGAGCGTATCTGCCCTACGTCCCGGGAAACCGTATCGAGGCTACCGACGGAAAGCTCTTTCTGGTTACAGAATTGAACGCAATTGAAGCCGTACTCCTGACCCCGGTCGTAGTGCTCTTACTCAGCGATCCGGTTCTGGCAGAGACCCCAAACCTAATCGTGTTTATCGTCGGCTTGTTGGCACTTCTCCTGCCGCGCGCCATTGGCCACACGCGTCATCAGCAAGCACTCAAGAAACTAATGTAAACGGCTTGGCGGTGAGCCACACCACACCGTAGGCGGCTTTCGGCGGGTAACAGGGTGCCGGCGGTCCACCAGAGGTGGCATCACCGGTCAGAATCGAAATATGCCTGAACCATAAAGGTTCCCGAGTGCAGCGCAATCGTGGTTCCACGAAATAATGTTGTGCATGGGCTCGTGTGAATCAGCCCATAACCGCATGATATCGCGCCATTTTTTGTCGAAAAACCGTTGGTGCATGGGCTCGTTCCAAGTAAAACGCGGCGCGCATGCCTAAAGCCCTGAAAACCTTTCAAAACCGTAAGAACAATTTGCCCCACGGATCGTGATAAAATCCCCACTCCAAAAACACGTATCCAGACCTGCCACCCAGAGGACGAGACCCTATGAAATCCCTATCGAGCCTTATTCATGTAGCACTTTTTGGCTTAGTCGTTTCCGCCCCGCCCGCATCGGCTCAATCAGACGACGCCTTTGACCTTCACTATGAGACTTGCGGAGCCGGCACCGACACAATCGTCTTTGTCCATGGTGGGATGCTGCATTCAGCCGCCTTCGATGAAGTCTGGGCAGAGGTTTGCAAATCAGAGGACTTTGCAGCGGTACGCTACGACCGACGAGGATATGGGAGATCTCCGGTCGCGACAGAATCTTATTCGAACAGCGAAGACCTCGCAGCTCTGGTCCAGCACTTGGGTCTAACCAAAGCGATTCTGGTGGCCAATAGTTCTGGGGCAAATATCGCGTTGGATTATGCGTTGAGCGAGCAAAGCATTCTCGAAGGGCTTCTTCTGTCGGCTCCGGCCATCGGGCCCTATCGTTACTCAGACGAATACATTAGACGCAATATGGCCATACTCAGCCCCTTGCAGGATAACAATGTTTCTGAAGCCATCAGACGCGTTTCTGCAGATTCATATTACGTTTCACCCGAAAACTCTTTGGCCCATTCACGCATGGTCGAGATCCTTACGGACAACCCACAAAACTTTGGACCTCACAGGTTTCGTAGTCCGCCGCCCTTTGTTTTCGACCGGCTTGTTGATGTGATGACTCCAGTCCTCCTCCTCGTTGGGGAACAGGATCACCCTGACAATATCGAGCACGCATCGATCCTACGAAGCATTTTGAGCTTTACGCTATTGAAAACAGTGCCGCAGGCGGCCAACCAAATCCAATTGGAGCAGCCACAGGTGTTCGCGGCGCATGTGCTCGACCTCGCGACCCGGCGCCTGCGCTAAGCGGCTAGCGATATACAATCAGAGTTTTAGGATTCTCGGACGAAGTAGTACTCATCGTCTTCCCAAGCCACTTTGTCTTTGTGGGAGCGCTCGGCTCCGGTGTCCCGGCTATTCTCATTCGCATGAGCTGAGTTAGCTGCCGGGGTGTCAGTCACTTCGTGAATCGCCAATTCAGCGACAAAACTATCAAGGGCCGCGTTTGAAAACTTTGAATCAAGTTGAAACATTCTGTTTTTCCTCATCCTGTCCCCCGGGACTGAGCCACACTTTGTGCTGCCCTAGGGTTGATCTAAAGATCGCCGGATTCCCTGAATCAATCGTTAACATCAGCCCATCAAAACAGTTTTCCAGAACGTGAGGGGACAGGTCGCGACAACTCGCTCAACCCAAGGTATGATAAGGGTTTGAAGCAGCGCTAAACGCTACCGAAGCACTCTTTTAAGGAGACTTCCTCGTGTCCCGATCCCCTATTTCGCGCCTAAATCGCCGCCTCTTTCTGGGTTCATCAACCGCAGCTCTGCTCGCCACCCGCGCCATGGCTCAGGCTACGTCGGAAACACGCTGGGACCTTATTGTCGTCGGCGGCGGCACTGCCGGGCTTCCCGCTGCGATCTTCGCCGCCCGTCGCGGGGCAAAAGTGCTTCTTCTGGAGGCGGCCCCTGTGCTTGGTGGTACGCTAGCCATCGCCGGTGGAGAGATCAGCGGCGCTGGGACCAAAACCCAAGCACGCTTTGGGGTCACCAACGACCATCCCGACATTCACTTTGATGACGTCATGCGCATGAGCAACGGCCTCGCCGACCCTGACTTGATTCGCCTCAACGTCGATAACGCCGGTGCCATGATCGATTGGATCGATGACCACGGCTGGGATTGCCGTGATGGGCATTTCCTCGATGGTGCCAGTGAAGGCCGCTTGGCGTATTCCGTGCGACGCTACTATCAGGCCGATGGGGCTGGCCTTGCGATCACCAAAGTCTTCCTAGCCGAGCTCGAGAAGGACATCGCCTCGGGGAACGTGAGAGCCCACATCAACACCCGAGTGACG
The DNA here is from genome assembly GCA_018666155.1 of Rhodospirillaceae bacterium. GTDB lineage: Bacteria > Pseudomonadota > Alphaproteobacteria > Rhodospirillales > Rhodospirillaceae > WLXB01. The sequence continues at coordinate 3,048 of JABJAH010000024.1, read as the reverse complement.
GAATTACTGACGTCCGATGACGGGGTTGTCGAAGGCGTCCGGGCGACCATGAACGGTGAAGACTTCACTGCGCGCGGCCGTCATGTGCTGGTCACCTCTGGTGGTTACGTCATGAACCCCAAGCTGTTCCAGCGCTTGGTCAATCATCCCATTTACATCGCTGAGTCTTACGAATTTTCACAAGGCGACGGCCTGTCCATCGCGGCTAACGTTGGCGCGGCACTGCGCGGTGCAGACCTCCATCGCCCCGGCAGCGGCTCCATTCTGACGAGCTACGATTACCCGGCCAAAGTATACGCCCGCTTTGATACCCGGCCGCAAAAACGCATGCCTTGGGAGATTTGGGTCAACAATCACGGCCAACGCTACGTCAATGAAGAAACGCCAGGGCGAAGCGCCCGCGAACAGGAGCTCCTAAAGCAGCCTGGTCTCCGCTATTCGATTGTTTTTGATGACGCTATATTCAATGCCGCACCGCCCGGCATTCCTGACTGGTCGCGAGACAAGATGGCTAAACACTTCGGTAGCCACGTCATGTTCCACAAGGCCGATACGATCGAGGAATTGGCCGCCAAGGCAGAACTCAATCCGGGCAATCTTGCGCAAACGATCGCGGACTATAACGAGAATCTCGCAAGCGGTGCCTCTGACCCATTAGGCCGTGAGCATCGTCCCCTTGCCATCGCCAAAGCGCCCTATTACGCCATCGTACACCTTGGACATTCAGCGACATCCTCCGTTGGTGTCACCGTCAATAAAGACTTAGAAGCCGTGACCAGTGGCGGCGAACCGATTAGGGGGCTCTACGCTGCCGGTGAAGTCCTGGGCAGCGGCGCTGTCCTTGGCAACTCTTTCATCCCCGGCATGATGATCACACCGGCTATGACTTTCGGACGTCACCTCGGATTAACGCTAGAAATTTAGTGGGCGAACACCGCTCCGCCTCCAGGCATACTAAGATGAGGTAGGGTACAGGAGCGTTCGTTGACAACATCATCCGCTGAGAGCGAGGCCACCGTAAAAACCGGCCCAGCGCATTCCAAGTTCGCTTTCCTTCTAATCCTGGCCACGGTGTTTCTCGACACCATCGGGTTCGGCATCATTATCCCCGTCACGCCCGCCTTAATTGTCGAGCTGACTGGCGAAGGCCTCGGCCCAGCAGCGACCTACGGCGGATGGCTGTTGTTTCTGTACGCCGCCATGCAGTTTATCTTCGCCCCAATTATCGGAAACTTGAGCGACCACTTTGGGCGCCGGCCGGTGATTCTGTTCTCTCTGTTCGCCTTCGGCATCGACTACTTAATTATGGGCTTTGCCCCGACCCTATTCTGGCTATTTGTCGGGCGATTGCTCGCCGGCATTGCCGGTGGCTCTTTTGTCTCAGCAAATGCCTACATCGCAGACATAACCGAGCCCGACAAACGTGCTGGCCGCTTCGGTTTGATCGGTGCAGCCTGGGGGTTAGGCTTCATCTGTGGGCCCGTGATCGGTGGGTTGCTCGGCGAATTCGGGTCACGTGTCCCCTTCTTCGTCGGCGCCGGCACAGCGGCGCTAACCTTCGTCTTTGGCTACTTCGCCCTGCCTGAAAGTCTACCCCCCGAAAAACGCCGTGCCTTCACGTGGGCCCGAGCAAACGGCCTCGGCACCTTGAAGTCTATGCGAAGATTCCCCGTCGTATTCGGTTTGTTCGGAACCTTGGCGCTGTTTCAGATCGCCCATGACTCCATGCCAGCCGTCTGGACTTTCTACACAATCTTCAAGTTCGACTGGACTACTTCCCAGGTTGGACTCTCGATGGGCATGTTCGGGCTGTGCGTTGCTCTCGTCCAAGGTGGGCTCACCGGCCCTGCCGTCAAACGCTTTGGAGAACGCCGCGCGGCTTTGTTCGGTCTCACAGCCGGGGCGATCGGATTCTTTGGCTTCGCTTTCGCCTCTACCGGCTGGATGCTCTATGCCTGGATTTTGCCCTGGTCGCTTATGGGTCTGGCCATGGCGGCTGTGCGTGGATTGATGTCGTCTCTCGTTCCGGAGGACAGCCAGGGCGAATTGCAGGGTGCGATGACGGCGATCTTCAGCTTGAGCGCAATCGTAGCCCCGCTGTTCATGACTCAGTTGTTCCGCGTGTTTACCGCAGAAACCGCGCCGGTCCTGTTTCCTGGTGCACCCTTCCTAGCCGCGGGCCTCATGATGGTCATCAGTGTGCTCTGGTTTCAGGCCGTGGTGAAAAAAGTCGCCTAAATCAGCGGTCTAAGCATAAGGAAGGCCGCCACTGACCTTGACCTTTCCCATGGGAAAGAGGCATTTTCCAGCCTTCTGAACAAGGACAAGCGGCGATGTATCTGCTGATCGATAATTACGACAGCTTTACCTACAACCTGTGGCATTACCTGGGGGAACTTGGGGCTGAGGTTGAGGTCGAACGGAATGATCAGATTTCCGTCGCTGATGCACTTGGGCGTAAGCCGAGTGGCATCATTTTGTCACCAGGCCCCTGCGATCCGGACCGTGCCGGCATCTGTCTAGATCTAGTTTCGGCAGCTGCAGAAGCAGAGCTACCACTGTTCGGTGTATGCCTCGGGCATCAGAGCATCGGCCAAGCGTTTGGCGGTAAGATTATCCGTGCGCCCTCACCAATGCATGGAAAGACAAGCGCAGTCAGCCATAGTGATCACACCATGTTTACGGAGATCCCTTCACCCTTCATCACAACCCGGTATCATTCGTTGATCGTTGAGCGCGAAAGCCTACCCGACGTCCTGGAAATCACGGCGGAGACAGACGACGGTTTGATCATGGGCCTAGCCCATAAGTCCTTGCCAATTACCGGCGTTCAATTTCATCCCGAGAGCATCGCGTCTCAATTCGGTCATCGCGTGCTGCGCAATTTCTTGCGTGCTACCGGTCTCGACGCTCCAGACATCCCCGACCGATCCGTCGCGGCGTAGAGAATTCAAATGACCAGCCTCAACCTTTTCATCGCGAACGCCGTTGCCGGAAAATCGCTGACCGAATCTGAAGCTGAAGCGGCATTCGAGATCATTATGGCTG
>JABJAH010000023.1 GCA_018666155.1 Rhodospirillaceae bacterium | reverse complement strand
CGACGCCGTTGAAGACGGAAAACGCGTCTCCGTGCGCCGCTATTTGAATTACGGATTACCTGAGGAAACCAAAGAAGCCGAACGCAGTGTCGCATTGATCCACGCGGTCGGCACGATTGGTCGCGGCAAGTCCGACGACAGCCCGTTCGGTGGGGAAGGCAATATAGGTGCCGACACTCTCGCAAAGGCGGTGCGTGACGCCGCCGAAGATGAAGATGTGGACGCGATCTTGTTGCGGGTTGATAGCCCTGGTGGTTCCTACGTTGCGTCAGACACTATTTGGCGGGAAGTAATCCGGGCTAAGGAAACGGGCAAGCCGTTCATCGTCTCAATGGGCAATACGGCGGCGTCTGGTGGCTACTTTATCGCGATGCCGGCAGACAAGATTTATGCCCAGCCAGGAACCATCACCGGGTCCATCGGCGTCATTATCAATAAAGTCGTGTTTGAAGGTGCTTTAGAAAAACTCGACATCAATTGGTCGACCCTGACCTACGGCGAAAACGGTGACATCTTCACACCGTCTCGCGATTTTAACGAAGCTGAGCTGGCGCGCATGAATCGCACCCTCGATGCCATATACGATGACTTCACGACAAAGGCTGCCGCCGGACGCGATATGAGCGTGGCGGAGATGCGGGAGATTGCTAAAGGCCGAGTATGGAGCGGTGCAGATGCCAAGCGCATTGGATTGGTCGATGAGCTCGGTGGCTTGAGCGACGCGATTGATCATACCAAAGTGGCGATCGGCCTCACATCGGACGACCTTGTGCGTTTAGTGCCCTATCCAAAACGGAAAGATCCCTTCGAAAGCATATTGGACGCTCTCGAAGACGGGACTCTCCCGTTCGGGCTCAGGAGCGCGATCGAAAGTCTTGTGACGCTGACCCGAACAATCAATACGTGGGTAACGCCTTACGCTCGGGGACCTGAAGCTGCTGTCCTGTACGCGCCCCCGCTGGTTATCAGATAAAGTTCGTCGCCTAAGGCGTGCGCTGAGCGCCAATCAGAAACTCTTTGTTTCCCTCGGGACCGGTAATTGGGCTTTCAACGATTCCAAGCACCGCCCAGTTGGGCTGATCGTCCAGCCATGCCGAAATCATGACACAAACCTCTTCGTGTAGTTCGGGATCACGGACGACCCCCTTTTTGCCGACACGCCCCTTCCCCACTTCAAACTGCGGCTTAATCAACGCCACGAGCCTCGCGTGAGATTTCGTCAACGCCATCGCCGCCGGCAACACGGTGCGGAGACCAATAAAGCTGGCGTCGCACACAACGAGGTCAACAGACTCAGGGATATGCTCGGCGGTCAAATGACGGGCGTTGGTGCGCTCAAGCACAACAACGCGGTCGTCGTCCCGCAGTTTGCTGTCCAACTGCCCGTAGCCTACATCAACGGCAAAGACCTTCGCCGCGCCATGACTCAGAAGGACATCGGTAAATCCGCCAGTGGATACGCCCACATCAATCGCCGTTAGGCCGGTCGGATCCAGACTGAAATGGGCAAGTCCATGGGCCAGCTTGAGACCGCCGCGGGACACCCATGGGTGGTCCTTGCTACGAACGGTCAAGGCGATATCGACGGCGACCTGATGCCCCGGCTTATCGAGGCGCTTCTCTAGCGAATAGACTGCCCCCGCCATAATCATGGCTTGAGCCCGTGTGCGCGACTCTGCCAGCCCACGTTCGACCATGAGCTGATCGAGGCGGGTTTTCTTAGCGGCCATTGGAGATGGATTTAAGCGCGCGCCGGACGCTCGGACACGTCCTGGCCTAGCCCCTCAAGCACCGCTTGAACAATTCCCGATGCATTGAGTCCCGCCGCATCAACTTGATCTTCGGGCTTAGCGTGATCGAGAAACGCGTCGGGCATGGCCAGCGTTCTAATCGCTAGCCCCTGATCTAACCGCCCAGTCGCGGCGAGCGCTTGCAACACTTGCGCTCCGAAGCCGCCTTGGGAGCCTTCCTCAACGGTAACCAAAAGGTCGTGATTGTCCGCCAACCGAGTCACAAGTTCTATATCGAGCGGTTTAGCAAAACGCGCATCGGCAACGGTTGTGGATAGACCACGCGCAGCCAGATCATCCGCTGCCTCTAGACAAGCGCCCAGACGTGTCCCGAGGCTGAGCAACGCGACGGAGGTCCCTTCCCGGACGATGCGGCCCTTGCCGATGGGTAACACTTCACCCTTAGCTGGAAGTTCGATACCAACGCCTTCACCGCGTGGATAACGAAAAGCGATCGGTCCGCTATCATGAGCGGCCGCTGTCGCAACCATGTGAACCAGTTCGGCTTCATCCGCCGCCGCCATCACAACGAAGTTAGGGAGGCAACTGAGGTAAGCGATGTCAAATGCCCCTTGGTGAGTGCATCCGTCCGCACCGACATAGCCGGCGCGGTCTATGGCAAACCGTACTGGCAAATTCTGCACAGCAATATCGTGCACCACTTGATCGTAGGCCCGCTGCAGAAACGTCGAGTATATCGCGGCAAACGGCTTATAGCCTTCCGTCGCCAAGCCACCGGCGAAGGTAACAGCGTGCTGTTCGGCGATTCCAACATCGAAGGTGCGGTCTGGGAATTGCTCGCCAAATTTATCGAGGCCTGTACCACCCGGCATGGCCGCCGTGATGGCGACAACTTTATCATCGGCTTCGGCTTCGGCGATCAAGGCTTTGGCAAAGACCGACGTGTAACTTGGCGCATTCGGCTTAGACTTCGCCTGATTGCCTGACACCACATCGAACTTTGCGACGCCGTGATACTTATCTGCCGATTCCTCTGCAGGGGCATAGCCTTTGCCCTTCTGAGTCACGGCATGAATGAGAAACGGTCCACTGGCCTTAGAATCACGCACGTTTTTCAAGACCGGCACCAAGTGCTCAACCTTGTGACCATCGATGGGGCCGACGTAATAAAAACCCAACTCTTCGAATAACGTCCCACCAGTCACCATGCCGCGGGTGTATTCTTCGGCTTTACGTGCTGCAGTCATCAATGATTTTGGGAAATGGGACGCGATCTGCTTCATCGCTTCTCGAAGGTTGAGATAAGACTTTGACGACAGAAGACGCGACAGATAGGCGCTCATTGCGCCGACGGCAGGCGCGATCGACATATCGTTGTCATTGAGAATAACAATCAGACGGCTATCCATGCTACCCGCATTGTTCATCGCTTCGTAGGCCATGCCCGCGCTCATCGCACCATCACCGATCACGGCAATAACCTGGTTTGAACCGCCGGACAGATCGCGGGCGACCGCCATACCGAGACCGGCTGAAATAGATGTGGAACTATGCCCTGCGCCAAACGGATCGAATTCGCTCTCTGGACGGTTTGTAAAACCGGACAACCCATCCTTCTGCCGAATTGACTCCATACGATCTCGCCGACCGGTGAGAATCTTGTGAGGGTAACATTGGTGACCCACGTCCCAGATCAATCGGTCTTCCGGCGTATCAAAAACGTGATGGATAGCGACGGTCAGCTCGACCACACCGAGCCCAGCTCCAAGGTGGCCGCCCGTACGTGAAACCTTTTGGATAAGATCGGCCCGCAGTTCATCGGCGAGTTGAGCTAGCTCGTCGATCGACAGGTCTTTCATGTCCTTGGGGCTTGAGATGCGATCAAGCAACGGTGTTTCAAGTCCCGGCGTGACCGTTTCTGTGTCCGTTCCCACTCTGCGCCGTCCCTTTATTTAAGACCGTCGATCGACAGTAAATGCCGCAGCAGCGCGAAGGGGTTCAGCGGTCTCGCCAAACCGTGACAATGCCGCAACTGCTTGATCAACCAGGGTTTTCGCCCGTTTTCTAGCACGTTCCGGACCATGGAGCGAAACAAATGTCGCTTTGCCAGCAGCGCCGTCCTTGCCTGTGGCTTTGCCTAAATCGGATTCCGTCGCCTCAAGGTCAAGCAGGTCATCAGCGATTTGAAAGGCCGCGCCAAGACATAGCCCGTAGGTTTTTAGGTCCTCTAGCGCGGCGGCATCCGCTTGCCCCAGCATCCCGCCAATTTGGCAGGAGACCGCCAACAATTTGCCGGTTTTCAAGGCCTGAAGCCGTTCTATCTCACCTTCCCCCAGATCAGACTGCTCGGCCAGAAGGTCCAACATCTGGCCACCGACCATACCCTCGGCACCGGCCGCTTCAGCCAGCGCTGCGATGAGCCTGGCGCGCGTATCGCCACTAGGATGGGTAGCTTCATCACTCAACACGGAGAAGGCTCTGGTCAGCAGTGCATCCCCGGCGAGGATCGCCGTCGCCTCATCAAAGGCCTTATGGCAGGTCGGGCGTCCGCGGCGCAGATCATCATCATCCATCGCAGGAAGATCATCGTGAATGAGTGAGTAGCAATGCACCATTTCAACGGCTGCACCGGCGCGAAGACTCTGCACGTGCGGTACGTCGAACAGGTCAGCACTGGCAACGGCTAGAAAGGGGCGCAGCCGCTTGCCGCCATCGAGGGCGCTATAGCGCATGGCTTCAACAACGCGCTTCTCGCCACCCATTGGCAAGGGGAGCAATGCGTCAAGGCAGACATTTACACCCTTCGCAACGTCTCTTAGATCATCGGCAAATGTCAGCGAGTCTCCAGGCGCAGATGCCGCACCGGTATGGCTCATTCTGACTCCATGTCTTCCAACTTCATCGCATCGCCAAGTCCGGTAATTTTCTCGATCTTCATGCGTGCGTCAGCGAGCTTGGTTTCGCAATGGCGTTTCAGCATGGCCCCACGTTCATAGTATTTGACCGCTTCATCAAGCTTGACCTGCCCAGCCTCAAGATCGCGGACAATCTCTTCCAACTGGCTGAGAGCATCCTCAAAATTTAGGTCAGCAATATCTTTGGGAATCTTTGTCTCTGCCATCGTGTCTGCTTTCGTCTGTGAAGCCGCGTCACCCTTTCATAAGGGCCTTAACGTGGGCCGCCGTACTGGCGCCAAGGGCGCGTAGGTTATAGCCGCCCTCTAGGGCTGAAACCACCCGTCCATCGGCTTGGCGATGGGCAATACCCATGATCTGTCGTGTGGCCCAGAAAAAGTCGTCCTCTTCCAATCCCATATCGGACAATGGGTCATCCTTATGGGCATCAAACCCGGCAGAAATAAGCACGAAATCTGGCGCAAACGAGTCGAGGGCGGGCAAAATCTCGCGCTCGAAAGCCTTGCGAAACCCACCACCATCGGTGCCTGCTGGCAAAGGGGCGTTGACCACATTATTGTGCTCCCCTTTTTCGTCGGCGGCGCCAGTTCCTGGATAGTGGGGGTATTGGTGCGAAGAGGCGAAAAACAGATCCGGATCGTTCCAGAAAATATCCTGCGTTCCGTTGCCGTGATGAACATCGAAATCGACGACTGCAATTTTTTTGTAGCCATGCGCCGCACGGGCGTGAAGAGCAGCGACAGCAATATTGTTGACGAAACAAAACCCCATCGGTCGGCCGCGTTCTGCATGGTGGCCCGGCGGGCGGACTGCACAAAATGCCGAGGCGACCTCTCCCAGAGCCACGGCGTCAACCGCAGACACCAAGGCTCCGGCACCTTTGCGTATGGCTTCATCTGTGTGCGGCGACATGACCGTATCAGGATCGATGTGACGGTATCCGTCCTCTGGCGCCGCCTCGAGAATGGCTTGCACAAGATCATCAGAGTGGGGTGCAGCCATTTGCGCGTCGGTGGCATCAATAGCATTCCGTCGGGTTAGGCCCGCGAAGTCCTCGCCATCCAGAGCGCTATGAACGCTGCGTAGCCGATCAACGCTTTCGGGATGCCCCGGCCCGGTATCATGGCTCAGGAAAATATCGTCGGTAACGTAAAGTACGGTCATATCCGGCACCCAACCCAATCGATCATGCCCTATCCTAAACCAGTGGTCCGTGGACAGAAACCATCGGAGGGCGTTTCTTCATGGCCAATCCCCGAGTACACTGCGTTAAGCAACTGGAGGTGCACGCTTGGCAGACGACCTAGGCCCATTGGAACGAGACGCAGAGGACACCTGCAGCGTCTTACGCTCTATCGGAAATCCACACCGCCTGATGATTCTGTGCCGACTCAGTCAGCGAGAGCACAACGTTACGGAGCTTGAGTCCGTCGGCTCGCTCGGTCAATCAGCATTGTCTCAGCATTTGGCGCGGCTTCGGCGTGACGGTTTGGTCATGACACGGCGAGACGCTCAAACCATCTATTACTCGCTCAAGGGCGACAAAATCCAGATCATCTTAGCCGCGCTCAGCAGTGCCATGTGTGGTGATCGAACAAACCTGAATGAAGACACCTAAATCGCGTTAGAGCGCATTCAGAGGAATCTTTAGGTACGAAATTCCGTTGTCTTCTGGAGACGGAAACTCGCCGGCACGAATGTTTACCTGGACGGACGGTAGAATGAGAGCCGGCATGGCTAATGTCGCATCCCGTTCTCTGCGCATAGATACGAATGAGTCCTGAGACACCCCGTCTTTGACATGTTTATTTTCGGTCCGCTGTTTCGCGACGGTGGACTCCCACGCGAACGGGCGACCGTCAGGGCCATAATCGTGGCAAACAAAAACACGGGTCTCTTCGGGCAAATCTAAGATGCGTCGGATCGACTGGTACATAACGGCCGCATCGCCACCAGGAAAATCACATCGCGCCGTTCCGTAATCGGGCATGAACAGCGTATCCCCGACGAAAGCGGCATCACCGACAACATAGGTCATACAAGCGGGCGTATGGCCCGGCGTGTGCCACGCCTGAATTTCCAACTCGCCGACTTTCAACGATTCATCGTCGCTCAGCAATCGATCAAACTGCGTGCCATCCGTCGAAAGATCAGGGCCAAGATTAAAAATTTGACTAAACTTTTTCTGCACAGCCGTGATGTGTGTGCCGATGCCCACCGGAGAACCCAACTCTTTCTTAAGGTACGGTGCCGCCGAAAAGTGATCGGCATGGGCATGAGTCTCAAGAATCCATTCGACCTCTAGCGATTCACGACGAACAGCACCAAGTATCCTGTCCGCGCTTTCCGTCGACGTGCGGCCGGCACTGGCGTCAAAATCCAACACTGAATCGATAATGACCGCCTTCTTTCCGTTCGGCTCTCGTACGAGATAGCTTACGGTAAAGGTCTGTTCGTCGAAAAAAGCGCTGACGTGAGGCGAAGATGGTACGGTCATCGCGCTGCCTGTTGTTGCAAGTGCACTTCATGCTACCCGAGCACTTGACGTGTAACCACACATAAACAATGTGCAGCGGCTGATTTGCGAGGCCCTTGAGGAGGTCCCTATGGGGATACGGCTTGGTATTGATTTAGGCGGCACCAAGACTGAGCTCATCGCACTGGATAAGAACGGTGAAGAGTTACTCAGGCGGCGCGTCCCAACCCCGACGTGTGACTACACAGCAACGGTCAAGACGATCATCGCGCTCATAGGGGACGCTGAGTCTGCGCTTGCCGGTCAAACACTCGGGCAGGCACCGACTGTCGGTATTGGTATTCCCGGTACGGTTTCACCAGCAACCGGGTTCATAAAGAATGCCAACTCCACATGCCTGACCGGCAAGCCCCTTGATCGAGACATTGAGGCCGGTTTGGGCCGCCCTATCCGATTGGCTAATGACGCCGACTGTTTCGCTTTATCTGAAGCCACAGATGGGTCGGGCAGCGGACATACTATCGTATTCGGAGTCATTCTTGGCACCGGAGTCGGCGGTGGCCTGAGTATAGAGCAGAAAATTATCCGCGGACCCAACGCCGTCACCGGAGAATGGGGTCACAATTCCCTACCCTGGCCGGACATCAATCTTAGAGAGACTCCAGGACCGGAGTGCTATTGCGGACGCACTGGATGCATAGAGACTTTCTTGTCGGGCCCAGGCCTATGCCGCGATGCGTCCCCTGATGGCGGGCCAATAAAGTTTCGGGGCGCAGAAGAGGTCATTGACGCCGCCAACACTGGCGACGCGGCGGCACAGGTCGCGTTGGATCGTTATGTCGCGCGACTCAGCAAAGCATTGGCCTCAGTGGTCAACGTTATCGACCCCGACGTCATTGTTCTTGGTGGTGGGCTTTCTAATGTTAAGTATCTTTATGAAGCGGTTCCTCAAACATGGGACGACTTCATTTTCTCGGATACGGTCGCAACACTCTTGCTACCGCCGAAACATGGTGACTCAAGTGGGGTTAGGGGTGCGGCATGGCTGTGGCCTGGCACCGACTAAACACGCACTATTCGATACAATGCTTAGCGCTCTGCAAGTCGAGAAGCGTGGTCGTGACGATATAGTCGCCCATGTTCTGATCAATCTTCCCTACGATACCGCCCTCATAGAGTTCAACTCGCATTTCCTGGACGGGCAGCTCTGATGAACTGCTGACAGGGTAATATGCGAGTTGAGCGGGCCAAGGCGGACCGCGCAGCAAACCATCGGGGTCACTAACCTTTGGCCGTTCCGTCTTTCTCTGACCGATAACCGCGGATATTCGATAGGGACCATCCTCCAGCAAGCCATCGGCAACGATGCTGCTGGCAAATCGTTCCCCCGCCTTAGCGACATCAACAACCTCTGCCGTGTAGGCCAGAGACAATTGTGCATCGCCGGGGAGAGCGTATGTGGTTTCGCCGTCAGGGATTTCCGAGCTCGCTTCTCTCAAATAGAGCATTTCCCCGCCTCTGCTTTTTATGTCCACACGACCATCGTAGGCATCGATCTGTCGCCCGTCGGAAACAATCTTCATATCGAACGTCGATGATTGCCCATCCGCCGCTTCGAAGGACGTGAACGTTTGTCTCAAATTCGATCGCCGTCCTCGCCGATCCAAAATCGTAACGTCGAGGTTGGAAACCTGATTGAACCCGTCGCAAGCCTCTTCGACTACATAAACCATAGTACCCGAAAGACCGGCCGGAGCGCCGGGTCCAGTTACCGTGCCGAGGCGAACCTCATAGATAGCCGTGTGGGGCCGTATCTCCTGGGCGGCGGATAAACCACAGGTACAAAGAAACACAGCGAATACGGTTAACAGTCGCGCATTAATAGTTTTGAGTGTATACAAATTCTTCGCCTATTCGGACGATTCTTGAGAGGCCTAAACGATTTTATTTGCCGAATAGCCTCTTCGTGGACACACCATCGCGGACAATGAGAAGCATCACAAGGTTTGAGCCAACATATTGTTATTTCTACCTTTTATGAGCGTTTGAAAAGAGACGAGTAGCACTCACAACACCTCAGATCGTCCTACAAGTATCGCACTAACGGAAATTGGCCCGATCCCGCAGCGACTATGCAAAACCTGCGGTTGACTGGCTTCAATACCCCAGTGAACATGCCGGACTATTAGAGGATCATCTCAATCTTTTTCGGGCAGTTAGTAGATTATGGCGGGCACTCAAAAAGCGCAGCTGCAGGTCGTTAGCGACCCCACCGACCACAGCGAACTAGACAGCAAACTCTCCAACTTTGTTCGTTTTGCAGAAACGGTTGAACCAACCCCCGAGGAATCCTCGGCGATTCTAAAGATTGCCGACCTGGCGCATTCCTTGGTGGCTGAAGTTTCAGATCATCTAAAAGTGCAGGATAAGCGCATTGCCGAGCTAGAAGCGCTGGCGACGACTGACGAACTGACTCAGATCCTCAACAAGCGTGGCTTTGAAACCCAACTCGATCACGAGCTATCGATCGCGCGACGCCACGGCGTTGGCGGGGTCATGATCTTTGTGGATCTGGACGAGTTTAAACCGATCAATGATACCCATGGCCATGCGGCTGGTGACGAAGTTTTACGTGCAGCGTCAGTGATTCTTCAGGGTCAAGTTCGTGAGACAGACTATGTCGGCCGGTTGGGTGGAGACGAATTCGCTATTCTTTTGCCCCGCTCCAATAAACGGAACGGTCTTCGCCGGGCACAAGAGTTAGATAAAAAGCTGAACAACGCCTACGCATCCTGGAATGGGATTCAAATTCCAATCAAGGCGAGTTGCGGCATTCACATGTACACGTCCCGGGCTGGGTTGCACGAACTCATGGATAGCGCCGACAAGGCGATGTACAAGATCAAAATGGAACGCAAAGAAAAACACGGCATCGCCGTTCGCTGACGTCTACCGTCAGGCAAACCTTCCAGTTTTCCTCGCTTTTTAGGCTGTTAACACTTCGTTTCTGTGTTCGGGGTAGAGTTTTTCTTTATCACGCTAGGGTGGATTCTACGGGATGAGCAAAGGACTCTTTGCCTTTTTCATATCGCTCGCGGTTTCTGCATTGATCGCAGTCCTCGCGTTTGGTCTTGATTGGGATGGCTTCTTTTCAGACACCGATACCGCTCAAACACCGTCGACTATGTCCACGGTAGAAGTGGAAAAGATCATTAAAGATTGGCCAGTCGCGATCGCGGCTACGGATCAGGCTCTGAAGGAATATCGTGCCATCGGCGGCAGTCGTGGCGGGGAGGCTGCTGTCAGCCGCGGCGTCCAAGCGAATATGTACGCTCGTCAAGGCTGGGTCAGAGGCCGCGCCGAGTTCATGATCAGCTACCTTTTTATGCTGCGTAATTCGATTTTGAAGTACTCCGATCAACACCGAACGCTTGGGTACTTTATGGAGCATTACGAGCAGAACAGCGCCGTCAGCGTCGAGCTCAAATCTTGGCAAATCGATCAGATTGATCAATTGCTCAAGCAAATTAACAAAGCGCCAGATTTGAGCGAGTACCCTCCCGGCGATGTCGAACTCATGGTGCGATACTTTGACCGCTTTCACGCCATGTTGGTGGGTTATGGAAGACCGCCCGGGTTTAGCCAGCGGCAAGCCTCCCGATAGGTACGCTACGCCTCTTTTTGAGCGGCACCATCTTCAGATCCACCCTTATCGATTTCCTTGGGTAATTCGAGTTTGATGTGAAGCTCCTTGAGCTGCTTTTCATCGACTTCGTTTGGCGCCTGCATCATGAGATCTTCGGCCTGGTTGTTCATGGGGAACAACGTGACCTCACGAATGTTCGGTGTATCGGCCAATAACATGACGATGCGGTCAATCCCAGGCGCTGCGCCACCGTGCGGAGGGGCGCCGTACTTGAACGCATTAAACATGCCGCCAAAGCGTTCTTCAATGACACTTTCCTCGTAACCGGCAATCGAGAATGCTTTGATCATGACATCGGGGCGATGGTTCCGAATAGCCCCAGAACACAGCTCTACGCCGTTGCAAACGATGTCATATTGGAACGCCATGACATCAAGAGGGTCTTTTGTCTCCAGAGCTTCAAGACCGCCTTGAGGCATGGAGAATGGATTGTGGCTAAAGTCAATTTGGCCGGTCGCTTCATCCCGCTCGTACATGGGGTAATCCACGATCCAGCAAATGTCGAAACGATCCTTGGCCAGAAGGTCCAATTCCTCACAAACTTTAGTGCGGACCAGGCCAGCAAATTTTTCGGCAACGGATGGCTTATCACAGACAAAGAATACGCTATCGCCCGGCCCCACTCCCGTGGCGTCGCGAATGGCGGCAACGCGGTCTTCATCAAGATTCTTAGCAATCGGTCCTTTAGCCCCACCGTCGGCCTCATAGACGATATATCCGAGTCCTCCGGCACCTTCGCTACGCGCCCAATCATTGAGCTTGTCGAAATAACTGCGTGGCTGACCGGCTGATCCCGGCGCGGGTATTGCGCGTACAATTGAGCCCTTCTCAATATTCTTGGCAAACAGGCCGAATGAAGAACCGGCAAAAGACTCCGTAACATCAGTGATGAGCAACGGATTACGTAGGTCCGGCTTGTCACTGCCATACTTGAGCATCGCTTCCGCATAGGGAATGCGGGGCCATTGCCCTTCCGTGACCGCTCTGCCGTTCGCAAACTCAGAGAAAATGCCACCGATCACGGGTTCAATAGCCGCAAAGACGTCATCTTGAGTAACGAAAGCCATTTCCAAATCGAGTTGGTAGAACTCACCAGGAGAGCGATCAGCGCGCCCGTCTTCATCACGGAAACATGGCGCAATCTGAAAGTACCGATCAAAGCCCGAGACCATAACCAGCTGTTTGAAGATTTGCGGCGCCTGGGGCAGCGCATAGAAGCGGCCTGGGTGGAGCCTCGAGGGCACCAGGAAGTCGCGCGCACCTTCAGGGGACGACGCTGTCAAAATAGGGGTCTGAAATTCAGTAAAGCCGGACTCGATCATACGACGGCGAATGCTGGCAATAACTTGTGAGCGCAGCAGGATATTATTACGCATCTCTTCCCGGCGAAGATCGAGGTATCGGTACTTCAGCCGCAGATCTTCAGGGTAATCATTTTCGCCGTAGACTTGGATCGGCAGGACGTCCGTCTGGGAAAGCACCTCAACTTCGTCAATTTGAACTTCGACTTTACCAGTTGGAAGTCGGTCATTCACCGTGTCGTCCGTCCGCTCAACCACGTTGCCCGTGATACAGAGCACCGTCTCAGAGCGCGCGGCGTCGATGATAGAGAAGACCGGGCTGGACGTATCAACGACACATTGGGTCACCCCAAACTGGTCTCGCAGATCGACAAAAACCAAATTGCCATGGTCGCGCTTGCGGTGAACCCAGCCGGACAGACGGGCTTGTTTTCCAGCGTCTTCGAGGCGCAGCGCGCCGCAATTATGCGTTCTGTAACGGTGCATGACCGGGTCCCTATGACGGAAGAAAAAACCCCAGGCCGGCGGCCTAGGCAACGGGCCGAGAAACCACACTGAACCGGCTCATTTGTCAAGGTTTTGGCCGCTCTAGGCAAAAGTTTGTTCGATCCGGTGGTTTTAGCGCGCAGGGCTCGCTCCGCCGGTTGCGGCATTCGGGCAGAGACGATATGACAACCACCATGGAGTTAATCACCAAGACAGCGGATTTGGCCGCCTTTTGCCAGCGCCTATCCTCAACAGAATTCATCACCGTCGATACGGAGTTTCACCGGGAAACGACCTATTGGCCATTGCTTTGTCTGGTCCAAGTTGCCGGACCTGACGAGGCCTATTGCATTGACGCGATGGCGGATGGCCTCGACCTAGCCCCACTGTACGAGCTCTTCCGCGACACTAACGTGGTCAAGGTTTTCCATGCGGCCCGGCAGGACTTGGAAATCTTCTTCCACAAAGCTGACCTGATCCCTGCGCCTCTGTTTGATAGCCAGGTCGCGGCCATGGTCTGTGGATTTGGCGAATCCGTCGGCTATGAGACCTTAGTCACAAAGT
This sequence comes from Rhodospirillaceae bacterium, assembly GCA_018666155.1. GTDB lineage: Bacteria > Pseudomonadota > Alphaproteobacteria > Rhodospirillales > Rhodospirillaceae > WLXB01. The sequence goes on along the minus strand of JABJAH010000023.1, from coordinate 60,328 downwards.
TGACCAGTGCGCGGATCGACAAGAGCCAGCGCTTTACCGACTGGACCCGTCGGCCGTTGTCCGAGCAACAGGTCGACTACGCTTTGGCTGACGTTATCCATTTGCGGGACATATACGTCAAACTGAAGGCCGAGTTGGAACGCTCTAATCGCACTGCATGGGTCGCCGAGGAAATGGGGGTTCTAACAAGCCCCACCACCTATGCGCTTACTCCCGAAGACTCGTGGCGCCGACTAAAATCACGCGAAAAAAAGCCGCGCTATCTCGCTATCTTGAAAGAAGTATCAGCGTGGCGTGAACGAACAGCGCAGGCGCAAAACACACCGCGTCGTCGAGTGATTAAAGATGATGCACTCATCGAATTAGCAGCGCTCAAACCAACCGACGAAAATGCGCTATCGCAAACAAGGCTGTCCAAACATCTCGGCCGGAGTAAACATGCGACTGAGGTGATTGCCGCTGTGAAACGTGGTCTCGACACACCCGATGATCAGTGCCCGCACCTTCCCAGAGCCCTTGAAAAACCGCCCGGACTCGGCCCGGTCATCGATTTGCTCAAGGTCTTGCTGAAGGCGCGATGCGAGGCCAGCGATGTCGCTCTCAAGTTGGTTGCAACAGTCGACGACCTGGAGAGAATTGCCTGCGACGACGACGCTGATGTGCCGGCGTTGTCCGGTTGGCGGCGCGAGTTATTTGGAGCTGACGCTTTACGGCTCAAGCACGGACAACTGGCTCTCAGTTTGTCGCCTGACAGCAAGACCGTGGACGTTGTCGAACGGACTTAGTGGCGAACACGCCTAGCTGAACTGGACCTTATCTTTGCGACCGATATGGCTGGCGAGTCGCGAAAGCCGCTTAGGATAAGACCCTCCATTAAAAACAGACTCATCATGGGGCAGAGTCAGAGTCACAGCTGACTTACCCATATCGAGTTTTGCTTTCTCAAGAATACTCGGTGCACCACCGGTCAATGAATAAGCCAATCGCAGCCCAAGCCCGATGGTTCGGACGCGATGAAGACGCTCTTCATCAAGCATCGCGTGAGCCTGATCAATGGTCGGCGTCGTGTCGTCGGTTCGGTATCGGTAAAACAAAGCCAAGGCTAGACCTGCACGGTCTTCGTGCTCCAACCCCATGAACGGGAGACGCAGAACGCGTAGAAAAGCTTGCTCAGCCCTATAGTCAGGATGCTCAGACCAGTAAACATCTCTTAGCAAACAGGCTGCGAGACGCAGCTTGGCCTGATCAGCCGTCTCGTCGGGAAATAACGGTGACAACCAGTCGTATGCTTCGTGCCCCAAGCCTGGGTCACGTCCGGCCGCTCGGCACAACTCCTCCGCCGCGCTGATGAGGGGGTCTTCCGCTTTCAGTGATTCAGGCAACTCTTTGTAAAACTGACCTTCGCGCATGCCATAAATTGAAAAGACCAAGTTATCTGGTTGGCCAATCTCGAGAAGTCGCTCCAGCATTGTTGCCGCCAACGGCAGAGTTTGAAGCCGCGATTTGTCGACTCCCCGAATCTTTTCAAGCGTTTGCGGACTTAGATTGGAAATGAGTCCGAACAGCGATTGGGCTTGCGGTCGAGTGAGTGTGAAATTGTCGAGGACATGCAAGGGGTAGTTCATGTGTGCGATACAGACCCGCGCGAGCGAGCGCCACGCCCCACCAACGGCGTAGACCGTCCGCCCCTTTACTCCGGAAACCCAGGCTTCTTGATCAAGGTACATATTGATTGTCTTCAACGCCTTCCCAAGATCGGGCCCTGAGGAGCCAGCGAGACGGAGCGTGCCTAAAGGCAACGTCGCGTGATGAGCAAACGTACCGCCTTGAACATCGACCAGTTCAAGGCTGCCGCCGCCTAGGTCGGCAACCATGCCATCGGCGTCAGGAATGCCGCACAGGACCCCTAGGGCACTTCGCTGTGCTTCTTGTTTTCCGGACAGAACTTTGATTGAGAGACCCGTTTCCTCTTTTACGAGGTCGACAAATTTCTTGCCATCTGCAGCGTCCCGAATAGCAGCAGTACCGAGCACATCCAATCTATCCAGGCCCATAGCATCGGTTAAGACAGTGAAGCGCCCCAGAATCTGGAGCGCTTTATCAATTCCTTCGGGATTCAGTTTGCCGGTGGACTCGAGATCACGCCCCAATGCACAGGTCGCTTTCTCGTTATAAATTGGAATTGGCGTTCTCATGACGCCGCTATAGACAACCAATCGAACCGAGTTAGACCCGATATCAATGACGCCTATTGGCCGATGCCGAATGGCCAGTGTCGTGCTGTCGTCAGGCACGCTGTCTCTCACATCAAACTACAGGTGCAGCGCTGATAGCAGGTTTAGCGGCGGCTTGGAACCAATTTGGGGACTTGGCGTTTTGCTTGGTCGAGCGCGCTCCCCTGACCCGACAAACTAGGGTTATTCATGAAGTAGTCATGGGCACTAAATGGTGTGGAACCAGCCTCGTCTCGGGAGAACTGGCCATCAGAACTAAGGGTCCAGCTTTGCAGGTTATCGTTTATATTTGCGACCATGATTTGATCCAGGACCTGTTGATGAACCGTATGGTTCTCAATTGGGACGAACGTCTCGACACGGTTGACGAGGTTTCTGGTCATCCAATCAGCCGATGACATAAAGACTTTAGCATCACGCGAGGGCACGGGATGGCCGTTGCCGAAAACAAAGATGCGTGAATGCTCAAGAAAACGACCCACAATACTCTTAACGCGAACATTCTCTGATAGACCCGGCACCCCAGGGCGCAAACAACAAATGCCCCGGACGATCAATTCGATTTGAACGCCCGCCTGCGATGCTTCGTACAACGCATCAATAATCTTTGGGTCAACCAGAGAATTCATTTTCGCCCAAATGGTCCCGGGACGACCCGCCTTGGCATGAGCGGTCTCCTCGTCGATGAGGGCATCCAGCTTTTCCATTAATCCAATCGGAGCAATGGCTAGTTTCTCCAAAGAATCTGGTCTGGCGTAGCCAGTCATAAAATTAAACGCACTGTTGGCATCCCGGCATAACGCAGGGTCACAGGTGAAAAAAGAAAGGTCGGTATAAACCTTGGCAGTCACGGGATGGTAGTTGCCGGTGCCAAAGTGAACATAGGAATTCAACGCGTTGCCTTCACGTCGGGTCACGAGTGAAATCTTTGCGTGGGTCTTGAGGTCAACAAAACCGTAAACCACGTTGGCGCCGGCGCGCTCCAGGTCCCTTGCCCAACGGATATTGGCTTCTTCGTCGAAGCGTGCCTTCAACTCGACCATGGCGGTCACGGATTTGCCAGCCTCTGCCGCTTCGATTAAGGCCTCGACGATGGGCGAATTCTTACTGGTGCGATACAGAGTCTGTTTGATCGACACCACATTCGGATCTTGTGCAGCGTGGCGAAGGAACTGCACGACCGCGTCGAAGGATTCGTAGGGATGGTGGACGATAATATCTTTCTTACGAATTGCAGCGAAGCTGTCGCCACCAAAATCTCTAATCCGCTCCGGGAATCGTGCGTTATACGGCACGAACTCAAGGTCTGGCCTCTCGCCCGTGATGAGTTGCCTGACGTCGGCGAGACCGATCATGCCATCCATACGAAACATGTCGTCTGCTGAAACTTCGAGTTCGTCACAAATCAAGTTGACCTGATCCTCTGGCATGGAAGCGCTGACCTTGAGACGAATGCAACTGCCTCGACGGCGACGCTTCAAGGCGGTCTCAAAACTCTGCACAAGATCTTGTGCTTCTTCGTCGACCTCCATTTCACTGTCTCGAATAACCCGGAACACGCCGGATTGCATGACCTTGAATCCTGGAAAGAGGCGGTCAAAGAACAGCGTTATAACTTCTTCAAGAGTGATAAATCTTACCTTGCGGCCCCGAATCCGAATCAACCGATCCACCTGCGATGGCATCGGAACCAGCGCGCGCATGCCTTCGCCGTTCTCGATCCGCACCAGCTGCAAAATGAGCGACAGGCCTAGGTTTGGAATAAATGGGAACGGATGGGCCGGGTCGATCGCCAGAGGCGTAAGGACAGGAAAGATGTGCTCCATAAAACGGTCTTGCAGCCAGGCCTTGTCCGTCGCATTTAGGTCGTCTTTAGAAACAACGTGAATCTCTTCCCGATCAAGTTCTGTTTGCAGTCGACCCCAGCAAGCATCCTGGTGTCGCAGGACGTCGCGCACAGCCGTGTTGATCTGGGTGAGCTGTTCTTGTGGCGTTAAGCCATCGGCACTGCGCTGGGTAACACCTGCCCTCACCTGCCCTTTTAAGCCAGCAACGCGCACCATATAAAATTCATCTAGGTTGGATGCGGAAATAGACAGGAAGCGCACCCGCTCCAATAAGGGATGACTGACGTTCTCCGCTTCTTCAAGCACGCGCATGTTGAACGACAGCCAAGAAAGCTCTCGATTAATAAACCGATCACTACTCTCAAGACTTATCGCTGACTGGCCAGCATCGTCACTGACTGATGTGCTGTCTTGTGGGCTCACCCAAGCGTTCCTTCACAAACTTTTAGACGGCTGTTTTACCTATCGCCGTTCGCCCGTAAATAACCAGAGATCGCCAGCCCGAAATAAAATATTTCATGAAAACGCAATGATTTACGGGTTCGCAACTGTATCATGGTAGCTCACATCCTGTCGATTATTGGGCAACCACGTGACACTTTCCCTCCTCCTATTAAGGCATGCCAAGGCAGCCGATGCCGCGACAAAAGATCACGAGCGTGCCTTGGCTCCACGTGGTCAGTCTGACTCCAAAAAAGTGGCGCGGTTTATGGCAGCTTCGGACTTGAAACCCGACATTGTTCTTTGCTCAACGGCGAAACGCGCACGCCTGACCCTGGATGCCATTCTATCGATCTGGCCCGACTTGCCCGTGTCCTACGAAGACGGCCTCTATCTCGCCGCAACCGCAGACGTCATTGCACACCTGCGTCAGGTGGATCAGGCACAGCGCGTCTTAATAGTCGGGCACAACCCGACGATGGAAGACTTACTGCGTCATCTGATAGATCGGCAGCGACCTCAGGACTCCACCCTCGCCGACGCTCTTTCCAAATACCCGGCCGGAGCGCTGGCAGAGCTATCAATAGACGTGGAACGCTGGAGCATGCTTGATGCCTCGTGCGGCCAACTCACCGGCTTTACCAGACCACGCACGCTTATAGACTTGGTGACAGATTAACCCGGCTCTATCGCGCCGAAATCACCGGCCTCAAGGATGCTGCGCACCAAGGGCACCGTGATCTTTCGGTTCTGGGCCAAGGCGTCACGGTCAACACGCTCTGCTAGGGCTTGAACAGCGACAAAAGTGCGTGGGATTCGTTTCTGAATGTAATCTACAAGATCAGGCGTGACTTCTAACTGACGATCACGAAAGAGCTTCACCAAAACGGCCGCGATCGTGGTGTCGTCCGGCTGGCGTATTTCAACGGACGGCATACCGCTCAGACGGGACTTCAAGTCAGGCAGCATGACATCCCAGCGCGCGGGAGCTGTTCGCCCAACAATGAGCAGATGCTTGCCAGCCTCTCTGACAACGTTAAAGAGATGAAAGAGGGCCTGTTCGTCAGAAACGGCATCAGCATTGTCCCAGGCCAAAGCCTTGTGCTGTGCCACAAGCGCAATCGGGTCAGACTCCGTAATCTCATTGACCTCAAGAACGTGGGCCGCCGCCTTCGCCGCAAAGACGTGAACCAAGTGTGATTTCCCACAGCCTGGAGGGCCGTATAAACCGAGGCCATGAGACGGCCACTTAGGCCACATATCGATCCAGCCAACGGCTTCTCGGTTGGCATCAGTCACTAGGAAATCTGAACGACCAATTGCTGGTCGATGACCCAATTCCAGTGGGAGTTGCTGTGATGCCGCCATGACGAATCCGCAGCGGAAACCGCTAGGGCCTCCGCTCAGACGCGCTATTGCTAAATAGCCCTGATGGGTAGGCCGCTGGTGGCGTTTGTTCGACCGGCTGCATAAATACCGATGACGGTGAGGACGATGGCACCGGCATAGAGGGGGTAGAGTCTTCTGCGCCAAAAGTCTGCACGATATCTGACGACGACGCGCGATCCTCAATCACCCACGCCTCGTCTTGCCAAACGAACCCAAGATCACTTTGCGCCATAGCCAACTTTAGCTGATCCTCATTGCCGAGGTAATACAGTGTCACCTGGGCGCGGTCTCGCGTGATCGCTTGCAATTCATGGCGATCAATCAGAGGGACCCGCTCGAGACGTGATCTGACGGTGAGCCAATCTTCCAAGGCGTTCAAAGGGACTAAGGCTGTGATTTGCCCGTTCACGCCAAACTGCAGCATGTTCTCTTTCTTCCATTCGTCCTCGATAACCGCCCAGGACTTCGCTGCGGCCGCGACAAACAACTCGGACCAAGTTTGCCCGCCCGAAGCCGGCACATCCAACTGTTGTTCTGCACCGGTCCGGGTGAAATACAACGTTACGCGAACAGATTCGGCCCCGAGGCTACCCAACAACGAGGCCGTGGCAATAACAACGTCATCCGCTCCGTAACGGCTGGCCCAGGACTGCAAGCGACCTTGATCGCGAGCCAAGGCGTCTTCAATGCGAAGTGTCGATAAATCCTCCAGGTCGCCAAACGGAAGCTGGCGGGGAACCAGCCCCATGGCTTGCGGCACCTGCCCCCACGCATTCATCCATGGATTGGAATCCGACCAAATGACTGAATCGGACACAATGGACTCTTGGTAAACGGGAATGATGACAACGGGTTTGCTAATGGTTTCGGCAAATGGCACGCCAGCGAATCTTAGGGTCGACCGAACCGAGTCGGGGCGAAAACGAACCGTCAAATCAGCCAGATACCGGCCAGACGTGGTTCGCTCATTAGACACCGAAAAATCACGGACCAAGTCGATCGCGTCACGGCCAGATAAGTCCGGAAGGTCAGCTTGATAGGCATTCGGCACCAGCCGTCGAAATAGCCTGTCTAGCGCCCTAATTTGGCCGCTCTGGAGGCCATTGGCGCGGGCCTCGTTGGTCGTACCACCGCGGGCGTCGATAGCCACCCCGCTGACCGTAAAGACTTGGGATTGAGCCCCCGCAACGCTCGCAGAAAGCAAAATAGGCATACCAGCCAAAGCCGCAAAAATACTAGCCGCAAAGAAGTTGCAGCGAGCCGTTGCAACGCGCCCGTCTTTGGCTATGGTACGGCTTCTTTTCGCCGCGCTAGGTGAGGCTGACATTTCTAAGTCCTCTCAGGCCGATGGCCGCCGTTCCAACGGTTTAACGTACAAAGATGCCGGGGTCGATATTGACGCCGGCAACGCTTTGGTGGAAGCCATCAAGCCGCTCGCCAAATCGACGGGCCGCAGTGGCGCCGATTCGGCCCTTGGCGGATTCGGCGGCCTGTTCGACCTCAAGGCAACCGGATACAAAGATCCAGTCTTGGTCGCCGGCAACGACGGCGTTGGTACTAAACTGTTGGTGGCCATTGAAGCCGATCGCCACGATACGGTTGGCATCGATTTGGTCGCCATGTGCGTCAATGATTTGGTCGTTCAAGGTGCCGAACCCCTATTTTTCCTCGATTATTTCGCGACCGGCAAACTTTCGATAGAGGCTGCCACGTCTGTCATTAGTGGTATCGCCGCCGGATGTCGCGAAGCCGGATGCGCCTTGATTGGCGGCGAGACAGCAGAGATGCCAGGACTCTATGGCGAGAATGAGTACGATCTCGCTGGGTTTTCAGTCGGCGCCGTTGAGCGAGACAGCATTCTGCCAAGGGACATTGGTGCCGGCGATATCGTGCTAGGCCTGCCATCGTCAGGATTTCATTCCAACGGCTATTCTCTCATCAGAAAGGTGATTGAGGGCGCTGGTCATGGATATGACGACCCGGCGCCCTTCGACTCATCCATATCACTTGGTGAAGCATTGCTGACCCCGACGCGAATTTATATCAAACCCTGCCTTGCTCTGGTTAAGGCGGGCCTGGCCCACGGCTTCGCCCATATAACGGGCGGCGGACTGTTAGAGAACATCCCCCGCGTTCTGCCCGATGACTTAGCCGTCGACTTAAATGTAGATGCCTTGCCCCTACCCCCGATGATGACATGGCTGGGCGAAGCCGGCGGTATGTCTGCTGTGGAAATGGCCCGCACCTTCAACTGTGGCGTCGGCATGATCGTGATTGTCTCAGCTAATGATGAGCAGACCGCTATGGACGTCCTTACGGACAATGGTGAAACACCAAGACGTCTAGGTACTGTTGCAGAGCGAGGCGATGGTGACGCCGTGCGGATCAAACACCTAAGCGATTCTTGGGGCCTACCTTAGGGCGTCGAGATTAATCTCTCCGGCCACGATACGGATCAAAGTGTCGGTATAGAGGCGATGCTCCTGCGCCAGAACTCTCTTCGCTAATTCATCAGCGGTATCATTTGGCAGAACCGGGACTTTGGCCTGCGCAACAACCGGGCCTGTATCATATTCGCCATCAACCAGATGAACAGTCACACCGGACTCCGAATCGCCATTGGCAATGACGGCTTCATGAACACGCCCACCATACATGCCTTGGCCACCGTACTTCGGTAGCAAAGCCGGGTGAATATTGAGAATTCGGTTGGCGTAAGCTGTCAGAACCTTCGGCCCAATCTTGCGCATATATCCAGCCAGAACGATGAGATCGACCTTGGCCTCTTTAAGGGCATCGAGATGGGCTTGGTCGAGCGCGTCTTCGGAGCTCACGGTTCTTGGGCTGAGATGTAGGTGCGGCAGACCATTCTCAGCGGCCCACTCTAAGGCAGCACTCGTTCGGTTATTGCTGACGAGCAGAGCCAGGTCGGCCTTCAAGGTGCCATCCTGACTCGCCGCCACGATGGTCCGCATATTGCTTCCCCGATGGGAAACAAAAAAGCCGAGACGCGGGTGTTGAGGTAATGGCGCCACCGACTTCTCCGCTTACCTAGGCAGACGATCGATTATCCGACGATTTCATCTTCATTAAAGAAGTACGCGGTCTCGATCGCTGCGTTCTCTTGTGAATCTGACCCATGGACAGAATTCGCTTCGATGCTTTCGGCGAGAGTCTTCCGGATGGTGCCTTCATCGGCATCGGCCGGATTTGTCGCGCCCATGATCTCACGATTACGGGCTACAGCATTTTCACCTTCAAGCACCTGAACGACGACCGGGCCGGACGTCATGAAGGTACAAAGATCGTTGAAGAAAGGGCGTTCTTTATGAACTGCGTAAAACCCTTCGGCTTTGGCTTGGTCGAGCTTAACGCGCTTTTGGGCGATAACGCGCAGGCCGCCTTCTTCAAGCATGGAAACAACTTTGCCAGTTAAATTCCGGCGCGTGGCGTCTGGTTTGATGATCGAGAAGGTGCGTTCTAAAGCCATGATTTATGCGTCCATTTTCATCTGAAACTGTGGAAAAGCCGAACCTAGAGTATCGGCCGAAGTCGCGCGGGTTATAGCCAAACTGGCCCTTAGAGGCAACACGCCAGAACCGGTGCACAACGGACCCCTGACGGGCGTTAAGCCTGCGCCTTCTCTTCCCATCCACCACGGTCAGTTTGCTGCCAATAATGAAGCTCGTGGCCTTCACCCCGGGCCTTTTGCCACCGGTCACGGGCCGCGCTGACGGCTTCCGCATCGTTGCCATCGAACAGATCAAGACAGCGGTCGTAAGTAGCATAATCGTCCGCCGCCATACTATCAGTGACCACGAGAACCGAGGCCTGGTTCGGGTTCTCCGCGCGGTCAGTCAGCCATATGGGATGATCAGCAGCTTGACCGTCCTTAGCCGTGCCATTGGCCAGCCAGGAATTCGGGTCATGGGTCCAGAGGGCGTTGCTTAAACTTTCAACCCGCTCCTCAGAGCCCGCCAGGATCACAGCGCGATGGCCAGCCTGGCGGACTTTGCTGAGGATTTGCGGCAGAGCAGTTTCCAGCGGCCACTTCTGCAGATGGTAGAAGTCAACGCGCATCGTTTGCCCTTGCGATTGACGAGAACGATTTAGCTTTCACCAATTCTAACGGGGACAAGACGAAAGTCTTCGCCAGACTGGATACGCAGCAGTACGACGGTCCGATCTTTCTTGCGGGCGTCGGCAATAACCTTCTCCGCTTCGGCAGCCGTCTCAACTGGGGTTTGTTGAACTTCGGCAATGATGTCTCCGCGGCGCAGACCTTTTTCCGCAGCATCGCTGTCACCGTCAACATCCACAATCACCAGCCCCGTAATCTCGTCGGGCAGATCATATTGTGAGCGAATATCGGACGTCAGTTCAGCGACCGTTAGGCCGAGCTCATCAATCTCCTTACGATCCGGTTCGCCATTACTTGAACTTGAATCAGACCGGGAAGCGACTTGCACGTCCTCTTCATCGAGCTCAGCGATACGAACGTTGAGGCTCTTTTCCTTGCCGTTTCGCCAGACAGTTACCTTGACGCGTTTATCAATGTCGGTCTCGGCAACGATCAGAGGGAGATGCCGCATTTCATCAACAGGTTTGCCGTCAAAAGCCAGGATCACGTCACTCGCTTCAACCCCAGCTTTTTCTGCCGGGCTGTCTTCAACCAATTCTGCGACAAGGGCGCCGCGGGCCTTATCAAGACCGAGGCTCTCCGCAATTTCTGGTGTCACAGTCTGAATTTTAACGCCCAGCCAACCGCGCCGGGTCCGACCAAACTCATTGAGGTCATTGATAATCGATTGCGCCAAGTTTGACGGTGAAGCAAATCCGATCCCAACACTGGCACCAGTCGGCGAAAAAATCGCTGTATTGATGCCGATGACCTCACCTTTCATATTGATGAGCGGTCCACCCGAGTTGCCGCGATTAATCGCTGCATCTGTTTGGATGTAGTCGTCATAGGCGTTGCCGTTGCTCAGCTGACGGGACCGCGCAGAGACAATACCGGCGGTTACAGTAACCCCAATGCCGAACGGATTGCCGATGGCGACGGACCAATCACCGACGCGCATCTTGTCGGAATCGCCCCACTTCACAGTGGGCAATGGACGATCGGCTTCTACTTTGAGAAGGGCGAGATCAACTTTCGGATCACGGCCAATAACCGTTGCTTTCAGAATTGTGTTGTCGGCGAGAATGACGCTGATTTCGTCAGCATTCTCGATGACGTGGTTGTTCGTGACCACAAGACCATCGGCTTCAATAATAAACCCGGACCCTAAAGATGAGGCGCGCCGCTTAGGACGATCATTGTCGCCTTCGCCACCGGGTCCTTGCGGCACTTGATCACCAAATTGCTCAAGGAAGTCTTTGAACATGTCTTCCAAAGGGCCGCCGCGTGGCATCTGCGGCAAGTTCCGCCCGCCGCGATTGCGGCTACGTTGCTCAACAAGCTGCGTGGTCGACACATTGACCACCGCAGGAATAACGTCTTCTACAACGTCGGCAAATGTCTGGGGAACACGCTGAGCGTCAGCAATCTGAGGGAATAGAACCAGTACGAGGGCTATACCAACAGCGGCACCCCACAACGCGATGACGTTAGACCCCGACGCATTATCGGGTGTGGAAAGGGAAGCAGTGCGGGCCATTTATGGGCCTCCTTTGGTTTAACGTGGCTGTCCTCGATGCCTTAAAGACCATTCTTGTCGGAAATGAGGGTGCTCAACAACACAGTCGACGGCGCACGGCCGTTTTCTGTCAGCTTCGTAATTTAAACCCAACGGGAGGCGATCTAGTGAACCGCCCCCATTTCGAGCGGCCTAGTCACGTGCAGCAGGCAGGGCGTCAAAGTACCGGAAAAATTCTGACTCCGGATTGAGAATCATGGTTGTGCCTTCATTGAGAGAGCCGCGATAGGCCTCCATGGATCGCATAAACGCATAAAACTCAGGGTCTTTGCCGTGAACCTCGTTAAGAGCGCGGCGACTTTCAGCCTCGCCCTGGCCCAATTGAATCTGAGCTTCCCGCTCCGCATCAGCGAGAATGATCGTTCTCTCACGATCCGCCTCGGCTTCAATGCGTGCCTTGGTTTCTTGCCCCTGCCCGCGCAATAACGCGGCCGTTGCGATACGGTCTGATCGCATGCGGTTGTACACGGACTGGCTGGTCTCCGGCGGAAGGTCGGTACGGCCAATACGGACATCGACCACTTCGATACCGAACTCGCTTTCGCGCCGACTAACACCAAGGATAATTTCTTGCATCACCTCGACGCGTTTCTTGGTGAGCAAGTCTGCCAGTTCTGCCTGGCCGAGAGCATCCCGCACGCTACCGTTCAGAATTGTTCCAAAACGATCACGGAATCCGATTTCGGTGCGCACAGCTTGATAGAACTTAAGCGGGTCGACAATGCGGTATCGGGCAAACGCGTCAACGATAATACGCAACTGATTGACCAGCGGCATTTCTTGACTCGGCGGATCCAGATCAAGCACTCGATTGTCGTAATAGATGACGTTCTGTAGCAGCGGAACTTTGTAATGAAGACCAGGCTCGACGATGACTCGTTTAGTCTCGCCAAGTTGCAATACAATTGCTTGCTGTGTTTGGTGAACGGTGAAGAGCGTTCCGGTGAGCGCAATAGCGCCGACCAGTACAATTACGCCGAACGCGAGTAATTTACCCGATTTCATTAGTTGTCTCCCCGTGACCGATTTCTACCTAACTCATTGAGCGGCAGATAGGGCACAACGCCATTGCCTTGACCGTTGTCATCCATGATGACCTTGTCGGATCGGCTATAAACTTCTTGCATTGTTTCCAAATACAACCGCCGCGCGGTCACATCTTTGTCATTCTTGTACGTTTGATAAAAATCATCGAAACGCTGAGCCTGACCCTGGGCTTCACGAATAAGCTTCTCTTTTTCAGCAGAAGCATTTTCGATCATCCGAGAGGCCTCACCCTTCGCCCTTGGAACAATGTCGTTGCGATAGGCTGTGGCTTCGTTGCGTAAACGCTCTTGGTCCTGGTTGGCCCGCTGAACATCGTTGAACGCGTCAATCACTTCCGGAGGTGGGTTCGCACCCTGTACTCGTATTTCAAGAATGCTGATGCCAGCCCCATAACTATCAAGAATTTCTTGCAGCACGGTCTGCGCGGTTTGTCCGACAACTTCACGGCCACCAGTGGTGACAAAGTCGAGGGTGTTCTGGCCAACGACTTCTCTCATCGAACTCTCGGCAGCTAACTTAACGGTCTGCTCAGGCGCCCGAATATTGAATAGAAAATCCCCGGCGTCACGAATACGCCATTGCACGACGAAGTCGACGTCGACGATGTTCTCATCACCGGTCAACATCAGACTCTCTTGGGGCACATCACGCTGGTTGGTGGTATTCGGAACACCGCGAAAGCCAATCGTGATCTGATTTGTCAGCGTGACTTTCGGTGTCTGAACTTCACCAATGGGCGTCGGGAACCAATAATTCAGTCCCGGCTCAGTGGTTTTTACATAGCGCCCAAACAGCAACTCAACGCCTTGCTCGTCCGGCTGCACGCGATAGAAACCGCTCGCACCCCAGAAAAACAAGAACAGCGCGACAATAATCATGATGCCGCGTGCCGAGCCCATACCGCCGGGCATAAACTGCTTCACCCGGTCCTGGCTGCGCCTGAGAAGTTCCTCTAAGTCGGGCGGGGGTTCACCACCACCGCTCCAGGAACCACCTCCGCCACCGCCGCCGCCATTTCGCCCGCCACCGGAGCCACCGCCGCCCCATGGACCGCTACCTTGTTGTTTCCAGAACACTGGAGTATCCCTTCCTTCCGAGCGGTCGCCGCAACTATGGCAACCGAAATTCAAGTGTCCCGGCCTTATATGACATGTACCGGGGTGGCGCAACGCAACCCCAGTCCATGTCTAAGGCCATTTAGGTCGCTTTCTCGATATCGGCAGTCTTAGCGGAGGTTTCAAGAGTGACCCAAGTCACCAAGGAGCAAGTTCTCGATGCGTTACGTGGCGTGGATTCAGGCACAGGTGGTCTTGATGTCGCTGCCCGCGGCTGGGTGCAGGATGTTGTCATTAAAGATGGCCACGTCGCATTCGCCCTAGAAGTGCCTCCCGATCTGGGCCCAAAGCTTGAGCCTGTGCGGGCCCAGGCGGAAAAAGCCGTTTACGAGCTCCCCGGCGTGCTCTCTGCCACAGTGGTTCTCACCGCCGAAAAGAAGGCGGCACCCAGTCCACAGGCGAAAGGCGGAGGCGGCCGAGAGCAACTTGCCCTGCCCGGCATAAAATCCATTGTCGCTATCGCGTCAGGCAAAGGCGGAGTCGGTAAATCGACAACGGCGGCCAATATAGCGGTTGCGCTGGCCAAATTAGGGAAAAGCGTTGCCCTGTTCGATGCTGATATCTTCGGTCCTTCAATGCCGCGCATGCTTGGTCTCGCTGGAAAGAAACCACATTCAGACGGGACCAAAGTCCATCCGTTGGAAAACCACGGCGTCAAAGTCATGTCCATCGGCTTCATGATCGCTGAAGACAATCCTGTGATCTGGCGCGGCCCCATGGTCATGGGGGCGCTTGAGCAGATGCTTAAAGATGTCGAATGGGGAGACATTGATGTCATGGTCGTCGATATGCCACCAGGCACCGGCGACACCCAATTGACCATGTCGCAGCGGGTTCCCCTCGCCGGCGCTGTCATCGTATCAACACCTCAGGACATTGCCCTGCTAGACGCGCGCAAAGGCCTCAACATGTTTCGCCGGGTAGAGGTTCCGATCCTTGGCATGATCGAAAATATGAGCCACTACATCTGCCCTTCCTGTGGACATCGCGAAGACATCTTCAGCACGGGCGGCGCAGAAAAAACCGCCCGCGAGTTGGAGACTGATTTTCTCGGCGGCATTCCGTTGGATATTAAAATCCGCGAGACCTCGGACAGCGGCACACCCATTGTTGCTGCCGATCCGGATAGCCCTCACGCCAAGGCCTATGTCGAAATTGCAGAAAAGATTGCGGCCAAACTTGCCGATGGCACCGTAAAACCTGCACCAACGATTTCCATGGGTGCTTAATCAGGCCTTGCGGCGTTCGTAGCTCACGAAGCTGTAAGACGGTCCGCCTTCTTCGTCCGGCGCGTAGCGCTCCCGGGACACCTCTTTCCACTGGGTCTTATCCGGTGCCGTAAACCAGGCATCGCCCTCATAGCGACGATGGACTTCTGTGAGATAAAACCGATCCGCGTCGTTTAGAACACGGGCGTAAATTTCCGCACCACCAATCACCATCACTTCGTCGACACCATCCTTTTCGGCCTGCGCTTTGGCTGTTCGGACGGCATCTTTAATGTCGTGACAGACGAGTGCCCCGTCTGCGGTCCAATCGCTTTGACGGGTTATGACGATATTCGCGCGGCCCTTGAGCGGCTTGCCGATTGATTCAAATGTTTTGCGGCCCATGACGACCGGCTTGCCTAAAGTTAGGCGTTTAAAATTCTTGAGATCGGCCGAAATATGCCAGGGCAGGGCATTGTCTGCACCAATAGTGCCGTTCTCGGCACGCGCCATGATCAGGCATAACTTGACCTTCGCATCACTCACGCCATCCCCCTAAACCGCGACCGGTGCTGAGATATGAGGATCTGGGTCATAGCCTTCCAAGGTGAAGTCTGAAAATTCGAATGAGAATAAATCAGTCACGTCGGGATTAATACGCATCACCGGTAGAGCTTTTGGCGTGCGACTTAGCTGCTTGTTAGCCTGCTCAATGTGATTTGAGTAGAGGTGCGCATCACCAAAGGTATGCACAAATTCCCCGGGCTCATATCCGGTAACCTGAGCAACCATCAGTGTCAGCAACGCGTACGATGCAATGTTGAAAGGCACACCGAGAAAGATATCAGCGCTACGCTGATACAACTGGCAAGACAGCTTTCCATCAGCGACATAAAACTGAAACAGGCAGTGACATGGCGGCAAGGCCATGGAATCGACATCTGCTGGGTTCCAGGCCGTCACCATATGACGGCGCGAATCAGGGTTTTGTCTTAGGCTATTCAGCAGCTTCTCGATCTGATCGATTGAGCCGCCCTTTGGGTCCGGCCATGACCGCCACTGATATCCGTAGACCGGGCCAAGATCGCCGTTCTCGTCGGCCCACTCGTTCCAGATAGACACCTTGTTATCGCGTAAATACCCAACGTTCGTGTCACCACGCAGAAACCAAAGGAGCTCAATAATGATCGAGCGCAGGTGAAGCTTTTTGGTGGTGGTGACCGGAAACCCTTTGGCCAGATCAAAGCGCATCTGGTGGCCAAACACCGACAACGTCCCGGTGCCTGTGCGGTCCCCTTTTTGCGCGCCGGTCTCAAGCACGTGCTTCATTAACTCTAGGTATTGCTGCATTGGCTATTTATAGACCGGCTGATTGTCGGGACAACCCTGACTAAAGAATCTGTCTAAACATGGCAAATGTTCCCGATAAGCCTTATATTGGTTACGTCGCTTCGGCGACTACGGTGCTAAACCTGCTATGAAATAAGCGCTGCGGACCCGGGGGCAGTACCCGGCACCTCCACCATTTCCGGCCAAAATTAGGCCGTCCATGGGGGTGAAACAGGATCGACGCGTGTGGTAAAGATAGTAGCTGTGCTCGGCATGGTTCCGCCGTTATCGGGCCATTTTGAAAAGTGCCAACGACAACGTTGCGTACGCCGCTGCCGCTTAATTGACGGTAAGCGCGGTTCGGGGGGCACCGGGCAACAGAAGCCCCCCACTTTCTACGACTCGCATATTTAACACTATCATTCCAAAAAAGCTGGTATTGGCATTGAACCCCATGGATTGGACCGCCAAAATGGGGTTCGATTCTTTTTTCCTATGACATGACTGTGCCCGTGACCGAACCGACAGTAACAACACTGATCTACGAGCGAATGGTGGAGGACGCCCTGCGCGGCGTGCTGCGTCAAGCGCTGGAAATCACCCAGCTGCAGGGACTGCCTGGTGCGCACCATTTCTATGTCACCTTTGACACCACATTCCCGGGCGTTCGCATCGCCGACTCTTTGCACGCGATGCATCCCAGTGAAATGACTATCGTCCTGCAGCATCAGTTTTGGGATTTGAACGTAGAAGAAGACAGCTTTGATATAACACTGAGCTTTAACGGCGCCGGTCAGCCACTCCACATCCCCTTTGCTGCGGTAACGGCATTTGCTGACCCTCACGCAAAATTCGGCCTGCAATTCCATGTCGAGTTTGAAGATGAAGACGATGCGGACCTGGATGACGACGAGTTCGACGAAGACGACGATTTTGACATGCCACCAATCGACAATGCCGTCGTAACGCAAAAGCTCAAAACCAACCGACGGGCACGCAATGACTCAACCCAATCCGACGAGCCCGACGCAGACGTGAGCGACGAGGACGAGTCGAGTAAGGTGGTCACCCTCGACGCTTTTAGAAAGAAGTAATCGAGTTCGGCTTCCGGGAAGCCAACTCCCACACAATATAGGGACGCAGGGCCATGCTTGATGCCGCCTTCTCTGACATGTTCCCGTTGAGTGATGACGGAACACCATATCGGAAAATCTCCAGTGACGGTGTGTCAGTCGATACCTTTCGCGGTGAAGCCATTATTGCCGTCGAACCAGCCTCGTTAACGCAGCTTACGGCCGAGGCCTTTAAGGACGTATCGCACCTTTTGCGTCCAGGCCACTTAGCTCAGCTACGCGCGATCATGGACGACCCCGAAGCGTCACCGAATGATCGCTTCGTAGCCCTTGAACTTTTGAAGAACGCAAACATTGCCGCCGGCATGATACTGCCCATGTGCCAGGACACCGGCACCGCCATTATCATGGGCAAGAAAGGCCAACAGATTTGGACCGGCGGTGGCGACGAAGCCGCTTTGTCAGCCGGGGTCGTCGAAGCCTATACCAATCTGAACCTGCGCTATTCTCAACTTTCACCAGTGTCTCTGTTCGAAGAGAAAAATACTGGAAACAATCTACCGGCGCAGATCGACCTCTATGCCACGACTGGAGACGCCTACAAGTTTCTGTTCATGGCCAAAGGCGGCGGCTCAGCCAACAAAACGTTCCTCTATCAAAAAACCAAAGCCCTTCTTAACCCGGGCGGCTTGAAGACCTTCTTCGAAGAAGAAATCAAGACTCTGGGGACAGCGGCTTGCCCACCCTACCACTTGGCCATTGTCATCGGCGGCACGTCTGCAGAAGCCAATTTGAAAACGGTTAAGTTGGCCTCCGCCCGATATCTAGACGACTTGCCGACACAGGGCGGCGATCATGGCCAGGCGTTTCGTGACCTCGAGGCTGAACAACAGGTTCTAGAGATTACGCGCGGTCTCGGTATTGGCGCGCAATTCGGCGGTAAATATTATTGCCATGACGTCCGCGTGATTCGTTTGCCGCGGCATGGCGCATCCTGTCCCGTCGGTATCGGCGTCTCCTGTTCTGCGGATCGGCAGATCAAAGGAAAGATCACCGCAGAGGGCGTCTTCCTAGAGCAACTGGAAACAAACCCCGCGCAATACATGCCGGACGTTCGCGAAGACAAAATGCCAGGCGAAGTGGTGAACATTGATCTCAACAAACCGATGGCAGAAATCAGAGCCGAACTCAGCAAGTACCCAATCAAGACACGGGTATCCTTGACGGGCCCAATGATCGTCGCCCGCGACATTGCTCACGCCAAATTGAAAGAGCGCCTGGATGCCGGCGATGGTCTTCCGGATTACATGAAGAATCACCCGGTGTATTACGCTGGTCCGGCAAAAACGCCTGACGGTATGGCGTCTGGGTCTTTCGGTCCAACGACGGCCGGACGCATGGACTCCTATGTCGACCTCCTACAAGCAAACGGCGGATCCATGGTCATGCTGGCCAAAGGCAACCGGTCTAAGCAAGTCACAACGGCCTGTAACGAACACGGTGGCTTTTACTTGGGCTCAATCGGTGGAGCCGCGGCAAAACTTGCACAGGACTCCATTAGAAAGGTCGAGGTTCTGGAATATCCAGAGCTTGGCATGGAAGCGATCTGGCGTATCGAAGTCGAGAATTTCCCAGCCTTTATTATCGTCGACGACAAGGGCAACGATTTCTTCGCCAACATATAGACCGTGACTCTTCCGGACTTTCTAACTGACGGACCTAAGACCGCCACCTTGACCATTGCGTTGGCGCATGGTGCCGGTGCTCCCATGGATTCCGAGTTCATGGAAGTCTTCGCCAAGCGCATCGCGCAGCAGGGTCATCGCTGCGTCCGGTTTGAATTCCCCTATATGGCCGAACGTCGAGCAACCGGGAAGAAACGCCCGCCGGACCGACAGCCAAAATTGCTGGAGACCTGGGCGACCGTGATTGATCATTACGGCGCTGACAAACTGGTGATCGGGGGCAAATCCATGGGCGGCCGTATGGCCACGATGATCGCAGACGAAGCCAACGTTCGTGGCGTGCTCGCATTGGGGTATCCGTTCTACGGCGCAGGGCGTGCCGATAAGCCGCGCATTGATCATCTCAAGGATTTGAGAACGTCCACCCTCATTTGCCAGGGCACACGCGATACCATGGGGTCGCAAGAAACCGTTACAGCGCTTACCTTGTCCGACGCGATTTCGTACCATTGGTCAGAAGACGGTGACCATTCGTTCAAACCGCGCAAGAAGTCAGGCCGAACCCAGGAACAGAACTGGACGGCTGCTCTCGACGCGATTGAAGAGTTCCTGTCAGGCTTACCCTAAATCGGACAGAATATGACGACAGATACCCGGACCGAAACAGACAGCCTTGGCGCCATTGACGTGCCGTCGGAACGCCTATGGGGAGCGCAAACCCAACGCAGCCTTGAAAACTTTCCCATTGGCACAGAGCGAATGCCACTACCGATCGTGCGTGCCTTCGGGTTGCAAAAGCAGGCGGCCGCGATCGCCAACAAAGACTTGGGCGCTTTGGAACCGGAGATCGCTGATGCGATAGCCCAAGCCGCCGCTGAAGTCGCAGCCGGAGATCATGACCAAGAATTTCCGCTGGTAATCTGGCAAACGGGATCCGGCACCCAGACAAATATGAATGCCAACGAAGTCATCGCAAACCGCGCCAATGAATTGCTTGGTGGGACACGTGGTGCGAAATCTCCGGTGCACCCCAATGATCACGTTAATTTTGGGCAGTCGTCCAACGACACCTTCCCGACAGTGATGCATGTCGCGGCAGTGAAAGAGTGTCACGAGCGGCTCCTGCCCGGCCTCAAACGGCTGCGTGATGCCCTGGCGACAAAAACAGACGCGTTTGCCGACATCGTCAAGATCGGGCGCACCCACCTACAAGATGCGACCCCCCTCACCCTGGGCCAGGAATTTTCAGGATATACGGCACAGATGTCCCTTGGCGTGGAACGCGCCCGCGCTGGACTAGGTAATCTTTATCCAGTCGCCCAAGGCGGCACCGCGGTCGGCACAGGGGTGAACAGCAAGAAAGGATTCCGCGACGCATTTTGTGCTGAGCTAGGGCGGCTGACGCAGCTTCCCTTTACGCCGAACCCAAATCCGTTTGAAGGACTCGCAGCGCACGACGCATTTGTTGAGATGTCCGGTGCACTCAATACCATCGCCGTATCGCTGATGAAAATTGCGAACGACATTCGCCTGCTTGGGTCCGGGCCACGCGCCGGATTGAACGAGCTCTCCCTACCCGCAAACGAGCCCGGCTCATCGATCATGCCGGGCAAGGTTAATCCAACTCAGGCAGAAGCCCTGACAATGGTGTGTACCCAAGTGGTCGGCAATCATTCCGCAATCACGATGGCCGGCTCACATGGCCATTTGGAACTCAATGTCTTCAAACCCGTCATCGCGGCCGCACTTTTGCAATCAATTCGCCTTCTTGGTGATGCCAGTGCGAGTTTCTCCGAGCGGTGCATCGAAGGGCTACAAGCGAACACAACAAACATTAGCCAGCACGTTGAACAGTCGCTCATGCTGGTTACCGCACTCACGCCTCACATCGGCTATGACAATGCTGGCGAAATCGCCAAGCTGGCACACAAGGAAGGCATCACGTTGCGCGAAGCGGCGGATAAAACCGGACATATCACCAGAGAAGATTTTGATCGTCTGGTCGACCCAACCCGCATGCTCGGACCGACGGACTAACGCACGGTGAGCACGATTGTGAAACGGTCTCTAAAATTTTCCGGACACCTCACAAGTGTGTCCTTAGAGCAAGAATTCTGGGACGCACTTAAAGTGATCGCAAAAAAGAGCAATCGCTCCATGCCGGATTTGGTCGCAGAAATCGATCGTGACCGTATCGGTGGTCTATCGAGTGCTTTGCGGGTGCATGTCTTGCAATCAATACAAGCGGAGGCCGAATCAGTAGATAAGAAATCGGCCGAGCCTACTGAGGTTTCGTAATCTCGTTCAAGATACCCTGGAAGATATCAATTGGATTCGGCTGCCTGGGCTGTGGCGGCGCAACGCCTGGCACGTTTGTAGGCGATTGAGGTTGTTGAATTGGTGCGCCACCACTCGTCGTGTCCATTTTAACATTCGGCGAATCAAGTGGGCCGTTGACACTCACTGGAATGAGCGACGGTAGTTGCAGGCGGTTGCCAAGTAATTGCGTTAGCACGTTCGTTTGAAGTCTCACGCGTCCATCCACCTCGATCCACCATCGCGGCATATCGATGGCGCCAGCAAACTCGCCCGAGTATACGTTCGATTTTACAGTGGCGTCGGAAAGCATGAATACACCTGACTCACCGTTAAAAGCAGCCGCCATACTGGCGAACCCTTTGGTCACGCCACCGCCAAGCAACCCACCGAGCTGACTAAGCGCGCGAACCGGAGCAAGCACCGCCGACATGAAGGCGCCCTGCCCAGATCCGCCGGCATCGAGGCCTGTAGCGGTAAACGCTCCGCTTCCCGACAACGTGCTCACTAGATCCCGCAGGCTTGCCCCGCGCGCCGCAAAAGTTCCCTGAAGTGATGCCTTGCCGGATGCGGTCGCCGCGGAATCAGCACCACCTCCAATCTGATCAATCAGCGTGTTCTCAACTTCAATCGTCGTAGTTACGTTTAGCACCGGAGAGAGGGACACGACCGCATTGCCCCTCGCCGGGCCACCATAAATTTGACCCTGCCAGTCCTCTATCGTTAGCACGCCTTCAGACAAGCGAACTGGAGCCACCAATTGCTCGACGACTACACTGCGGGCGATGGCTTTGGTCGCGTTTACGTTCAACTCTGCGTCAAACCCGGACAGCGCAGAAAAATCAAAAGGCTCTGATGACCAGCGCCCGGATACAGCCCCCGACCCACTTGTACTTCTACCGCGGCTTGCGCGGGTCAAATCTTCCGTCGGGTCAGACGGGAACAACGCATCAATGTCGACAGATGCGATATTCAAGCTTCCTGTAATGTTTGGTCGCGCCTGTGCAAGATCGATGACCACTTGGCTGGTCATTGCATTGTCACCCGCCTTCAACGTTAGGTCAGACAGACTGAACGTCTTACTGCTGCCGACGACCTCGGACTTGAGTGAAACCGCACCAATAGGAAGTGACGTAGCGGGTAAAGCGTACCCGAGATCAGCCATAAGCGCCGTATACACCGGGTGCCGAACAGACAATACGCCATCGAATTCCGGAACTGAGCTTGCCGATGAAATGCCACCTTCGGCCGATACAACTAGATCACCTAGTCGACCATTCACCTCCATGGCGAGCTGCTGCATTGAGCCAGAGGCAATAGCTTCGACAGACACCGGACCGGTGAGCACGGGCAAGCGCGGTATATCTATTTCAAACGCCCGGCTCGTTCGTGAGAGGTTTTCCGTTGCCAGGGATATCTTTACATCGTCAAAGCGAGCGTCGCCTTTAAGGTCGCGGACTTTCCCAGACAGTTCGAAGCGCGCACCGGCAATATCGTCTGCCAAAACATTGGTCAACATCAGCACACCACCAGAAGTGCTAGCGTTGACATCGATACCTCGGATCACCTTCCCTGCCGCTGTCAGGGAACCAATCGACACCTTAATCTGGGTTTCCATGTTAGACAGAAACGCATCTAAATTTGCGAGCGCTGTAGACGGAGCCGTCAATTCTTGAGTCCCACTGTCTTGATCCCTACTGGAACTCAGAAGATTTTCGCGCAAAGCCGGTAGATAAAAATCTAAATCTAGATTGGTGAAAGCAGCGTCGATGTCAATTCGCGGAATTGTGCCTGATTTATACTCGGCAGAGCCGGTAACTCGTGTGGTATCGAGGGTGACATCCACGTCGTTGAAAACCATGTGGTCAGGTGTTCCGGCAATTCGAGATGAGGCAGATAGCGCGTTTAGTCGGCTCGGCGGCACGAGGCCAGCGGACGGCTCCGCATCAATCCATTTTAGAAAGCCCCGAAGATTGCGGGAGGACGCCTTGCCATCCAGATCAAGTACCGGCCAGCCTTCTTCCGCCCGAACGAACCCCGACACCTGTATGGATGCGGTACCCGGCAACTCGATGCTCGCGTCAGCAACGGTTATTTCGGCATCCGCCAACGTTGCCGACAGATTGCCGTTCCGCATGACTTGGCCACGCCACTCTATAAGATCAACTCTTAGATCAAGCGCACCGTTGAGTGCGGACGGAAGAACAAAGTCCGTCCGTGTTGCATCAGACTGCGCATTAGCCTTTCTGATTCCTATTGCACCGCCAATATCAGAGAACCTCATTGGCGCCGTGTTGGCACCCGTTAGCCACGAGTTGAGGTCAAGGCGACCAACCTTAAGGGCGAGATCAAACCGCGTTTCATCAGCCCAAGAAATACTTCCGCCGCCTTCGGCAGTGGCACCGCCGACGCTAAACTCCATCGCCGTCGCTGCTAACGAATTATCGTTAAGCACAAGGCGCGCCTGCGCACTGTAGGGCCCAGTCATCGGTTGGGGAATTAACGCACTCTTATCGACTAAACCAAACGCGGATACGGTTGCGGCAGCGCTGTCGCCAGAAATCGATATCCGGCCTGATCCGGATGGAACAACTTCGGCGATGGAAAACTGACCAGAGAAATTCGCCGCGATGCCAGCATCTTGCGTTTCAACAATGAGGGAAATTGTGCTCGGCCGTTCAGCAGCAAGAGCCCCTACCGAAGCCTGGAATTGCCATGGAGTTCCTAGGAAAACGGTGCCACCCGATAGAGTGTATGGTCCAGTAATCGCGTCCGCCCGCATTTCTATGCTGAGGCCATCGAGCTGGTATTCCACGCTCGATCGTGCGTCGCGATAGTTTAAGCGTCCGTCCACTAGAATAAGGCTATCGATTCCAAGATCGAAAGCCACATCGTCGCCACCATTTTGGGACCCAGCTTCTCCAGCGTCAGAAGATTCGGTGACAGACCAGGTTGCACGACCATCTGCCAATACTTCCGCGTTGATGATCGGATTTATCACTTCGATTGATGTGAACTGAAGACGGCCAGATAACAAAGGGCCAACAGCCAAGATCACATCGACAGTATCCGCGGTAATGAATTCTTCTGTGGATGCACCCGGCAGATTGCCTATCCGCACACCTGCGACACGGAAAGCTGGACGAGGTAACAACGTGAGACCTACGTCACCTTCTATAGCAACGCTCCGGCCAGACGCGGCAGCGAGTCGACTCTCGAAGGTGTCGCGGTATTCGGTCCAATCGACGAAAGACGGCGCGATCAAAACAATTGCTAGAACCGCAGCAATCGTCGCGCCAAAAATAGTGCCAATGCGTTTCACGATTGGCCGGGCCCCAACTTTAAAAAGCGTCTTGGGACAGCGCCATCATTGGCACCGCGCCCGACTTGATAACAGCCTCGAGCGACACCGTGCCCGGCAATACCCGGGTCATAAAATAACGTCCGACCTGCAACTTCGTTTCATAGAACTCATCGCCAGTGGTGCTGGCATCTAAAGCCTTCTCGGCCATACGAACCCACATCCACGCGAACACCGTCAAAGCAAACATGCGCAAATAGTCATTGGCTGCCGCGCCGAGCGCGTCGGGATCGTCGTTGGCTTGAGCTCTCAACCAGTCCGTTGTCGCTTTTAAACGCTCCACCGCATCTTTAAACGGCACAACAAATTCTGCGAGATCGTTGCGGCCCTCGGCCGCTGTCAGGGACTGATTAATCTCATCGAGTAGTCCGTCGAACAAACGCCCGTCATGCAATCCAAGTTTACGGCCGACGAGATCAAGCGCCTGAATGGTATTGGTGCCTTCATAGATTTGGGTGATGCGAACATCGCGAACCAATTGCTCCATGCCCCATTCACTGATGTACCCATGACCGCCGAACACCTGAAGACAGGCGTTTGTAATTTCCGTCCCAAAGTCTGTGCACGCTGATTTAATAATCGGCGTCATTAGAGCTTCCATGTCGCCAGCCCGTTCGCGAACAGTATCATCGCCATGAGCGTGAGCTATATCGACGTTAAGTTGGGTCCAAACCGCCAACGCGCGTTCTGCTTCTATGATCGATTTGGAGAACAGGAGTTTATTGCGGATGTCCGGATGCACGAGAATTGAGTCTGCGGCTTTATCGGGTTGTTTGGCGCCACCCGCAGCTCGGCCTTGAATTCGGTCTTTGGCGTAAGCGGTCGCGTTTTGATAAGCCGTCTCTGCCTGTGAAATGCCCTGCGTACCGACAAACAAACGTTCTTTGTTCATCATCGTGAACATACCGGCGAGACCTTTGTGCTCCTTACCAATCAACCAGCCCTTGGCACCGTCGAAATTCATGACACAAGTCACTGACGCCTTCATGCCCATCTTGTGCTCAATCGAGCCGGCAGCGGCGGCGTTGCGTTCGCCAAGGGATCCGTCGTCATTGACCAAGAACTTGGGCACCAAGAACATCGAGATTCCTCGGCTGCCCTCAGGTGCATCCGGTAGTCGCGCTAACACGAGATGAACAAAGTTATCGGTCATATCGTGTTCACCGGCGGAGATAAATATCTTGGTGCCGGTAATGGCGTAAGTTCCGTCGCCATTGGGAGCCGCCTTAGCCCGCAGCAAACCGAGATCAGATCCGGCATGCGGCTCCGTCAGACACATCGTGCCCTGCCACTCGCCGCTGACCAATCTTGGGATGTAGGTTTGTTTCTGCTCGTCGGTACCGTGGGCCGAGAGGCAGATGATCGTGCCCTGGGTCAATCCCGGATACAGGCCAAAAGAAAGGTTCGCCGACCCAACCATCTCATCAATGAGATATTGCAAAGTCTCGGGCAGCCCTTGGCCGCCATATTCCGGGCTCGCGGTTAAACCGCACCAACCACCTTCCGCGAACTGCTTGTACGCCTCTTTGAACCCCGTTGGGGTTGTGACGGCACCATCGTCGAAACGGCACCCCTCTTCGTCTCCGGATTGATTAATCGGTGCAAGAACGCCCTCACAGAGTTTTCCGCACTCCTCCAACACGGCGTCGATCAAGTCCGCCGACGCTTCCTCATATCCTGGCAAAGCGGTGAGCGTATCGGCCGCACCGAACAGTTCATGGACGACAAAACGCATGTCTCTGATGGGAGCGGTATAAGTCGGCATAAGCGGAGGTGTCCCTGTCTTCGGCTAGCAAATCCATAGCAAAAACGTTGTTCTACCAAGGAATTATGGGCGTCAATCGTCCGTAATTTAAGGCTTTCAGGCCCCCGGTCAACGGTGTCCAACCTCAGCATCAAAGTTAGATCAGGGTAGGCAAAAGCCCCAGAAAACCTTAGGGAAATCCAACATCGGAGCTCCATCGTATATATAGTACTAATTTAGTCCTATTTAAGCTTGAATACAGGACTAAATTAGTACTATTTTGAGGTCAATAAGGCCCACACCCGGAAGAGAAAGGGTTTTAAAAATGACTGAGACGCACAACACAGCTGTCCCCAGCGCTTCAAATGCGCGCTCTTTTCCCGTTCTTAGCGAAGCGGAGGAGAAAAAGCTCGTCCGCCGCTGGAAGAAAACCGGCGATAGGGAAGCCCTTGATCGACTGATTGAAAGCCACCTTCGGCTCGTGCCCCGTATTGCCCGTAAATTCAGTGGCTACGGCATCAACGTCAACGATCTGATCAGCGAAGGGCACATCGGCTTGATGCAGTCGGTGGAACGGTTCAAACCGGAAAAAGGATTCCGCTTCTCAACGTACGCCCGATGGTGGATCAGAGCAGCGATCCTGAATTTTATTCTGCAAACGTGGTCTCTGATTAAGGTCGGCAATAGCGCTGGGAAGAAGAAGTTATTCTTCAATCTAAAGCGTGCAAAGCGAGAGATGACACTTGAAGGCACCCGCTATCTGACTGACGCGGATGTTGAGACTATTGCTCAACGCTTTCAAGTTTCAACGCGAGATGTCATTGCGATGGACTCACGCCTGTCGGCCATTGATCCGTCATTGGATCAGCCGGTGTCCGACGAAGACGGCAGCACCTTGACCATGATGGATACGATTGCAGGCAGCGAAGCGTCTCCTGAGGAAACCTTTGCGGCAGAGGAAATCGAACGCTTACGGCAACAAGCCCTTAGTCGCGGACTGACGCGCCTCGATGCCCGTGAACGTGACATCGTCACAAAACGGTATTTGACCGATAAACCTAAAACTCTATCTGCGTTAGCCACCATTTACGGCGTAACCGCGGAACGTATTCGTCAGATAGAATCGGGTGCCATCTCAAAGTTGAAAACGGCACTTGCCCCCGATGTGCCGACGCTTTCGATGGGCACAGTCTAACAATTCCACCAGAACTGCCAGCCTGTTTGCTGTCCGTTCACAAGACCTGTTATGTGACTGGCCAATGTTTTGAATGGCTGATTGCCTAATATGACTCCCCGTGACGCTACTCTTGCGACCATGGCCGCCGTGCTGTGGGGCTTCAATCTGATTGCCGGCAAGATCGGCGTTGGCGTCGCTCCGCCTTTATTCTTCACCGCTTTGCGCTTCTTAATCGTTGCAGCGCTCGTGGTGCCGTTCTGTCCAGTCGAGCGAAAGCATTGGCCGAGCCTTATCTTTTTATCGGTCTGTTTCGGTACAGGACACTTCGGGCTTCTCTTCGTCGGACTGGCCGGTGTAGACGCCGCGACCGCTGCGATCACACTTCAGCTCGGCGTTCCCTTTTCCATTTTGATATCCTGGCTGGCCTTTCGGGAGAACTTTGGCTGGCGCCGAAGCCTAGCGCTGGTTCTGACCTTTATCGGCGTTGCATTTCTCGCTGGCGAACCACGTAACGCCTCATCCCTATCCTTCTTTCTGCTCGTGACCTGCACGGTGTTTTGGGCGTGGTCCAATATTCTGGTCAAACGCATGCCCGATATTCGCCCACTTGCGATTACCGGATGGCTGTCGTTGTTCGCCGCCCCCCAGGTTCTGTTGTTATCTTTTGTCTTCGAGACTGGCCAAAGCGAGGCGATAATCAACGCGGGCTGGCCTCTGGTCGGCGCGTTGGCCTACACGGCCATTGCCGCATCCATCATTGCTCATGCAACGTGGTATGGTTTGGTCCAGAAATATCCGGTCAACTCAGTGGTCCCCTTCAACATGCTCATTCCCATCGTCGGTGTAAGTGCAGGCCTCGTGATCTTAGGTGAGCCCTTGACCTGGCAGAAAGCGCTCGGCGGTGGATTAACGTTGGTCGGTGTTGGCATTATCCAATGGCGTATCGCTAAAACTGCGATTTCAGGCTCGCAATCCGATGGCTCTTAAATGCATGGACAGAACGTCGCCCAATTTTGGTGACAGGCGCGACGGGACCTCCATTACGATGCTCGTGTTCCATTACACGGGGATGGAAAACTGCGAGTCCGCCCTAGCGCACCTTTGCGATGCCGACGCAGAGGTCAGCGCCCATCTTCTTATTGACGAAGATGGCACGGCATACCGGCTAGTAGAGGATGACCGTCGCGCCTGGCACGCTGGGGCATCCTTTTGGCGCGGCGAAACCGACATCAACAGCGCTTCCATCGGTATTGAGCTGGTTAATCCGGGCCACGAGTACGGATACAAAGCCTTCCCGCAGCCCCAAATCGATGCCTTGATTGCTTTCAGTCAGGATTTGATAAGCGAATACGCCATCCCAGCGACCGGCGTGGTCGGCCACTCTGACATCGCCCCGGGCCGAAAATCCGATCCTGGCGAGCTATTTCCATGGAAACGCATAGCGTCTAGCGGGATCGGATTATGGCCAGATCTAAGTGACGCCGGCAGCCGCGATGTTGGGACGCCGTGGGAAAACCTCTCGAAGATCGGGTATGCCCGCCCCGGGGATCGGAGTTATGGCGGCGATCTTCTTAATCCAGGGACAGCGGAATCCGACGTTATCTCGGCTTTTCAGGCCAGATTTACCCCACATAGTGTTTCTGGAGTGCTGGACGATAAAACCCAGCATGCGATCGCAGCTGCTGCACGGGTTTACTCGTAAATCATTGAAGTTAATGTATTTTTGGGCTAATCACGTCCTGTCAGATGGCCGGACGGCCGCTGCCAGCTTCGGCTGGGGGAGGAAAGTCCGGGCTCCATGGAAACAGGGTGCCGGGTAACGCCCGGCGGGGGCGACCCTAGGGAAAGTGCCACAGAAAGCAAACCGCCCGCCTAAGCTTCGGCCTAGGCAGGTAAGGGTGAAAGGGTGCGGTAAGAGCGCACCGCGCAGCCGGTAACGGTTGCGGCACGGTAAACCCCACCCGGAGCAAGACCAAATAGGGGCAGCTGCGCCGTTTCGGCGGTGCAGGTGGGTTTCCAGCCTGCTGCCCGGGTCGGTCGCGTGAGACGTTCGGCAACGAACGCCCTAGATGAATGGCCGTCTCCCGGGTTTACCCGGGGACAGAACCCGGCTTACAGGCCATCTGACACTTTTTTACGGAAAGGGCCGAATTCTGCCAATCACTGATCATAGGCCGTGACATAAACTGACTTGACAAATGAGAACAAATAAGGAACATATAGGCCTGGATACTATCCAGTACCATTGACGCCCATATAATCCCATGGCATACCATGAAGGTTCGGATTCTTGACGCAACAAGTGCGTCCGGACTCCGGCGATTGGTTTGGTGGTTTGAGGGGTGGTCCGGCGATGAAGTCGTTCATCGGGACCTTCATTAATAAGATAGATGCGAAGGGACGTATTTCCGTCCCTGCGCCTTTTCGCGCCGTTTTGCAGGCCAAAACGCTGAGCGGCGTGACCTGCTATCCGGCTCTGACTGGGCCCTGCATCGAAGGCTGTGGTCTCGACCGGATCGAGGCGATGGTTGAAACCCTCCCAGATGAGCCAATTCCCGGTGTCGAAGAAGACGCCATCGCACACCTTATATTTGCATCGGCAAGAGACCTGCCTTTTGACGGCGGTGGCCGCATCGTCTTACCCGCCGATTTTCTCAAGAAAGCTGGACTGACTGACCAAGGCGCATTTGTCGGCAAAGGCCGGACCTTTCAAATCTGGAATCCTTCAGCGCTCGAAACTGCCCAGGCAGAAATGTTCGAGCGCGCTATGGCCGAGCGAGAATCGCAGCTCCGGGCTAGGAAGGAGGCTGATTGATGTCACCCGTGGCGCCCTCCCCCTCCGCCCCGATTACAGACCCAGATCATATTCCCGTCCTCCTCACAGAAGTCATCGACGGCTTGGCGCCGAAAGATGGTGGACTCTATGTAGACGGAACTTTTGGTGCCGGTGGTTACACGATGGCCCTCCTGCAGTCTGCCGACTGTACGGTCTGGGCGATTGATCGTGATCCTGAGGCCTTAGAACGCGGTCAAGAGCTGGCGAAGTTATTCCCTGGCAGACTGAATTTCCTCCAAGGTCGATTTGGCGACCTAGCTGATCTTCTCATTGAAAACGATGTGCGAGCCGTTGACGGCATTGCCCTCGACCTTGGCATCAGCTCCATGCAGGTCGATGACCGCAGCCGCGGCTTCTCATTTCTACGCGACGGTCCGCTCGACATGCGA
The DNA here is from genome assembly GCA_018666155.1 of Rhodospirillaceae bacterium. Lineage (GTDB taxonomy): Bacteria > Pseudomonadota > Alphaproteobacteria > Rhodospirillales > Rhodospirillaceae > WLXB01. Next base: position 29,438 of record JABJAH010000023.1, on the reverse strand, counting down.
ATGGAAAAATCTGGCATGAGCGCGGCAGACGCCGTGAATTCTCTGCCAGAGTCTGATCTTGCCAACATTATTTATAAGTATGGTGAAGAACGCTTTTCGCGACGGGTGGCCCACGCCATCGTCATGGCACGCAAATCACGTCCGTTCTCCCGCACCATCCACTTGGCCGATACGATCCGTGCCGAAGTCAAACGGTCTCAGGATGGGATAGATCCGGCAACGCGAACATTTCAGGCGTTGCGTATCTATGTGAACGATGAGCTCGGTGAGCTTGAACGTGGATTAACCGGCGCAGAACACCTTTTGGCGGAACACGGCCGTATGGCGGTGGTTAGCTTTCACTCTCTGGAAGACCGCATCGTTAAGTCCTTCATACGTGATCGTAGCGGTCGCGCGCCCAACCCATCTCGTCATGTTCCGGCACCAACGGCTGGCAAACCGTCTGCAACATTTAGCCTGGTCAACAACCGGGCGATCACACCAACGAAACGTGAAATCCGCGATAACCCTCGGGCACGGTCCGCTCGTCTTAGAATCGCTGAACGCACTGATCATCCAGCGCTTTCCTCTATTCAAGGAGGGGCGGCATGAGATTGATGGATTTGATGTGGTTCGGACTTGTTCTGGTCGTCGCTGTCGCCCTGTTCGTCCTGAAGTACGAAGTGCAAAACCTCGAAGATACGCTCGCTGGACGCAACGCCGATATTGATGCGCATGCACGTGCCATACAGGTGTTGGAAGCTGAATGGACCTTCTTGAATGACCCGGCGCGACTGCGACGCCTTGGCCTCGAGCATTTGGAATTAGCGCCCGTTGAACCGGCGCGGATCATTTCTATCGACGCAATCCCATTTCGTGCTGTTGAGACAGATTCGGCCTCTCAATTGGGAGTCGGTCAATGACGTCTTGGTCCAAGGGAAAACGCAAGATCGATTTCGTTTATCCGGGCGAAGACATTCAGTCTGCGCCAAAGGCACGGGTCACCCTTGTTGGTGAAACGCAGCGCGCCGTCGAGATCGGCAGAGCCCGTTTGATGGTGACAGCGGGCCTATTCACATTTGCCTTCCTGTCCATATCAGTGCGGCTGGTTGACCTTATGGTCCTCAACGGCGCCCTTGATACAGGTCCGGCCTACGGCGCAGCGGAAAACCAACCCGCACCAACATTTCGCTCGGATATCGTTGATCGCGAGGGCCGTACAATCGCGACGATCCTTCCAACCGTAAATCTCTATGCCGAAGCGACAGAAATTATTGACGCTAAGGTCGCCGCGGAAGCGCTGACGAGCGTTCTACCAGAACTCAACCTTGCCGAAGTCACGCGCCGTTTAGAATCGAAACAACGCTTTATCTATTTGCGACGTCACCTCACTCCAAGCGAACACGTTGCTGTGAATACGTTGGGTATTCCGGGCCTCTACTTCGAAGAATCTGAACGCCGCATCTATCCGTACGGCTCCTTGTACTCGCATGTGGTCGGCGCGACGGATCCCGACAACCGTGGCAAAGCCGGATTAGAGCTGACGTTCGACAAATCGCTTTCCCAACGTCCAGCGTCCCTCGAACTTTCATTAGACACCGGTGTTCAAAACGCCGTGCGCGAAACGCTGCACGCTGCGATGTCGAAATTCAACGCGGTCGGTGCCGCGGGTGTTGTCATGGATGCTCACTCGGGTGAAGTCATATCACTGGTTTCTCTCCCAGACTTCGACCCCAAAGACAATGGACGAGCGGACGCTGACCGGCAATTTAACCGCGCGACCCTTGGTCTCTATGAAATGGGGTCGACCTTTAAACTGTTTACCGCAGCCATGGCCCTTGAGCTTGGCGTCATCGGGATGGATAGCGTTTACGATGCGCGCACTCCGCTAACCGTCGCTCGGTACACCATCGACGATTATCATGCCGAAAAACGCTGGCTCACTGTTCCAGAAATTCTGATCCACTCTTCAAACATCGGCGCCGCCAAGATCGCGCTTGATGCAGGGACACCGGCGCAACAATCCTTCCTTCACCAGCTCGGACTTTTGTCACCGCTCGATCTAGAACTCCCCGAAGTCGCGACCCCGATGTATCCATCGGTATGGCGTGAAATCAATACGGTCACCATTTCCTACGGACATGGGATCGCAGTGACGCCGGTTCATGTTGCTTCGGCGATTAGCGCGATTGTTAACGGCGGCATTCTCAATCGGCCGACCTTGCTCAAGCGCGACACTGTTCTTGATGAAGACCGCACCCGAGTCATATCGGAAGCGACTTCAAAGCAGGTGCGCAACTTGATGCGCTTGGTCGTTACCGAAGGATCGGGCAAACAAGCTGAAGTCGCGGGCTATGTCGTTGGTGGCAAGACGGGCTCCGCTGAGAAACTCGATCGCGCGGGTGAGTACAGCAAGACCCAAATTCGGACGTCCTTTGTCGCAGCATTCCCCATGCACGCGCCACGCTACGTCGTTCTTGTCCTGCTCGATGAACCGCAAGGTCTGAAAGAGACTTTCAATTACACGACGGCAGGCTGGAACGCCGCGCCCACAGTTGGCCACATTATTGCCGAAATTGCGCCCATGCTTGGTGTGTATCCAACAACAGAACAACCGATGGCTCCCGAGTTGGGAACCTTGATCGAAGCTAGCGCTCGCATTTCCGAAATGGCCCTTGCCCCAGCCGGTACCGGCTTTGGTGGTGACCGTGCGGCTGAGTGAGTTATTGGAGGACAGCGGTACAGACATGTTACGCCTGACCGATCTTGATATTACCGGCCTGACTGCGGACTCGCAGTCCGTGGAACCCGGCTTTTTGTTCGCGGCGTTGCCGGGCACAAAAGTCGACGGTCGCACGTTTATCGACGAAGCCGTGGACCGCGGCGCGTCGGCCGTACTGGCGCTCGATGGTACCGCCCTTGATCGAGACGACATTCAGCTCATCACGGACGCTAATCCACGACGGCTGTTTGCCCAGCTCGCGGCGAAGTACTTCGTGACACAGCCTGAAATTACTGTCGCCGTGACCGGTACCAACGGAAAAACGTCGGTGGCCCAGTTCGTCCGCCAAATCTGGCAGCATGCCGGCCACAAAGCCGCAGCTCTCGGAACCTTAGGTGTCGTTTCCGACGACCTATCAACATCAGGCAGCCTGACAACGCCTGACCCTGTCACGCTGCACAAATTGTTGTCTGATCTAGCCGGGCGCGGCGTTGATCGATTGGCCTTAGAAGCCTCAAGCCATGGTCTCGACCAGTTCCGTCTCGACGGTGTCAGAGTGAGTGCCGCTGCCTTCACCAACCTGAGCCGCGACCATCTTGATTACCACGGCACCATGGACGCGTACCTAAGCGCCAAGGTTCGGCTGTTTTCAGATGTACTCATTCCAGGCGGTGTCGCAGTCTTAAATGCAGACACTCCCGAGTGCGCCAGCATCAAGACCGCCTGCGAAGCGCGCGGTCACACCGCCATCACATATGGATATGCCGGAGACGCCATTCGGCTGGTTAGCACGACGGCGACGGCACATGGTCAAGAGCTGGATCTCCTGCTCCATGGCAAAGTCGAACACGTTGCCTTACCCCTTGCTGGTGGCTTTCAGGCGATGAACGCGCTCTGCGCGGCCGGCCTTGCGTTGGCGACAGGCATGACCACGGAACAAGTGATCGACGCATTGGCTGCACTCGACGGTGTACCGGGACGCCTCGAACGGGTCGGCGCGACCGAGACTGGTGCTTCAGTGTTTGTAGACTACGCCCACACGCCCGACGCCTTAACAATCGCGCTAAACGCCCTTCGCCCTCATGCGAAAGGCAAACTCGCAGTTGTGTTTGGGGCAGGCGGTGATCGCGATGCCGGTAAACGGCCGCTGATGGGCCAAGCCGCGCAAGACGCCGCTGATATTGCTTACGTTACCGATGACAATCCACGGTCTGAAGATCCCGCAATTATTCGCGCTGCCATTCTAAAGAACTGCAGCGATGCGATCGAAGTTGATGATCGGGCAGACGCCATTGAGTCGGCGATCTCCTCACTGGACGACGGTGATGTGCTTTTGATCGCCGGCAAAGGTCACGAGACCGGTCAAATCGTCGGCGAAACTATTTTGCCCTTCGACGATCGCGATGTCGCACGCGCCGCACTTAAAAAGTCGGGTGGCGCTTCATGACAGCGTTATGGACCAGTGCCGAAGTTGCTGCAGCCACTGGCGGAAAAGCCTCAGGGGAATGGGATGCGGACGGCGTCTGCATAGACAGCCGCGCCGTGTCTATCGGTGATCTTTTTGTCGCGGTGGAAGGGCCGAAATTCGACGGCCATGATTTTGTTGTCGAAGCGCTAGAGCGCGGCGCCTCTTCGGCTATTGTCACTCGTATACCAACTGATGGCAAACAAACCGTTAACGAGGATCGCCTTGTTCTCGTCGATGACACCATGGTCGCGTTGCAAGCACTTGCAAGGGCCGCACGAGCTAGAATCAAAGGTCGCGTTGCCGCCGTAACCGGAAGCGTTGGTAAAACAACAACAAAAGAAGCGCTGACTCTTACCTTGTCACGTCAGGGGTTAGCCCACGCAACGACGGGCAACCTCAACAACCATTGGGGCGTGCCACTCAGTCTTTCACGCATGCCGCAGGACACGGACTATGCGGTTCTCGAACTCGGCATGAATCATGCCGGAGAGATAGAGCCGCTCTCTAAGATGGTCCGGCCCAATGTGGCGGTGATCACCACAGTCGAAGCGGTTCACTTAGAATTCTTTTCTTCCGTCACTGATATTGCTAACGCGAAAGCCGAAATATTCACGGGACTGGAGTCCGGTGGCATCGCCATCATTCCGGCTGACAATTCGCATTACGACCACCTTGCCCAGGCCGCCGCAACAGCCGGCGCTGAACAGATTGTGTCCTTCGGAACAGACAACGGTGCAGCGTATCGCCTCATTGCATGGTCCGTTAGTGACGTGGGTACTCGTATCGCGGCCGATGTGAACGGCAAGCGCCTGGTTTACGACATCGGCATGATGGGTAAGCACATGGCGCTCAATAGCCTCGCTGTTCTAGCCACCGTTGATGCCCTTGGCGGCGATGTTGAACAGGCCGCTGGTGACTTGAATGACATGACACCGCCGACCGGCCGTGGAGCCAGATCAACGATTGCTATTGCGAACGGCTCTTTTGATCTCATCGACGAAAGTTATAACGCGAGCCCGGCATCGATTGCAGCGCTGGCCGGTGCACTAAACGCAACACGCAAACGGGGCCGGGTTATTCTGGCGCTCGGTGATATGCTTGAACTGGGCGACCGGTCTGATGCGCTACACGCCGACCTTGCCACACCAATCGCCACTGACGGTATTGACTGCGTCTTCACTGCAGGTCCGGCCATGCGCCACCTCCACGGCGCTCTACCGTCCGACCAGTCCACCGCGCACGCTGCAAGTGCCGCGGAATTGGTGCCTCTGATCACAAATTTTGTTGAACCCGGCGACGTTGTCGCTGTGAAGGGTTCGTTTGGCAGCCACATGTCCGTTGTCGTGGATGCGCTCAAAGAGTTGGGCCGACACACGCAATCAGCGGTTAACGGCGGCTGAGGGAGGAAACGAACACATATGCTTTATTGGCTCTCTGAATTCTCTGGTGACTACGCAGTCCTCAATCTATTTCGGTATCTCACGTTCCGGACCGGCGGCGCTGTCATAACCGCAATGATTATCGCGTTTGTCTGCGGACCGGCGATCATTCGCTGGCTCAAGAGTCGTCAAACGAATGGACAGCCGATCCGCGAAGACGGTCCGCAGAGTCATGTCCTGACTAAACAGGGCACGCCAACCATGGGTGGCATGATGATGTTGCTGGCGATTGCCGTCTCTACCTTGCTGTGGGCCGATCTATCAAACGCCTATGTATGGGCCGTCCTCGCCGTCACCATGGGCTTCGGCGCCATTGGCTTTGCTGATGACTACTTGAAGGTCACCAAAAGAGACTCTGGTGGCCTTCCAGGCCGGGTGAAATTGATTGCCGAAGCGATCATTGCGGTCGCCGTTGCGATATGGATCGTCAGCGCGACAACAGACATCACACCCACAGGCCTCGCCCTCCCTTTCTTTAAAGATCTGTTGATTGATCTTGGCTGGTTCTACATCCCGTTTGCCGCCTTCATCATCGTTGGCGCATCTAACTCCGTTAACCTCACGGATGGACTTGACGGTTTAGCCATCGTCCCGGTGATGATCTGTGCCGGTGTGTTCCTGGTGATCTCTTACCTCATCGGCAACGCCTTCTTTGCAGACTACTTGCAGGTCCACTTCGTCCGTGGAACCGGTGAACTAACCGTCTTCTGCGGCACCATCATCGGTGCCGGCCTCGGGTTTCTGTGGTTCAACGCACCACCGGCGATGGTCTTCATGGGCGATACCGGTTCACTGGCCATGGGTGGCGCGCTCGGTGCCGTCGCCGTTGTCACCAAACATGAAATCGTACTTGGCATTACCGGCGGCTTGTTCGTTTTGGAAACCGTGTCCGTCATTGTTCAGGTCGTCTCTTTTAAGCTGACAGGCCGCCGTGTTTTCCGCATGGCGCCGCTACATCACCACTTCGAACAAAAAGGCTGGGCGGAACCCACCATTGTCATCCGCTTCTGGATCATCGCTTGCATTCTGGCCATCGTCGGCCTGAGCACGTTGAAGCTGAGGTGAGCACCGCATGATCCCTCTCCTCTCACATCGCAATGACACCATTTTGGTTGTCGGGCTTGGTAAGTCCGGGCTGTCTGCAGCCCGTGCTCTTACGGCAGCCGGCGCTGATGTTTCGGTGTGGGATGACCTTCCTGAGCAACGGGACAGGGCGACCGCTGAAGGGTTCACACTTTTCGACTGTGAGTCTGGGGATATGAGCGCGCTCGATCAGGTGATCTGGAGTCCGGGTGTCCCGCATACTCATCCGACACCTCATCCGCTGGCAGAAAAAGCGCGCGCCGCGAATCTCAAACTGCGGTGCGATGTCGATCTATTGGCGACCGCGCAAACCGACGCGACTTTCATTGGCATCACCGGCACCAACGGTAAATCCACAACCACGGCGCTGACCGCTCATGTCCTGGCGGCTGGCGGTAAACGGGTGGAGGTGGGCGGCAATCTCGGGTTCACCGCACTCGATCTTGCCCCGCTCGATGCCGATGGGATCTACGTCCTCGAGCTCTCGTCTTATCAGACCGAACTAACACCGAACCTAAACTGCGCAACGGCAGTCCTCTTAAACGTTACGCCCGACCACCTTGAGCGCCATGGCGGATTAGATGGCTACATCGCCGCCAAGGCACAGCTCTTTGCCCATCAGACAGACGGCGCAACAGCAATTGTCGGAAACGATGACACGCCAAGCAAAACCATTACGCAACAGCTCACCTGTCACGGCCATCATCGCGTCATTAACATTTCTGCTGAGGCCGATGTGTCCGGTGGCGTTTCGGTGACCAATGGTGTGCTGAATGACAACCACTTCGATGACAGCGGCACGATCGATCTCCGAGGCCTGAAGACCCTCCCCGGCAAGCATAACTGGCAGAACGCGGCGGCCGCCTACACGGTGGCCCGCACTCATGGCGTGCCCGCCGAGGCAATTGCACAGGCCTTCACAACATTCCCGGGATTGCGCCATCGACAAGAATTCGTTGGCGCGTCGAACGGCGTAACCTTCGTTAATGACAGCAAAGCCACCAACGCGAATGCGGCAGAGAAAGCGCTCAGCTGTTATGGATCTGTCTATTGGATCGCTGGTGGTGTCGCCAAAGCCGGTGGCATCACGGCACTTGGACCATTGTTTGGCCGCATCCGGCACGCCTTCTTAATCGGTGAGTCCGCGCAGGATTTCGGAGCTGAGCTCACCAAGGCTGGTGTCGCCACATCAACGCATGAAACTTTAGAAGACGCGACCATCGATGCCGGACGCATGGCGTTCGCCGATGGTGACAAGGACGCGACCGTATTGCTGTCCCCAGCGTGTGCGTCTTTCGACATGTTTAAGGATTTCGAAGAACGCGGCGACGCGTTTCGGGCCACAGTTCTCGATACTTGGCCGGAGGTCGCCGCATGAGTTCAGCGTTTACGCGTTCAGATACAAGTGTGGTTGGCCGTTGGTGGTGGACCGTAGACCGGTGGTTGCTGGTCTCTGCCGGCACACTGATCCTGATCGGCATGATCCTCACCCTCGCCGCCGGACCACCGGCAGCCGAGCGGATTGGCGCGGACACCTATCACTTTGTCCGCAAGCAATCCGTATTCCTGCCCATCGCAATAGCGGTGATGCTTGGTATCTCTCTGATGCCAGCGCTCTGGATTCGGCGCGTCGCCGTCGTAGGCATGTTTGCGGCCTTTATGATGATGTTTGCCACCCTTGTCCTGGGCGCCGAAATCAACGGGGCGCAGCGTTGGCTGCGGCTCGGTGGTCTCTCAATCCAACCATCAGAGTTCATTAAGCCCTTCTTTGTCGTGGTCTCCGCCTGGCTGTTCTCTCTAAGCCGCACAACCGAGGGCGTGCCTGGCAACACCATCGCACTTGGATGTTTGATGATGGTGTGCGCTGTGCTTCTGTCTCAGCCGGACGTCGGGATGACGATGGTTGTCGTATCAGTATGGTGCGCTCAGTTCTTTATGGCAGGCTTGCCCATCTTCTGGGTCGTGTTGATTGCCTTCGCCGGCCTCGGCGCTCTCGTCGGTGCGTACTTCATGTTCCCCCACGTGGCTAGCCGAGTTGACCGCTTCCTTGACCCAGCCTCGGGCGATACCTACCAGGTGACGCAAGCGATACGCGCCTTTCAGAACGGGGGAATGTTTGGCCGCGGACCAGGCGAAGGTCGGGTCAAGGAAACGCTGCCAGATGCCCACACCGATTTCATCTTCGCCGTCGCCGGTGAAGAATTTGGCGTTCTCCTCTGCCTTGTTGTCGTCGCGCTGTTCGGTTTCCTGGTGTTGCGCGCGATGATCAAGGTGCTGCGGGAAGACAATCTGTTCATCCTCCTTGCAGTGGGCGGATTGGCCGTTCAATTCGGTCTTCAATCCATCATCAATATGGCCTCGAGCCTGCACATGATGCCGACCAAAGGCATGACGCTTCCATTCATCTCATATGGCGGTTCATCCATGCTCGCCCTCGCCATTGGCATGGGGATGATCCTGGGCCTGACCCGTCGTCGACGCGACACGGAGGGCCTACGCGCATGACCGGATCATCTCAATCGATCGTTCTTGCTGCCGGCGGTACCGGCGGTCACATGTTCCCCGCCGAAGCTTTGGCCAAAGTTCTGAAGCAACGTGGACATACTTTAGTTTGGATCACCGATGAACGGGGCGCGGCCCGCAATGGTCTTTTGTCCGAATTACAAACCCATACGATCAGCGCCCGGGGTCTTGCCGGCTTCGGCGCCATTGGTCGTCTTACTGGCGCCCTTAGTCTCGGCGTTGGCGTATTCCAAGCACGGCGGATTCTCAAAGACTTAAATCCAGCGGCTGTAATCGGGTTCGGCGGATATGCCGCTGCACCCACCATGATGGCAGCAACCCACCTCAAACTACGAACTGCGATTCACGAACAGAATGCGGTCGTCGGTATGGCCAATCGCCTGTTTGCGAAACGGGTCGACCAACTGTGCACATCCTTCGAAAAAACCCGGCTTGTGCCTGAAGGTGTTTCTCCGGTTCTCACAGGAATGCCGGTGCGCGCATCCTTTGGCGCTGTCCGCGCTAAACCCTACACAGCGTCTGAAGACCGCGCTCCGATACGGATCGTTGTCCTGGGTGGCAGCCAAGGCGCAGCCGTGTTTAGTCACTTGGTTCCTTGCGCGATCAAACGGCTACCGGAAGAGCTGCGCAAACAGATCACGGTTGATCAACAATGTCGCAGCGAAATTATCGACCAAACGCGCCTAGCTTATTCGAACAGTGGCGTTCAAGCCCGATTGCAGCCCTTCTTTGAAGATGTTCCGGATTTGGTAGGTGGTGCGCACTTAGTCATTGCTCGGTCTGGGGCATCCACCGTGAGCGAGGTGTCTTACACCGGACGCCCGGCAATTTACGTACCCTACCCCTATGCCGCTGACGACCATCAGACCGACAATGCCCAAGCATTAGTCAGTTCCGGAGCCGGTTGGTGTGGACAGCAAGATGCTCTCACGCCCGATTCATTGGCCGTTCATCTTGAGCAGCTCTTAACCGATCCATCAGCACTAACGAAAGCGGCGGCAAACGCCAAACAGTTTTCCATCACCGATGCTGCTAACCGTCTCGCCGACGTCGTCGACGGGCTCGTGCAAGGCAGCAATGGTCATTCTGTCCAAGCCCGGGGAGCCGCTTAATGCGCACCATGCCATTAGACATCGGAATCATTCATTTCGTCGGGATCGGCGGGATTGGCATGAGCGGCATCGCAGAAGTCATGCACAACTTGGGCTATCAGGTTCAAGGCAGTGACATTGCGCAAAATGCCAACGTCGATCGCCTGCGCACTCTCGGCATTAAGGTCGAAGTTGGGCATCGAGCAGAGAACCTTGGTGAAGCCCGTGTCGTTGTTATTTCGTCTGCCGTGAAATCAGACAACCCGGAAGTGGCTGCCGCCCGTAAGGCGATGATGCCTGTTGTCCGCCGGGCAGAGATGCTGGCCGAGTTGATGCGCCTGAAGTGGGCCATCGCGGTTGGCGGTACCCACGGCAAAACCACAACAACCTCTCTTATCGCAGCGGTCCTCGATGCCGCGGCACTGGACCCCACCGTCATCAACGGCGGAATTATCAACGCCTACGGCACCAACGCACGCCTTGGCGAAGGCGATTGGATGATTGTCGAGGCCGACGAGTCCGACGGCACCTTCATCCGGCTGCCTGCGACCATCGCTGTCGTGACAAACATCGATCCGGAACATCTCGATTTCTATGGCGACTTCGAAGCATTAAAGGCCGCCTTCCGCACTTTTGTTGACGCTATTCCGTTCTATGGCTTTGCCACGTTGTGTATCGATCACCCTGAAGTGCAGGCCCTGATTCCGCACCTGTCTGACCGTAAGATCATTACGTATGGCATGAGCCCTCTGGCCAACGTGCGCTGCGAGAACGTCAGCCTAGATATGAGCGGCGCCCAGTTTGATGTCGCCATTTCCGACCGGATAACTGGCGGCGAGAGACGCATCGAAGGCATCCAACTGCCGATGTTCGGGCAACACAATGTTTTGAACGCGCTCGCGGCCATTGCGGTCGGCGCTGAACTCGGCGTCGAAGACGATGTCATTCGACAGGGCCTTGCACAATTCACCGGCGTTAAGCGCCGCTTCACCAAGACTGGTGAAGTCGACGGCATCACCATCATTGATGATTACGGTCATCATCCCGTTGAAATCTCCGCCGTTCTGAAAGCGGCCCGCAGCGCCGCCGCTGGGCGAGTTATTGCGGTGGTGCAGCCGCACCGTTATTCGCGCCTGGCTTCGTTGTTCGAAGAATTCTGCACCTGCTTTAACGACGCAGACCATGTCGTCGTCGCCGACGTTTACCCAGCAGGTGAAACGCCAATCGAAGGCATGGACCGGGACGGCCTCATCGAAGGCCTACACGCCCATGGCCATACCCAAGTCACGGGATTGTTCGCACCGAAGCATTTAGCCGCAGTGATTGATGACATCGCAGGGCCGGGCGACCTGGTGGTCTGCCTTGGCGCGGGCAACATCACAGCGTGGGCTCAAGCCCTGCCCGAAGACCTATCAAAAATACGAACCAATAAGTCACAGGATATGGCTTCATGATGGCAGCGGAACGCATCGCGCCTGAACTGTTAGACCGTCTCCCCGCTGTGCGGGGTAGCTACGAACCCTGTGCCGTGCTCGCACCGACGACTTGGTTCCGCGTCGGCGGTCCGGCCGAGGTGTTGTACACACCGGCAGACACAGAAGACTTGGCCACGTTTATGCGCGGCAAACCAGCTGACGTTCCTGTTACCATCATCGGGCTCGCCTCAAACCTTCTCATTCGCGACGGCGGCATTCCCGGCATCACCATCAAGCTGGGCCGCGCCTTTAATACGATCGACGCAGACGGCACGGCATTGCGCTGCGGTGGCAGTGCGGTTGATGCCAGCGTTGCGACTACAGCCCGTGATCATGGCATTGCTGGTCTCGAATTCTTCACAGGGATTCCCGGAACCATAGGTGGTGCTGTGCGGATGAACGCCGGTGCCTACGGTCGTGAAGTTCAAGACGTTCTGATTAGCGCGACCGCCATGGACGAAACAGGCACGCTCCACAAGCTGACCCGCGAAGATTTGGGCTTTAGCTACCGTCATTGTGCAATATCGGCCAATTGGGTGTTTATTGGTGCCGAGCTCAAGGGCATTACTGGCAACGCCGACGAAATCACAAAACGGATTCGTGAAATTCGCGCCGAGCGAGAAGACGCTCAACCCGTTCAAAGCCGAACCGGTGGGTCGACCTTTGCCAACCCATCAGAAGCCAAGGCGTGGGAGTTGATTGATCGCGCCGGGTGTCGCGGCCTGATTCGTGGCGGCGCTACCGTGTCTGAAAAACACTGCAACTTCTTAATCAATACTGGGACCGCTACAGCCTCCGATTTGGAAGGCTTAGGCGATGAAGTCCGTCGGCGGGTCCTCGACGTTACGGGCATTCCCCTCACCTGGGAGATTCGTCGGGTGGGTGTCATCTCCACCGACGAAACAGCACCGATTAATCGTATGGAGGGATCTGTATGACTGCAGCAAACGCCTCCAAACGCGTCGCCGTTTTGTACGGCGGATTCTCTTCAGAGCGTGACGTCTCGCTGGTCTCCGGACGCGACGCGGCCACCGCGTTAGAAACTGCGGGCTATGATGTCACAACCATCGATGTGCCGCGCGATATGCCGGCGCTGACGTCGGCGATCGTCGAGGCGAAGCCGGACGTCGTGTTCAACGCCTTACACGGTCGCTATGGCGAGGACGGTTGCATCCAGGGTCTGTTGGATATGATGGCCCTGCCGTACACCAATTCTGGGCGCTCTGCGTCTGCCTTGGCCATGGATAAGTCTGTGGCCAAACGGCTCTTTGCAGCAGCCGGGTTACCGGTTGCCGAAGAGATTATCGTCAGCCGAAAAGAAGCGGAGCGTAGTGATCCGCTGCCTCGCCCCTATGTAATCAAACCGATCAACGAAGGGTCGGCGGTCGGCGTTCATATTGTCTTAGAAGGCGACAACAAAGCCCCCCTTGACGACATGGGTCTCGACGCGGACAGCCCGATTATGGTCGAGCGTTACATTCCAGGCCGTGAAGTCACGGTTACGGTGATGGGTGATCGCGCCCTTGCAGTCACGGAGATTACCACGGACCGTCAGTTCTACGATTACGACGCGAAATACGCTGCAGGTGGCTCCATTCACAGCCTACCGGCTGTTTTGAGCCAGCCAGTCTATGATCGCGCTCTAGAGGTCTCCCTGACGGCCCACCGAGCACTCGGTTGCCGCGGTGTTACGCGCTCTGACCTCCGTCTTGATGGCGATGATCTATATCTATTGGAAATTAACACTCAGCCCGGCCTGACCCCGACCTCTCTGGTCCCGGAACAGGCTGCACACGTCGGCATGAGCTTCGCCGATTTGGTGTCGTGGATGGTGGAGAACGCCCAATGCGACGCGTAAAACCCTGGGTCATAAACAGCACCTCAGCGCTCGCCCTCGCCGGCAGCTTAATCTGGGTCGCGCCACAATTGATTGACGTGAGCGGTTGGCCTTCCATGCCAGAACAGGCGGCGGAATCCTTGTCGGCGGTTGGCCTAAGTGTTGAAGAGGTTCTTGTCCTCGGCCGAGAACAAACCGACGCGGCAGATATCTTAGATGCCCTCGGCGCAGTACGAGGCGCACCGATCTTGGACATTGACGTACCGGCCGCGAAAGCGCGGATCAGCGGGCTGCCTTGGGTAAGGTCCGCAGAAATCGTCCGGCACCTGCCCAACAGCCTTCACATCACATTGCAAGAATATACGGCTTACGCGCTGTGGCAGCACGATGGGCGTTACACCCTCATCGACCGTGATGGTACGGCAATTATCAGTGTCGCAAACGCGCCACCTGAAATGCCTGTCTTAGTGGGCCAGGACGCACCGGCACACGTTGATGCTTTATTCACTGCCCTTGATGAACAAGTCGACATCCGGCGACGAGTGAAAGCGGCTGTGCGTTTTGGCGGCCGTCGTTGGGACATCCTTCTTGATGCCATGGATGGCGGCATAACGATCAAGCTTCCGGAAAAGAACGTCACTGATGCCCTGAGTGGCTTGGCCGCGTTAGATGCCAAGCATCAACTGCTCAGCAGAGCGGTGTCAGAAATCGATCTCAGAATTGAGGGGCGCCTCGTTGTCCAGCTTAAGGATGGCTACGCCCCGATCCCGCAACAAAGCCGTTACAGCCCAGCCGAACGAGAGGTCCGTACGGACATTCGTGTCGTGCCCGATAAGGAGTTACCCAAAGGTGTCTAAAGGTACCGCCCGTAACAGCGTAATTGCTGCCCTTGATGTCGGAACGACCAAGGTTTGCTGCTTTATCGCGACAACAGATGAACGGAGTCAGCTGCAAATTGCCGGCGTCGGGCATCATCGCGCCAGTGGCATGCGCAATGGCCAGGTCGTCAACATGGATGCGGTTGAAGCATCGGTGCGTGCCGCCGTCGATGCCGCTGAACAAATGGCTAACCAGCGCGTCGACAGCGTGTTCGTCAACGTTAACTGTGGCAGCCCTAGGTCGTCGCAAGTGGAAGTCGAACTCGCCGTTTCTGGTCATGAAATTCGCGACGTCGACGTGCGACGCATTATGGAACACGCTGGGGGTCATTTTGATGCCGGCGACCGGGATCTCATTCACTGTATTCCTACAGGCTATTCGATCGATGGTTCTAACGGCATCATCGACCCCCGCGGCATGTACGGTGAACGGCTTGGCGTGAATATCCACCTCGTCACCGCCGCGCTCGGGCAGAGCCGCAATCTATCCACGGTGATTGAACACTGCCACTTGGACATCGAAGACAAAGTCGTATCCGCCTATGCCTCTGGTCTCGCCTGTTTAGTTGAAGATGAGAAAGAATTGGGCGTAACCGTGATCGACATGGGCGGTGGCACGACATCGGTTGCCGTATTCCAAGAAGGGCACATCGACTTTATTGAGTCTGTCCCCATTGGCGGCAATCACGTCACCAGTGATATCGCCAAAGGCCTGTCGACGCCTGTCGCCAAGGCTGAACGCCTCAAAACCGTATACGGCAGTGTGGTTCAAACACCATCGGACACCCGCGAGCTTCTCAAGGTGCCCTTGGTCGGCGAAGACGATGAAAACAGCGCCAACGAAGTGCCGAAATCGATGCTGGTCCAGATCATTCAACCGCGGCTCGAAGAAACCTTCGAACTGGTACGCGGCCTACTGGACGCGAGCGGCTATAGCCGCGTCGCCGGTCGGCGTGTCGTGATTACCGGTGGCGCCAGTCAGTTGGAAGGCGTGCGCGATCTTGCTGAGCTCGTTCTTGATAAGCAGGTCCGCCTTGGCCGACCAAAGATGATCAAAGGTTTACCGGAGTCCGTTTCCGGTCCCGCATTCGCCACCACGGCTGGCCTGCTGCGCTACGCCGTCAACGAACACGTAACGCTTCCCGACATAGCGGCCATCGACGCGGTGGCTAAAGGACGCGGCTTCGGCCGTATCGGGCAATGGCTGAAGGAGAATTTCTAATGAGGAGAGGACGCAAAACCAGGGAAAACGAATTAGCGACGGGCCCACCGCCGACACCTGGAAAAAAATCGGAACAACCGAATAAAAACGTCCATTCGAGCTTAAGAATACAAACCTGGAGGAAGGTATGACATTAAACATTAGCGTCCCACAATCAGGAGCGGAACCGCTTCTGAGACCAAAAATCACAGTAGTCGGCGTCGGCGGCGGCGGCGGCAACGCAGTCAACAACATGATCGAGAGTTCATTGGATGGCGTCGAATTCGTCGTCGCCAATACAGACGCTCAATCTTTGTCTTTGTCACGGTCAGACAACCGCATTCAGCTGGGTCCAGACACCACGTCTGGACTTGGTGCGGGTGCCCGCCCCGATATTGGCAGGCATGCTGCAGAAGACTGCATTGAGCAAATCGGGCAATACATCGAAGGCTCCAACATGGCCTTTGTCACCGCCGGTATGGGCGGCGGCACCGGCACTGGGGCTGCACCCGTGGTCGCGAGAGTCGCTCGCGAACTCGGCATTCTAACCGTCGGTGTCGTGACCAAACCCTTCCAATTTGAAGGGGTTCACCGCATGCGGATCGCGGAAGCGGGCATTGAAGAACTAGCCCAATCCGTTGATACGCTCATCATCATCCCGAACCAGAACTTGTTCCGGGTCGCCAACGAGAAAACAACCTTCGCCGACGCATTTAAGATGGCGGACGATGTTCTCTATTCCGGTGTGCGCAGTGTCACCGACTTGATGATGATGCCTGGGCTAATCAACCTAGACTTTGCCGACGTCCAAACCGTGATGATGGAAATGGGCCGGGCAATGATGGGCACCGGAGAAGCTGAAGGCGAAAAGCGTGCCATCGAGGCAGCAGAAGCGGCGATTGCCAATCCGCTCCTCGAAGACACGTCAATGCGTGGTGCCAAGGGTGTTCTCATCAACATCACTGGCGGATCGGATGTCACGTTGTTCGAAGTCGACGAAGCGGCCAATCGCATCCGCGATGAAGTTGAAACGGAAGCCCACATCATCTTCGGCTCCTGCTTCGACGAAAGTCTGGAAGGCCGCATTCGGGTATCCGTCGTTGCGACTGGTATTGAAGCCGCTGCTGGTCAAATGCCCAAGCCCATCTTGGTGAGGGATGAAACCAAAGCGGTTGCCGAAAAACCGATGGAGATCAAAATCGAGCAACCCAGTATGCGTCCGGCTGTTATGGCCAGAAACGTGTTCGGTTCAGGTCCGGCAGAAGCTATCCCTGCCGCGCCAGCACCGACACCCGGAGCGACCCTTGCTCCGGCAAGTGCAACCACACAGCCAGAGGCCGATTTCGCAGACCGCGTCGCCCAGTCGGCCCGGGAAAGCGTAATCGCGAGTGCTCCGACCGCACAGACCGATGAAATCGCACAAGCGATGGCCAATGCGCCGGCTGTCACGCCAAAACCTCAAGCAGCTGCGGCCCCTGCGCCTCGTCTGCCTGCTGACACCTTCATTCCGAAGGCGCCAGTGATGCCAAAGGCTATGCCTGCGGCTGAGGAAAAATCTGCACCGATCGCAACCGCTCCAGCGCCAGCACCCGCTGCGCCGGCGGCGGCAGATAAACCGCTGATCTCGACTGATACGACTGAGCCCGAAGCCGGCAAATTGAGCCTATTCAGTCGGTACCGCAGCCTGGCCAAGGGGAAACCCGAAGCCACTCCTGTCGCGGCACCTCAAGCTGCGCCAGCGCCCCAGGCAGCCCCGTTGCGGGCAACTGCCCCGCAACCCAAGCCTGAAGCCAAACCATTGGCAAAACCGACCCCTGCGCCACAGTCAAATTTGGCGATTTCAGTAAACCCAGCTGATCGGCCGGTTACGTCTCATGATGAGGAAGAACTGGAAATTCCAGCCTTTCTGAGGAGACAAGCCAACTAGAGGCACACACAGAGCCGTGGGGGTGGTCCGCTGAGGGGGATGGGCCACCTACCGGGAGGGGGAAGGGCTCGCCGATAGGCGGGCCTTTTCTCATTTTAAGACCCCAAAAATAGTGGCGAAATAATCGCCCCGAAACGATGCCCAAAAGCCAGAAAGTTTTTACTTGTCAAAGCGTTACAATCTGCAACAATGATTGAGTTGCATGGGTCTTACTGGGTTGTTAGCAACTGTTTCCGTCGCTGTGCGGGCGCAGACGTGTGCCTTAATATTGTTTGTTACAGATAGAACCGGTGAACTATGGCCCATGACGTCAGCGACCTTCGCACCTTGAACGGTGCCAGCCCGGAATTGATTCCTCAAGACCTCCCGAAAGCGTCCAATCTTCAGCGCACCCTAAAGTCGTCGATCGGCTGTAGCGGTGTTGGATTGCATTCCGGTGTTCGGGTCGCGATGAAGTTGCACCCTGCTCCTGCCAATAGCGGCATCGTATTCAAACGCATTGATTTGGTCGGCGGTGGATCTGAGATCCCAGCCCGCTGGGACAGGATTGCCGATAGCCGCATGTGCACCGTTCTCGCCGCAGAGAATGGCGTCAGCGTTGCCACGGTCGAGCACTTGATGGCCGCGTTCTACGGCATGAGCATAGACAACGCGTTGGTCGAGCTAAATGGACCGGAAGTTCCGGCCATGGACGGCAGTGCTGCTCCCTTTATTTTCCTGATGGAATGCGCCGGCGTAACCGAACAATCTGTACCGCGCAAACATCTCAGAATTTTAAAGCCCGTTGTCTATAGCAACGGCACGAAAGAAGTCACACTCGCTCCAGCAAAGTCAGGCCTAAAGCTCAATTTTGACATTGATTTCGCAGCGCCGGCAGTTGGACAGCAATCCTGTAGCTTCGATATTGATCGCGACGTCTTTAAAGCTGAAATCAGCAAAGCGCGCACGTTCGGTTTTTTGTCCGACGTGACCGCTCTCCGCGAAGCCGGTTTGGCGCGCGGCGGCAGCCTTGAAAACGCTATTGTGGTCGATGGCGACCGGGTTTTGAACGAAGATGGATTGCGTCATTCGGACGAATTTGTCCGCCACAAAGTCTTGGATGCCATCGGTGATCTCTATCTCACCGGCCATCGCATTGTTGGTGAGTTCCAGGGCTTTTGCTCAAGCCACGCAGATACTGCCAATCTTCTCCGGCTGGTCTTTGCTGAGGACAGCAACTGGGACCTCATCGAAGCGCCGGAAAGCAACGCTTCAGACACCGGGCAGACCTGGGATCAACCTCTACGGCAAGCGACCGCAGGGTAATTAAGCCCTGCTGACAGCCGAATTTGCGGTGGTATACTAGCCGCCCCTTTCATGATTGCGTATATCGGCTATGGCATTCCGTCTCTCAGCACACAGAATTCGTATAACGCTCGCGACCTGCGTCGTGCTCGCGCTTGGTGCGTGCTCATCTGATGACGAGCTCGAATACCAAGAACTGACGGTTTACGAGATCTACAACCAAGCCACCGAATACCTGGAAGATGGCCGCTTTCGGGACGCATCGCTGTACTACGACGAGGTCGAGCGCCAGCATCCCTATTCCGTGTGGGCCACCAAGTCGAAATTGATGGCGGCTTATTCACACTACATGAACAACAAGTATGACGACGCAACGGCGTCACTGGATCGGTTTATTCAGGTTCACCCCGGTAACCGAGACGTCGTCTACGCCTACTATTTGAAGGCCTTGTGTTTTTACGAACAGATCTCCGACGTACAAAGAGATCAGGACATGACTCAACAGGCGTTGGTTGCTCTGGAGGATGTCATTACCCGGTTCCCCGGCACGGCGTATTCCCGTGACGCTCGCCTCAAAATTGACCTGACCCGTGATCACCTTGCCGGTAAAGAAATGGCGGTTGGCCGCTTCTACCTGCAGCGCCAGCACTACCTCGCGTCGATCAACCGGTTTAAAGAGGTCGTTGAAGAGTACGGCGACACTACTCACGCCCCAGAGGCCCTGTTCCGGTTGACCGAAGCGTATACGTCGCTCGGGCTTAGCGCAGAAGCAAAACGCGCGGCCGCAGTCCTCGGCTTCAACTACCCGGGCAGCGATTGGTACGAAGACGCCTATCGGCTGGCTGGGGTTGATCGTAATGTTCGTGAACAACGACGGGAAGCTGCACAGGCTGCTGAAGATGAGAAGCCTTGGTGGAGCTTCTAGTAAGACAGCAGGATAATGCTTGCCTCGCTCACCATTCGCGACGTTGTACTGATCGATAAACTCGATCTCGAGTTTTCCGAGGGCCTTGGCGTTCTCACAGGCGAAACCGGCGCCGGCAAATCCATTCTTCTTGATTCATTGGGGCTCGCTCTTGGAGAGCGCGGCGACACCGGGCTTATTCGGCCCGGCGCTGACAGACTGACCGTTGCAGCAACCTTTGACCTGCCCCCTGCTCACCCCGCTCGCGCCATACTCTCGGAACACGATCTTGCCTTGGAAGACGATACGGTCGTCCTCCGTCGCAGCCTCGGAAAAGACGGTCGCAGCCGCGCTTACATCAACGATCAGACGGTCAGCGTTGGCTTACTCAGACAGGCTGGAAATGCACTGGTTGAAGTGCATGGACAGTTTGATGCCCACGGTTTGATGGACACCGGCACACATATCGAAGTTCTAGACCGTTTCAGGCGCGCTACCAGCGGCGCTGAGCACGACAAAGCCTGTACAAGGACCTGGCAGACTTGGCGAAAGGCGTTCACCGCCTGGCGAGATGCAGAACGGCTTATGCAGGACGCTATAGCAGAGGAAGAAACACTGCGGGCTGCAGTCGACATTCTGGGAAAGTTGGCCCCCGTTCCGGGTGAGGAAGCTGACCTGGCTGCAAAGCGCGCAATGCTCCGCCACGGTGAGCAAATACTGGCCGCTATCGAGGCGGCACGTCAGGCGTTGTCAGAAAACGTAGATGTCGATGGTGCTGTCAGAACTGCACAGGGTGAACTCGACCGCGCTGCGCCAAAGGCTGAGGGCCGATTAGATGCTGTCTGCGCGGCCTTGGAGCGGGCGTCTATTGAGCTGTCTGAAACCCAATCGGCGCTTGAGGCCGCAGCCCGAGCCTTCGATCTCGACCCCGCGGAATTGGAAACCGCCGAAGAACGTTTGTTCGCACTCAAAGCAGAAGCACGCAAGCACGGTGTCGCGGTGGATGATCTGGCAGCACACCTGGTAACACTTCAGGAAAAGCTTGCTGCCGTCGAAGGCGGTGAAGACAACCTCATCCGCCTCGCCAAAGCAGAACAAACGGCGCGCAATAGTTTTGTAACCGCGGCCAAAGCGATGACCAAGGCCCGCACCAAAGCGAGCGCTGCTCTGGCGAAGGCAGTCTCCAAAGAGCTCGCGCCGGTGCGCCTAAATGACGCCTCCTTCGGCGTCGCTATCGATTTATTGCCGGACAATGAATGGTCTGCAACGGGGTCTGATCGGATCGTGTTTGAGGTCAGCACCAACCCCGGCCTGCCGCCTGGTCCGCTAAATAAAATTGCGTCGGGCGGTGAACTGGCGCGATTTCTTCTCGCCCTCAAAGTTGTGCTGGCAGACAGCCAGCCGCCAGCGGTGATGGTGTTTGACGAAGTGGACTCCGGCATCGGCGGCGCCACGGCGAGCGCCGTTGGGGAACGCCTCGCCCGTCTTGCCGACGGTGTACAAGTGCTTGTCGTGACTCACTCGCCGCAGGTCGCAGCGCGCGGACAACACCATTGGCGGGTCTCAAAGGTGACCGACGGCAAGATTACCGCCACACGGGTCGTGCCGCTCACGCCCGACGAACGCCGGGAAGAAATTGCCCGCATGCTCGCTGGAACTGATGTGACCGACGAAGCGCGCGCGGCGGCAGAAATGTTGATGACAGGCAGTTGAGCGGATGGCCAACGATCTCGCTGCTATCTCCGTCGACGACCTCACTGAGCCAGATGCCACGGCAGAACTCACTCGCTTAGCGGCAGAGATGGCCGACCACGATCAGCGTTATCACCAGGACGACGCCCCGGTGATCTCTGATGCCGCGTACGATGCTCTAAAAGCAAGGAACGCCGCGATCGAAGCCCACTTCCCGGCCCTCATCCGCGGCGATAGCCCCAGCCGCAAAGTCGGTGCCGCGCCTTCATCAGGCTTCACAAAGGTCCAGCACAGTGTCCCGATGCTCTCGCTCGGCAATGTGTTTGATGAGGCCGACGTGGCCGACTTCTATGCCCGGGTCCGGCGCTTTCTCGGTCTGGGTGAAGATGAACAAGTAGACGTGATTGCGGAGCCGAAGATCGATGGCCTTGGGTTCTCTGCTCGCTACGAAAGTGGTCGCTTTGTCGTCGGCGCAACGCGCGGAGACGGGCAGGTCGGTGAAGACATCACCGCCAACTTGAAGACCATTCAGGGTATGCCCGACATGCTCATGGGCCCGGCCAAAGACGTGCCGAAGGTGATAGAAGTGCGCGGCGAAGTCTTCATGACCAAAGCGAACTTCCAAGCCCTTAACACGGCCCAGGAAGAGAAAGAGGCTAAAGTCTTTGCCAACCCGCGCAATGCAGCCGCCGGATCGTTACGCCAGCTTGATCCGGAGATCACCAAATCCCGTCCCCTGACATTGTTCGCCTATGCCTGGGGTGAAGCGGAACCGCTCGATTGGGACAGTCAGCAAGACTATATTGATCGCCTAAAGGCCTGGGGGTTCTCAACCAATCCCCTCACCCGCGTCTGTACCTCTGTTGAAGATGTGCTGACGGCATACACCGAAATCGGCGAACAGCGAGCCTCACTGCCCTACGACATCGATGGCGTGGTCTACAAGGTCAACCGGCTCGACTGGCAGCAGCGGTTGGGCTTTGTTAGCCGCGCACCACGCTGGGCAACGGCCCATAAGTTCCCGGCGGAGCAGGCCCAAACCGTTCTGGAAAAGATCGATATCCAAGTCGGCCGCACCGGCTCGCTCACGCCTGTCGCCCGCCTGACACCCGTCAATGTGGGTGGGGTAGTTGTGTCTAACGCTACGTTGCACAACGAAGATGAAATCGCGCGCAAGGATATTCGCGAAGGCGACACGGTGATCATTCAACGCGCCGGTGATGTCATACCGCAAGTGGTGCAAGTGCTAACCGACAAACGCCCTAAGGGCAGCAAAGCCTATGCCTACCCCAGCACCTGTCCGATCTGTGACAGCCTAGCAGTGCGCGAAGAAGGCGAAGCCGTGCGGCGCTGCACTGGCGGCCTTATCTGCCCGGCACAGGCAGTTGAGCGGCTCAAGCATTTCGTGTCCCGCAATACTTTCGACATCGAAGGCCTCGGCGCAAAAAATATCGAAGGGTTCTTTGAAGACGGCACGATTAAGAATCCGGTCGACATCTTCACCCTGGAGAAGCGGAACGCGAACCCGGACAACCTGACGCCGCTGAAAAGCCGTGAAGGCTGGGGTAAAACCTCGGCAGAAAACTTATTCACCGCGATCAACGAGAAGCGCACCATCGGTCTCGACCGCTTTCTCTTCGCCCTGGGTATCCGCCAGATCGGTCAAGCGACCGCCCGGCTGCTGGCCCAGGCGTATGGATCACTCCCTGCGCTGAGCGAGGCCCTGAGCACCGCTCAAGACCGGGAGAGCGATGCCTATGCGGACCTCCTCAATATTGAGAGTATCGGCGCAGCGGTTGCTGAGGATCTGCTCGGCTTCTTTGCGGAAGCTCACAATCAGGACGTTCTCGACGGACTAGCGCGTGAACTAAACATCGAAGATTTCGATGCGCCGGATACGGACAGTTCTCCCATCGCCGGAAAGACTGTGGTGTTCACAGGTACGCTGGAAACCATGAGCCGGAGTGAAGCCAAGGCCGGGGCACAAGCGTTGGGGGCTAAGGTGGCAGGCTCAGTGTCGGCAAAAACGGATCTGGTTGTCGCCGGACCTGGGGCCGGATCGAAGCTCAAGAAAGCCGAAGAATTTGGTGTCGAGGTCAAGACGGAGCAAGAATACCTTGTGTTCGTCGGCAAGGCTTAAGCGATCAAAAAGAGTTCTGTGCTTTTTGCGAGGAACGAGCCCATACACCACACCTTTTTTGAAATTTTCCTGACGCAGATCAACGCCTTAAAAAATATACAAACGAGTATGGTCTAAAGTCGCGCCTCACTGCGCGAGAATCACATACGTTTTAACGTCGACCAGAGCGTGCTGGCTTACGTTCGATACTGTGCAAACGTCGCAAGCAGGTGATCAACAAAGGCGCGGACTTTGCCTGACAAATGACGGCTTTGGGGATAGACCGCGTAGACGCTCCGGTCATAGGCCTCAAAGTTGCGCAGCACGCGGACAAGATCACCGGACGCCAGATCATCCTTCACCGTTGAATACAGGCAAAGACCGATGCCTCGTCCGGCTTTGATCAGCGTCGCCGTCGCCCGCGCTGTATTCACCCTAACGGACGGCGGCACGGTGATCTGTGTCTTCTGACCGTTGATCGCGAACTGCCACTGGTTGGCGGGGGAGATGCCCGTATTGATGATGCAGCTATGCGCGGACAAATCCTGTGGCGTTTTTGGCGTGCCGTTGGCATCCAGATATTTCGGCGACGCGCAGATGAAGTAAGGATAGGCCGCGACACGCCGGGCGATCAGGGATGAGTCCGCCAGCTCGCCAACCCGGATCGCCATGTCGAACCCCTCGGCAACAATGTCGACCATTCGCTCATCAAGGGTAAGGTCCACAGTAATGTCAGGGTAATTCTCCAAGAATGAGCCGATCGCCGGCACCAGCATATCTTCGCCGAAGGCCCGGGACCCCGCGATGCGCAATTGCCCCCGCGGTTGCCCATGCTGGTCAGCGACGGAGTCCTCCAACTCTTCAAATTCAGTGATGATGCGGTTGCAGCGCTCCCAGTAAGCGCGGCCAACTTCTGTCGGGCTGACGCTGCGGGTGGTGCGGTTGAGCAATTGGGCCCCCAGGCGGGATTCCAGCTGGCGTACGTACTTGCTGGCAAGCGCGGTCGAGATCCCCAGACGGCGGGCAGCCTCAGTAAAACTGCCGCTTTCAACCACCCGGGCGAAGGCTTTCATGCCTACGATTGTATCCACACGCCCGCTCCAGCCCTATTTATCAACATTACGTTGATAGTATTGTCCTTTTTTCCCGGATAATCAATGTAATCGAGTTGCGGTACACCTCTGTCATCAGGCCGAGCCAAGACGGACCTGCCACTCCAAACCGGCGCTGGTCGCCGTTCATGATCGCAGAAAAGGAAACCGCCATGATTAAACTCTACCGCCACCCCCTCTCAGGCCACTCACATCGGGTCGAGCTATTCTTGTCCCTCATCCAACAAGACCACGAACTGGTCGAAGTCGATTTGCTCACAGGCGAGCAAAAGACCACCGACTTTCTGAAGATCAATCCCTTCGGCAAAGTGCCGGTGATAGCCGACGATTCCAATGAAGGCGTCGTGATCGCCGATTCAAACGCCATTCTTGTCTACCTGGCTCGACGCTACGCTAAGAACACCTGGTATCCTGACGACCCGGACATCAGCGCTGAAATCCAGAAGTGGTTGTCGATTGCCGCCGGTGACATCAACAACGGACCAGCGACTGCCCGTCTCGTCACCGTATTCGGCGCGGCTTACGACCCAGAGCAGGCGAAAACCATCGCCTACGGTTTGTTCGACGTGTTGGAAAAACATTTAACCGGCCGTGCCTGGTTGGCCGACGCCAACCCGACCATCGCCGACGTCGCGGCATACGCCTACATCGCGCACGCCCCCGAGGGCGACGTCTCACTCGAGCCCTACCCCGCCGTCCGCACCTGGCTAGCCCGGATTGAAGCGTTGCCCGGCTTTATCCCGATGCAAAAAACTGCGGTCGCTCTCGCGGCCTAATCAAATCCGTCGGCATCGGCGCGGGTATCACTCCTCCCCCTCAGTGTGGGACCCGCGCTTGTGTCAAAGTAAAAGGAAAAGACCATGACCCAACAGATTAGCGACATCGCCTTTACCCCAACGGTCAAAACCGTTCAGGAGCAAAAGGGCTCACGCGAGAACTACGCCAAGATGGAACAAAAGGGCGGTTGGAAAGACACGGTAACCGAAGACCTGGCCGAATTTATCAGCGAACGGGATTCTTTTTACCTCGGCACAGCCAGCGATGACGGCCAACCCTATATCCAACATCGCGGCGGCAAGCCTGGCTTCCTAAAAGTCGTGGACGAACACACCCTGGCCTTCGCCGACTTCAAAGGAAACCGGCAGTACCTCAGCACGGGCAACTTGCTGGACAACAACAAGGCCTACATTTTTCTAATGGACTACCCCAATCGCCGGCGCATCAAAATTTGGGGCACGGCGAAGGTCATCGACGACGACGAGGCTTTGATCGAGCAACTCACCGATACGGATTACAAAGGTAAGCCTGAACAAGCGATTATCTTTACGATTAAGGCCTGGGACGTGAACTGCCCACAGCACATCACGCGCCGATATACAGAGACGGAGATAGCCGAAATAACAGCACCGTTGAACGACCGGATTGCTGAATTGGAGGCGCAACTCTCAACCGCAAACTGAGGGTCGTCATCATGCGGGCACCTTTTCTCAGGCTGGCCCTCAACCTACGCACCGCGTCTCAAACCCGGATCGTGCCCGGTTATTCACTTTATGGCGCAGCGCCGGACAATTCATGCAAACCCTTGGTTTGGATACAAAAATTGCCGCATCGACCTAGGCGCTCAAAGCCTTGAGTGTTTCTCGTTTGGTGAAATCAGAAAAAAAATGGCATTTAGGGGTGAACCTGTGGCGTGGGTTGAGTAAACTGGTAACCGGAGCCTGGTGCTGTAGCGGACCGAGCCCCTCGAGCGTTCTTAATTAGACCCTTAGCCGACCGTAGCCTCATATATGTCATCTGATTCCACATCCCCAGAGCATCAAACTGAAGACCAAGCCGGTGAAGACTCTGGTATCGATTTCAGGAAGGTCACAGCCTTAGTCATCGAAGATGAAGAGGTGATCAGCACGGTAATATGCGCCCTGCTGGATAAGATCGGTGTGGGCGACACAATTCCGGTGCGTAACGCCGAAGATGCCTTGGGCTTTGTGGAAGACGCGGATATTGAAATCAGTATTGCGCTGGTTGATCTGATGCTTCCAGGCGCGAGCGGTCTTTCATTCATTAGAACCGTCCGCGAGCACAAGAAGAAACGGGTTAGAGAACTGCCCTTGGTGGTGGTGACGTCCTACACCAGTATGAAAGTTTATAAGAGGGCCGCGGAATTCAACATCAACGGATTTTTGCGTAAACCCGTTGCGCCTGGCGCCCTTGAATCTGCTGTTACGAAAGCCCTTGGCGGCAAGATCTCGGTCAAGGCATTGCAGATCTATCGAGAAGAAGCGGCCGCCTTGCAGGGTGAGAGCGGAGAACAGAAGAAACCCGGCTTTTTCGCAACCCTGTTCGGCACAGATATCCCGCCGCCCAAGCAGTCGGCTAAAAAACTAGCCCAGAAGAAAGCGTCGGAAAAGAAGAAGGCCGCGCAGCCCGGCGTCAGAACTAACCTTAACGCCTAGACCTCTTCTCCCTGTATTTATAACTGATGAAAATCGTAACGCGCTTTGCGCCGTCACCAACCGGGTATCTGCACCTCGGCCATGCGTATTCGGCTCTGATCAACTTTGATCAAGCCAGGGCGGCCCAAGGCCGATTTCTGTTGCGCATTGAGGACATCGATCAAATCCGCTGCCGACCCGAATACGATGCCGCGATCTTTGAAGATTTATCTTGGCTAGGCCTAGCCTGGGAAGATCTCGTCCTTCGACAATCCGAACGCATGGCGGTTTACGAAGCCCGACTTGCCGACCTGCAGGATCGGGGCCTGGTCTATCGCTGCTTTAAGACCCGCAAGGACATTGAACAGGCCATGAGCGCACCCCATGACGCGCCGGTTGGAGCGTTCCGGAGCGTGCCTCTGGCCGCGCTGGAAGAACGCGACAACTTGTTAGAGGGCAAACCCTACGCCTGGCGCTTGTCCCTCAGTGAAGCCGCGAAGGCGTTGGGAGATGGGTTTTCTGACCTGTCTTTCATTGAGGAGACCAAAGGCGGATCAACTAAAACACCGGCCGACGTGGAGCGGTTTGGTGATGTCGTCCTCGGCCGCAAAGACAGCGGCACAAGCTATCACCTATCGTCAGTACTGGATGATGCCGAACAACGCGTGACCCACGTCACGCGGGGCGAGGACTTGCGCGAGGCCGCTGGATTGCACGCGCTTCTCTACGCCTTGTTGGATCTCACCCCGCCGGTTTACCGACATCATCCCTTGATCACCGGCGACGATGGCAAACGGCTGGCCAAGCGGGATCAGGCCGCCACCCTACGCGCGATGCAAGAGCGGGGTTTGACGCCTGACGACGTGAAAGCGCTGCTGCCCTAGAGAATAATCAGCGGATCACTCATCGTGGCCAGCGGCTCGTAGCCATCCTTGGTGATGGTGATCAAATCTTCCAGATGAGTCGCGCCCCAGCCGATTTCGACCTGAGGCAAATCGATGGTCAGGGTCATGTTTTCCTGGAACGTGTGATCCTCTCCGACGACGAAAGGCAGACCATCGCGATAGGACTGATCCGTATGCTGTAGCCCGACCGTGTGCGGCCCGACTCCCATCGCCCAGCCAGACGGGCTGGCCTTCTTAACAGCTGCTGTGACCGTGTCACGCAGTTCGGAGTACTTCAGGCCCGGGCGCACAATATCGTGGGCCACTTCACGGGCGATGGTGGTGAGGCGGATGCGCTCTTGTAGCTCCTTCGGCGGCTCGCCGACACACCAGGTCCGCCCGAAGTCGCCATGATAAAAGTTAATTTGGCTGACCGCGTCGACCATCATGGCCTGGCCTTCGACCACCTCGCCATGACGAAACCCACCGATGGTGCCTGAGGCAATCCACATGGCTTTGGCGCCGCGCTTGGCGGCCTCGACGATGAATATGCTGTCGAAATCGTCTTTGGTCATGCCGACTTTGACTTGGGACAACATCGCCATACAGGCATCTTGATTGGCCCGCGCGATACGACGCATGTGGCCGATTTCAACATCGGACTTCACCATACGAATTTTACGGAAGGTGTTGTCGCCGGGTACACAGGTCACGGTGTCTTGGCCGAGGGTGTTGAGGATGTCTGCGATGCGCATGTCATCCACCCCAATCTTGCCATTGATGAGGCCAGATTCCTTGAGGGCGTGAACGAGCCCCCATTCTGGGGTCGCGGCTTTACCAGACTCCCAGCGCTTTTCCATTTCGTACCAGCCCTTTTCGATCTCGGTGAGAGCATCGGTATTTTCAGGCATACGCGAAAAGTTGAGGGCCTCGGGTTCTTGGTTCCACAGGTCCGGGTTGCGATAGTTCTCCCATCCTGCGGGTGCACCGTAGGGAATAATTTCAGGATGTTCCCGGTCTGCATTGGCGATAAACCAAAGGTCTGAACCTGAGACGACCAGAAAAGACGGCTTATCGGGATCACGTGGCATAACCGCGAAACTGGGAATAGCGCGCAGCTTCTGCAGCTCGTAGGAAAAATAGTTACCGAGGTAGAACACGTTGACCGGATTAAGGGCGACAATACCGTCGAGGCCTTCCCGCTCCATGATTTCATAGGCCCGCGCCTTATTCACCAGACTGCGGCCGTCAAAGTCTTCCCCCGGCACAGGGCCCGGAGCAACCAAACCCCAGTTCGCGTGGGCTTCCTTGCCGCCGAGCATAGACCCGCCTAGCGCTCCCATGGCACCGGCGCCAATTCCGGCAAAGAAATCACGGCGGTCGATGGT
>JABJAH010000022.1 GCA_018666155.1 Rhodospirillaceae bacterium | reverse complement strand
CGGCCTAAACTCCAAACTGGGATCCGTATCCCTCGACCCCGACGTTGAGGTGCCGCGATACGTATCAGCCAGCGACATTCATCTTATGCCGGGCAATTACCACACGGAGCGAGCCGAAGACGATACCAGCCAGGCGGCCTTGTTTGATCGCGGGTTATACCTCTATCAAGGTGGGTTCGCAGGCCCTCTTTGCGACAACAACGGGCGCAGCCAGGCAGAAGTCATCAAGCGTCGCTGGCCCGACTTCAAACCAAAGAAGATTTTGGATTTAGGGTGCACCGTGGGGAACAACACCCTGCCCTATGCCGATGTCTTTCCCGATGCGGAGTTACACGCCATTGACGTTGCGGCACCGTGCATGCGCTACGGCCATGCCCGCGCCGAAGCACTAGGTGTGCCCTGCCATTTTCATCAAATGAATGCGGAAGACACGTCCTTTGAAGATGAAAGTTTTGATCTCATCGTCTCCTGCATTTTGTTTCATGAAACGTCACGGACCGGATTGGAAAATATACTGCAAGAAAGCCATCGCCTGCTGAAACCAGGTGGCATGATGTTGCACATGGAAGTGCCGCGCACCGAAGGCATGGACCCCTACAGTGCGTTCCGACTGGATTGGGACACCTATTACAACAACGAACCCTTCCTCTCGACCTGGATGCGCACCGACGTCGGTGAATCCTGCGTCAAGGCAGGATTTGATGCGGATAAATACATCCACATTGCCGCCCCTGATTTCGGCAGCGTCTCAGATGAAGAATTTGATCGCTACGCAAAAACAGCAGAAAGCGCCACCGGAACCCACGGCCATTGGGGCGAGATGGTGATGTGGAATATGTACGGCGCTTGGAAGTAGGACCACACCAATGCCTCTGCAACATGAACACGATTTTTTGGTGACCGGATCCCACGACGAGATGAACCGGCAGCACTACGTGTCACGCTTGCGCATGCATATCCTCAACCAAATCGGCGGCGGCATGCGCGACGTATACGAAAGCCGCGTTAAACCGACATTCGAGAAAGAAAACGGCCGCATTCCCAAAAACGAAACTGAAATTCATAAAGCCATGATGGCTGACCACTACGGCCGGACCTGGTCCACCATGATGGTCAATTGTCAGGATATGGTGTGGGACTCGGTTCGTCCTGGCATTGAACGCGCCCAACCCGATCTCAATGAAAGGGTGCGCGGGGTTAATGCGCGATTTGGCTCACTGGCTCTTAATCCTGACGTAGAGATGCCGCGGTACCTAGACGCAGCCGATATCCATCGCATGCCTGGCAATTATCATGCGGAGCGAGCGGAAAACGATGCGACCCAGGGCGCCCTCTATGACCGGGGACGCTTTGTTTACAATGGCGGTGCCGCCGGACCCTTCGCCGATGGGATTCCCCGGACGATGGCCGCCTACATCAAAGCGCGCTGGCCCGACTTTAAGCCAAAGAGAATACTAGAATTGGGCTGCACGATTGGCACATCGACCGTGCCGTTTGTCGACGCATTCCCGGATGCTGAAGTGCATGCCATCGATGTTAGCGCTCCGTCCTTGCGCTATGGGCACGCACGCGCTGAGACTTTGGAAAAGCCCATCCACTTTCACCAAATGAATGCGGAAGACCTAGACTTTGAAGACGGGTCGTTCGACCTGATCTATTCCTGCATCATTTTTCATGAGACGTCGCGTAAGGCGTACCCGAAAATTCTGGAAGAATGTCAGCGGGTGCTCTCAACGGGCGGCATGATGGCGCATACGGAACTAACACCGGTCGCGAACATGGATGACTTCGACGCGTTCTATATCGATTGGGACGCTTACTATAACAACGAGCCCTTCTATAAGACGTACACCAGCCTTGATCCGGAAGAGTGGGTCACTGGTGCGGGATTCGAGCAGGATAAATTCTTTCAGGTCTCAATTCCTGATCTCGATCGCTCGTCGCCGGAGTTCTTTGATGAAGCGGTTAAAAATCCAACCGTCGCTAAAGGTAGAGCGGCCCGCGTTGGCGAAAGCGCGCGCTGGTACACCTACGGCGCATGGAAATAACTCACGCCTGCAAAGCACGTCTTTCACACTAAGAATTGCGGGGGGACGACCGCTACTCGGTTTTTTCCGAGCAAGCGATTGTCGTGGCCCCGCGAATGCGCTTTAGGTGAGTGACAAAATAAATTTAAGTTTGTTAGGGATCGACGCACCCATGAAAGATATACGGATCGCAGTGATCGGCGCGGGAATGGCGGGCCTCACAGCTGCCCTCTCTCTCCAGAAGAATGGCTTCAAACCCGTCGTCTATGAACTAGCGCCTCAGCTCGGCGAGGTCGGCGCTGGATTAACCCTCAGTCCAAATTCCACGCACGGACTCGAGTATGTGGGGCTTGCGGACGAACTAAAAAAACGCGCAAATATTCCTGCGTCTCAAGCCATCATGCACTATCAAACTGGGGAGGTGCTGGTTGAGACCAAGCGCGGCGAAATTCCCTACGAAAAATATGGCGCGTACTATTACCAAATTCATCGCGCCGACTTGCATGACATGCTGTCCGCAGCGGCCACGGCCAAAGATCCCGATTGCCTTGTTCTTGACCATGCATTTTCGAGTTGTGTCGAGACAGATGACGGAATCGAAATCACGTTCACCAATGGCAACACCGCAACCTGTGACGTCGTTATTGGCGCTGACGGAATTCGTTCAGCCGTGCGCAACGATATGTTCGGGCCGGAAGACCCAAAGTTTACGGGCAACGTGGCCTACCGCGGCCTAGTCAACAAAGGTGACCTATCGGATGACGTCGTGACGCCCGCCTCAGGCGTGGCCATAGCGCCGCGCAAGGCCTTTACGCGCTACCTCGTTCGCGATGGTAGCTTGATCAACTTTGTCGCCTTCGTTCGCCGTGATGGCTGGGACGAAGAAGGGTGGTCCATCCCTGTTAAGCATGAAGAACTGATGGAAGAGTTTGGCGACTGGCACCCGCGCATCAGCGATCTGATCAAAGCCGCGCCGAAGGACAAAGTGTTTAAGTGGGCCCTATACGACCGCGACCCCCTGGACCAATGGACCAAGGGCCGGGTTACCTTGAGCGGCGACGCCGCGCATCCGATGTTACCGTTTATGGGCATGGGAGCGGCCATGGGCATCGAAGATGGAGTGATTCTTGGTCGAGCCTTTGCGGCGTCAGACACAATTGATGAGGCCCTGACCCGTTACGAGGCCGCCCGCAAAGAGCGGGCCAACTATGTCCTGCTCATGTCACGCGAGGCACGGGCGCGGCTGCAAAGCGATAATCCGAGCGAATACGACGACTCGAAACACAAAAACGAAGAGAGCATTGGTTTGTTCGAATACAACCCGGGCACAGTTCCGGTTTAAGGGCTGACGAAATGCGCCTACTGGCTGCTGCATTGATGTCGTTTGTCGCTTGCACAAGCGCTTGGGCCGACGGACATGAAGACCTGACCATTGCTGATCTGAGACGGCCAACAATGCCGGTCGCCGATTTAGATGCCTCGGCAAAGTTCTTTGTTGATGTCCTGAATATGAAGGTCGGCGGGAGGATTGTGTACAACAGCCCGGTACTGCGCAAAGCCATCGGCGCGCCGGACGATGTCGACATAACGCTGCTACCTCTGAATGACCGCAACCAGATCGGCGCACTGGTCCTGGTCAACGCGCCCGGCATGACCATTGATGCGGCCTCCAACACTCGCAACGCCACAACTCTCGCGCTCTCTGTAAAGGATGTGAACGCGGTCTATCAGCGCGCTATAGCCGGTGGCTACACGGTGTTGATGTCGCCGGAGGAGGCCGCGAAGGCCGAAGACTACCCCCCTGAGAAAGAGATGATTCTGGTTGAGCCCGGCGGCCATCGTCTGATCGTCGTCCAACCTCCGCCTGCCGACCCCTAGCTTTAAGGGTCTCTAGACTCGTCGTGATTACATCTTAGACTGTGTGCTTCACTGTCTTTGGAGAGCCCCATGACACCTCAAGCGCGACACGGCTTATCTGTTGAATCAACCCACGACGAGTATGCACTCCAGACCTATGTGTCGGCGCTGCGGATGTACACCTTGCAAGAAATCGGAAGCGGGCTGCGGGGTGTCTACGAATCTCGCGTTAAACCCGGTTTTGAGCAGGATAATGGGCGCGCGCCAGCAGACGAACATGAAGTGCGTCACGCAATGATGGCGGACCCCTATTGCCGTACTTGGTCGAGCATGATGCGCTCGGTCCAGGAAATGATCTGGGATTCGGTGATTCCATCGATTGAGCGGGCTCAACCGGGGCTCAACGCACGAGCAAACCCAAAACCAGGCACTAACACCAAAGGGTCGTTGACGCTTGATCCATCTATTGAAGTGCCGCGCTATGTCACGGCCAGCGACATCCATTTGATGCCCGGAAGCTATTACACGGAGCGCGCGGAAAATGATGTCTCCCAGGGCGCACTCTACGACCGCGGCGTTTATGTATACGCGGGCGGGCATGGCGGCCCCTATTGCGATACTATTGGGCGCTCCCTGACCAAGTATTTAAAAATTCGCTTCCCGGACTTTGCACCGACGAAGGTACTCGACGTTGGATGCACGGTGGCGCAAAACACGGTGCCCTTTGCGCAGGAGTATCCGGATGCCGAGGTTCACGCCATCGACGTTAGCGCTCCCGTGTTGCGCTACGCCCATGGACGGGCTGAGT
>JABJAH010000021.1 GCA_018666155.1 Rhodospirillaceae bacterium | reverse complement strand
TTAATCAGCGGGTCGCAGGTTCAAGTCCTGCTGGGCTCACCAACTTCACTGAGAAGTTGAACTGGCGTAGATGTCACTAAATAGGGTCTCGAACCTCTTTACAATATACGGCTCGGCTGCGCCGACACGGTTCGAGTCCTGCTGGTCTTGACTGCTCATAAGGCCATTCTCGAGTTTGAGAAACCTGTATAATTCATATGATTCGATGGATTTTGCTCTAGTTATCTGGGGTGGTAAGTCACCGTAGACAAACCGCGCCATACGATGCTTACTTGGCGAAGTTGCGCAACGAAATATAGTTAACACGCATCGGTGAAAGCCATACTCAGATTAATTAAAGAAATTTTGCGCCATTGGCAGGCACTCATTTGTTTGCTCTTTCTCGGCGCAGTATTTTACTACGCTGGAGAAAAAAGAGGGGACGCGCTGATAGCCTTTGCGCTCCCTCTTATTCTTGGTGTCACCTACATGATAATTATGTTCTTCAGTAGCGACGACGAAACTAAAAACCAGGACGATTTGCTAACACGTCTGGGTGCCGTTTGGATGAAGCTGACCATGCCTAAGCATAAAAAAAAGGGACCGCGGTCATGATTAGTAGACGGGACACATTGGCTACCGGTATTGCCGCGACTGGGTCAATTATTGGTGCAACATCTGTAGCCTCTTAATCGGCGGGTCGCAGGTTCGAGTCCTGCTGGGCTCACCAATTTCTTTTTCATAGACCACGCTACTTATATCGTTCAGGGGAGTGGACCCTCAGCGGACAAACGCGGGCGCTTTCTAAACATATTTTTGACCCACGGCGGACTTATGCGTTGAATTGACACAGTTGGTACTGGGCGCTCATTGTTTCTCAATCAGGCTTTGCAACATTCCATCACTGGGGCCCCGTAATGATGAATATCTGCCGCATACTCTTAACAATTTCCGCCTTAGCGTACGGTTTCACCCCAGCACTCGTTGATCTCGGCGACGGCCATATATTTAACGATTTATGGGCGCCCCATGCCCGCTTTCATGGGGTTTGGCTGCTATCCACTTTGGCCGCTATGGGGGCCTGGGTCCTTATTTTATGTTGGCACAAGAGCGGTCGAGCCGTGGATCGCCTTCGAACGGCTAGCGTTCTGGGCCTCATCGCACTCGGGACCTTTTTTGTCGCAACCTTTGCTATGGGTGCGTATGGCGGATCGCTGTCTGATGAAGTGGGTGAGGGCTTGATTTTAGGGTTGAATGGCAACGTGGTCGTTTTCGCGATTGCATTGGTCATTCAAGCTGGCGCCGCTGTTATTGCATGGACTCAGTTGGGTGAAGACCAGCAGTGATAGATTAACTCGAAGTTTTGTGTGCCGAGGCGAGGATCTCGATGGCAAATATCGCAATCAAGCAAATGCAGAGAGATGACCAGGGTGACTGGGCCCAGATGCGATATGCCCTATGGCCGAATGAGTCATACGACGAACATCTTCGTGACGCGGGCAATATTCTTACCAGTAGCGATGAGTGGGCATTTATCGCGAGAACGGATGACTTTGCACCTGTTGGGCTTGCAGAAGTTGCCGTTCGCAAATATGCAAACGGTTGCACTGAACGCCCGGTAGCCTTTCTTGAGGGTATATGGGTGGCGCCAGATTTCCGCCGCCAATATGTTGGGAAGAAGCTCCTGACACATATCGGGGCTTTTTTAACGCAACGGGGCTACCTGGAAATCTGTTCGGACACTGAGATTGAGAACACGTCTTCGATCACCGCTCATAGAGGCTGGGGCTTTATAGAAACGGAACGAGTGGTCTATTTTCGCAAGCCTTTATGAACTGCTTTTCGGATTTCGACGACTACAGCCTAACGACCTAACTTCTTTCCCTCCGGCTCTTCATCAGGGATTCGAACCAGAAGTCGCTCTACTTCTGAAATTGACCACAATCATCAAGTGCCCAGATTTGCCCGTCCCCGACCGCCATTCCTTACAGTCTTGAAATGGTTTGCTTTCTAGTGGCTTATGCCTCTTGAAATCTACGTTCACTGTTGCCAATTTCCCGATAAATCCCCCATTGAAGGGGCAAGGTGCTGGCAGGAATAGGGAGGCACGCGCGATGGAAACCATGGTCGAACTCGACAATTTGTCGAAACACTTTGGACCATTTGTCGCCGTTGACGGCATCAGTCTGACCGTTGGTAAAGGCGAGGTTCTCGGTTTTCTGGGGCCGAACGGGGCCGGGAAGTCGACGACCATGCGTATGGTCGCGGGTTTTCTCTCGCCGACTTCCGGAACGGCAAAGGTATGCGGCCACGATGTCGCAAACGAGCCGGTTAAGGTGAAGTCTCTTCTCGGCTACATGGCAGAAGGATCACCATCTTACGAAGACATGACCGTACGCTCCTTTCTGACCTTTATTGCAGAGGTGCGGGGGTTGTCTGGGCACGCGGCTAAGGTCCGCATCGAAGAAGTGGTGACTAAGATCAAACTGGAAGACGTGATTGATCGATCCATCGATGTCCTCTCGAAGGGGTACAAACGGCGCGTCGGTTTGGCGCAGGCCATTTTGCATGATCCGCCCGTCCTTATTCTCGACGAACCGACAGACGGGCTCGACCCCAACCAGAAACATCACGTGCGATCGTTGATTGAGGATATGGCCGCTGAGAAAGCGATCATCGTCTCAACGCATATTCTGGAAGAGGTTGAAGCGGTCTGTACCCGCGCCGTCATTATCGGCAATGGACGCTTGCTCGCAGACGGTACCTCTGAAGACTTACTTCGCACTCTGCCTGAACATAACGCAGTCCACATTGTTGTGACCCCCGATGTCGCGGCTAGTGCTGTCGCAAAGCTTCAAACAGCGGCCGGGGTTTCGGGCGTAAGCCAAATAACGCGAGCCGACGGTTCAACTGAAATTCAATGTGCGCCAGAGGGTGATGCGGAGATCCTCGATACCGTGGGATCCGTGCTTCGCGATAACACCATTGCTTATTCCCAGCTTTACAAAAACCGGGGTGACCTTGACGCCGTCTTCCGGAGCATCACGGCGGGAGGGGCCAACCATGCGTAATCTTTGGATTATCGCCAAGCGCGAACTCAAAGGATATTTCACCACTCCGATGGCCTTCATCTTCGTTGCGATTTTTGTCGCAATGACGGGGGCGTTTACTTTCTACATTGGGCGCTTTTTTGATCGAGGCCAGGCATCGTTAGAACCCTTCTTCAGTTTTCACCCGTGGCTTTATCTTCTGCTTGTCCCTGCGGTTGCCATGCGGCTTTGGTCTGAGGAACGCAAGAGCGGAACGATTGAGCAGCTTCTGACATTGCCGATTACGACAGCAGACGCTGTGCTGGGTAAATTCCTAGCGGCTTGGTTGTTCTGCGGCATTGCCCTGGCCGCTACATTTCCGATTTGGATCACGGTGTCTTATCTCGGTGACCCCGACCACGGCGTCATCGGATTGAGTTACATCGGCAGCTTTTTGATGGCTGGCGCGTTTCTCTCTATTGGGACTTGTATGTCGGCGCTGACCCGCAACCAGATCATTGCGTTTATCGGCGCGGCGGCCGTGTGCTTTATCTTCACCATGAGTGGGCTGGATCTGGTTTTGAATTTCTTCCGGGCCTGGGCGCCATCCTTCCTCGTGGATGTGATTGCGGCGTCTAGTTTCTTAGTTCGATTTGAGTCTGTCACCCGAGGGGTTATGGAACTCCGCGATGTGGTCTTCTTCTTATCGATGATGGCATTTTGGCTTTTCGCAACGACAGTGGCTGTCGATGCGAAAAAAGCGGCATAGGGGAGGGCAGGACAAATGATAAATTTTGACAAAGGCCATCTCGCCGCAATCGCGGTCGCCGTCGCAGGGATTCTGTTTTTGGCTGTGAATATCATTTCCCAGACTGTGTTTAGCTCGGCGCGTATCGATGTGACGGAAGGCCGGGTCTTTACCCTGACGAAGGAAACGATTCCGGTTTTCCAGGACATTCAAGAGCCGATTGTCGTGCGGATCTATTTCTCCCAAGCGCTGTCGGAAGCAAGTCCGCGCCATTCGGTCTATTACCAACGGGTTCGTGATCTGTTGAACCAATACTCGGGACTATCGGGTGGCATGTTGCAGGTTCAGTATTTTGACCCTGAGCCGTTTTCTGATGTTGAAGACCGGGCCGTGGGTTTTGGTCTGCAAGCTGTGCCTTTGGGTGACATCGGCGAAGTTGGATATTTTGGCCTCGCGGCGACCAACTCAACCGATGATCAAGAAGTCATTTCCTTTTTCAATCTCGAGCGCGAAGCATTCATCGAATACGACCTCACGAAGCTCGTGTACACACTGTCTAATCCGGAACAGCCGAAGATCGGGCTAATTACGTCACTGCCGGTAGACGGCGGGATGTCACCTGGTATGGGCGGCATGGGAGGCACTCCAACACCGCCATGGCAGATCATGGATCAGATGCGCGATTTCTTCGAAGTTGAACGCCTCGACGCAGACCTGGATGAAATCTCCGAAGATATAGACGTGTTGGTGCTGGCTCAGCCTGATGGGCTTAGTGAAATTGCGGCCTACACCATCGACCAATGGATTCTGTCCGGCGGCAAAGCCATCGTGTTCGCTGATCCCAACTTAGAGTCAGGGAATAATCCGCAAGGTGGAATGCCCGGTCCGAGCGATTTGACCAACACCAAGGCCTTGCTGAAAGCC
The DNA here is from genome assembly GCA_018666155.1 of Rhodospirillaceae bacterium. Lineage (GTDB taxonomy): Bacteria > Pseudomonadota > Alphaproteobacteria > Rhodospirillales > Rhodospirillaceae > WLXB01. Next base: position 20,001 of record JABJAH010000021.1, on the reverse strand, counting down.
TGGGGACTGACGTTAGATGAGAATGTTGTCGCCGGTGATATCCAAGCCGCCGTTCGTGTGAATACGGCCGCCGGCGGACGGCCGGTTATTTCTGATTATCCAGCATGGCTGAATTTGCAGGCCGCCGCGCTGAATCAGGATGATGCAATCACTGGAGATTTGAAAAACCTGATGCTCGCCACAGCTGGTGTTTTGACTCCTGATTCAGAGACCAGCTTGGACATACGCCCACTGATCCAAACCAGCACCGACTCAATGAAGATTGCTGGGGATAAGGTGATTGGTTTACCGGATGTCGTGGCGTTATTCCGTGAATTTGAACCATTGGGCGAACGGTTGTTGCTCGGGGCTCGGGTCACCGGGTTAGCCAAGTCAGCCTTTCCGGACGGGGCGCCAACGAGCATAGACAGCGAAGGCGGTGAAGCCGTCGCGCACGTTGAAGAAGCAACTGAATCGATTCAGATCATCGTCGTGTCCGATGCGGATATGCTGGCCGATCGGTTTTGGGTTCAGGAAAGTAACTTCTTCGGTCAACGCATGGTAGTTCCGACCGCCGACAACGCAGCCTTCCTGATCAACGCTCTCGAGAATCTGACGGGTACGCCCGCGTTGTCTTCATTGCGGGGGCGCGGCCAGGTCAGCCGCCCATTTACGGTTGTCGAAGACCTCAGGCGTGATGCGGAACAACAATTCCGATCCAAGGAAACCGAACTGCTTGGCCGTCTTGAATCCTTGCAAGGTGAAATCAGCGCAATTCAGGTGAATCAAAATGGCCAAGGCGAGAGTCTAATCAATGAAGACGATCAGCGCGCCATCACCAATTATCGTGGGGATATCCTCTCTACCCGTAAGGAACTGAGGGAAGTACAGCGCGGCTTACGTGAGGATATTGATGAACTCGAAGGGTTGCTTAAGTTCCTTAATATCGCCGGTGTCCCCATCGTCTTTGGTGGGTTGATGATCGTTCTGGCGATTTTACGGCGCCGCCGCGCCGCTGCGGTTTGAGGGGAGTGGGGCAATGAATACGAAAAACTTCTCAACGTTAGTTGGTGTTACCGCGATTGCGGTCGTGATTGCTGGGTGGGTGATCATGAGCCGCCCCGCGACTGAGTCGTCAGACTTCGACGGTACGTTAGTATTCCCCGATCTCTTAGACTCGATCGATGATCTCGACACGGTTGTCATTCGGCATAAAGACGGTTTATCGACGCTGAAAGTGACTGACTCCGGCTGGGCCTTTGTTGAACGCGACAACTACCCGGTTCAGAGCGAAAAGATTGGCGAGTTGCTTGTCAAACTAACGCGCATGGAAAAAGTCGAACCCAAGACAAAGCTGGCTGAAAAATACGACCGGCTTGATCTCGTCGACCCCGCAGACAAAGAAGACACCCGGGCTAAAGAAGTCGTACTTAAAAACTCTGCGGGTGATGACATCGCGCGCCTTATGGTTGGGAAGCGCAAGTTCACCCTTGGTACGTCGGAGGGCGGGACATACGTCCTGATGGCTGATGATCCGCAAGCATGGCTTGTCACTGGTGAATTGAATCCCGGGGCTCGGCCTCGGGATTGGCTTGTGCGAGAGATTTCGAACATCAAGGATGATGATATTCGTCGGATCAGTGTTGTTCATCCCGATGGCGAAACTCTTGCCGTTAACAAGAGCACGTCAGAACAGCCGAACTACACGGTTGAGGCCATTCCTGCGGGCATGGTTCTGAAGCGCGACAGCATCGCCGACGATATGGGGCGGGTGCTGTCCAACCTTTTGCATGATGACGTTAAGAAGGCCGATGACTTCGCCTTTCCAAGCGATACGACTATCAAAGCGACCTTTGAGGGTTTTGCCGGTTTCACAGTCCAGGTTGATTTAATCGAAGATGGCGATGAAAACTGGCTTCGGTTTGTTGGAACGCCTCCAGATAAAGCGTCTGACATCAACGATGAAAACGAGACGAATTGGACGCAGGTCATTGGGGACATGAACGCTGCAACGGACGGCTGGGTCTACCAACTTCCTGGTTATGAAGTCGCGGCTATCAAGAAGCGGATAGCCGACCTGGTAAAAGAGCCTGAGGACGACGGCGTTTAGGATTGCTTTAATTAGAAGCATCTTTTTTGCCTCGCGGGATGGCTGTATAGTATTGGTCGACCGCAACAGTGGTTTCTTTGCAGACCGGGGGTGAGCAATGATCAATTTTTGGACCATTCAGGCGTTTTATTGCATCAGTGGCATTGGGTTTTTTATCCAAGACCTCTTTGCCAAGGTGCCAATGGGCGATGCCATGGTGCGGGCTTTTATTTGGCCATACGCTCAGAAGGATCGAATCTCTGATTTCTTTACCGGAACGATGATGGGCTATCTCAATGATGGGATCGCCATGGTCACTGGATTTTTTTAATCCGTTTGATTTTGCCGTTCACGCAAAGCAGCTATAGCGCGCGCAATTCGTTCGCGCCGAAGACGGCATCCCTCACAGGGCAATAGAGCAGCGACTGAGAAAAGCAGTATGGGGATGCCAATGACTAGGGCGGCAAAGACCTGCCACTGGCTCACGAGGTTGTATCCGTCTCGGCTTTACGGCGTGTCACTTCCGCTTTAATCGCATCGATAATTTCGTCCAGGCGATCTTCTGTAACCCCGTTGTACAGCTCTCCGGCCTGGATCTTTAGGTTTGGGCCAATTTTGCAATTATTCATGCACGGGCTACGGATCAGTTTTGCCGGTATGGATTGTTCCAGCAGAATCTTTTCAATTTTATCTGCAAGCTCACGACTACCGCGACCAGCGCAGGAGGGCTGTGCATCTTTGTTGAGCCGCTTATTCGTGCATAGACGAATATTAAACAGCGGTTTCTCTGATGGGATGTAATCAACTTCAAACATGGCGCCTATTTAGGCAGTTTGCCGCGTGAACTCAATCGATAGCGGATATTTTCTCAACGGCTTCTCGAACAATCCGCACGGTTTCTGACCATTCGACATGCTCCTCAATGGTGGCCGCCGGGACCCAACGGGTCAAATCAGCATCTCCACCAGCGACCGGTGTCCCGTTCTTATACCGAGCCGCATAGTCGACCAGGGTATAATGACGGATGAGAGTCCCATCTTCGTCATGACGGATAAGATCAACAACGTCGATAAGGCTCGGCTCAGATATCGTGACGCCGGTTTCCTCCAGGATCTCTCGGTGGGCTGTCTCGACTAGCGTTTCGCCCGGTTTTTGTCGGCCGCCGGGAATGGTCCAGAGACCTTTGTTGGGTTCTTGCCCGCGTCTGATCAGGAGCACCTCGTTGTCTGTATTGAGAACAACCACGCCCACCCCAACCTGGGGGAAATGCTCGGTCTTAGGTTCATTCATGTCTAATCTCGTCGGTCGTTGTTGCGATTAGCCAGAGCGCAGGGTCTGAATGGCGGCATCCTGCTCAAACAGATAGAGCAAGGTGCGTAAGGCTTCTCCACGCTCTGTCTTAAGATCCGGGTCACGGTCCAGGATCAGTTTGGTGTCATCGCGGGCCATGATCAGCAAGTCACCGTGCACGGCGAGATCAGCCAGGCGGAACTCGGGCAGGCCGCTTTGCCGTGTCCCTAAGACTTCACCGCCACCACGGAGTTTGAGGTCTTCTTCGGCAATGACGAAGCCGTCTTCCGTATCTCGCATCGTGTTAAGCCGGGCCTTAGCCGTTTCTGTAAGGGGCGCGTGATAGAGCAGTAAGCAGGTGGATGCTTGATCACCCCGGCCAATCCGGCCACGGAGTTGATGGAGCTGAGCCAAACCAAAGCGCTCAGCGTGTTCAATAATCATCACTGTTGCTTCGGGAACGTCGACGCCAACCTCAATCACTGTTGTGGCGACCAAAACTTTGGGTCCGTTTGGGTTCTCGTTGCTGGCAAAGGCCGCCATTGCAGCGTCTTTTGCCGGACCTTTGAGCCGGCCATGAACCAAGCCGACCTGGTCTTCGCCAAGGATTTGACCGAGATGGCGATGACGGTCTTCTGCCGCCGCGAGGTCGGAGGTCTCTGATTCCTCGACCAAAGGGCAGACCCAATACACCTTCGCGCCAGACTTGATGGCTCGTTGGACAGCCGAGATCGTCTCGACCAGCCGCTCTAAATTCACCAATCGCGTATCTATGGGTTTTCGGCCCGGCGGTTTCTCATCCAAGCGGGATACGTCCATATCGCCGTAGGCCGTGAGGGTGAGGGTTCTCGGGATCGGCGTCGCGGTCATCACCAGCATATCGACGCCGCGGCCTTTTTGGGCGAGCTCGAGGCGCTGATGAACACCAAAACGATGCTGTTCGTCGACGACTGCGATCATGAGGTCGTGAAATTCGACGTCCTTCTGAAAAAGGGCGTGTGTTCCAACCAAGATCGAAGTCGTGCCGTTCGCAACATCCTCAAGCACGGCATCCCGGGCTTTGCCTTTAATGCGGCCGCTGAGAAACGCAATCGAGACACCGCAAGCAGCGCACAACGGCTCGAGCGTCGCGAGATGCTGCTGGGCAAGCAACTCCGTGGGCACCATGAGGGCGGCCTGACCACCGGCCTCGACAGCGGAGAGCATGGTCAGCAGGGCGACAATGGTCTTGCCGCTACCAACGTCACCCTGCAGCAAGCGAAGCATCCGGGTGTCATCGGCTAAATCCTGATCAATTTCGCCGAGTGTGCGGGTCTGAGCGCCGGTCAACGTATAGGGAAGAGCATCTAGCACTTTGCGGCGCAGGTCGCCGTCACCTTTGATCGAGCGTCCGGCCAGTCGTCGTGCTTTGACCCGAACCAGGGCGAGAGCGAGCTGGTTGGACAATAGTTCGTCATAGGCGAGGCGGTGTCGGATCGGACTGCCGGTATCGAGTTCAAAACCGGTCTCTGGTTGATGGGCTGAGGTCAGCGCATCTTTCCATGGTGGCCATTCGTCGCGGCTGAGTTGAGCGGCATCGAGCCATTCAGGCACGTCGGGCAGGCGCTCCATGGCGCCGTCTATGGCTTTGACGAGTGTCTTTGGCGAGAGCCCGGCAGTCAGGGGATAAACCGGTTCGACCCGCTGAATGGCGTCCTTTTGGCTGACGGTGACAATATGATCCGGATGGGCCATCTGCCGTTGGCCATCGTAGACCTCAATTTTCCCACTAATCACTCGCGTTTCTCCGACCGGTAAGGTCTGAACGAGATAGTCGCCTTGGGCGTGGAAAAACGTCAGCGTAATCTTTCCCGTGTCGTCGCCGCATGTGACTTTGTAGGGCAGGCGGGAGTTCCGCGTCGGCGGCGGGCTATGGGTCAAGACCTCGACGGTTAAGGTGCATATCCGGCCCGGAGGCGCATCCCCGACTTTTGGCGAAAAACGGCGGTCGATCAGCCCATTAGGAAGATGCCAAATCAGATCGATTAACCGGTTTCCGGCCAGCTTTTCCAGCAACTTGGCGATGCGTGGCCCGATACCGGTGAGGGTGTCCACTGCGGCGAAGAGGGCATTGAGAATGGTTGGGCGGAGGGCCATGGCGGTCTTTTAAGTATCCGAAAACGGGTCAATTGCGAAGCGGTGCGGACACCTTTATACCCTGCTTTCAGACCGGCAGCCTCGGGAAAGACGTTCCCTTTTGGCGTGAGCCGGAGTTTTGGATTCTGGAATACGCAGTCTGGCATGGACAAAGAGATACAACGCAAGCGTCTAAAATACCGGGCGACGCACCGTGGGACAAAGGAAGCCGATACGATTATCGGCGGTTATGTCACGGCCAATATTCAGGATTTGAGTGACGACCAGCTCGATGCGTTGGAGACCTTTTTAGACTGCCCGGATCCCGATATTTCAGACTGGCTTCGAGGAGCCTCGCCTAAGCCGGAGGGGTCGTTAGGGACGACTTTAGAGTTTCTATTGGCGTATCAGAAAAACCTGCTAACGGATTGAATTAATGAGCGAAGTTACGCAGGTAAGACGGAAAATTATTGCCGGTGCTCCCGAGGGCGTGGATGCGCTTGTCCTGGCAGAAAAGGCGCGGCAAAACGCCCATGGCCATTTGCATATCGTGTCCGATGATATGCGGCTCTCGAGCCTAATGGATAGCCTGCGATTCTTTGCGCCTGATGTGACTGTTCTGGCTTTTCCGGCTTGGGATTGCGTGCCCTATGACCGGGTGTCGCCTCACGCCGATGTGGTCGCTCGACGGATGGATGTGCTGTTGCGATTGGCGGCCGTTGGGGCAGAGGCCGAAGCGGGCCCGCGGCTGTTGATCACGACCGCGAGCGCTATCCTTCAACGAGTACCACCGTTATCAGCCTTTCGTGGGATGGTCCGGGAGATCAAGCCTGGATCACGCCTGAACACGGACGAGTTGGCGATGGACCTTGGGCGGACGGGGTACCAGCGGGCTGAACAGGTGATGGAGCCCGGCGAATTCGCCATCCGCGGCGGCTTGATCGACCTTTATCCGCCGGGACATGAAGACCCTGTTCGGATTGATCTTTTTGGTGATGAAGTCGAAACGCTGCGGTCCTTTGATCCCGTAGATCAACGGACCACCGGCAAAATTGCGTCACTACGGCTCAAGCCCATGAGTGAGGTCATTCTCTCTAAAGACGCAATTGAACGGTTCCGGACCGGGTATCGTGAGCTGTTTGGTGCCGTATCCAGTGCTGACCTTCTTTATGACTCCGTATCCAACGGCCAGACCTTTCCTGGGTTTGAGCATTGGCTCCCGCTATTTCATGCCGGCTTAGACACCCTGTTTGCCTATTTGCCTGACAGTGGGCTGTCACTGGATCATCAGGTTGAGGACGCCATAGCGGCGCGCTTGGATTTGGTTCGGGATTACTACGAAAGCCGCCGGATGGCCGATCCGTCTAGCGGCGGCGCAAAGCTGGGGCTGGATGAAGGCGGTGCCGTTTATCACCCGATACCGCCGGCAAAGCTGTTTCTCGACGAGGCGGAGTGGTCTCGAACATTGCTGACGTTGCAGCCAATAGACATTCGCCCATTCGAGCCAGTCGACGTGGACGATGCGGCGACGGATGCGGGGGGGCGGCCCGGACGGGACTTTGCTGATATTCGCACTCAACCGGACGGCAATGTTTACGAGGCCTTCAAAGTCCATGCGACGGAGCACCGCGCTGCCGGCCGCAAAGTGGTGGTGGCGGCCAATACCGAGGGGTCACGTCGACGTCTCGTTGGATTGTTCCATGACCACAACCTTGTCACGGCCAAGGCCATTGATAGTTACTCAGACTTAAACGACGGGCCAACGTCCGATATCGCCGTGATCGTCCTGCCGTTGGGTCGTGGGTTTGTCACGGATTCTCTGGCACTCACAACTGAGCAGGATTTACTCGGAGAACGCCTGGCGAGGCGTACCCGGCGCCGCAAGGCCGAAGCCTTTATTGCCGATGCCTCACAACTTGGTGAAGGCGACATTGTCGTTCACCTTGAACATGGCATTGGCCGCTATGGCGGTCTGGTCACCCTGGATGTCGGCGGTGCGCCACACGATTGTCTGAAAGTCAGCTACCACGGCGATGACCGGCTGTTCGTACCGGTCGAAAACATCGACGTTCTTTCGCGCTTCGGATCCGAACAAGACAATATGTCGTTGGATAAGTTGGGCGGTGTCGCGTGGCAAGCCCGCAAGGCCAAGCTCAAGGAACGCATTCGCGAAATGGCGGAGCAACTCATTCGGGTTGCGGCGGCGCGAGAGTTAAGGCCGGCTGAAACATTCACGCCACCTGAAGGCGCCTACGACGAATTTTGTGCGCGATTCCCCTTTTCAGAAACCGATGATCAGATCCGCGCCATTGCCGATGTAATGGAAGACTTTGCCAAAGGTCGACCGATGGATCGATTGATCTGTGGTGATGTCGGCTTTGGCAAGACGGAAGTGGCACTGCGCGCCGCCTTTGTCGCTGCGCTGACCGGTGTTCAGGTCGCTGTGGTCGTGCCAACAACGCTCTTGGCCCGGCAACACTTTTCGACCTTCAAAGCTCGCTTCGAAGGGTTCCCGGTCAAAATTCGGCAGTTGTCACGCTTGGTGACGACCAATGAGGCCAACGATGTTCGAGACGGACTCAAGTCTGGCGCGATAGATATCGTTATTGGGACTCATGCATTGCTTGCGAAGTCCGTTAGTTTTGCCAACCTCGGGCTTCTGGTTGTTGATGAGGAACAACACTTTGGCGTCAGCCACAAAGAAAGTCTGAAGCAGATCAAGGCAGATGTTCACGTTCTGACTCTGACCGCGACACCAATACCTCGAACACTGCAGATGGCGCTGACCGGGGTTCGTGATCTTAGTTTGATTGCGACACCGCCGGTGGATCGCTTGGCCGTCCGCACCTTCATATTGCCTTTTGATCGGGTGGTTATCCGTGAGGCTCTGATGCGGGAACGCTTCCGAGGCGGGCAGTCCTTCTATGTGTGCCCGCGCTTGGCTGATCTGGATGCCGTGGCATCACAACTCAGAAAGTTGGTGCCGGAGATAAAGGTGACCATTGCTCACGGACAGATGGCACCGACGGCGTTAGAAGACGTTATGACGGCGTTTGCCGATGGTGAGTACGATGTGCTGTTGGCGACGAATATTATTGAGTCCGGACTCGATCTGCCGCGCGTCAATACGATCATTATTCATCGCTCAGACATGTTCGGCCTGTCGCAACTTTATCAACTACGCGGCCGTGTCGGACGCTCGAAAACCCGGGCCTACGCGTATCTAACTGTGCCGGCTAATAAGAAACTTACGGCAACGGCGGAGAAACGCCTGGACGTTATGCAAACGCTCGACAGTCTTGGGGCAGGGTTCTCGCTGGCCAGCCATGATTTGGATATTCGTGGGGCCGGCAATCTACTCGGTGATGAGCAGTCGGGGCATATCAAAGAAGTCGGGATCGAATTGTATCAGCAGCTGCTCGAAGAAGCGGTTGCGGCTGCGCGAGAAGGGGGCGGTCGGGATGCCGTCGAGGCCGAAGACAGGTTCTCACCGCAAATCACGCTCGGCGCTCCGGTGCTTATTCCAGAAACCTATGTCAGAGATTTGGGTGCCCGCTTGGCGCTCTATCGCCGTGCCGCTGATCTGGCCGATCAGCCAGAGATTGATGATTTCGCGGCTGAGCTTGAGGACCGCTTCGGCAAGGTGCCTTTGGAAGTGGAAAACCTTTTGGTGGTCGTCGCCATCAAAGCGTTATGTCGGGCGGCCAATGTTGAGAAAATAGATGCCGGACCAAAGGGAGCAGTGCTGAGCCTATACAAGAACGAGTTTCCGAATCCCGGTGGGTTGATCGAGTTTATTTCCCAACAGGCAGGAACCGTAAAAGTACGGCCGGATCATAAAATAGTAATCATGCGCCTGTGGGACGATGTCGACGAGCGTATGACTGGGATTAAGCAGATACTGGGCCGACTTGCAGAATTGGCAAAGATCGACCCAGACCCCTGAGGGGGTTGGCTGACGTCCCGTTGGGCGTAGACTTCGTCCATGTCTGATCTCACGATCACATCAGCCGCGATCTTGGTTGCACCGGCCGCACCGGATTTCGGTATCGCGCCATTTAACCAGCGGGGCCTAACCAGCACGGGGGGCGCAACGACGTCTTCCGGTCGGCTCGGTATCGTCGTTGATTCTGTGACATTGAGTGCTACTGCGCGAGCGTTTCTAGGTCAGGTGACCTCAGGGGGATTTGACAGCCGGACAGGGGCCATTAGTCAATTGATTGATGGCGTGGGAACCGGAACTCAATTCGGCGCCATCGATTTGAATGGTGCAATATTCTTTGGCCAAGATCTCTCTGGTTCAATATTTAATGGCACTATTCTAACCGACGCGAATTTCTCCGGCGTAGACCTGAGCAACGTGCAATTTATCAACAGCCTCGTCACCGGAGCCAATTTTAATCAGGCCAACATATCGGGCGCTGATTTGCGGGGGGCTCAAGGACTCACCTTTGACCAAATTTCCGGTGCAACGTTCTCGAGCTCGACCGCGTTTCCTCAAGGCATTGGTAATCAAATCTTGGGGACCTTCACCGGGATAGGCTAAGCGCGCTCGTTAGGGCGGCCCTCGGGAGGCGTTGTCGTCTAGGAGTGGTCAGGCGCCACCTTTTTCTTGCACTAAACACGGAAAAAAGGGCATTTTGCGTATGGGTAGGACCGCCAGTTAAGTGATCGAAGAAAGGTTTCTGCACGTGCCAAAGTGTTTTGTTGCCCGCATATCTCGTATGCGTTTCTTTTCCCGTTTCATAGTCACAGTTCTAGCACTCACCACTTCCGTCGCCGCATCGACTCAGGTCTTTGCACAGGACTGGAATATGAGCGCGCTTGAATCCGCGTATGACGATTTTGCCGGATACCTCGAAGAGATGGGAGAGTTCTCTCCTGATGACTGGCAATACAGAATTGGCGCGGCCGTCGGTACCGTTCCGGATTTTTCTGGTTCAGATCAGTATGAGACCAAAGGCCTCCCGATTTTCCAGATTCGCTATAAGGATGATGTCTGGATCGATCCACTGGGTGTGCGCGTTAAGGTTTGGAGTACGGACTGTTGCCGATTGCTGGCGCAAGCCGGTCTTGCAACCGGTCGGCGCTCGGACAAAGACAGCCGTGTGTTTCAGCTTCCCGATGTTTCGGCTGGCGCTAATGTTGGCTTTACCTTTGAAGGGCAGATTGCGAAATTTTTTGCCTTCCGCCTAAAGGCGCGCCAAGAAATTGCGGGTGGCCATGGTGGCACTGGCCTAGCGGCCTCGTTCGGAACGATCATTCGAACTGGTATGGTTCGGGTCATCCCTGAAATCGGGACCGAGTGGAAAAGCAACAAATACATGGACGCCTATTATGGCGTGCCGGCCTCCGCTACAGCAGCAACAGGGTACGCGGCTTACGATCCGAGCGGTGGTTTTGAAGATGTTGCGTTTCGTCTCACGTCGTTCTACGACATAGATGAACAATGGCAATTGATCATGCGGGGAGAGGCGAAATTGATGCTTAAAGAAGCAAAAAATGCGCCCTTTGTCGTGCAGGACGGCGATAGCTTCCAGGGCCTATTCGGCGTTGGCGTGCTGTATACGTTCTAGTCGATCTGCAGAGCCAGGCACACCGTCACTCTTTGTTACTGAAAAGCCCTTTGGGATCGCGCCTGCTTAGGCGTAGAATCTCCATAGTTCAGACGTGAATCAAGGGAGGCACGGCATGTTCATCAATTTCTGGTATGCGGCCGGACGGTCGGAAGACATAACAAACGAAGCGCCTACCAAGGTTCGGATGCTTGGCCTGGATTTCGTCGTGTTTCGGGATTCATCGGGACAAGTCCATTGTCTCAGCGATACCTGCGTCCATCGCGGCGGGTCTCTCGGTAATGGTAAGATCAAAGGCGACTGCGTCCAGTGCCCTTATCACGGATGGGAATTTGACGGTGAAGGTGCCTGCCAGAAGGTGCCGTCTCTCGGGCCCGGTGGTAAGCCGCCGGCACGGGCGCGGACAGACGCTTACCCAGTCGAAGAGAAGTATGGCTTGGTTCATGTCTTTCTCGGTGACATGGCGGAGGCGGATCGTCCGCCGATCATGGATATCCCTGAATATGGCACCGAAGGGTGGCGGGCGACCATTCAACAGTATGACTGGGTGATTGATTATCAGCGCTCTGTCGAGAACGCGTTAGACCCGGCCCACAATGAATTCGTTCATCCCACACATGGCTTCTCCGGGGCTGACCCTGATTACCACGTGCCACCATTGAATATCGACGAGACCGATTGGGGCACTGGATTTCTGGTCGAATACAAAGCGCCGCCACTGGCCGACGACAAAATGCGGGAAGGTACGGGGCGCGAAAAGAACGCCGTTGTCACAGCAGGTACCTGGACACACGGGCCGACCTGTAATGCGACGCGGATCAACCCGATGCCTGATAAGCATATTCATCAGTACAGTTTTAAAACGCCGGTCGACGACACCCACTCGCGGTCCTATCTCGTCAATCTGCGGAACTTCGTCATTGAGCCGGAAAACGATGCCCGGATGATGACCCGCAACGATGTCGTTGCCGGGCAAGATGGTGAAATTCTCGAATACATGAATCCGCTAGTGACGCCGCCGACCAACACCAAAGAAATCTTCGTACCTGCTGATGGCGCGATTGCCCGCTACCGAGAGATTCTCAAAGGGTGGGAAGCCAAAGGCTGGAAGATCGATATCGACAAGGTGGAGGCGGATCGCAAAAAGGTCGCCTACGCCATCCCAAGCCCAGCGCGGCGCAACGCCAAAGGTTGGGTGATCGACCCGGTGCCCATGGTTGACTCCTCAAATGTTGAGAGCGTGAAACAAGCCGCAGAATAGGGTTTGGTAGTGGGAGAGAGCCCTGCACATAGTCACTCGGTAGATGGGCCATAAGGGCGTATACTCCCCTCAGGCAACTACGAGGGAGAGTCTGGTGAGCTACGCCGTTCGACCATTGGTTTTGGATGATGCTGACTTTGTTGCGTCGTACTTTAACGACGCCGACGATGCCTTTCTCCACAAATTGGGGGTCGCCCCTGAAAAGGTGCCCAGCCATGAAGAGTACTGGCAAAGCATGGTGCGAGATTTGGAAGCCCCCAAGAGCCAGAAAGACCGCTTCTATTTGGTATGGGAGCTTGACGGTCTTGGGGTCGGTTTTTCCAGTATCGATTCAATTACGATGGGCAAGCAGGCCAATATGCACCTTCATGTCGCTGTGTCTGCAGAACGCATGAAAGGTCATGGCGCGGCGTTTGTGAAACGCTCGGTGCCGATCTACTTCGATCAGTTCGACTTAGAGGTTCTGTACTGCGAGCCCAATGCCTTTAACACCGCTCCCAATCGAGCCCTACAAAAAGCCGGGTTCGAGTATGTTGAAACGGTGGAGACAGTGCCCGGTCCGATCAACTTCCATCAGCCCGTCACGCGCTGGAAAATCACGCGCGAGATGTTGGGTTAATCGCTCACATATCGTTGGGGTCCATCAGCAAGTCGTTTAGCTCAACCACATGGCCGTCCGGGTCGATGAGGATGCTTGAGAGCACGGGGATGCGGGTTTTGCCGTCGTAGGACGGAAAAGTACGGTTGGTTGGCGGGCGCACGACTGTCACCTTCGGGGCATTCTTTGCTTTTTCAAATTTCTCGGCGAGGCCATCGGTATTGAACAGCAGGACAATGCTGCCCGGGCGGAAGGGCTCGGGCATAGCGTCATAAGCGGGGCGAGCTGGCTTTTCAGATTCCATCAGGCCAAGGATACCGACGAAGTCATCATTGGCGCGAAGAAAGACCAAGTGCGTAGCTGTCTCTGCGTCTTCATTGTTCTTAGCGTCTTGCGGATTGCGCAGCATGTTGTCGTAGGTGACTTCCATGCCCAAGGCATCACGATAAAAGGCGAGGGAGGCCTCCATGTCGTGCACGACCAGGGTGGTGCGGCGTAGATCCAGATCCATGCGCTGGTCTTCCGGCACCGGCGCTGCGTTTGTGCTTAAGAACGGCGATACGCAGAGTAGGGCGGCAAGGCCGATCATGTAGGTGCGGTTCATGTGGGTATCCCTCTCGGTGAGTAGGTTTATCCAGGTATACTGCAGGCATGGGGCGTAGGGTGGGAGCCCTAATTTAAGCCGAGCCGTTATGTGCGGCATCACGCCTAAAACATGAATTTAACAATTCTTTACGTGTCCACGTGTTGCAATGCAGCATAAGTCCTCTATATCAATCTCACACCCAAACGCGATCTGAAAAATGATCTTTAAACACATGGATACATAGTGACGACACCAACCCTTGCCGATCTCGTGGGGCGACTTCCTGCCGACTGGCGAAACGCCAGCCTTGCGACACTCTCACCCCTGTTGATTAAAACGGAAATCCTGGCCGGACTGACGGTCGCGTTGGCCCTGGTGCCGGAAGCGGTCGCCTTCTCTTTTGTTGCGGGCGTACATCCTTTGGTCGGGCTTTATGCAGCGTTCATCGTTGGGCTAATCACGGCGGTGTTTGGGGGCAGACCGGGCATGATCTCCGGGGCCACCGGGGCCTTGGCCGTGGTGATGGTCGCTTTGGTAGCGAGTCATGGCATTGAGTATCTGTTTGCCACCGTGGTGCTGATGGGTGTCTTGCAGTTGTTGGCCGGCGTATTTCGATTGGGCAAGTTCATTCGCCTGGTGCCGCATCCGGTGATGTTGGGGTTCGTGAATGGACTGGCGATTGTGATTTTTCTCGCTCAAATGTCTCAGTTTATGGTGACGAATGAATTGGGTGCGAAAGAGTGGATGGCAGGCTTATCGCTGGCACTGATGCTTGGTCTGGTCGGTTTAACAATGGCCATTATTTGGCTGATGCCGAAAATTACGACAGCGATACCGGCACCACTGGCCGGGATCGGCATTGTTGCTGCGGTGGTGATTGGCTTTGGGCTTGATGTTCCACGGGTCGGAGATCTAGCCAGTATTGAAGGCGGGCTACCGCTCTTTCATATCCCATCGGTGCCTTTCAACCTGGCAACGCTAGAGGTCATCTTTCCTTATGCCGTGATTTTGGCGGCCATTGGATTGATAGAAAGCCTGCTGACTTTGAACATTGTTGGTGAAATGACCGGCACGCGTGGCGGTGCGTCGCGAGAATGCATGGCGCAAGGGTTGGCCAATACGGTGACGGGTTTCTTTGGTGGCATGGGGGGCTGCGCCATGATTGGGCAGTCGATGATCAACGTGAAATCCGGCGGGCGCACGCGCCTTTCTGCCCTATCGGCGGCCTTGTTTCTGCTCGCGTTTATACTTGTGGCCTCCAGCGTTATCGAGCAAATCCCCTTGGCCGCGTTGGTTGGGGTGATGTTCATGGTGGTGATCGGAACATTTGCCTGGCAGACCTTGCGGATCATGCGGCTCATCCCACTGAACGATGCCTTGGTCATTGTTTTGGTGACCGCTGTGACGGTGGCCTATGACCTTGCGATCGCCGTTGTGGTCGGGGTGATTGTTTCTGCTCTGAGCTACACCTGGACAAACGCCCGGCGTATTCATGCCCGGATCGATGAAACCAAAGAGGGTGTGAAGGTGTACCAGATCGAAGGACCGTTGTTTTTCGGGTCTACGGACGGCTTTGCTGAGGTGTTCACGCCGGATGCCGACCCGGAAACGGTTATCGTTGATTTCTTGAACAGCCGGATTGCGGATCAATCCGCCTTGCAAGCGATTGAAGATATGGCCGCGCGCTATCAGGCTTTAGGCAAGACCTTGCAGCTCCGGCATTTATCCCGGGACTGCCACAAACTGTTAAACCGAGCAGGGCAGTTGATGGTCGATTCAAATGACGACCCGGATTATGGAGTGGCGGTCGAATACTCAGTTCAAACTGGAATCCTTGGCGGCGAGCACTAGAAGTGACTAATAGATAGGCAGTGTTTTAATATGCCTACTATTTATACATATTTAGAGTGCGGTGCGATCTAAATTAGAATCACGAGCCCTGCCCAGGGCCTTATAAGCCTTTAAAACTAAACACTTTTGTTGCCCATAGTGTTGGCTCGTGAATCGCACGTCCTTGGCACGCCGCTTGCAATATTGAGTTCAGAGCGCACGACTTGCTCCTCAAGTTTCAAGGAATTGCTCCATGACGACTAAAACGACCGCCGTACTTTTAGCTGGGCTTAGCTTTGGGATTGTTGCGTCAGCTTCCGCCCAAGACAGTAGTTTGCCAGGGGCGTTCTCTGGCAATGTGACTCTGACCTCGGACTATGTGTTCCGCGGATTTACCCAAGCGAATGAAGACCCAGCCATTCAGGGTGGATTGGACTGGGAGTCCGGCACTGGACTTTACCTGGGCACATGGGGGTCCAACGTCAACTTCGGTGACGGCGACGAAGCGAGCGTCGAACTCGATGTTTACGGCGGCTATGCCGGAGAGGTCGATGGCTTCACCTATGATGTCGGCTTTATCTACTACTGGTATCCGGGTGCTGCTGGCGCCCTGAACTATGACTTCTGGGAAGTTTACGGCTCGCTGGGTTACGACTTCGGTCCGGCCGCTTTGTCTTTTGGCTTGGCCTATACCCCCGAAAACTTCGGCGACACCAACGACGGCCTTTATATTCAAAGCGGAATCAGTGTGCCCTTGGGCGATATGTTTAGTATTGATGCCAATCTGAATTACTACGATGTCGATCCAACATTTGGGGACGATTACTTCGATTGGAATATCGGCGCGACCGTGTCGCTCGAGTGGTTCGACGCCGACCTTCGCTATATCGATACGGATATTTCTGGTTGCACCGGTGTGTGCGATAGCCGGGTTGTGCTTTCCGTATCGCGTAGTTTCTGAATCCCGAACTCTAGTAATCGTACTGCCGGGATTTTATTTCGGCGTACCACCAGTTCCATCAGCGGATTCTTTGAACCGCTTCAGATAGCCATCGATATTGTGCCAAGCAGGCTTTTCGCTGGTCCATGCATGAGCGACAGGTGTTGCCTTGGCATCTTGATCAAGCGTTCCCAACCGAATGCGGATGTGACCGGGATCATCTACCTTCTTGCCATAGACGGGTGAACCGCACTTGGAACAAAACGCACGTTGAGTGCCGGGTGAAGATTCAAATTCCGTAATGGCGTCCGTGCCGGTTAGTAGGGTGTAGTTTTCCACGGGCACCGGGACGTTTGCTGAAAAGGCTGTGCCGTTGGCCCGGCGGCAGTTGCTGCAGTAGCAATAGCGGGTTTCGCCCATGTGATCATCAGGCATATCGACTTTAAAGGTCACCGCGCCGCAAAGGCATTGGCCGTTAATCATGCTGAACTCCTTGATTTCCACCAGTTTCGCACGCCGCTCATGGTTTAGCTACGCGCGACTTCACAATACGACCGCGCTGGCATGGGTCATTGCTCAAACTAGGAGACGGGCGCATCATCGTGGGTGAATAAAGTGTCACGCCAGTTCACAGATGAGGAGCAACCTTATGCTTGGTCGCCGAACATTATTCAGCGCTGCTGCAACCACGGGGGCGGCTATCGCCTCTTTCTTTACGGGTAGAACCGCTGCCGCAAAATCAAGTGCATCTTCTTTTGTCGGGGATGTGGAGCCGCGTGGCACCGATGGCCGATTAGAGCGTCTGCCAACCCTTGATCTTGAAAGCACGCAGGATTTCCTGACCGGGTTTCGCACCAAGATAAATACCGAGTTTGAGGGCATCGCGCTGAAACGGTCGCGTAAGGTGCTAGAGGACGCCGGCTTAAATCCTTACGGCGATCATCCGATGGAGACCGTGCTGCCGTTGTTGGAGAACGACCCCGTGATTGGCGCGCGGACCCGGCTATGGATCGGAAGCCAGCAAGTCACCTGGAAAACGTTGCAGGATCATTTCCACGAGCACGCTGATGTATATCTGGAAGAGATGGAAGCCGCGGACAATGCGGGGCCGGGGACGCTAGAACTCAATCCGGATATGGAAATACCCGAATACACCAAGCATGAAATACATATTCAGCCAGGAGGTTATGTCGGAGACCCATTCGCTGGGCATATCTATCATTACGGTACGAATATGTTCTTTGCCGGACGGAATTTCCAAGACGAATTGCATTTGGGTCACGCGCGCGACGTTGCGGCACCGGAAGATGGCAAAGTGTTACGGGTACTCGAGCTAGGGTCAGGCTCTGGCCAACTGACCGTCGCTTTGAAAGAACGCTTCCCTGAAGCGGAAGTATGGGGTGTTGATGTCGGCGGTCCCATGGTGCGCTACGCCCATATGCGGGCGGCGGACCTCGGCGTTGATGTGAACTTTGCTCAACGCCTGGCCGAAGACACTAAATTCCCAGATGGGCATTTCGATATCGTCATGTCTCACTTGTTTTTCCATGAACTGACGGAGCAGGCGTCAAAGAATGTAATCGCTGAGGTTCATCGTATTCTGCGGCCTGGCGGAACCTTCTTCCCCATTGACTTGTGGTCGCGCGGTCAAAGGCCCGGGCCACAGGCGTTTCAGAAATACACTTACTGGTTTAATCACCGCTGGAATGGCGAAGTCTGGTTTATGGAATACGCCAACTTGGATCTGGAAGGCACCATGCGTGAGGTCGGGTTTGACGTGAATGAACGGGTGCGCGGCCGCCAGTTCTTCGAAAACCTAACGGGCACGAAGAAAGCCTAGAAAGACAGGAGCGCCGGAACCACGGCCGCAATCATCAGTACGGCTGCCGCAACGCTGAATATCCGATAGCGGGTGGGCGACGTAAGTATGCCGGCGACGAGCCTGCCGCCACTGGCCCACAGGAAAGTGCTGGGCAGTCCGACCAACAAGAACGAGGCTGTAAAACCAACCACCTTTTCGGCAGTGCCCGAGAACAAAAAGCTATAGGTGCCGACAGCTGCAATCGCAACGGCCCACGCCTTGGGGTTGACCCACTGAAACAAGGCCGCTTCGAATGCCTTGATCGGTCGCCCATCTTCCTTGTTCGTGTTTTCCAAATCAGGTGCTGGTGATGTTCCGATGCGCCACGCGAGATAGAGCAGATAAACAAAGCACACGGCCTGTAACACACGGCCTGCCTCTTCGACTTGGTTGAGAACAATGGAAGAGCTAAAAGCAATGATGGCCATCATCACAGCGAACCCGAACTGAATGCCTAGGACTAAGGGTACAGTGCGCCGAATGCCGTACCGAGCACCCGAGTGCAGAGTCATTATATTGTTGGGGCCGGGCGTGATGACGGAAATCACCACAAATATGGCGTAGCCCAAAAGCGGTGTAAGGCCTTGGTCCAATTATGCCTGCTCGATCTCGAAGAGTTCAGGGATATCGCGGTCTCCGGTTCGAATGAAAATCGTCGCCCATAATGAATTGCATGGGCCGATGCAGCAATGACAAGATACGGACGCAAGGGGTAAGGCGTTGCTCAAAAAGATTCTCTTTCAGTTTCACCTGTGGGTCGGGCTCATTATCGGGCTATTTCTGGTGTTCCAGAGCGTCACAGGGTCGTTTGTTGCCTATCGACATGCGGGGAATCATTGGCTGCATGCCGATGAGATGATCGTCGAACCGACAACTACTCCAATCATCTCGATGTCGGATGTTCTGATCTCATTTAGCGCAACGTTTCCGGACATTCCACATAACGTTCTAAGCGTGATGTATCCGCTGGCGCCGGATCAGGCCTATTTCATCCGTGTCTGGGACGACGCACCGGCGCCCAATATGTACGTGAGCATGAATCCGTACACCGGTGAGGTCACGGGCTCGGGCAGCAAATACCAATACCCCTTTGAACTGATGTTCCGGCTACACGAACAAATTTCCATGGGCACACCGGGTATCAACGCTGTGCACTTAGGCAGTCTATTGATGCTGTTGATGACATTGTCGGGTCTCTATTTGTGGTGGCCACGCCGAGAGACATTGAACCAAGCCTTAACGATTAAGCGGCGCCCGTTGCAGCGGTTCCTTTTTGGTTTGCACAGAGTCAGTGGAGCTTACGCCTTCGTCCTTCTGTTCGTGGTTGCGCTTTCGGGCAAAATGATCTTTGGACTTTTATCGGTACCGCAGTTTGGTTCGAATTCGTCTGGTGGCTTTGGGAGTGATGCGACAGCTGGCGCGCGCATCGTGACAGAAGGGGATCCGGCTTCCATTGATGCGCTTGTCGCATCGGCAATCGATCAGTTTCCTGGCGACCCGATCCGCGACCTGAGTTACATCCGCCTCAATCGCGCCATTGCGGTTGTCACATTCATTGATACGGATAGCCCCAACGTACGAGCCTTGAATCGCGTGTTCTTTGATCGTCATTCTGGACGTGTGATATCTGTCCGCGATTGGGATGAGTTGTCTGGGGTCTCACTCGCCGAAGATTGGGCGTTTCCAATCCATTCAGGCGAGATCATCGGCAACTTTGGACGTTTTATCGTTCTGCTCTCGGGGCTCGTCATGCCGTTTCTGTTCATCACCGGAGCGTGGCTGTGGTGGAAAAAGCGGAAAGCCTAACGGGGATCCATCGTTATCTGATCATACAAGATGAAGTTGTTGACCACTTCCACTCCGTCTACTGAAGCCG
>JABJAH010000020.1 GCA_018666155.1 Rhodospirillaceae bacterium | reverse complement strand
CATTGATCTCATGCATCAGATTAATTTGCGCGGCACGATCCTGGCGGCGCGGACCTGCCTGCCTCATCTGAAAGAGGGGGCCAACCCTCACATCCTCACCCTATCGCCACCGCCGAGCCTGGACCCAAAATGGTACAAGGGCACCCTGCCCTACACACTGGCCAAAATGGGAATGAGCTTTGCGACGATAGGCTTGGCAGAAGATTTTAAAGAACACGGTGTTGCCGCTAATGCGCTGTGGCCCAGGACGGCGATCGATACCGCGGCCATTCGGCATGAACTGGGTGGCGACACCATGATCAAGCATTGCCGGACCACGGATATTGTTGCCGACTCCGCCCATGCGATTCTCACCCGAGATGCAAAATCTTGCACCGGGAATTTCTTCCTGGATGACGATGTGCTGGCAGAAGAAGGTGTGTCGGATCTCACGCCCTACGCGATTGAGGCCGGCCAGCCCCTGATCCTTGATTTCTATTTGGACTCTGGCCCCGACGGCACAATGGATGGCTATCTCCGCATACCGATGTAGAGACCAGCGAAAGAGACGCTCCTTATGGTCGACTTTCAAATCATCCCCGAGAGAACAGCTCTCATCACAATCGACTTTCAGAATTTGTTTGTCGAAGGACACGCCATTTCCGCGCCGACTGGGGTGGACGCGATGAACCGAGCCAATGGCCTGGCTGCCACCTGCCGACAAAACGGTGTCGCCGTGATCCATATTGCCCACCAATTGCGACCCGATCATTCCAACCTGGGTGTGTTGGCCGACGTCGTGCCAACCGTTGAAACAAAACGCCTATTGACCAGTGGTGAGGCAACCGCTGACTTGCACGCCCAATTGGATATTCAAGACAGCGACTGGGTCATCAGCAAGCCCCGCCTCGGTGCCTTTACGGGCTCGGACTTAGAACTCACCTTGAGGGCGCGGGGAATAGACACGTTAATAATGGCGGGCATCGCCACCGGAGTTTGCGTCGACACCACCGCTCGTCAGGCCGCGCTGTTAGATTTTAAAGTGATCATGCTGTCGGATGGCACCGCAACATCAGATATCAATGGCTGCGCGGCGGAAGATTTGCAGCGGATGACCTTGGCCGTTTTCGACGGTAACTTCGGTCAGGTCGCATCCGTCGCGCAAATGATCACCAAAATTGAAGCCGCCGCAACGTTGTAAGCGGTTTTACAACGTCCGCGCCAGCTTGGCCGCATCAGAGGTTGCTGCCCATATTCCGCGTGGCGCAACACAATCCCCAACCGCCAAGGCATCGTCGGGCACAGGATTTGCTGCCGTCCCCGTATTTATGATGATCGTGTCAAACGGACCGATTGCCTCGCCATTCGAGAGCGTTGCGTGACTATCTTTGACGTCTTTGACCGTACTCTCGGTCAAAACAGTGACCCCATCGTCCTCGCGTAGGCGCGCGGCGACACTTTTGATTTCCCACGTCAGCGTCAGCGCCGCTTCGCCGAGAGAACGCTCGGGCGTCGTCACCGTGACATGCGAGACATCGGGGTTCGCCGCTAAAGTTTCCACCAAAGACACCGCTGGCCAACCGCCCTCTTCATCAATAACAAGCACCGATCCCTTAGCCTGCGCGTCGCCCGACAACACGGCACGCCCTGATGCCAAGCTTTCCGTTCCTGGAATGCCATCAAACAAGTAGGGCCGGATACGCCACAGAGCTGTATGTCCCGGATCGGCTCCGGTCGCCCAGATCACGGTATCCGCATCCAAATCTTTTTGTGATGTCACCGTATGGTTGAGATGCACGCGCACCTGGAGGCGTTCAAGCTCGTCTTTCCACCACGCCAAGGCTGGCAGCATTTCTTCACGATGAGGAGCCGCGGCAGCAAGACGCATCTGCCCACCCAATTCCGCCTGCTGTTCATAGAGAGAAACATGATGACCGCGCATCGCTAGAACACGAGCCGCTTCGAGTCCCGCCGGGCCACCACCAATGACGGCAACCGCTTGCGGCTTTTCACTGAGCCCGGGATCTCCCAATTCGCTTTCACGTCCGGCAACTGGATTGATTACGCATGATCCAGGTAGACCCCGAAAAACAAAGCCGACACAGGCTTGGTTGCACGACATACAGGGTCGGATGCGATGGGCTTCACCGGATTCGATTTTCTTGCCCCACTCGGGGTCGGCGATCCAGGTGCGGGCCATGGCGACGATATCGGCGGACCCATCGGCAATCGCTTGTTCTGCATCTTCAGGCGATCGAATGCGCCCGGCGATCACAACTGGCACCGACAGCGCGTCCTTGAAGGCTTTGCCTTCCTCACGCAGCTGGACGCGCGGTTGCGCCATATGGGGAATGGAAGACGATTCCGGTGGCGACCAGCCAGACCCAATCATGACGCTGACGTAATCGACGAGGCCCGCATCAGCAAACGCTTTCATGCTCGCGGTCGATTCCTCCAGGCCGTAGTCCATAGGGGACCCGGGAATATCGTGGCGTGCCGACGTGCGCACGCCAACCGCTATGGAGTCACCCACCTTTTCCCGAATGGATTCCAAAATCTGACGCACGAAGCGAATGCGGTTTTCAAACGACCCACCATAGGCATCCGTGCGGCGATTGAGCACCGGTGACAGAAACGACCCCAACAAATAGTCGGTGGATGTTTGCAATTCGATGGCGTCTAGCCCCGCCTCTTTACAGCGGGCGGCAGCCTCGCCATAGGCAACGATGAGCTCGTTAATTTCACCTGCTGTGATTTGCTTTGGCACTTCGCCCGCTTGATTGGGCACCGGCGACGGCGCCAACGCGTACCCGCCGCGGATAAAGCTGTCCTTATGGCCGCCATGCCACAACGTGATGGCAAACCGAGAGCCAGCTTCTCGAATGTCTTCCGCAGTTTTACGTAGGCTTGGGATCACTTCGTCGGAGTATAGGCGAATGCCGAGACTCCGGCTCGAGGTGCTGGCATGGACCGGGGCCGATTCACTGCCGACCATGGCTGCACCGCCCTTGGCCCGCGCCATCAAATAGGCGTGGAACCGATCACTGATGCCGACCTGGCCATCGCCCAACGCCATGCCGTGGCCACTCAAGACCGCGCGATGCCGTAGGGTGATAGGACCGAGTTTTATCGGCGAGAGAAGGTGGGGAAAAGATGAGTCAGTCATTCGGTGTTTCAGCTGCCAATGATACTTCGTCATCATAGACATGGTTTGGTAATGGCAAACCCCTGAGATCGTTGTTCGTCAATTCGTCATCCAAGACGATATTCAAATTTCGGAGAACTTCCGCCAGTTGTCGCGTGTGTTGCGCGGAATGCCAAGCGGTACGTTCAAGCAAGTCGGGCGTGGATTGCGCGCCATAATACGTATCTAAGTGGTCTGGAAGAATCGCACCACTATCTGTGCTCTGCCACCACTCTCGAAATGCGTCGCGAACAGTTTGACCATAAGATGCAACCTGATCACCATCCGCGATCGATCCAGGCGGTCTTCTTTCAAATAAATCAAAAGTCAAAGTGCCGCCGTTCGCAGCAACAAGAAACGCTTCGGCGATGACAAAGACATGGTACCCGAGATCAAGATAGGTGCGGTCGCGGCCTGGGAGTTTTGTGTTCAACACATCGAGCGGCAGTTGGCCCGCGTGGGATTGGGCAACCGCTAAAACGCGATCAATCCGCTCAACCAGTTCCGCGACAGACAACGCCCCACCAATCCGAGCGACGCCGACAAAGTCGGCCAGGTCACCGAGATTCTGAGCGAATACGAAATTGTTTCCTTGAGAGACCACCGGCACGGACTGCGCGCCCAACGCTTGCAACGCGGCCAGACCGCCTTCATCGGCCAACACATTGACGCTATCAAACGCGATTCCGTGCTCGGCTAAGAATTCTTTAGCCTTGAGGCAACTTGAACAACCGGGCTGCCAGAACACGCGAAAGGACTGGCTCATTTTAGGTGCCGGCCGCGCCTACTCGGCGATGGCGGGGAACAAAGCGATGTCGTAGTGCCCAGCACCGACCCGAAGGGGCAATTGCTTTGTCTGGTAGATTTCCGAATTCCAGAATTTATGAGCTGCAGCAGCACAGGGCCATCGAATAACGAAAGAATGGCGATTGTCTGGCCACGCCCCTTCGAGGATTTCAGGTTCAAACTCTAGGCGTGTGGCAACGGAAACAATCCGCCCGCCAAACTCTTCTAGAGTGCCCAGTTCAATAAACGACGCCCGGTATTCCTCATAGCGCTCAACGTCATGAACGATAGACAGGATGACCATATCCACGGGTTTGTCGCAGGCGTCTTCGGCTTTGGCAGCGAGCGAAGGCAAGGCCATCAAGGCAGCCGCGCCGATCACTGCAAGAAGTCTTTGGGGTTTCATTGTCTAGCCTCGCTTTAGAAGGGTTTCACTTTGCCAAGGAAGGCAACCGTCGCGATGAGGGCATACATTGTCAGGACCGCCACCAACGTCTTGTTGATCGTTTTGGTGATGATGGCCTCGCGCTCTGGGCTAGAGCCATGCTCAGCCAATTCCATAAAGGGCTTGATGAACGGGCGGAAACAAATATCGATCGCCATGGCGCAGTAGAATACGAACCCGAACAGCATGATTTTTACGGCGAACCACGCTTCCACCAGCGGGCCGTCTCCGATTAGAGACCACAGACCAACAGCCACATAGAAAGTGCCGAGCAATCCTTCGAGCCAGAATTGAGCGAGCGACAGCTTCTCAGCCAGCGGCGTGCCTTCGTTCTTGCCGATGGCCATAACCAGGGCAATCCACCCTATGCCGATGCCCCACCCTGCAACAAACAGCCACGTCTGTACGTCATAGAGGCCGAGCGCCAAAGCGAGATGCAAGCCGACGGGAAAGATCAGCGCAAAACAAATACGGGGGAGAAAATCGATGATCAGCCCGAGCTTCATAATTGTCGCGCGGGTTTCAAAACTGAGATCAGATTTCTTGGCGTAAACGGCCGAGAGAAAAACCCCGACGTCGGCACCGAGCCAAAAAACAAACAGAAGGATATGGATATACCCCCACACCAAATAGCTTTCCATGTCCTATCGTCCCCTTTGTTCTATCGTCTAGTGAGTCATGTTCGTTGAACTATGCGTCAAAGAACTCCAACACGGAGTCTGCAACAGCTGCGTGCCCCGCAGGCAGATCTTTGACGGTGTAATCTGCAGGGCCAGCGGCCACCGCTTTTTGTGTGCTCGGAGAGTCTGGGCCACCGAGCAACAACGGGCATTTCAGCTTGGGCAACCGGTCTGACATCGGATAGCCGAAGTGCGCCTTATAGGCGTCTTGATAGATGTCGTAGCATTTGAACAGATCTAACGTCCGCCGGTGAATAACCTCGGGCGCAATATCAGGATTTGGGTTTCTGGAAATATTGGCCGCCTTACGCTCATACCATGGGTTAAACAGTTCCTGATCACGCACCATATTCCAGGCGAAAATCCAATGGGCGCCAAAGTCGTCGAATGGGATGTCCGGTGTGTATTTAGCCGACATTTCATCCAGCGCCTTACCTTTTAACTCCATAGTCATGATGTTGGGCACGGCGACATGCTTCACCAGGTCGGGGTGTTGCGCAGCCAACTCGACAGCAACTGTTCCTCCACCCCAGGTACCAAAGACATCGACATCATCATACCCAAGGGCATGAATCGCTTCCGCCAGGAACGACGCCTGCTTTTCAACCGTTAACGCGCCCATTGGATTTTCGGACTCGCCGTTGCCCGGTAGATCAATAGAAAGCACAGGGCGTTTGCCGATCAGCGGCTCCATATAGCGGTCCATCGAGTAGCTGGACGCTGCGGAGGCGTGAATGAAAAGAATCGGTCGGCCTTCGCCATCCGTATTACGGCGGCAATAAAGTGATCCACCGCCAACCTGGACATATTCGCCCCAAAGCTTTCCGGGCATAGGTTCTGTTTTCGCCACAGCGGGAGCCGGGTTTGGCGACGGATTATCTTTCAAGGCCTGTTTAAGAATCTCGATGGCTTCTGGGCCGGTGTCAGGACGATGGACGGTGACCGTATCCGGCGGCGTTGGCATGCGATCTAAGCCAGCATAAAGAACATCGGTCTTGGGACTCATGATGATGCACTTGGCCTTCATCTCTTTCACAGCGGCCGTGGAATCCTGTGTGAAGGCACCGCGATATGGTTTTGTGTAGTCAGGGCCTGAGCGAAGAAACTCGATCACAGCAGTTTGTAAATGTTGCGGCGCCGGAACGTCATATTCCATTCGGGAATTTCCATCCGTGCTGAACCAAGGAAAGAAGATGAGTTGCTCGCGGAACCGCGCCCAAGTCCAGGTTAGGTGCGACCCACTCCAGTCGAATTCGAGGGGCGCAAAATAGTTCTCAAGAATGTCGGCGACGACATCTTCCGGCATATTGACGTAACCGTTGACGACACCAATGGTGACCCTCTCTGGATGACGCCAGGCGAGCTCAAGAGAGCACACGGCGCCGGTATGAAACCCATAGACGGGACATTTCTCAATGCCGAGGACATCCATCAGGTCGGCCACGTTCTGGGCGAAGTCCGTCATCGTCGGACTCTCCAGCGGCAATGAATCCGAAAGCCCATTGCTTGGTGTGTCCGGCGCGAAGACTGTGTAGTCCTCAGCCAGATCTTCGATCAGCGGAATGTATTCCTGTGACGAGTTCGGCGACTGGTGCAGCAGAATAATGGGGGACCCGGCGCCAGCGCGCCGATAGTGAACCTGACGTTCACCGCGAATAGTCGCCATATGACGTGTGATTGGTGCAGCCATGATCCGTCCCCTATCCTCTTGAAGCGCAGAGATTAGCCATTAGAGCCCCCCTGTGGCCAGGGCGTTTCCAAATCTGTCTCTGGATTCGCTTAAGCGCCAACGGTAGAGTGCCGATCTGATAAACCAAAGGATCACGACATGGACGGATCATCACTCGAACGTCGAATTTTAGAGGCCAAACCCGCGACTCCTGACGCTCTAGCGCCTTATGGTCAGATCCTGGGCGCGGGAACCGACACACCTGTTGGAGTGAGCGATTTTTATGAAGGAGCGGTGGCTATTTCAGCGCCGGTCGATTTTAAGTCGGATGACGATACCTCAATCTCACTCGCAACGCTCCAGCCCCGCCGGTTCGAAATCAAGTATCTAGAACGCCATTTCAAACATACGCAGACCTTTATTCCACTCGGTGGCAAACCTTTTGTTGCGGTTTTCGGTGCCCCTACAGATGGCGAGATGCCTGACATCGACAGCCTGGAAGCCTTCCGTTTTGACGGCCAATCCGGGTTCACAATGCACATTGGCACCTGGCATGAATTTCCCTTTGCGGTCGAGCCTGACACCAACTTAGTTGTGATTCTTCGCAATGAGACGACCAGCAACCTGTCGACCGAAAATGTGAAGGATGGTGAGGCTCACGGTCCGGATTTGGATAAAAAGAACCTCGTCCAACGCACCGGCACAATTTTCGAGATCGCAGTCTAAATCCATCGAATAGGCCGAAATCAGCCTAATCCCCGGGATTAGCGTACTATTTGAGAATCTTTCCCAAAAATAATGATGCTTTTTATCAAAAACATGTGGGAATTTTTCCCACAAAGGGCTATGGTTCTTTCGTGCCCGTCAGCGCATGGCCGGACCGGCATCCACCCAACGGTGGCCTATGGTCCGGCCCCATTGACCAAAGCTGACCCAAATTGAATTTCCGCGATGCTCTAATCGCGTTGCGGATGCGGCCTCGGCGAGAGAAGACAGTGCGGCCGCGACCTCTTACCCGGCCTGCCGGCTTCTCCCCGAGGCCGTATATTTTCCGCCGCCCTTTAGACCTTCGCTAGAGCCTGTTCGATATCCGCAAGGATATCGTCAGCGTGTTCAATGCCGATGGAGAGGCGAACGTAGCCTGGTGTCACACCTGAGGCAGCTTGATCTTCAGCTGAAAGCTGTGAGTGCGTCGTACTCGCGGGATGAATCGCCAAGGACCTCGCATCGCCGATGTTCGCGACGTGATAGAGCAACTCGAGAGAATCGATGAACTTGCGGCCGGCATCGACACCACCAGACAACTCAAACCCAACAAGGCCACCGTACTGATTGTCTAGGAGATAGCGATCAGCCCGCTTGCGTGCCTCACCATCCATCAAGCCAGGATAAATAACTCGCGTCACTTGATCGTGGCCGTTGAGGAAATTGGCAACCTTACTCGCGTTTTCGCAGTGACGGACAATACGCAAAGGCAAAGATTCGACACCTTGAATAAATTGAAAGGCGTTCATCGGGCTCATCGCCGCACCGACATCACGCAGAAGAGTGACGCGCGCGCGGAGAATGTACGCGATCGGACCCAATGGCTTAGCCGCTTCAATCCAAACGGCACCGTGGTAGCTGGGGTCTGGACGCGACAGCAGAGGGAACCGTTCTTTATGGGCCTCCCAATCAAAGGTACCGCTATCGATGATGATGCCGCCTACGGACGTGCCATGCCCACCGATGTATTTAGTGGTCGAGTACATAACGATGGCCGCGCCATGCTCGATGGGGCGGCAAATCAGCGGGGCCGCCGTGTTGTCGACGATTAAAGGCACGCCAATACTGCGACCGATGTCAGCCACCTCTTTGATCGGGAAAACTTCAAGCTTCGGGTTGGGTAACGTTTCCGCATAGTAGCAGCGTGTTTTGTCGTCCGTTAGCGCACGGAAGGATTCCGGGTCAGCCGGATCAGCAAAGCGGGCTTCGATCCCCATCTGCTTGAAGGTGTTGGCAAATAAATTCCAGGTGCCGCCATATAAATCCGTCGACGTGACAAAGTTGTCGCCAGCCTCACAAAGATTCAGGACTGCAAACGTCGTCGCCGACTGCCCCGAGGCGACGGCTAGTGCTGCTGCACCACCTTCCATAGCTGCCAACCGCTGCTCTAGAACGTCATTGGTTGGATTCATAATGCGCGTGTATATATTTCCCAACTCGGCCAAAGCAAACAGGTTGGAGGCATGTTCGGTGTCACGGAACTGATACGCTGTCGTCTGATAAATCGGAACGGCTACGGCGTTCGTTGCCGGGTCAGATCGAAACCCGGCGTGTAGGGCGAGAGTGTCGGGGTGTAGTTTGCTGGCGTCCATACCTGGCTCCTTCGGTGGTCTTTTATTTGCGGTCTAGGGTCGCGCGATTGTTCGTCAGCGCTTTAACATCAGTGGTTTTGAGAAAGTCTTTGGCCTCTGCGTCATCCTTCAAGTAGGCGTCGAGAAAAGCCGTTGACGTGCCACGAATAATCGAGAGGCCTTCGAAATCCGGTGCACCGCCGGCTGTTTCCCGGCAGATAAGCCCGCCGTAATAATGGTCGCCTTCGTCAAGCACAACGCCGTATTTATCGCCGGGTGGGGTATCAAAATAGGCCGCCATGCGCCACGGCCAAGGATGCACAGGTCCTTGGCCCGTGGCACCCAGGTCTTTCGTACCTCCGGAGGAGTAGACCGGTCCGTCATACCGGGAGAAAGCACCCTCGACGATATTAGGAAGCGGACCAACCCCACTGAGCACGACGGCAACATCATACCGTTCGTCGGCAACCTCTATGGGCTCATTGGTCGTCGCATCGGTAAGTTCTAGACCGGTCATCGCCAGAGCGATCTGCCCGCCAAAGGAATGCCCGGCCGCAGCAATGCGCTCGCGATCGATTTTGCCAGACAACCCTGGCGCCGCATTCTCGATGTCGTCTAGCGCATCAAGGATATACGTCATGTCTGCAATGCGCTCGCCCACCAAGTCTTTGCCAGCGAGATCCGGAAACCCAAACCCATTAGATTCGGAATCAATGTGCAATGGCGCAATCGTCACATAGCCATGTGACGTCCAGTGGTCCGTGACCGCGGCATACATATTTTTTGGACAAATCGCGCCTTGCGAAAAGACAACGAGGGGAAACGGCCCATCGCCAGCCGGCCAAGTGACACGAACGGACAACGGCACAATCCGATCCGGACGATCCACGGCGACGGGATAGGCGACATTCACATCGTGCTCGCCACGCAATGATTTGTAGATTTCAGTGACACCGGCCATAGCAGGCGACGCCACCACCATGGCGACTAGAATAAAACGGAGCATAGGAGTTCCTTACGCGGGCGCAGCCACTAATCTTGAGGCACTAGGAGGATGATTTTACCGAAGTGATGACGCTCGCCGACCATTTCATGGGCACGGCTCACGTTTGAAACAGGCAACACGGTATCGATGATCGGCTTGAAGGTACCGTCGTTGAACTTGGCCAGCGCCTCGTTGCGGAAACTCGGCACCGTCTCCGGCACATAACGGGCGGATGAATCGATACTCATAGATAAAAGCTGGAGATTGCGCTCCCCAATGTTGAGGCTAAACGTCACCATCCGACCGCCCGTGGAACCATACATAACAACACGGCCTTCGTAGGCCATTGAATCGATCAAACTGGATGCGGTCTCTTCACCAATGGTCATGCAGCCGATATCCAGCCCCTGGCCTTCAGTCAGCTCCATCACTCGTTCGTGCACGTTTTCAGTTTTGTAGTTGATGATTGCGTCGGCGCCATATTCTTTTGCTTTGGCCAACTTGGCATCTTGGCTGGCTGTGCCGACAACCCAACATCCCTTTGACTTAGCAATTTGCAGCGCCGCTGACCCGACCGATGACGCGATCGCTTCGATCAAAACTGTTTGCCCAGGTCGCGCCTCACCGACGATGTGTAACGCGTGCCATGCGGTCAACCAGCCAACTCCGGCAGCAGCCCCCTGCTCAAACGACCAGCCTTCCGGCAATGGAAAGGCGTGATAGGCCTTAATAAGACATTTGGTCGCATGAGACCCACGGCCGCGAAAAAAGACCTTATCGCCTACCGCACAACTCTCTACGTTTTCACCAATCGCAGACACAACTCCAGCGCCTTCAAGGCCGAGGACAAATGGCCGCTTGAGCCCCGTATAGGTCCCGGCCCGCATCCGAGTCTCGGCAAAATTGACGCCCGAGGCGTGGACATCGACCACAACTTCGTCGGGGCCCGGCTCAGGATCAGGCATGTCAGCCCACTGCATAACTTCGGGGCCACCAAATTCCTCGACCAGCCATCCCTTCATCGTGTCTCTCCGTATTTCTCTAGTTTAATATTGATGGCGGCTAGGACTGGGTCCGCATCCGCCGGTCCACTTCTTCTACTTCTAATCCTGACGGCACCGGCTTCAGCCTCAAATAAAGCAATCCGGCGACCGCAAGCGGGACCCCCACGACAACAGATAAAGTCATGTCCCAATCAAAAAACGCGACGCCATAAGTTACAACCAATGGTCCGAAGGCGATACCGAGATTGACGGCAAGGCTAGAGCACACGGCAAGGCCTGTAGCACGCACGTGAGTTGGGAAAACCTCGGCGATATAGGCAAACTTCACGGCTGCCGTACCATAGAAAAAAATCATGCTGATACTAAGGACGATGAGCGTTTGCCAGTACCCCGACGTCAGCCAAACCATACAAAGGAACGAGGTCGCACCGAGGAGGGTGAAAATCGTCACCGTCGTCCGGCGGGTTAAGATGAATTCACCGGTCACCGCTGCGATCACATAACCAACCACGGCGATCGCGTTGGCATAACCGACAATATAAGTGGCGTCGCTCTGGGTGAATCCGCGGGATTCAACCAGGTAGGTCGGCAACCACACCGACGCCGCGCCAAAGGCGATCACGAATATAAACTGCGCCGAGAAAAGCGTGAGCGTACGCTCCCGCATCTCAGGCGCAAACAAGGCAGCAATTTTTGCCCGGCTTGAGTGGTCAGCCGGGGGCTGGTTTTCCGCTTCGGCCTTTTGTCCGACGAAGCGGCTGGGTTCCCGAAGGAATTTATGGATCACCCAAATGAACGGGATAGATAGCAGGCCGACGAGAAACAACGGGCGCCAGCCATAGGCGTCGAGAACGGGAGCGGCAAACAACGCTGCAACGAATGCGCCCAACGGAAATGCGGTCTGCAAAAGACCAGCCATTATACCGCGATACCGTGCTGGTGATTCTTCCGTGACGATAGCGCCGGTCGTTGGATACAACGCCCCACCCGATGCGATGGCGAAGGTGCGCAGAAGCGTCATCACAATGATGCCGAGGGAAAACGAAACGCCGCCAACCACGAGCTGAGCTGTACTTTCCGGAACAATCGCATGGCCCGCGATAAACAACGACGAGACAACCGTGATCAACATCAACATCTGCTTGCGGCCAAATCGATCCGTCAACGTGCCAATGTAGACCTGAAGAATCGCGCCGCTGGAATAAGACAGCGCGACGACCCAGCCCATTGCCTGAAGGCTGACATCGAATGTTTCGCGAATTGATGGAAGTGCATAGGAAAACAGCGCAAGGTCGACTTGGCTGAACATGTAGGCCAAGTGACAGACAATAAAAGCTTGCAGCGGGTAACCGCGAATTTGAGTCCACATGGGGCGGGAAACACAATATTTAAGGGTGCGAAACCCTAGCCTAGGTCGACAGCTCTGTCTCCCCTAGAGTAACGACAGTCAAAAAGGGATGGTCTATTTTGGACGCGGTGATTTTTGATTGCGACGGAGTCTTGGTCGATAGCGAGATTCTAGCGATCCGCTTTGGGCTGCGTGCCGTCGAAGCACTCGGGCTATCCTATACCGAAGACGAGTACATTCATCGCTTTCTCGGCACGACAATGGATGCGTACTTCGCGACCCTTGAGGCAGATCGCATGGCTGCCCTGGGAAAACCCTTACCAGATGGATTTGCTGAATCCTTGCTTACAAACAGCAAGAGAGAAATGGATGCCGCACTGGCAGCGATTGAAGGCGTGCATTCCGCTGTCTCTGCCGTAACCGTGCCGACGGCCGTCGCATCGTCTTCGGGCCTGGAACGGCTGCGATTCAAACTTGAGAAAACAGGCCTCCTTGAGGCCTTTAATCCACATTTTTATTCGGGCGAGCAGGTCAAGAATGGCAAACCAGCCCCCGACCTTTATCTACATACTGCCGAGCAAATCAACATCCCTGCCGCAGCCTGCGTCGCCATTGAAGACAGCGTCCATGGCGTAGTTGCCGCCAAAGCCGCCGGCATGACGGTGATCGGCTTCACCGGCGGCGGTCACTGCCGCCCTGGTCATGGAACATATTTATCTGACGCGGGTGCAGATATCGTGATTGATCACATGGATCAATTGGCAGAAACGCTACGTCGCTTTTCTTAGATCAAGACCCAGCGCTCGGATGCATGGCGTTGAATTCCGCCCGATAGGGGGCGAGGCAGCGGTACAACAGAAACGCGGATATCGGAGCAGCCACAGCAACCGCTATTGCTATGGAATACTTCACCGCTCCGTCGTAGCCAAAACCGAGATCTGTAATCAAGGCGATAACCGTCGGCGCTAAGCCGATGCCGGCTAGATTGACCAAAAAGAGGAACATGGCAGATACCATCGCCCGCAACCGGTTGGGTGTAATCAGCTGCAGGGATGCAGTCGCTGCGCCCCAGGGGAAGCTAGCGAAAAAAGTCAGCCCGGCAAATCCGATAAAAGCCAGAGTTGATGTTGGCAACAACGGTGCAATGATCCCAAAAGGCAGGGTGAGCAATACGCCGGTTATGCCGGTGCGAATCTCTGCGTCGACTTTGCCCTGTTTACGCCAGTATCCGGCGAGCATGCCACCAGACGTCACGCCGAGCAGCCCGAAGATCACGACAATAAACCCGTAGATACTGCCAACCTCACCCGCCGTCATCTCGAACGTGCGCATGAAAAATGTTGGTGTCCAGGCGGCGGTACCCGTCCAAATGAAGGCGTACAAAGAAAAGCCGAAGAAGTGATAGAAGTAGGCGCCGGGCCGGGTTGTGATGTACCTGAAGGCTCTGCGAATATGACTGCCTAAACTTGCTGTGCCGTCTTCGTCGGCTGTTTTGCCCAGACGCTTCGGCTCGCGCAAGGTCATTACCCAGAGCCCGATCAACAAACCAGGGAGGCCAACATACATAAAGGTGACCTGCCATGGTTCGAGATGACCAATGACTGGCAAATCTAACGCGGGGGTGATCTCAATAACCGCGCCACCGATAACCAAAG
Organism: Rhodospirillaceae bacterium; assembly: GCA_018666155.1. Lineage (GTDB taxonomy): Bacteria > Pseudomonadota > Alphaproteobacteria > Rhodospirillales > Rhodospirillaceae > WLXB01. Next base: position 124,869 of record JABJAH010000020.1, on the reverse strand, counting down.
CCAAGCCAGACCCGATAAACAAACCGGCATTATAGAAACTAAACGCGCGCGATAATTTTTCTGGCGGGAAGTAATCTGTCACCAGCGAATAGGCCGACGGCGACAACGCCGCCTCGCCGATCCCAACACTGACACGGGCAAGAAACATCTGCAGGAAGGAATTAGCCAACCCGCACGCCGCTGTGGCGAAGCTCCACATATACACCGCAACAGAAATGATTTTGATGCGGTTGCCCCGATCCGCCAACCAGCCGATGGGCATGCCGAGAATTGTGTAGAACAGAGCGAAGGCAAAACCGTGCAGCAGGCTGATCTCGGTATCAGAGATATCCAGAGAAGCGCGGATCGGCTCAACCAGCAAGGTCAGGATCGTACGGTCGATATATGAGAACGCATAGGCGATCACTAAGACCACCATCACATACCAGGCGTACTTCTCGTCCGGATACTCGTCGTCCGTCGCGTTTGCCTGAACTTGATCACTCATACCATCACCCCTAATTTGAGACGCATACTAGGGGGTGAAGCAACTGGAAATCTAGAGCGCTCTAAAACATGCTCCAGGGAAACACCATGTCAGCATCCATGGCTGCGAGAGCTTTCCCGATGGTGGTGTTGTCATCAATGATATTAACCACCAAGCCGGCGAGGTCAGCCCGGTTGATAATCCCAAAAGCTTCGCGGCTGTTGCTCAAATAACCACGCCCAGTTGCTGGGCCCGACTTTAAACCACCAGGACGAATGATGGTGTAATCAAGGCTGCTGGCCATCAAATGATCTTCCGCCTGGGTCTTAAGTGGAAGGATGTCTTTGAGAAAGTTTCGCGCGGGAAAAGGTGCGGCATCGTAGCTGTCGCCAGAGCCAACCGTTGTCATTAGAATCATGCGCTTTACACCGGCCGCTTCGGCGGCATCAAAAATATTCCGGTTGCCCAAGTAATCGGGTTTCGGTTCGCAGCTAAAGCAGGCGATGGTCGTCACGACGGATGTGTAATCCTTGTCGACAAATGCGGCCTCAACGGTCGGTAAATCGAGCGCATCGCCGACGACGAATTCTACGCCGAGCGGTTCCAATTGCGACCGATCTGAACTGGTCCGCACAAAGGCCGTCACCCGATCACCGCGCGCCGTGAGTATTTTTGCAGTCTCGAGACCGGAATTGCGGGTCGCGCCGAAGATTAAGACATGATGCCCGCCTTCTGGCGCCGCACTGGCTTTCGTTTCGTAGACCGGGAATTGATTGGGAATGAAGGAGTAAGCGACCAGAGCGGCGATCAACACCACTACGATCAAGCCGATGCGTTTTTTAGTCATTTTTGTAATCCTCGTCTTAAAACTGATCTAGCCGGGGTACTGCGCAACGCCGGACAGTGAGTTGTTCTGGCCAATGAAATCGCTTTGGACAACCTCACCGGTTTCCACACTGACCAACACGATCTGCCCGCTGAAGAAATTGCCGACGATAATGTTATTACCGTCTGCTGTCGGTGCGCAGGCAGCCCAGCCGCCGCTATCCATGTCGTAGTACTTTATAATTTCGCCGGTGTGTTGATCCAACGTCACCATGCCGTTACCGGTGCTGATAAGCAGCGAGCCATCAACCATCGGCATCATCGTCAACACCATGAAGATGTCGTCGTGCTCATCAAACACCTTGAGATCCGGCAATTGCTTGTTATTGGCGAGGTCGTATTGCATGACCCGATTTCCGGTCTCAGAAATGTAAATCATCCGGGTGTCGTTATCTGCTAGCACAGTAGACGTTGACCCATGAATTCCGGCCATGCCGCCATGCACCTCGCTTTGATACTCTTCAAGCAACTCAGCACTGGAATTGAACTTAAAAAGCCATCCGTCGCCAATGACATCGCGTCCTGGAAGTAAATTGAATCGTGTGGTCAGGGGTGGCACCCCAAGCTTCTTACCAATCAGGTGCTCACCAAAATAGAGGCTGCCATCTTGACCAAACGTAACGCTGCTGAGTGTGCGATCTGAAAATTTGCGCACCGGCTTTTGGATTCCGTCGCTGCCGATTTCCACAATGGCTGGTGTGCCTTGAGCAAACGCCCACAAGGTGCCGTCCGGCTGAAAGGCGAGCCCGCCGATTTTGTGTTTGGTGCCCTCAGTGTAGAGCGTGCCCTTAAGTTTGAGATCAGAGCCGTATTGAAAAATTCGGCCAGTGCCCATGTGATCATCAACCGGGTTATCCATGATCGTCGCGGCAACAAAGATATCGCCGGTCTCAAACGGCTTGAAATCAGACACACGGTCCTGAGCCATCGTTGGCGACGTGATTGCCATTGCGGCGGCTGCAGCCATAAGAGTGCGGCGGTCAAACATAGTCAGTCTCCTTTTATTGAGAGCGCTTATCGCGCCTTACCCTTGTTGCCCGCCAGCTTGTTCAGCACAGCGTAGTGATGGTGGCTCAGACGCGGAGCCAAAATCCCATACATAGTTGTCCGGCGAACGTTCGTCCGGATCAATAAACCCATTGGCGTTGTTGTCGCAGTAGTAGTCGATCAAGTCTCCAACAGGTGGCTGTTCAGGAGACCAGCCAGTTTGGTTGCCGGAAAGCCTGGCTAAATCAGCCGCGTCTTTGGATTGCGCCGCTGCAGACCAATAACTTTTGACCTCCTCACCTTCGACAATAATTCCCGATATACCGCCTGAGGTGCCTGCACTCGTCACGGAACCGGCGGCGAAACTGCGCTTCACCGTGCCGTTGTTGCGCCCAACGAGCCCGCCAACCGTATCGCCACCGACAACAGAGCCCGTCGCATAGCTGTTGCGGACATCGCTGAGGGAATTGAAGCCAACGAGGCCGCCGACGTTATTCCCGTCGCCCTCAACCGAGTTGGTGGCATAACTGTTGCGGATTTTTCCATCCGTATTCATGCCGACCAAACCACCGACATCATTAGACCCAATAATCGAGCCCTCTGCGTAACTGCTGAGGATAAAGCCGAACGTATTGAGACCAACCAATCCGCCCATGCCGCGGCTGGCCGCCACCTGCATGTTGGCCTTGCTGAAATAGGCAGCGCCACGCATGTCTCCAATCAAACCGCCGGTGGCTTGTTCGCCGGACGCCGTGCCCGATGCCTCACCATAGGCGACAAGCCCTCCATTACCGCCGACTAATCCACCGATTGCCGTAACACCTGCGACTTCGCCTTGGGCTCGGTTCCTGTACACGATTCCAAAATTGCTCCCGACGAGCATGCCAACACCACCACGACCAAACACGATGGCATCTTCCAAGACTATGTTACGCGCCGTTCCACTCTGACCCAAGACCCCGAAGAGCCCAACGCCACCGCCGCCTGGTTTTGATATCCGCAACCCTCGAATGACATGGCCCTGCCCATCGACGATGCCTTGAAAGCCAAAGCGATCGAAATTGATCATGCAATTGCCTTCAACGCCACAATCACCAATGGGTTCAAAGTTTTCAATTGCCGATGCATCAAGGTCACGAACAATTTGATAATTCCGGCTCATACGAAGAGTGCGATCAAGCGTCGCGCTGGTTCCTTCCTTGGAACCGAAACTACCAATCGCCTCGAACTGTTGAATGCTGCAAATCTCGTAGAAGCCGTCGCCACTGACATCGGTGACGAATTCCCCGGCATCATTGGGCGCTGCGTCGAACGCATCAGCGAGGCCATCGTTGTCAGCGTCGGACGCTGTGTCGCCCGTGATTGCTGCGCAGACTGACGCATCAACTTGCGCTGTGATTTGGCTGGCGTCGTAGACCGCTTGTGACAGCATGCTGTTGTACTTGGCGATCTGGTCACTGTGATCAAACTTGGGTGGCGCCCCTCCCCCTTGTGGTGGCCCACCGGCAGCGGGACCGCCTTGTTCCTCTGCAGGCAAACCGTCGCGTTTCCGTTGACGGATTTCACGCCGCGTCAAATATCCCGGTTGCGACGCATAATAGGCTGAGATGTCTTCCAGCTCCTGATCCGTGCGGCCAAGAACGGAGCCGCGCATCAGAGAGTGGGTGCGACTACCTTCCTTGTACTGCTGCAACGCCATAAAAATGTAGCGCTCGTGCTGGCCACCAATTTTGGGATTTACCGGCGATGGGCTGTAGCCGTCGGGGCCATGGCAAGCAAAGCAGTCGCGCGCGAGACGTTTGCCGCGCTCGGCGTCACCCTTGGCAATCGTGGTGTCAGCTGCAACAAGCAGAAACGCAAAAGCGATGAGACCCAGCAAAACAGTCTTTAGACGCATAACAACTCTCAATCAGGGATTGTCTGGTGGACAACTAGGCGGGATCGGGCCGAAGACGCCATTCACGCCAGCGCTTGTTGTCTTTGTATTGGATGATCACAAAGGTCGGGATGGTGATCTGGCCGCTTTCCATGTTGTAACGGTCATACTCAATCTGAACCATGGTGTTGCCGATCGAGCCCAACTTCTCCACTTCAGCGCCATCCCAACTGGAGCCAAAATCACCGGCGAAGAAGGTGTTCATAACTTTGATGGTTTCTTCCCGGCCTTTGACCAACAGCTTGGGCGACCCTGGGCCGTGCAACTCATAGGTGGCGAAGTCTTCGGCCAGATGAGACCGGGTGGCTTCCATATCCTTGCGTTCAAAGGCAGCGGATGATGCGTCCATGCTGGCTTCGAAAGCCGCTGGGTATTCACCTTGAACCCACCGCATTGCGGTGCCTTGCGCGAAACTACCCATACTCAACGCGCCAACACCAATACCACAGGCCAGTGCGAGGCCGAGCGATGCGATGTGCTTTTTGGTTTTCATGAATTCATTCCCCTGCTGATTAAGGGGGTAGCCTACGCAGGGTTAGACAGCGGGCGAAACGGTGTTCGTGCTGGACGACCACAACATGGCGGCCACGGCATACAAAAAGGCCCCCGTCGAAACGAGGGCCTTTTGTATTCGCATCTCTAATTTTCTAGCGCATGGAGACTTGCTCGTAGTCCTTGATGCGCACCGTGATGATTTTTGTTTCCGGGTCCCAGGGGTCAACCACCAAAGGCACACCCAGGACTTCACCGTACTTCTCGAATCGCGGCTTGAGCCAAACGTTGTAAATTTCCTCGTTCGTCAGATCATGCTGACCCATGCGGCGTGTTTGCTCTAGCACATGGCTAAAAGGGAAAACGTAACGGCGGACGCCGGGCTGCATTTCCGTGTCCATCACCAATTGAAAGTGACAGGTGGTTTGTTCGAATACCGCCTTGAGCGCCAGTTCCTTATCACCGGTTTGCTCGATCATCTTGGCGACCCGAAGTAGCATCGGGCTTTGGACTCTGATTTCGTCCTCAACAACCTCTTTGAGCAAGCCATTGTCTTTGGCGAACTGAATGTGACCGAGGGTCATCTTAACCAGGGCATCATTCACTTCATGCTCGTAGGCGCGGCTGGAATGGTTCAGCGTCTTGAACACCATCTGCATGGCCAGGCCCAGTTCCTCGGTCTTTTCAGGGAACGGCGAATACTGGCCGACCTGACGCCCAGCAGCGAAGGCTGACGTCGATAGTGCGACTACGAGTACACCGGCTGCCGCAGCCTTTAGAAAACGTGTGGTCATGGATGAGCTCCCGTTTTGGGTTGATCCGACTTAAAAAATGATGGACGCAACATACCTGAATTGAGTTTGGCCATATAGGCCACTTTGACCGCCCTCGGCATCTTGTCCGAACAGAGAACAGGTGCCAGTGGGCCAGAAAACATAGCTTTATGGGCTATTTGATCAGCGTGACCGTGATGTAGCCGTCGGAATCGATGTCGGTCACATCAAGCTTAAGGCCCAGCTGTTCCGCATAACCGTGATAACGCGGCTTGGTATAAACCTCGTGAATCTCATCGACGGTCATATCGAATTGGCCGATCCGCTTGCCCAATTCCAGGACGTAGCCGAACGGCTCTTTGTAGCGGCGCATGCCGGGCTCGGAATCCCATTCCGAAAGCATCTGATAAAAACATGACGTGCGATCGAACATGGCGATCATGCCGAGCTCGGTATTGCCGGTCTCTTCGACTTTGCCACGTATTCGGCCAAGCATCGGCGACATCGATTTCTGATCTTTGCTGACCATGTCTTCCAATAAACCATGATCTTTGGCGAACTGAATGTGCGACAGGTGCGCCTTGACCAATGCATCGTTGAAGTAGTGCTGGTAGGGCATGCTGTCGGACATCGTCTTCAATACGACATTCATCGCTTGGCCGAATTCTTCTTCACGGCCTTGGATCGGCGACACCATCGCCAACGTCGGGTTGGGACGGCCGGACCCGGACTCGGCTTTCACACCCGGAGGCGGGCCGCCTTTGGCCGAATCGGGGGCATCGTAAAGAGGGCGTGGTTGCTTGGTCATGGCATCTCTCCCTGGGTGTTTGACTGGCGCCAGTGTACTGCCGAGCCGGCGCGTGAGTCAGGCACAATTCCGTGAGCAGGCCGTGTTGTCCGAACTGAGGACAGTCATCGGCCCTACTCGGCAGCGGGCTCTGGGGTAGATTGGCCGAAAGTAGCGATCAACGACTTGGCCAAGGCAAAGGTCGTAGCCCGACGGCCACCGCCATTATCTGGGCCCGAGGCCTGCCCCACCCACAAGTTCGATTTGCCGGGGCGATAGGCCGACATCCGCAAGGTAAACACCGCCGCGCCGGGGGCAGCATCCTTCTTATTGAACGGCACCGTCACGCCCTTGTCGTTGCGCAGGGTGCCCATGGAGCGCAGCCGCTGATCGACGGTTACGGTTGAACGGGAACTGACACCAGGCAAAGGCGTTGTGCTGTCGACGGTGACGATGACGTCGCCCCGTTGCGCGACGGTATAGCCCTGCGCTGTCAGCAGGGCGCTGGCTTCGACGATCAAATCTCGTTCAAGCGGGAGATCACGCCCAGCGCGAAGCTCCAAGACGACGTTAGCGGGCATCTCCGCGAAGGCGTTCGCCGACAGCCCGGTCGGCGTTTGCGCACGCACAGCTGGCGACAGCAGAATCAGGGCAGCGATTGCGCATATAAAAGGTGAGGCGTGCTTAATCACCGGCACGCTCAATGTTAAGCGCACTCAGGGCTTCAGAAATAGGGATGAAAAGATTCAGCCCTGACCCCTCTCCAAATAAACCCGCAACCGTCATCGCAATCACGTTGCCATGTTCGTCAAACATTGGGCCGCCGCTGTTGCCGGGAAGGACGTTGGTGTCGCTCTGGATATAACGAAGACCATCGAGCGAGCGAAAGGCACTTACAATGCCGGCGGACACGGTACTTTCCAGGTCTTCGTCCATCGGGCTACCAATAACAAAAACGCGATCGCCAATCTGCGGCTGGGTCTTCTGAATTGGTAGGCCGCCGAGACCACTGGGTTCTGTGCGAACCAACGCGACATCACGTGCTTCATTTGTCGCCACGATCTCACCCACCAGCTCACGCCCTGTCACCAATCGTACGACAACAACTTTTGCACCACCAACCACATGCTCGTTGGTCAAAAGTAGATTGTCGGAAATAAAAAATCCGCTGCCATGTCCACCAGACCGAACCGTCGCGACACGAGCACGCGTGGTCGTTACGTTGTCTTGGAATCGATTTGTGCTAACGGCAATAACGGGGATTTGAGTTGTTTCGCTTGGCGCTTCTTCTGCAATTGTCGTTTTAGACCGCTTCCTACCTGCCAGTTCATAAAACTCTTCGTCAGCGAGAAGTGCTTTCGTCGCCTCGGCGAAGGCCATGACAAGAAGTTTGTTATCACCGTTGGCGATGACCTGTTTTAATTCAGCCGTACCGCTTGTGGTCCCTTTATAAACGGTGCGACGCGTCAGACGGTCAAGGACCTGCCACTCCACCGCCATATATGACTCACCACTGGCGCGTGAATAATTCGTACCAATACGATCCGCATTGTAACAAACGTTGGCTTTCACATCGGTAATGATTCCGCCAACAATCAGCTCTGCTTCATCAGCTTCACGATCTTTGAACAAAGCATTGGGATCACCGACGATGGTGTATCCCGCACTGCGAAGTTCGTCGCCAAATGCTTCTTCGAAGAATTCTGCATCAAGAAGGTTGCGACCACCCGTATATGTTATTTCATCGGGCATATCGAAACAGGCGAGACCCATATTGCTTCGCCCTATTACATGACCGCGTGGTATGCGGATCACTATTCTGTCGAACCGCAGGGGGCGACTCTCTTCGCCCATTGGAATCGATCGCACATCTTGTATTGCGGCAGGTGGAATTATGGCTGGGGGGGCCGCACAACCGATAAGAATGAGCAGGCTAAGGACACACCCTGAAAGTGGGAGTGATTGTATCCCTAAAAGCTGGCGGCAAATCAATAAAGGTCCACGCATAAAGCCATTCCCCTCAACTACAAGTAGATAGATGAAGATACTACAGTTTAAATTCAGGAAACGAAAACCCACTCCAGGTTGAGGCGTGGGTTTTATTGGCGGCCAGCGATGCAGAGCGCTAGTGGCTCAAAGCTTCAGCGCACCTGGGTTCATCAGGCCGTTAGGGTCGACGACGCTCTTAATCTTCTTGAGCATTTCCCACGCAGCGGGCTTACGGCTTGTATCGTAGCGATACATCTTGCCCAGCTGCATCGACACAGCGCCCATTTCCGCAAACAGCAGAGCTAATTCGTCGCGCATATTTTTGACAATGGCGCGACCCTCTTCGTCTGCGTCATAGGTTTGCAGCTTATCGAGGTGTTCCGGCCGAATAGCGGTCTCGTACATTTTGAGGCGGGCATCGGGCCAGAACCAAACAGGCTCAATCAAGAATCCATAGTTGCCAACCGTGACCAACAAGAAGCCATTGCGGATGCCATGCTTCTCTTTCGCATCCGCATACTTTTCATACACCGCCGTAACGGCATCTAAGGCTTCGATGGCTTTTGAATGGGGCACGATGCAGTGCAAAGGCACCCAACGTTCGCCACTGGGGCCAACGATGGAATCGGGCGGCAAAAACGGTTCAGCATGTACAATCTTGGTTATCGAAGCTGGCAAGGGTCGACCACCGCCCGCTTTGGCGATCGCCTTAGCTTGCTTCATCTTTTCTTCAACACCGCCCTTGGTGTGATCCTCGACCGATAAGTGAAGGCCGTAAAACACGTTTTTTAGATAGTTGCGTCCGGCGAAAGCAATCTGTAGCCCGTCCGCGATGCCGGATTCCTTGATCACCTTAAACAGTGTGCCGATGTCTTTGAGAAAATCCGTCTCGCCTTCACTCACCCGCGCTGACTGTTGGTTCTTGTCGAAGCCCATCGCTTCTGTCGCCAACCCCTCGCGGCTCAGACTAGAGAGTGCATTGGCCATATCCGCATAGGTACCGAAGGCATAGGCGAGGTGACGACGATGTTCGGGCCGACGGATAAGACGCAGCGTCGCCGTCGCCTTAACGCCGAGCGCGCCGGCGTCAGCAAGAAACGGCCCCATCAAATCAGGCCCGTAGTGTTTCATGAATGGCAGGCCGCCCTCGGTGGCATGTGACCCGACAGGCAGCACCGTGCCATCGGCCAATACGACATCCAATCCCAGGGCCTGCTCAACTGCTGAGCCGTAAAAGCCCGAGCCAAAGAATACAGAGTTTTGTGACAAGGCACCGCCAACGCGGCTTTGGAATCCAGACAGCGGGCCCCAATAGGGCGTTCTCAGACCTTTCTCTTTGAGGGCGTCGTTCAGCGCCGCCCACGTGCAGCCACATTCAACGGTAACGTACATATCGTCTTCGTTGATTTCGAGGATGCGATTCATCTGTTGAGTGTCGACGGTAATCGAGTCCGGCTGGGTATGCAGATAACCATCCGTATAAGACATACCGCCACCGCGCGGCACTAAGGCAACGCGGGCATCGTGACAGGCTGCAGCGGCGCGTGAGAGATCTTCCGTCGAGGTTGGCGAAATTGCGGCCAGGGGAGTCTCAAAACTGCGGAACGTGTCCTCGGCAAAAAAGGCGCGAGAGTCATCATCGGTTTTTACGTTATCGGCCCCAAGAATCTGGGTCAGCTGGTCGAGCAATCCTTTGTGACCGGCCAGATCCACGCCTGGTTTGGTCGCTCCGGGTGGGACCGATTCGACCGAATAGCCCGGCACTGGGTTACCAACGGCAGGTGGAGCGGATGGTTTGGTCTCTGAGGCTTTGGCGTCGTCAGGCATGGGAATCCCTGTGTTTCTATTGATTTTGGGCCATTTTCGATTGTTGCGCGGCGCAACGGGGTGAGCAAGTGCAGATTATTTGGTACTTTTATGCAACAAATATGCATCCAGTACCGTTGTATTAAGCATCTAGTCTTATGATCGCAACGACTCGGAACCGACCAGAACTGATCGTTTCCAGGTACAGGATGTAGCAAGGATAGGCGTTATGGATCCCCTCCCCCTAGAGCCATCGTGGGAACGCAAAGCCCTCAACCGCACCACGTTCGGTTGCCGTGAGGTTGACGAGCAATACGTGCAGCAGGTCGGCTGGGAAACCTGGGTCGAAGATCAGCTTAATCCGCCCGAAGGCGACGATCCGGAACTGGCCACATTCATGGCTCAGCAAGTTCTGCATATCGAATACAACTCGTCTGCGGACGAAGAAGAAGACAACGAACGGATTGAGGGCTGGGAAGCTGTCGACGAGTTACGGCCCTTGAATTACCTCAATATGCCGGAACAAGAGCTGTACGAAGTTCTTATCAACGCCGGCAATACTGTCGCCTGGGACGAGGTTTGGCGCGTTTATACAGAGACCATGAACTCGGTCTACATCCGCGCTTCCCATTCAAATTATCAGCTACGCGAAGTCATGACCGACTTCTGGCTCAATCACTTCTCAGTTTGGTACGACGGCGACGACATCATGCGTCTGTCGACCCTGATTTATGATCGCGATGTTATTCGCCCCCGCGTGTTCGGTAATTTCCGAGACATGCTTGGCGCAACCGCAACGTCGTCAGCCATGATGTGGTATCTGGATAATGCGGGCAGCCCAGCGACGCTTCCCAATGAGAATTATGCCCGTGAGCTGATGGAACTCCACACCCTTGGTGAGGATGCCTATCTCGGCACGGTCGACCCCGACGACGTTGAGAAAGATGAAAACGGCGTCGCCGTAGGGTTTACCGGCGAAGACGTTATCCAAGTCTCGCGCGCGCTATCCGGTTGGACCGTGGAAGTGGGCCAATGGGGCGGCGGTAGCGTTGGCCCGCTGCCTTACACTTGGCTGTTCGCGTACAACCCGTTTCAACACAATACAAATGCCAACACCTTCCTTGGGCAAGACCTGCTCAATCTGACCGACGACATGGAGCAAGGCGAGCGGGTGCTGGATTTGCTCGCGGCCCATCCGGCGACAGCAAATTTCGTTGTCACCAAGATGGTCCGGCGTTTCTTTGGCGAGAACCCGCCACAAGCCGTGATTGATCGCGCCGTTGAAACCTGGATGGATAATTTAGACGCCGACGACCAAATCCGTCGCGTCGTCGAATCGATCTTGGTCGAAGGCACCGAAATCGGTGATGAAGCCCCAGCCCGCATACGGCGTCCCTTCGAGAAAATGGTCGCCTCTTGGCGGGCCATGGGCGCAACCGTCGGCGCCAGTTGGGTATGGCCATGGCTTCCGACTCAAACTCAAGACGCTGCCTTTAGCTGGCCCGGGCCGGACGGACGGCCAACCGAGAACAATTACTGGCTGGCTGGGACTCAAGTCATGCTCGCGTGGAATGCGATGTACCAAGTCGCAACCTGGAGCGGCGTAATCACCGACGATCTGATGGATGAAATGCCGGGTGAAGCTAAAGATTCCGCCATGACCATGACCGACTTCTGGATCGGTCGCATGCTTGGCCATGAATTGGCGTCACCGGAAAGTTACAACGCGCTGATTGATTACCAATTTACCTGGGCCGGGCCATTCACCCACTGGACTTGGGCGCTACAGACGGAAGACCAAGAAGACCAAGAAGACCAAGAAGACCAAGAACAGCATTTGCGGAACGCCCAAATCACAACACGGGGATTCGCATCGATTATTGCGACCTCCGACGAGTTTGCTTGGGTCTAGGCGTTCACGACTTCTTGTCTCACGCGTTCTCGTCTCGTCGCCTTACGCGTTCACGTCGATAATCACGCGCCCGCGAATTTTCCCACTGAGGATTTCTTCGCCCAACTCCGGCAGTCTGCCGAGCGGCTCGAGCTTCGTAATATCGTCAAGCTTGCTGACATCCAAGTCTTGCACGAGGCGCGCCCATGCCTGATCACGCCGCTCATTGGCACAGGTTACGCAGTTCACACCAAGCAGGCGAACACCACGCAAGATGAACGGCATCACGGTTGTCGGAAGGTCCGTGCCACCGGCGAGTCCGCAGGCGGCAACTGCACCTTCATCCTTAGTCTCAGCGAGAAGCGTCGCCAGAGTCTTCGACCCCACAGAATCGACACCACCGGCCCAGCGACCTTTTTCCAGCGGCCGTGCATCACGGTCGAGAACCTCACGTCCGATCACTTCAGCGGCGCCGAGAGATTTCAGATAATCCGCCTCAGATGTTCGACCGGAAGACGCCACAACCCGATACCCAAGCTTTGCTAAGATTGCGATCGCAACAGAGCCAACACCACCGGCCGCTCCGGTTACGACAATGTCGCCCTGGTCCGGCGTGATACCGGCATCTTCAAGGGCCAACACGCACAACATGGACGTATAACCCGCTGTGCCAATGGCCATTGTGTCTTTCAGAGAAAACCCGTCCGGCACACGCGTTATGAACTCACTCTTGACGCGCTGCTTCTGGCTGTAACCACCCCAAAGGGTCTCGGACAATCCCCAGCCGTTGACCAGCACCTTGTCACCCGGCTTGTAATTCGCATCCGCGGATTCAACCACCGTTCCCGCTAAATCAATGCCTCCAACCATAGGGAAGGACCGCACGATCTTGCCCTTACCGGTTATCGCAAGTCCGTCTTTATAGTTGAGAGTTGAATAAGCAACGTCGACAAGGACAGACTCATCGGGTAGGTCCGCGACCGTTAAATCCTTGATGGCAGAGGTGTAGTTGCCGTCAGCGTTGTCGATCACCAGAGCCTTGAAGGTCTCGGTCATGCCGCATCCTTTCGAACATTAAATATCTGTGGCGGGGGTTAGCCGCGTGTAAGGGTGGTGGTGGTATCGCGAAGGCGCTGAACAATCAACCGGATCAGGCGCTGCATAAAAGGATTGAGGCGGCCCAGCTGTGCTTCAAAATCATCCCTCGAGATTTCGACCAGCTCAACGTCCTGCAAAACCGTCGCTGTTGCTGTCCGCGGTGTATCGCCAATCATCGACATTTCACCGACGATTTCACCCTTGATCACTTTGGCGAATTTCTTATCCACACCGTCCGAATCTGCCCGGCTGAGGTCTAGTTCGCCAGCGCTGACCAGAAAACAACTTTGGGCAATATCACCCTGCCGGAAAATAACGTGCCCGGCCTTGAAAGATTTCTTATTGGGTGCGTTGTCGGCCATCTTATCAACCTTAGCGTTCGGAACACACACTATGCCGTGCCACCCGGACGAGCGTCAATTGCCTAAGGCCATTGCCCGGTTGACCCTCAAATATCGACTGAGATGGACGTCCCGTGGATTATCAACCCAGCCAGCCACGTGAGAGCCGACCAAGTTCTTACTGACACCATGAAAGAGTGGGGCAATCGGCGCATCGGACAGCATCAACGCCTCTGCCTCGGCCAGCACAGACGCCCTCGCCTCTGGATCAGGTGTGTAGGCAGCACGATCAAGCAACTGATCGTACTCAGCATTGCGATAGCGAGCATAATTGGAGTTCGATGATCGGCTGTGAAGGATCGCTAAGAAGTTACCAGCATCATTCACGTCTGCCGCCCAGGCTGAATAGCCGATCTCAAAATCACCGGTCCGCAACCGCGAGAACAACACTTTGCCCTCTGTGTTGTTGATGATGACTTCGACGCCCAATCGTTTCCACATGGCCGCGATGGCGGCGGCCACACGCCGCCGGTCTTCGGCAGAGGACAAACTATAGGTCAGCTTCAACGGGTTATTCGGGCCATAGCCAGCCTCTTTCAACAACAGCCGAGCTTCCGCTATTCGCTCCGGCATTGGAGTGTCGAGATCGTGTCGCGCGGGCGGTGTGTAGCCGGCGATGGCCGGTGGCACGAGACTACGGGCTGGCCGTTCTCCGGACCGCAAGACACGGTTGGCGATGGTGTCCCGATCGATGGCTAAAGACAGAGCGCGACGAACACGAACATCGGCCAACACGGGATGAGTCGTATTGAACGACAAATAGAACGTAATGAGGTATTCGGCGATACGGGTTTCTTCGGCCAAGTTTTCGCGCAGCCATGGAGTCCGGGCCGTCGGAAACTCAAGGTTCGTATCCAGCCCACCCGAGCGGAAGCGCGCCAAGGCAGCCGACTGATCCTCGGTGGGCAAGTAAATGACTCGGTCGAGCGTTACAGAGTCCGCGTCATGAAATTCTTCATTAGCTACCAATACAACGCGATCCTGCGGTCGGAAGTCTTCCAGAAGGAATGCTCCATTCGACACCATATTCTGTGGAGCAGCCCATCGGTCACCGTGCTCTTTAATGCTATGGGCGGGCACGATTGCTGCAAAACCATTGGACAGAAGCTCCAGCAGGTAGGGCACGGGTGACTTGAGCGTTATGACAACCGCATCTTCGCCAAGAGCGACAACGCCAAGTGTATCGAGCGCGGCCTCCCCCCGATTCACCGCTGCACCATTGCTGATGCCGTAAAACAAACCAGGATATTGTGAGGCCGTTGCCGGATCCATCAACCGTCGGAAGGAATACACCACGTCCTCTACGGTCAGGGACACACCATCAGACCACCGAAGGTCATCCCTGATCGCGAAGGTCCAGGTCAAGCCGTCGTCAGACACAACCCAGCTTTGCGCCACACCCGGAACCGGGACACCGGACGCATCAGGCACGGTCAGCCCTTCGAACAGATCCATGACGATATTATTCTCATACACCGACAGAATGCGATGAGGGTCGAGACTGGTTGGATCCTGATGATTGCCACGGGTGAGAACGGATTGCGCATTCGCGGCAAACGCGGCCGCGAGAAACGCAAAGCAAACGAAGAACGGCCGCATCAATTTAGTCGCTCGTTTTACGGGCCTTCACCTGGGCATCGATGACCGCAACGGCGGCAAGGTTAACCAACCCACGTGACGTAACGGACGGCGTTGTGATGTGGCCAGGTTTGTTGACCCCGATCAAGATCGGGCCGACGTGAAGCCCACCCGACAAACTGCGGGCCAAATGAAAGGCTGTGTTGGCCGCATCGAGACATGGCATGACCAAAAGATTGGCCGGCCCCTCTAGCTTGGACTCGGGGAAAACGCGTTGGCGTAATTCCTCATTGAGAGCAACATCGGGCTGCATTTCACCCTCAACTTGTAAGTCCGGATATTCCTTATGCAGGCGTTCCATGGCGGCGCGCATCTTTAACGCATTGGTGTTTTGCGATGACCCGAAAGTCGACGTTGCGATCAGCGCCACACGTGGATCTAAGCCAAAATCAGAGACCTTCTGTGCGGCCCGCACTGTGAGATCAACAATCTCATCGGCTGTCGGGTTTTCAGAAACATAGGTGTCGCACATAAAGATCGGGCCACGGTCGAGGACCAACAATGACAAAGCTGACGTTTCGCGAACACCGTCGCATAGGCCGAAAACGTCCTCGACGTATTTTAAATGCCATTTGTATTCGCCATAGGTTCCGCAAATCATGGCGTCCGCATCACCCTTCTCGACCATCAGGCTGGCGATCACTGTTGAGTTGGTCCGCGCGATTGTCCGGGCGGAGTCCGGCGACACACCCTTGCGCGCCATGAGCCCATGATAAGTTTCCCAATAACTCCGGTAGCGGTCATCGTCCTCTGGGTTGACGATCTCAAAGTCTTTGCCTGGAACGAATTCTAATCCCAGCTTGCGTGCCCGATGCGAAATCACCAGCGGTCGACCGATTAAAATTGGCTTTGCGATACCGTCATCGATCAGCACTTTGGCGGCAAACAAAACCCGATCATCTTCGCCCTCGGCGAACACAACCCGCTTCGGGTCTTCACAGGCTTTGTCAAAGATCGGCTTCATGACCAAGCCGGTGCGGAATACAAATTGATCCAATTCGTTGGCGTAGACATCGAAGTCTTCGATCGGGCGGGTCGCAACACCAGAGTCCATCGCCGCCTTCGCGATCGCCGGACAAATATGAGAAATCAACCGAGGATCGAACGGCTTGGGAATAATATAATCGGCTCCAAAACGCAGGGTCTGCCCACCGTATGCGGCGGCAACAACCTCTGAGCTGGCTCCTTTGGCGAGATCAGCAATGGCGTAGACACACGCAACTTTCATCGCTTCATTAATTTCCGTCGCACCAACATCCAGCGCAGCCCGAAAGATAAAGGGGAAACACAAAACGTTGTTCACCTGGTTCGGATAGTCTGAACGGCCGGTGGCTATGATCGCATCCTTCACGGCCTCTTGCGCGACTTCTGGCCGAATCTCGGGCTCTGGGTTAGCGAGCGCCATAATGATCGGCTTTTTAGCCATGCTCTTGACCATCTCTCCGGTGACAATACCCGGGGCCGACAAACCTAAAAACACATCGGCATCAGCAAACGCTTCTCCCAGCGTTCGTGCTTTGGTGTCGGATGCGTATTCAGCTTTCTGATCTGTCATGTCGTCGGTGCGGCCTTTGAAGACGACACCCTTATGATCCGACAGAATGACGTTTTCGCGTTTCAGCCCCAACGCCAGCAGTTGATTCAAACAGGCGATGCCAGCAGCCCCGCCGCCGGCCGACACCAGTTTGATCTTCTCTATCTTTTTATTGACGAGACTAAGGCCGTTTATAATGGCCGCCGCAACAACGATCGCAGTGCCGTGTTGGTCGTCATGAAAGACGGGAATGTCTAGACGCTCCCGCAACGCTTTTTCGACGATGAAGCAATCAGGCGCCTTAATGTCTTCAAGATTAATCGCGCCAAAGGTCGGCGATATCGCGGCAACAACTTCGATCAGCTTGTACGGATCGTTCTCATCGACCTCGATATCAAAGACATCGATGCCGGCAAACTTCTTGAAGAGAACGGCTTTGCCTTCCATCACCGGTTTCGAGGCGAGCGCACCGATCGCCCCAAGTCCGAGTACGGCGGTGCCATTCGTGACCACGGCGACAAGATTACCGCGGCTGGTCACCGTAGCGGCTTCGGCTGGGTCAGCGACGATTGCGTCACAGGCTGCGGCGACACCGGGAGAGTAGGCCAGCGCCAAATCGCGCTGATTGGCCAGCGGCTTGGTGGCTACAACTTCAAGCTTACCGGGCTTCGGAAAGCGATGATAATGAAGCGCGTCGTCCCGCAACTTATCTTTGGCGTCTGTGGCTTGATCGGTCGACATCGTCTAGGGCCCCTTCCCCGCAAAACTAGTTATTCGCTCAATATCCCACTTTAAGGGCATGTTTGACCACCTTGCGCATAACAGAAGGTAATGCCTGATCACCCAATGCATCCAGATGAGCCCAGACAAAGTCTTTTTCGCCCCCGACGGCACCGGCTCTTTTGTCCGTAATCAGCGCCGCCTCGACCTCCAGCTCTAGGTGAAAATGGGTAAAGGTGTGCATGACAATCCCGTCCAAAGACCGCCACTTAGTCGGTGCCACGGAAACGGGCGCATGAGTCTTTGCTATATCCATGGCCCATTGATCATTGTGCCAAGGCGTCGACGGAATTTCCATCATACCGCCAAGCAACCCTTTCTCGGGGCGACGGCGCAGCAAGATGGCACCATCTGAACGGGTCAGCCAAAAACAGACCCCGCGACGCGTTGGTCTTTCTTTTTTAGGCGCTCTGCGCGGCAGGTCCGATGCGATGCCAAGATGACGAGCGCGGCACGGTTCCTGCCAGGGACACAAAACACACGAAGGTGACTTGGGCGTGCAGACCGTTGCCCCGAGGTCCATGACAGCCTGCGCATAATCACCTGGACGATGATCTTGTGTGAGCTCTGCGGCCAGGGCTTTGAGAGATGCTTTGGCTTTGGGTAACGGCTCTTCGACCGCGTAAACACGCGCCATCACGCGCTCAACATTACCGTCGACAACAACCGCTTTGCGACCAAACGCGATCGCCGTGATCGCCGCCGCCGTGTAGGCACCGATTCCGGGCAAGGCCAATAGAGCATCTTCAGTTTTGGGAAACACTCCGTCATGTTTTTCGGCCACAACTTTTGCGCAGGCGTGCAAGTTACGCGCCCGCGCGTAGTAGCCAAGGCCGGCCCATTCGGTCAGGACATCATCAAGGCCTGCAGCAGCGAGCGCCTCAACCGTCGGCCACCGCGATAAAAATCGGACGAAATAAGGTTTGACCGCAGTCACTGTTGTTTGCTGCAACATGATTTCACTGAGCCACACGGCGTAGGGGTCTGCCGTTTCGCCCGGTAAAGCCCGCCAGGGCAAGCGGCGGCGATGTCGATCATACCAGGCCAGTAAATCTTGAGGGTTGGGAGTTTGAGCAGCGGCCATGCCTGGCTAACATCCGATCGCTTAATAACAGGCGCGCACAAAGCGCTCTTACTGCGGTAGACTGGACCCTATGAGCCCCTCGCCAAAAAGAAAAGCGCCGGACAAAGCTGTCTCGGATCGAACCTCTCGCGGTTTGCTTGGTATCGCCGCACTGACAGAGCGGGTTGCGCGGCCCGTGCTTGGCAAACGAGGGTTTTCAGCCGGCCAAGTGATCGGTCGGTGGGCCGAAATTGTTGGCGCGGAATTGGCTGCTTCAACCGCGCCCGAACGGGTTCAGTTTAATCGCGGTGCCCGCATCAATGGGACTTTACATCTGCGGGTCGCCAGCGGAGCGGCTGCGGCATTGATCCAACCACAAGTCCCTTTGATTATTGAGCGCGTCAATGGCTTCCTTGGCCCAAGCGCCATCAACAATATCAAAGTCACCCAAGGGCCGTTGCCACAACGGTACGTAAAAAACCCGGTCCAACGAACACGGACGATTTCGGAGGATGCGTTGGCAGACGCTGAAACCGAGATCGGTCAGCTTGGGTCGGATTCCGTACGCCAAGCACTGGCGCGCCTAGGCGCGCGCCTAAAGGAACGCGGTTAGCTCTTCTCTCAGATCGGAGCCTGTACGCGACTCCGCTTTTCCCGTATGATTCTTGGACATCGACACAGCCTGGGACAAAGGGGATTCATATGCTGGTCCGTCAAGAATTGAACAAATTAGGTTTTGTATGTGCCCTGCTTTGCTTGGGTCTCCCGCAAGCTCAGGCGCAATCCATCGATGGGCTGTTGAGCAACGTTTCCGACACCATCGGCGACCTCACAGATGTCGTCGCTCCTGGCGTGACCAATATCCGGATTGGTCTCGGGCCCGTATTCACGCCCGCCTACGAGGGATCGGACGATTACGAGATTAAGGCCGCGCCACTTATTTCGTTCCGCTATCTCGACTTGGTTCAAGTGGATAACAACCAAATCCGGGTCAACGTTTTTGGCAGTGACAGCCTATTTCGTTCTGAACACTTTAAGGCCGGCCCGATACTGAAATTGGACTTCGGCCGCGACGAAACCGATAGCCCCGATTTGTTAGGCCTGGGGGATGTTGGCACGAGTCTCGAGCTGGGTGTTTTCGCCAGCTACACGGCTGGCCCAGCCCGCGCCAGAATACGAGCACAACAAGACGTTCTCAGCGGCCACTCAGGCATGCGGATCGTTGGCGACCTTGGCGTCGCGGTTTATCGGTCAGACCGTCTTGCGGTAACCGGCAACCTCAGCGCCACATGGACAGACAGCAGTTACATGAGTGCGTTTTTCAGCGTTACGGCTGCCCAGGCGGTGACTTCCGGACTTACCGCGTTCACTGCGACGTCTGGTTTGAAGGACATCAGCTTGGCTTTTGGTGCCAACTACAAGGTAACCGAATCATGGGCCGTTGTTGCTAATGCGGGTTATTCCAAACTGCTCGGTGATGCCAAAAACAGCCCTATCGTTTCGGTTCAAGGCTCATCCAGTCAGTTTGTCGGCGGTGTGTTTGCGGTCTACAGCTTCTAGCCCAACACGGCAAAACGAGCTGGTAGGCGTGTAAACCTTGAGCTACAGCGGTTTAGCGAACGCGTTAATTCCCGATGACTGCCCTACAATGTCCATATTCATGATTATAATGGCGTATGAAACAGGAACGATAGTGGGCGAAGACGTCATCGGCGCCGCAGCAAGGCCTTACTTGGTTCAACGGTTCGGCTAGGGCGGCAGGAGTTAAAGAGAATGATAAACGCACGCATACGCTCTGGATTCATTGTCGCATGCATGGCGACCACTGTGTGCATGACTACCCCTGCTATGGCACAGACCACCGCGACGGACGAAGCGCCGGCAACGGCCAACGACGAGGGTTATATTCTA
Organism: Rhodospirillaceae bacterium; assembly: GCA_018666155.1. Classification (GTDB taxonomy): domain Bacteria; phylum Pseudomonadota; class Alphaproteobacteria; order Rhodospirillales; family Rhodospirillaceae; genus WLXB01. The sequence continues at coordinate 104,432 of JABJAH010000020.1, read as the reverse complement.
GAGCAGTTCCCGGATCGCCTGCCGCGGACGACCAATCAATGCATTTTCTTTCGCACACTCCACGATTGGAAGCCGCTGAACCGGCATAACTTGATCGTTTGGGCGCCAAGCCGCAAACATCCCTATCATTTGCAACTGGATCGGCCGTGCCAAAATTTGCGGTTCGCTCACACCATTGGCTTCACATCGAATAATGGTCGCCTCTGCGGTTTTGGTGGGGACTCCATTCTGGTGACCAGCGGTGGTGGACTGCCAGATCGCTGCCCGATCGGGTCAATTACCAAGCTGGATGAAGACGGCCTGGAGCGACTCCTCGCCCAGGGGCGCGGCCGCACCCTCCGGGAAAAGCGCGAGTCTGAAACGAAAGCGTCCGAATCCCCTAATCCTTAAGACGCCCGCCGCCCTGGAAAATCCCAAAAAAGACCCCATATTGAGACTCTTATCCTGGTGCGATTTCCTCCCGTCAGTGAGCCAGGACCGTTGGGTACCCAATAAGAACGGCCTGCCGCTTCCCCTCGCGGCGGGCCGTTTTCTTTGAAACCCCCTGGGCTCAAGCAGCCTTCAACCCGCGACTAAATAAGGTAATTGGGCATTCCCGCTTGCCGAGCCCGGCCACAGACACGACAATCGCGACCGAAAACCATTAATTAGGTCAACATGCCGCAATCGTCTCCCGGGCTTATCCGCAACTTTACAGTCGCCTATGTAACGGCGCTCCTACTGATCGGCGCGCTCATTACGGGATCCACGGCGATGCTTGCTGTCGCAACGAGCGAGCAGATCGGCGACGCAGCAGTACTCAACATCAGCGGCAAGCAACGCATGCTGTCGCAACGCATCGCCCAGTTTGCACAGCGGCGCATTCACGCAACCTCCACAGATGCCGCACAGGCCCTGAACGCCCTTGCGAAAAAAATGCTTGGCCATCATGAAGCACTGATTGATGGCAACCCTGATCTTGGCATCATCAACGCATCGCCACCTTCGGCGAGAGAGTTTTACTTCCAAGAACCGCACAATCTCGATGCACGGGTTCGCGCCTACGTTGCCGACGCTCTCGCCTTGTCCAATATAGAAGATGGCTCGAGTGAAGAAGCGGCGATGTATGTCGAATCAATTCAGGAAGAAGCTGAAGCGCGGTTGCTCAACTCTCTGGATGCCATTGCAAACCACTACGAATTTTTGGCGACAGAGAGAACCAAAACGGCACAGAGAACGGAAATCTTCATCGCGGCTGTGCTCCTTGTCATGCTGGCTGCCGTCGGCCTGATCTTGTTCCGCCCATTGGTCAGGCGCTCTCAATCTGCTCTCGGCCAAATTATAGATCTCGCGGCTGACGTTGAAGCCAAAGAGAAGCGCCTCAGTTCTATTTTGGAGACCCTAGCTGACGGGGTTGTGACGATTGACGACAAGGGTGCAATCCTTTCGGTCAACGATGCCGCGGCGGAAATCTTCGGATACAGCGAAGACGAAATGATGAGCAATAACTTCCGGTTCCTGCTCCCCAAGACGGAACGCCGTGGCCGCAATAGTTTCTTTGGTAGCTACGTTCGGAATGGCCAGGTCGGCCCCATGCAAAGCGGCCGCGAAATTATTGGGCGCAAGAAGAATGGCATGGAGTTTTCCATGGAACTCTCCATTAGCAGTCTTGAAGTCGAGGGCAAACAAATATTCACCAGCGTGGTGCGCGATATCAATGATCGCAAAAACGCGGAGGCGGTGCTCAAACGGCAAGCCTGGGTGATGGAAAACATAACCGACGCCGTTATCCTAACCGACCCACAAGGCACCATCATCGATTGCAACCCGACCGCGGAAGAGTTGACCGGTTACGGCCGCTTCGAGTTGCTCGGCACGCCGGTCATGGATTTAATGGTGGCTGGGTCAACCCAAATACGTAGCGATGTCCGTGAAGAAGCGACGTCAGCCACTGGCAGTGGCGGTGTATGGCGCGACGAATTTGAAATTCGCCGCAAAGATGGCGCAATCAGAATTTTTGAAAACACAACAACCGGTATGCTCGATGACCGTGATCGGTTAATCGGCCGGGTGTCCGTGAACCGTGACGTTACAGAACAACGCGAGATTGATCGGGTCAAAAACGAATTCATCTCGGTGGTCAGTCATGAACTGCGGACCCCGTTAACATCGATTATGGGATCATTGAGCCTGATCAAGAGCGGGGCCGTCGGTGAACTAAACGGCGAAGCCTCAGGCATGATCGACATCGCGCACTCGAACAGTGAGCGGCTGGTTCGCCTTATCAACGATATTCTCGACCTCGAGAAAATTGAGGCGGGGAGAATGGATTTCAGCATTGCTCCCCTAGACGCCATGACCCTCATGAACCAGGCGGTATCGGACAACCACGGATTTGGCGACAATAGCAAAATCAAACTAAAAATCAGTGCGCCCGTAAACAACGTCAGTGTGCTCGGCGACCCCGATCGCCTCGCCCAGGTCTTCGCCAACCTCATCTCGAACGCGATTAAATTTTCGCCCGAGGGCGCCACCGTAGAGATTGGCGCAATACGTCGCGGCCAAAAAATTCGATTCTTTGTGAAAGATTATGGGCCTGGGATTTCGGCGAACTTCCGCTCGGCGATTTTCGGGAAGTTCTCACAAGAAGACTCCTCGGCCACACGTCAAAAAGGCGGCACAGGACTAGGCCTCAGCATCTGCAAAACGATTATTGATCGTCTTGATGGCGAGATCGGGTTTGAGTCGGTCGAGGGTGAAGGCTCCGAGTTCTTTTTCGATTTGCCAGAAACCGTGTCCGAGACCCTAGACACGACCATCTCTACGGTCGGTAAAACAGCCTTGATTGTGGAAGACGATAATGATGCGGCGACATTGCTCCGGATCGTACTAGAACAAATGGGTTTGGACGTCGATGTCGCCCTAGACCTTGCGCGGGCCCAGAAGCTGGTCGCGGAAAAGAGCTTCGATGTGATCACCCTCGACCTAGGGCTCGGGGGCGCTAACGGCATCGACCTGATGGAGAGCGTTGCCCAATCTGACCTCAACAGCGGCGTCCCGGTGGTGGTTGTCTCTGGCCGCAAGCGTGAAGACTTGTCGACACTCGATGGCGGAGTTATCGACCTGGCAGGATGGATCAGAAAACCCGTCGACATCGACTCTTTGGAGACTGTTTTACGTAAATGTCTGGCCATCAAAGAAAATGAAAGGCCTCGCATTCTTCATGTCGAGGACGACCCCGATGTTCGGGTGGTTGTACAGAAAATCTTACAAGACAGCGTCGAGATCGTGAGAGCCGAAAGCTTGGCTGCCGCCCGCGGCATTCTTACAGGACCGGACAGAGCGTTCGATTTGATCCTCCTCGACCTAGCACTGGGCGATGGACGCGGTGAGGACCTGTTGGCAGACCTCAACGCCGAGACCGGCACCAATATTCCAGTGGTTGTGTTCTCTGCTAACGATTTAGAAAGCTCGGCGGCGATGGAAAAAATTTCTGACATTTTACAAAAATCGCGGGCCAGCAATGACGATTTGTCGGCTAGCGTTATGGCCGCAATTCTTAGAAACCAACGCAGTCAAGCGAACCTCTGACAGGATGCGTGGCTAGATAATGACAAGCATCTTAAAGAAAATTCTTCACGTCGAGGACGAATCTGATATCCGCGCCATTGCCAAAATGTCGTTGGAAAAAATTGGTCAGCTGGAGGTTGAAAGCTGCGCGTCTGGCCAAGACGCGTTAGATCGCGTCGCAGCATTCGCACCGGATATGGTTTTGCTCGATGCCATGATGCCCGAAATGGATGGTCCCGAAGTGTTGAAGCAACTGCGCGCGCGGGACGACACCAATCACATCCCCATTGTGTTTATGACGGCCAAAGTTCAAGCCTCAGAAATTGAGGGATATAAAGTCCTCGGCGCGCTTGAGGTCATCTCCAAGCCGTTCGACCCCATGACCCTGCACCAACAGCTTAAAGATATCTGGCTCGCCAATCAGAGCTGAGAACCGGTGAGCGCACACTCAAAAAAAACGCCCGGGCGATCTACCCGAGCGTTTTTCATTGTAAGCATAGCGATACCTAGTCGGCGTCTTCCTCACGCCACGTATCGATGGCTTTCTGAGTGACCGTCCATGATGTCTCATTGGGGCGATCATCGTCTAGCGGCGGCGCGGTCACGTACACTGGATAGTTTTCCAGAATTTCGGTCTTCACCACGTCGGGAAGATCATCCCAACTGTCCAGGCGCATGCCTGCCGTGTGGAAGACAGCCACACCATCGCGGTCACCCATTTTCATCCACGGCAACCATTTAGAAACACGGGCCCAAGAAATCACCCGGTCTTCAACGTGATCAGCACTGGCGTCCAATAGATCGTCGACCGGAGAAGCCCCCGTGCCGAATTCCATGGCGTGGTAAGTGCCGCCAACGTATTCCTGATAGTCACCGGCGAGAGGGTTGGTATAAAAAAGCCGAGCCGCGCCACCGCCATTCAAGTAATAGCCATTGTGCTCAAAGCTTCTGAACTTGGCTTTTGGCTTACCGTCTTCATCGTAGGCATATGACGGACGTTTGATGTTCATGCTTACCGGATCATTGGCCACCTGGATAATGCGCACCTCTTCGTTGGTCCATGGGTTGACCCAAGTGTCGACCACTTCGTTGGTCTTGGGATCGAGATAGAACATCACTTCCCGCGACACGGAACGGAAGCCTAGCCCCTGCTTTGGGTCTTCTAAAATATCGCAAGCGCGAACATTCATGCCCTGCATATTGAACAAATGACGGTCTTTCTCACCGGCGCGGCGGCTATACATCTTGCCGTGCCACCAATACACGGTGTCCTCACCTTCTTTGAGAGAACAATTCTGCTTGATGCTAATGCGGATCGCGTCTTCCGGATCATTGGGATCAAGCTGCTGCGCACCCGCCGTCAATGGTGCAGATACACACAGCGCTGCGGCCAGTACTTTTGTAAGGCGGTTCATTATTCCATCCCTCCATTGCTGGCGCGACGTTCTTCCATTTGTGATTTGAAGTATCCCCAACTGGTTACGTTTGGCCGGTCATCATCAATCGGCGGCGGCACTTTATAGGTCGGGTATTTGTCTTCGATTTCATCCTTCAGGCTTGCCGGCAAATCGTCATAGCTATCCACACGGCCGCCGACGGTGGAGAAGATCATCATGCCGGTACGGCCCCGCATCTTCATCCACGGAAGCCATTCTGAGAAACGGGCCCAAGACAAAACGTACCTTTCTAGCTTGGCTTTATCGCCATCAAGCAGATCATCTTTGTAGACGTATGAATTGAGAGCTTCCATGGCATGGTATTTGTTGCCCACGTAATCCTGGTACTCGCCGGCCAAGGGGTTGTCATAGAACAGCGGTGCCTCACCCGTGGTGAATACTCTGTTGCCAACTATGGTGGCGTGAAATTCCCGGGGCGTGCCGTCCGCCGCATGGGCGTACATTGGGCCGCGCATGTTCACTGGATCGTTGGCGACCTGCATGACTTCGACTTTTTCGCTGGTCCAGGGATTGACCCAAGTGCGAAGAATCTCATTGGTCTCGGGATCTTTATAGAAAAGCACCTCGCGGGACACTGAACGAAAACCGCGACCGCGATCTTTATCTTCGAAATTTTTGCAGGCCCGCATGTTCATGCCTTCGACGTTGAACAGGAGGCGATCTTTTTCGCCGGGAACGCGGCTGTAGGCTGAGCCCTGCCACCAATAAACAACCGGCTCACCCTCTGTGAGAGAGCAATTGAGTTTCTGTTCGACGAGAATCACGTCATTCGGATCCGATAAATCCAACGTACGCGCCTCAGCGTTTGCTATGGCAAAAACTAAACCAACGGTTCCAAGTACCGCGGCAGCCCATTGCCCAGCCCGAAATGATGTCGGACGTTTCATGTGGCTTCCCTCCCTTTATTCTCTATCTGATCAGATTCGCGCTGGAACCAACTCCAGATGATCAATTTTATAGTTCCACGAAAACTGCCGGAGCACGCAAAACAGAATCAACCAGGAATAAAATTCCATTAAATAATGTTTATTTCGAAGATAACCCTAACATTGATGTTTATCATAATTCAATTTCCTATTTTTTATCCGTTTCACAAATATTTTAGCCACTTGGCGAATTTCCCTTGCATGATTGGCCCGCATTAGCGACTCATACGCCCTGTTAGCCATTGAATTTTTCCCTAAATAAGGTGCTCCACGCGGTCTTGCAGACCAGTGGATTGCCCGCCTAATATACCCAACACCTAGTGGGTCAGATGCTTTATACCCACTACATATTGTGAGGAATTATCTGTGAAACCGTTTGCTTCCGCCGCTTTTGGCTGCGCCGCCTTGATGCTCGCGCTGGTCGGCACCGCGTCCTGCGCCGAAGAAGAGCCGCAAGACTCTGACGTTTCAGCCACTCAAAGTGAAATGAGCGGTGCGAAGGACTCGGCCGCCAATACCATCACCGATGCGGCTGAAGAAGCGCAACAAGTGGCCCAAGCGGACGATCGTGCCGTACCCGACTCCACTGGCCCAGTTTATCGCGAAATGATCTATGGCGACCCGGCAGCTCCGGTAACAATCGTCGAGTATGCGTCGTTGACCTGCAGCCACTGCGCATCCTTTCACAACGCCGTCTTGCCCGAGCTCAAGAAGACTTACATCGACACCGGTAAAGTTCGCCTGGTGTTTCGCGACTTCCCTCTAGATGGCTTAGCCATGGCTGGTGCGATGCTCGCTCGCTGCGCCGATGGCGATCGCGGCAAGGCCCTGATCAGCGTCATGTTCCGCCAACAGGGCACTTGGGTTATGTCGGAACGGCCGATTGAGCCGCTGACATCCTATGCCAAGCTGGCCGGCCTCAACGAAGATGATGTCAACGCCTGCCTTGAGAACGAGAACATCATGACCGCAATTCGCGAAGGTCAAGAAGCGGGATCCAACCAATACAAAATTGCATCCACGCCGACGTTCTTCATTGATGACGTCAAGGTTGAGGGCAATCGCGGCTACGACTACATGTCCGAAATTATTGAAGAAAAACTTGAGGAAAAAGGCTCTTAAGCGCCTCCCTTCTCGTTCATTTAATCCACCCGTAACAGTACGTTTCTACGGAGACCCGATCCTTGGTTGAATTTACCCGGCTGCGCCTGACCGGCTTTAAGTCTTTCGTCGACCCCACAGACCTCGTAATCGAAAAGGGGATGACGGGTGTCGTTGGGCCCAATGGCTGCGGCAAATCTAATCTCGTTGAAGCGTTGCGCTGGGTGATGGGTGAAACCTCCGCCAAACAAATGCGCGGCGGCGAAATGGACGAAATCATCTTCGGCGGCACCCGCGACCGGCCAGCCCGGAACATCGCAGAAGTCAGTTTGTTCATGGACAACCGGGAGCGCACCGCTACGGCCCAGTTCAACGACACCGATGAGCTAGAAGTTTCCAGACGCATTGAGCGCGGTAAGGGGTCTGTTTATCGAGTCAACGGACGTGATGTCCGTGCCAAAGACGTTCAACTGTTGTTCGCCGATCTTGCCTCTGGTGCGCGCTCCACCGCCTTGGTGAGCCAGGGCCGCATTGGCGCGATCATCAGTGCCAAGCCGGGCCAGCGCCGCCACCTCTTGGAAGAAGCGGCCAACATTACGGGGCTTCATAGCCGTCGCCATGAAGCGGAGCTTCGCCTCAAAGCCGCCGAAACAAATCTCGAGCGTCTCGATGACGTAATCCAAGCGCTTGATGTGCAATTGCAAAGTCTCAAGAAACAGGCACGACAAGCGGCCCGCTACCGCACCATTTCAGATTCGATCCGCGCCGCAGACGCGATGGTCTTAACCATTCGCCAGACTGCGGCGGAAGCAGAACTGAACAACGCTGGCGAAGCGCTTGCGCGAGCGGAACAGGACGTCGCCGCTAAAGCTGGCATCGTTGCCGAAGCCACAACGGCACAAGCGAATGCAGCCGAAGCCGTACCACCGCTCCGTCAGTCTGAAGCGACCGAAGCCGCAAAGGTTCAACGGCTCAATCTGGCGCGCGAGCAATTGGACGAAGAAGAGCAGCGCCTCGCCGCAGCTCAAGAGGCCGCAGAAACTCGTCTTGCCCAACTCCAGGACGATATGGCGCGTGAGAAAGAGCGCATTGCCGATGCCAAAGGCGCGCTCGAACGGCTCGATAGTGAACGATCCGACCTCGAAGAAGCGCAGGCCAGTCAAGCCGACTCCCTCGAGCATGCTCGCACCACGCTCAAGTCATCAGCCCAATCCGTTGAAGAACTTGAAGGTGAGATCGCCCGCCTAGCAGCCGCGTTGGCCGGCGCCGATTCATCCCGTGCAACAGCTCGGCAAAAGGTTGAAGAAGCCAAGCTTCGTGGCGGACGGGCCCTGAGGCGCTTGGAAGAAGTCGACGAACAGCTAGACGCAACCCGTATTCAGGCCCAGCCAGCGCTCGATCTTCAGGCCGAAGAAACAACGGCAACGCAAAGTGAAGAGGCGATGGCCTTGGCGCGCAGCCGGTGGGAAGAAGCGGAAACCGCGCGCGCGTCTGCGCAAGAAGAGGATCAAACCGTTCGCGATCAACTCCAAGAATTACGTGGCGAAGAAGCCAAGGTTCAAGCCGAGGTGGTCGCTTTGGAAGGCCTATTGGCAGAGCGCGAAACTGACGCGACTTGGACACCTATTCTTGACGCCGTCACCGTTGAGCCGGGGTATGAACCCGCTTTAGGTGCCGCGGTCGGAGATGATCTGAGTGGGGCCGGCGATGATACGTCACCGGTTCATTGGTCAAGCCTTCCACCATTTGCGCCGCCGCCGATGTTGCCTGAAGGCGTTCAGCCCCTCGGTGCCGTCGTGCAGGCACCGACCAAACTAGCCCGTCGTCTATCTCAGGTTGGTGTCGTCGATAGCCACGAGGCAGGGATGGCTCTGCATAGTTCGTTGAAGCCGGGTCAACGGTTGGTGACCAAGGATGGTGACTTGTGGCGCTGGGATGGTTTTGTCAGTGCGTCCGGCGCACCGAGTTCAGCCGCACAACGGTTGAAGCATAAAAACCGACTGAAAGAACTCCGCGGCGAAATCGAATCCCGCCGGTCTGCTTCGCAAGCTGCGGAAACTCGAGCCATAGCCGCACGCGAGCGGGTCACCGAAGCCGCTGAGACCGAGAAGCAACGCCGCGCCACTGTTCGTGAGGCCGAGCAATCACTCGAAATAGCACGCGCCGCTCTGGCTGAGCGCCAACGCACGGTCGCTGCGCTAGAAAGCCGTATTGCCAGCCTCGAAGAAACCCAAAAGACTTTGATTGGCGAACGCGACGAAGCTGGCGCGCAAGAGCGGGAAGCCCAAAATACACTAACCGAATTGGGCGATGGTTCGGCAGAGCGAGAGCGTCAGGCCGAATTGCAACGCCAGCTCGGCGGGCGCCGCAATGAACTCATGGAAGCACGGGCGGCATACGATGCGCTGACTCGTGCATCGGAAGAACGCCAACGGCGGCTCGCTGCCTTAGCGGAAGACACGCAATCCTGGTCGACCCGTCGTGGGGAGGCCGAACGCCAACTCGAAGCCCTAATGGAACGCCAAGGTTCAGCCGTTGAAGAGGTCGAGGAATTGGCCGGCAAACCGGAAGCCTTGGCCGAACAACGCCAAGCCTTGATGGTTCAATTGGAAGCCGCTGAAAGTGGCCGCCGCACCGCCGCCGACGCCCTAACCCGCGCTGAAGCTGTCCTCAGCGAGGCCAACAAAACCCTTCGCGAGGCTGAACAGAGTGCATCAACCTCCCGCGAGGAACGGGTGCGCCGAGAGGCCGCCGTTGCTCAAGCTCAACAAGCGATTGAGACATTAGCCGCGGCTATCGAAGAGAAAGTCGGCTGTGCCCCGGCAGATGTGCGGGCCCAAACCCGGCTCAAAGACGGCGAAGAGCCTCCTCCGCTCGAGAAAGCAGAAAAGAGCCTGCAACGCCTGATCAGCGAGCGCGACAACATGGGGGCGATCAACCTCCGCGCCGAGCAGGAAAGCACGGAACTCGGCGAACAGATCGAAACCCTCGATACGGAACGGGAAGATCTGATCAACGCCATTGCCCGTCTTCGCGATGGCATTTCCAGCCTGAACCGCGAAGGCCGTCAGCGCCTCCTACAGTCCTTCAAAGAGGTCGATGGCCATTTCCGCACCCTGTTCACAAGCCTATTCGGTGGCGGCCGAGCCCACCTCTCCCTAACAGAGGCCGATGATCCGCTCGAAGCCGGGCTTGAGATTATGGCGAGCCCGCCTGGGAAGCGCCTACAAAACCTCAGCCTTCTCTCGGGCGGGGAACAAGCTCTGACAGCGATCGCCCTGCTGTTTGCGGTGTTTATGGTCAATCCAGCGCCCATCTGCGTACTCGACGAAGTCGACGCGCCGTTGGATGACGCCAACGTTGACCGATTCTGCAATCTGATTACCGAGATCACAAAGGCCACTGGCACCCGGGTTATCGTGGTCACTCACCACCGTATGAGCATGGCCCGCGTCGACCGCCTTTTCGGTGTTACTATGGCGGAACGGGGTGTCTCCAAGCTGGTCTCGGTCAACCTCAACGAAGCCGAATCGTTCCGCGACACGGCCTGATTCAACACCGGCCACGAGGATCGTTCCCAAGCGGAACTCGGCAGCGCCCGGAACCGCCGAAAAAGCCCAGAATTCAGCGGCCGTTCGTCCTTGACAGAGATACAGGCGGTTCCTATTGTGCGCCCGATTTTGCGCTGCAACAGGCCGGTTCCGGCCCAAGCTTCGATCGTCTCAAGGGGTGGGACTTTTAACCCTAATTGTTCAGTCAAACGGTGACTCCGGAACACGCCGATTGGTCTTTGAGGACCTCATGGCACCCGAACCAGATGACCCGCTGAACGACCTGGATGCCCGCCTTAAAGCCGCTCGTGGCAAAACGGATACGGAATCAGCCCCACGCGGGCGCGGAACACAAAGCGGGCTGGGCCAAGGTCTCCGCATCGGTATAGAAATGGTCGTCTCCGTCGCTGTCGGCGCAGGATTGGGCTATTTCATCGATAACTGGGCCGGAACCACGCCGCTTTTTATGATTGTGTTTTTGTTTCTTGGCTTTGCCGCAGGCATTATGAATGTGCTTCGCATAGCCCGGGGCCTAGATGAAGCGGTCGGCTTTGGCCGAGCGATGAGAGAAAAAGAGGCCAGAGACAAACTGGCTCAAGACAAGGCAGTGAGCGTCAAACCGGCGCGAACGGAAGATAGCGGAACGGACGAGTAAACATGGCGACCGAAGAGCACGGCGGCAAAGCGGCCCACGGCCCGATGGAGCAGTTCGAGATCAAGCCTCTGATTGATCTCAATGTCGGTGGTTACGATATTTCGTACACCAACTCCGCCTTGTTTATGACCCTTGCCGTCCTCTGCACCTTTAGCCTGTTCTGGGCCGCGACCCGCAAGCGGACCATGGTCCCCAGCCGCATCCAGTCCATCGGCGAGATGATGTTCGAATTCGTTGCCGGCATGGTGAAAGAAAACGTCGGCAAGGAAGGCATGAAGTACTTCCCGTTCATCTTCACCCTGTTCGTCTTCATTCTGTTCGGCAACGTCCTCGGCCTGCTGCCCTATAGTTTCACCTTTACCTCGCACATCATCGTCAACGGGGCTTTGGCCGTGTTCATCTTCGTCACAGTGACGATCATCGGATTCGCAACACACGGGCTGCATTACCTGCGCCTGTTCTGCCCGGCTGGAACGCCGTTGCCTGTTGCCATTGTGTTGGTTCCCATTGAAATCATGTCCTACTTCATCCGCCCAGTGAGCCTGAGCTTGCGCCTGTTCGCCAATATGCTGGCCGGCCACGTGCTGCTGAAGGTGCTGGCTGGTTTTGTTATCTCACTGGGCATTTTCGGAATTGTTCCGTTTCTGGCCGTCGGCGCGGTAACCATGCTCGAAATCATGGTCGCGGTGATTCAGGCCTACGTGTTCGCTCTGCTCTCAACCATTTATCTCAACGACGCTGTTCATCTTCACTGAGGACAGCCAGCGACCCTTTGACTACGCAATACTCAAGACATCATCCTAAGGAAGGACAAAGACCATGGAATTAGAAGCAGCAAAAATGATTGGTGCCGGCCTCGCCGCAATCGGCGTTATCGGTGGCGGCGTCGGTGTGGGCATCGTATTCGGCAACTACATGACGGCCGCATCACGTAACCCATCCTTGAAGGACGAACTGCGGACCTATGCGTTCCTCGGCTTCGCCCTCTCAGAAGCGACCGCGCTGTTCGCGTTGGTTATCGCGCTGATCATTCTGTTCACCTGAGCAGACATCGTTTCCCGCCACTTACTTTAAGTGGCGGGATTTAAGACTTCTACTGACTGCGAGGCGTCATGCCACAGTTCGACCCTTCGACCTTTTCGTCTCAGCTGTTTTGGCTGCTGATTTGCTTTGTCGTGCTCTATTGGGTGATTTCCAAATTCGCTATTCCGCGGATTGGTGACATCCTGGAACAGCGCGAGCGTGTGGTGCAGGACGATCTGGACCGTGCCGAAAGCTTAAAGGGCGAAGCCGAACAAGCACTGGCGGACTACGAAGCTGCAATGGCCAATGCCCGTGAACAGGCCCGGACATTGATGTTCAAAGTCACCAGTGACGCAAAAGTCGCCGCTGAGGCGCGCAACAGAGACATCGGGGCTGAACTGACGGTACAGATCGCCGATGCCGAACAGCGCATCGCCACCGCGCGGGACGACGCCATGGCCAGCCTTACCTCTATTGCCGCTGACGCCGCTAAAGATGCCGCAAGCCGCCTTGCCGGACTTGAGGTCAACAGTGGCGATGCGGAAGCCGCGGTCAGCGCCGCCATGAAGGGGAACGGCTGATGTTTTATACTGACCCCTCTTTTGTTGTCGGCGCCGCCTTTATCATCGTGGTCGCTTGGCTCGCGAAGCCTATTATGCGTGCGGTCTCCAGCGCCCTCGACGGTCGTGCCGATAAAATTCGCGGCCAAATAGAAGAAGCTCGGAAACTGCGCGAAGAAGCTCAAGCCCTTCTGGCCGAATACCAACGCAAACAACGGGATGCGCTTTCCGAAGCCGAACACATCGTTGCTCAAGCCAAAGAAGAAGCCACCCGCATGCGCGCCCAGGCCGAACAGGACTTGGAAAAATCCGTTGAGCGCCGCAAGGCTCAAGCCTTGGATCGCATCGCCCAATCAGAAGCCCAAGCGATTGCCAGCGTCCGTAACACCGCCGTTGATGTGGCCATTGCTGCCGCACAAAAGCTGATCACAGATCAGATGAGTGGTGACCGCCAAGACGCGCTGGTTGATAGCGCCATCAAGGACTTGGGCAACCGGCTGAACTAGATAGATCGGCGTACAGATTTCTAAAAGGCCCCGGTCAATCGCCGGGGCTTTTTTCATGCTCTGCTTACTCGACGATGTTGAGGTTAGCTCGATCAACCATATACTCAGGCTTAATCACCGCTTCCCAGTTAGCGACCGTGCGTTCCGATAGCGCAACGTCATCGTCGATCGCATGATAAATGACGTTGAGACAGTCATTGTTGTCCAAGCATTCCAAAGTCAAACGTGCGAGGCCGTCACGGGTCATGGCACCAACGGCTGTGAGGTCTTTTGACAGCCGCGCATTGCCAGACTCTTTTGTTTCCAAGGGCAGCAACGTCATGTGGCGGATGATGGTATAGGGCACGCCGCTACTGGTTAGAGTCGCCTCAGCTATAGTTTTTGAGGCAATGGAAGTTTGCTGAACTGGGTGCGTTTTCTCGATGTAAATCAGTTTGCCACTATCCGCAGCCCCGATTGCGCCATGGAGAATAACCTGGCCGACATTGCTCTCGGCCGCCCATTTTGAAATGAGCGCCTGGCTCTGTTCATAAAATTTTTGATCGCCCCCAAAGGCCTGACTCGACGCGTCGATCACCACCCGGTAGGCCGTGGATATGAAGATACGTTCCATATCTGCGTCCACCAGTATGTCGCCAATCACATACGTCACATCGAGGCCGTTCAACCTGGCCCTATTAGATGTTGGCCGGGCGAGAACGGTCACGTCTTCTCCAGCTTCGACCAGATCTTTGACGATCTCGGAACCCAACTGCCCTGTGCCCCCGAGCACCAGGACTCCGCCACCTGAGGCGAGCGCCAGTGGCACCCAAAACAGCAAAGTTAAAACGAGCGTGGCGATAGACTTCGTCATAGTTTACGTCCTGAGCATTGCTGATTTATGGAATGGCTCAAGAATATGTTGTGCACTCAAGCAAACGCCACTTGAATCGATAACAAATCACCGCCGTATCCACGCTATAGCCACCACAGAATCTGGTATTTGCGTAGGAATACTCCTTCTGTTTATACCGTCAGAACGGTGAGTTTTGTTTTGCGCGGTGTCATGTTGATCAATCGACAGGCTTGGACTTTCAGCCCACTTCCAGCACTCTTGTTTACGGCCTTTGGATTTGTATCGCAGCCAGCCAGCGCTGACTCCGTGCCGTCTCTGTCTGCAGATATCACGGCGGAGCTTCAATACGAGAACGGCGTCGGCCCTGACAGCGCGGCCCCCCAATCGGATTTTTTGTTCGCGACCATTGAAGTTGGTCTCTCGGCCGCGCTGAGCGAAAACTTCGGTATTGAAAGCGTGATATTGATGGAGGCGGTTGACGATCCGCCTGCCGGAGAAAATCTGGTCCTAGAGAAGCAGGGTGTGTTCGCAGAAGAAGTGATGCTGGCCTATCACGGCGACACTTGGTCAATGCACGCCGGCAAGTTCAACACGGCATTCGGTACGGGGTGGGACCTGGGCGCGGGCATCTGGGGCGTCGACTTTGCGGAAGATTACGAGGTGACCGAGAAGCTCGGCCTGGCCGCAACACGGACCTTTGCCTCTGAAACCAGCGGGCAGCACACTCTGTATGGCAGCGTCTACCGCGCGGACCGGTCTTTCTTGAGTGGATCTTTGATTGAAGATCGCGGCCGTCTGCGATTGGCGGATGGCGGCACGACGAACACCAAGGATTTTGAGTCTTACACGGTATCACTGACCGGTGAGGATATCTTGGGCATGGGAGGGCTGGGCTATCACCTGGCCTATCGGTCTCACGCCCATGGCGATGCGGATTTAAATGCCGTGCGGGAAGACGGATTTGCCGCCTCGTTATTTGGCGTTGTGCCCATCGGCGGGCTTGAAATTGAGGCCATGACTGAGGGCGCCTACATCAACAATGCCGAGGGCAGCTTTGACGATATCTCCTACCTCACACTAGGCGGTACGGCATATTTCGCGGACTCCTGGAACGCTGCACTGAGCGTGACCTTCCGCACCACGCATGTTGAGGGCGGTGCCGATACTAAAGATCATCGTTTCCAGGCAACTACCGGGTACGCATGGGACTCCGGTATTTCGCTAGATTTCGGCTACCGCTATAGCCGAGAAGACGGCACATCGGATCATGTGCTCGGCTTCCTTATGGCTTACGCATTTTCTATTTAGCGCGCTAGCGTTCAAATATCGTCTCACCTCGGCGTATTACCAACGCCGGTGATGCGAAGGCGGTGATGTCCGCCGCTGGGTCAGCTTCCAACACAACCAAGTCTGCATCCAGCCCCGCTTCCAACCGACCTGTTTTGTCCGCCACTCCGAATCGTCTTGCTGGCGCGGTCGTGAGCGACTCAAGAATCTGCGCGAACGATAGGCCAGCTTTCTGCATCAGGGCATACTCATCCGTCGGATCGAAGTCGGTGATATAACCAACGTCGGTGCCAAATAAAACCTGCCCACCTAAATTAGTGAACGCGTTGAGCTGCTCCTGTGCCAATTTTGTAGTTCGCACAATAAAGGCTTCAAGTTGACCAAAATTTTCGCCCTCGATGCGCCACATCTTGAGCGTCGGAATCAATGCAACATCTCGTTCGAGCATTGCTGTGAGGATCGATCGATCCCAATCTTCCTGAGGAAAAGCATGCGCAAGAATATCAACACCACCATTGATAGCCGCCCAAGCTCCAGTGATATTGCTTGGGTGAGCGATGACAAACATACCTTCGTCGTGCGCAGCTGTGGTCACGCCTGTTACAACCTCCACGTCCATTGGCACGACATCTACGCTACGTTCGGTCGCGCTGACAATTGATCCTGCGTATATTTTGATGCCGTCACCACCCAACCGCTGCACCAAGTTTATTTGAGCCTGGACCGCGTCGGGCTGCGCAGCATCAGGCAAAATATTGGGCCGCAAGTAGAATGGACTCGCCCCCTTGGGGACGAGAGAGCCACCAGCAATCAGTATGGATGGGCCAAGCATGGCGCCACTTTCAACTCTGCGGCGCACCTCCTGAGTCACGCCAGGCGCAGAACCGGTATCGAGCACATGAACAAAACCGTACTGCAGAAGCATGTCACGCACGTATGCCGTCACCACGTCATCGGGAATGGACTCGAGCGGTGGTAGATTAAAGTGAACGTGGGAGTTCCAAAGGCCTGCCGTGATGACTTTGCCATCCACACCAATACTTTTCGCATTCTCAGGTATTGTGATTTGCTCGGCAGAGCCGATGCTCGTGATCTTGTCGCCCGACACAACGATGACGCCATTCTCAATCGGCGGCCCGCCCGGCGCCGGATAGATTTTGGCCCCGACGAACGCGATATCGGCCGCCACCGCAGCGCCAAAAAAGCCGGGAATTGGAATTGACGCCAACAGCAATCCAAATAACGCTCGGGACAAGCTGCTATGCACTAATTCCACTTGATCAACCCTACTCCGCGGCGTGTTTGAGCGGCTCCGGCTTCCACCGCAAAATCGGTTTCCGTGCCGCCTGGGTTTCATCAAGCCGCCGCCGGGGCGTGAGATGGGGCGCCGAGAGAAATTCTTCCGCCGTGTCGCCACGCTTGGCCTTGCGGGCCAGAGCGAGAACCGTCTCACAGTATTGATCCAGGGTCGCCTTGCTCTCCGTCTCCGTCGGTTCCATCAGCAATGCGCCATGGACCACTAGGGGGAAGTACATAGTCGGTGGATGGAATCCTTCATCGATCATGGATTTTGCAAAGTCGAGAGTTGAGACGCCGGTGTCTTTGAGGAAGCGATCATCGAACAACGCCTCGTGCATACACACACCGTCGTAAGACGGAGTTAGCTCTTCCGACAACCGGACGCGGAGATAGTTGGCATTGAGTACGGCGTCGCCAGAGGCTTGTCGCAGACCATCCTTACCTAAGCTCATCATGTACGCGAGGGCACGGACAAACACGCCGAACTGGCCATGGTAGCCTTTCATGCGACCGAAGCTCTGTGGCGCATCGGCGTCGCCAGCATGCTCGGCCATGCGGAGGCCATTGGCGTCATGCACCAAGAACGGCACTGGAGCGAACGGCGCCAGCGCGTCCGATAACACTGTCGGCCCAGCGCCCGGACCGCCACCACCATGGGGCGTCGAGAAGGTTTTGTGGAGGTTGATGTGCATGGCATCGACGCCAAGCTCAGACATCGTCACCCGGCCAACGATGGCGTTGAAGTTGGCACCATCCATATAGAAGTAAGCACCAGCGGCATGGACCGCATCGGCGATCGCCTTGGCTTCGTTTTCAAACAGACCGCAGGTATTTGGGTTGGTGATCATCACGGCGGCGACGTCGGGACCGAGGCGCGCGTTCAACGCCTCCACATCGACCCGGCCATTGCCGTTGCCGGGAATGGACTCGACCGAATAGCCGCAAATCGCTGCCGTCGCAGGATTGGTGCCGTGGGCTGATTCCGGCACCAAAACGACCTTACGATCGTCGTTGCCGGCCGCTTGATGGGCGGCGCGGATGGCCATGACGCCACAGAGCTCGCCATGAGCCCCGGCCGCTGGTGAAAGCGCCACGGCGGGCAAGCCAGTGAGTTCCTTGAGCCACGTGGCCAGGGTATCCATCAGCTTGTAAGCGCCCTGAACCGTCGATTCGGGTTGGAAGGGGTGGATATCGCCCAGGCCCGGCAGCCGAGCCATCTTCTCGTTCAAGCGCGGGTTGTGCTTCATGGTGCACGAGCCGAGGGGATAAAAACCTGAGTCGATGGAATAGTTCTTTTGCGACAAACGGGTGTAATGGCGCACCACTTCCGGCTCGGACAAACCCGGCAATCCAATAGAACCACGGCGGCGCAGTCCGCCCAGACGATCCATATCGTGAGACGGCTCCTCCAGATCAACAGCCGTTGAACCCTGGGAATCCAATTCGAAAATCAGCGGCTCTTCGAACGATAGGCCGCGATTACCCGATGTAGTTTCAATATTGGAGTAGTCCGTCATGACAATGCCTCCCCAAGGCCGGAAACAAGCGCATCCATATCGCTTTCCGTGGTCATCTCGGTCGCGGTCACGAGCAGGACATTGTTCAGCTCTTCGTAGCTCGGATAAAAGCGAGACACCGGGACGCCACCAAGAATACTCTTGGCGGCTAAATTTTCGGCAACGGCAGCAGCAGGGCGCGACAATGTGATTGCAAACTCATTGAAGAAGGTTTGCGGTACGACTTTTACGCCTTTGATTGCTCCGAGTTTGTTCGCCAAGGTCACCGCATTGGCATGATTGACTTCGGCCAAGCGGGCGAACCCAGCCTCACCCAACAAAGTCATATGAATGGTGAATGCCAGCGCGATCAAACCGGAGTTGGTGCATATATTCGACGTCGCCTTTTCGCGCCGGATGTGTTGCTCGCGAGTCGACAGCGTGAGCACGAAGCCGCGGCGTCCGTCCGCATCTACCGTTTCACCGCAGAGACGACCGGGCATTTGACGGAGGAATTTTTCCTGGGTGGCAAACAGGCCAACCCCTGGTCCACCAAAGGAGGCGGGGCCGGCGATGGATTGCCCCTCGCCGACGACAATATCGGCGCCCATAGCGCCCGGCGGTGTCACCAGGCCCAAGGAAACCGGCTCAGTTACACAGGCAACCAAAAGAACACCGGCTGCGTGGCAGGCCTCTGCCAGCGGTGTGAGGTCGGTTAGGTGGCCAAAGAACCCAGGGTTCTGAACAACAACACAGGCGAGGCCGCCATCCACGCGACCGATCAAATCTTCAATGCCGATGGGATCGGGCGCGAGGCACTCAATCTCCAGGCCAAGGTGCTGCAGTTGAGTTTGGGTGACGTCACGGTAGTGCGGATGAACCGCGCCCGACATCAACACCCGGCTGCGCTTGGTCACACGGCACGCCATCGCCGCCGCTTCCGCACAGGCGGTCGCGCCATCGTACATCGACGCATTGGCCACTTCCATATCCATCATCATCGCGACTTGGGATTGGAATTCAAAAATAGTTTGCAGCGTGCCTTGGCTGATCTCGGGCTGATACGGCGTGTAGGCAGTGAGAAATTCACCGCGCTGAATGAGGTGATCGAGAGAGGCTGGCGTGTGGTGGCGATAATTCCCAGCCCCTAGAAATGACGGCACGTCTGAACACGATAGATTCTCGCGCGCGAAAGCGTTCATCGTGCGCTCGACACTAATCTCACTTTGACAGTCCGGGAGGTCGAAGGTTGGCTCGCCACTCGGCAATTCAGCAAACAGCTCATCAATTGAACCGACGCCGATTGTCGAGAGCATCGTGCCGCGGTCAGAATCTGTAAGGGGGAGGTAACGCATGTTCGTCGGCTCCTATGCGTCGATTTCTTTGAGGTAAGCATCGTAGGCCGCTTGATCCATCAGTCCGTCGAGTTCAGCGGCATCGGACAAGGTCATCTTGAAAAACCAACCATCTCCGGCGGCATCTGAGTTCACGGTGTCCGGCGCACCATCGAGGCTCGCATTGCCTTCCGTGACGGTTCCAGACACCGGAGCGTAAACTTCACTGGCGGCTTTGACTGATTCGACAACGGCCGCTTCCCCGCCCTTGGCAATCGCCTTGCCAGCATCAGGCACTTCGACAAACACGATGTCGCCGAGCTGACTTTGCGCGTAGTCGGTGATCCCAACTGTCGCCGTATCGCCGTCGAGGCGTATCCACTCATGTTCTTTGGTGTAACGTGTATCGGTCATTTTGATCCTCTGTAGTAACGCTGCGAGACAAACGGCATGGCCACGACATCGGCTTCGAGTGCCTTGCCGCGGACGATTAGATGAAGACGGGTTCCTGGTTTGGCGTATTCAACAGCCACGTAGCCCATGGCAATCGGGCCTTCTGCTGTCGGCCCAAAACCACCGGACGTGACGACGCCCACTGCCGCGCCATCGGGGACTTCAATGACAGCCCCCTCGCGCGCTGGAGCTCGACCAACCGGCTTCAAGCCAACACGAAGACGTGACGGCCCTTCGTGGAGTTCCTTCAAAATGCGCGCGTCACCGGGAAAACCGCCTTCAGCGCGACGGCGTTTACCAATCGACCAGGTGAGATCGGCCTCGATTGGCGAGGTGTCGTCATCCATGTCATGGCCGTAGAGACAAAGCCCCGACTCAAGGCGCAAAGAATCACGTGCACCTAAACCAATGGGCTCGACTTCGGGTTGCTCGATAAGTGTCCGTGCGAATGTTTCAGCGTCGGCAGCGGCGATGGAAATCTCAAAACCGTCCTCACCGGTGTAGCCACACCGGGAGATCACGACATCGGCACCGTCAATCGTTGTCGGGCGTAGCGACATGAAGGGCATGGAGGAGCACAGCGGATCGAAGCGGGATAGCACCGCTGCGGCTTGCGGGCCTTGCAATGCCAGTAGCGCATGATCGTTCTTACGCTCCAAAGAAGCATCGGGCAGCCCGGCTTGAAGGACGGCGTAATCTTTATCCTTACACGCCGCATTGACGACCAAGTGGACGCGATTGGGGTCACCATCGACGGGTTTAGCGATCATCAAGTCATCAATGATGCCACCACTGTCGTTCAACAATTGTGTGTAGCGAATACGCCCCGGCTTGAGGGCCTGAAGCTCACCTGGCACAAGTCTCTCGAGAGCCTCTGCAATGTTGTCTCCGACGAGATCCGCTTGCCCCATATGAGACACATCAAACAGACCGGCAGCCGCGCGGGTGTGCAGATGTTCCTTGAGTACACCGAGTGGGTACTGAACCGGCATGCTATAGCCAGCGAAGGGAACCATCTTCGCACCCAATGACTGGTGCAACCCATCGAGCGGCGTCGTTAGTAGGGCATCAAGAGTTGCCGAATCGGGCACACGGACCTCTCCAGGTTTTAATCGCACAGACGGAGTCGTCACCGGCTACGGCTTTCACCGTGGTCGATGCCCTCCTCTGTCGATATACCTGAGAGTTTGGCCGGTTATCGTACTACTGCCGGCTTTCCCCGTCGGTGAGACTATCAGCCAAGGCTGACCGCCTACTTTCCAGAGTCCCCTACCCCAACGGTCCGGTTGCCTGAGAGATTCCGAGGGCGGTTGCTCCTTCGGCGCCGGATATTTACCTACGGGGCAAAATCCGAACTCTTCCACCAGGGTGTAGCGGGACCACCTGCTTAAACTGACTCAACGGGACAGGTCAACGCCGGTTAAGGGGTACGGCTTCGATTGTAACGTAATTGCTCATCTGTGAGCTGAAACCCAATATAAATGTCGTATCCGGCCGCTGTAAGGCGGTCTTCAAGGGGCAAAAAGATACGAACATTCGACTCGGTAATGCGCTCTTGGCGGGCGCCACCGGTCGGGATTTTATGCTTCCGGCTAAAGATTGTCTTGCCCACTGGATCAGGGAAAAACCGTGGAATCGCGACAAAGTAATAGAATTCGACTGAGCCAGGCGTAACGGCTGGGCCGCCGCTGACGATCATGTCCACGTCCATCAACGCTTCGACGCCGCCATCATCAAACTTACACGTCCCCTCAAAGGAAACGATCTCCGCCTGGTACGCGATATCTGATAGATCGCGACCGTCACCGGGCTTGAACATAGTCAGACTGGCGGTGTTTGAATCGATGCGAATCTCAGGACACGGCGGCACAGGTTCCAGCGCACAACCAGATAGCGTGGCAAACGCTAGAGAAGCGACGATGAGAGAAACGACTTGTTTTGAAGGCACAGGATGTGAACGCAAGAAATGATGACCTAATTAAAGTTTGCTATGACTGCCGTCGCACAATGGCACACGCGTTGTCGCCTTGCAGCCACAGAAATGCAGTGTGCCGTCTTTATCGGCTTCATGCTCGAAAGGTGTGAAATCTGTTCCCTTGTGGGAGCCGTCACAAAACGGCTGCTTCGCGCTTTGCCCACATGAGCACCACCAATACTTTTTACCGGCTTCAACCTCAACGGCGTAGGGCGTTTTCTGGGCGACAACCGGCGCGCCGCCAGTGGCTTGAGAGTCGGACTGTTCAGTCATGCGATCAACCTTTTGTAGGGTACCTATATCTGGTAAATGAAAGCACGCTTTTGGCCATTTTATGGCTGCGGCGCGCCCACCAGGGCATCGAGGGCCACAATAGCGGGCCTGCTTCTGAGAAACTAGACCACACGCCACCGTCGGAACACCTCACGCAATGACCAAGCCAGCCCTGAAAATATTACTCGCCGGACCACGCGGCTTCTGCGCTGGCGTCGACAGGGCCATCCTCATTGTCGAAAAAGCGTTAGAGGCCCATGGCGCGCCGGTCTACGTGCGACACGAGATCGTCCACAATCGCTTTGTCGTTGAATCTCTCGAGGCTAAGGGCGCAATCTTCGTGGAAGAGCTCGATGAGGTGCCGAGCGGTGTTCCAGTGGTCTTTTCTGCCCACGGTGTTCCGAAATCCGTTCCTGAGGCGGCCGAAGCGCGTGGGCTGGACTATATCGACGCGACCTGCCCATTGGTTTCGAAAGTCCACGTCGAGGCTGAGCGGCATCACGGCCACGGGCTACAAACCGTTCTTATTGGCCATGCCAATCATCCCGAGGTCATCGGCACCATGGGCCAAGTTCCAGACGGCTCAATGATTCTGGTTGAGACGGTCGACGATGCGGAAGCATTGGCACCGGAGAATCCCGATAACCTTGCTTTCGTTACCCAGACGACACTGTCGGTCGATGACACGGCAGAGGTCATTGACGTTCTCAAGCGCCGTTTCCCGAACATCGCGTCGCCACGCAAAGAAGATATTTGCTACGCGACGACCAATCGCCAAGCCGCCGTTAAAGCCATCGCGGCACGCTGCGACATGATGGTGGTAATTGGTGCTCCCAATTCTTCAAACTCCAAACGGCTAGTCGAGGTAGCGCAGAAGACAGGCTGTGAAGCAGCGACCCTGGTACAACGCGCTAATGAAATTCCATGGGGTGATCTCGCTGCGAACGAGACTCTCGGAATAACGGCCGGCGCGTCCGCTCCCGAGGTGTTGGTCGAAGAAGCGATCGCGGCGGCACGAACCCATTTCGATGTCACGGTTGAAGAGATTAAGGTCGCAGACGAGAATGTGGTCTTTAGTTTACCTCGC
This sequence comes from Rhodospirillaceae bacterium, assembly GCA_018666155.1. Classification (GTDB taxonomy): domain Bacteria; phylum Pseudomonadota; class Alphaproteobacteria; order Rhodospirillales; family Rhodospirillaceae; genus WLXB01. Next base: position 81,065 of record JABJAH010000020.1, on the reverse strand, counting down.
GCTTTGAGCGCCTAAGGATTCGCCGCGATGGCCGTTTACACGGAAGTCGATGACGAGGCTCTGTTCGCCTTCGTTAGCGATTACGATATCGGAAACGTCGTATCGTGCAAAGGCATCGCCGAGGGTCGCGAGAATTCGAACTATTTGCTCCACACGGAGCAAGGGCCCTTTATCCTGACTCTCTATGAGAAACGAGTGAACCCCAGCGACCTGCCCTTCTTTCTCGGGCTAATGCAGCATCTTGCAGAGACGGGCGTAAAATGTCCGGTCCCTGTTGTTGCACGCGATGGCGTGGCGTTGCGCACACTGGCGGGGCGACCGGCTGCGATCATCACCTTTTTACAGGGTGTGTGGCCTCGCCGCACATCCTCGCTTCACTGTGCGGGCGTCGGGCGGGCGATGGCAGACATGCACGATGCTAGCAAGACTTATGCGGGCAAACGCGCGAACACCCTATCTATAAACGATTGGCGACCGTTGTATGACTCCGTATCCGATCATGCGGACGACGTTACTGCGGGGTTATCTATAGAGATCGAAGCGGAACTAGCTCACCTTGAAGCGACATGGCCGAAGGGCCTGCCAACCGGCGTCATTCATGCGGATCTGTTTCCTGACAATATTTTTTTTCTCGCGGATAAAATCTCGGGCATCATTGATTTTTACTTCGCCTGCACCGATTACCTCGCTTATGACATCGCTGTTTGCCTTAACGCGTGGTGCTTCGAACCGGACGCCGCCATGAATGTGACCAAAACGCAACATCTTCTTGCGGGATACGAGGACGTGCGGCCCCTCACCCATCAAGAAAAGACGGCCCTACCCATACTGGCGCGCGGTGCAGCCCTGAGATTTCTTCTGACGCGCCTCTATGACTGGATCAACACACGGGAAGACGCATTGGTGCAGCCCAAGAACCCTGCAGAATACCTGCACAAACTTCGCTTTCATCAAGGCGTGAAAGATATCGGGGCCTACGGACTATCATGAGCGAAGAAAGCCCAATGAACGTTGAAATATTCACGGACGGCGCGTGCCTCGGCAATCCAGGGCCTGGGGGCTGGGGTGCTCTTTTGCGTTTCAACGGAACTGAAAAAGAACTTGTTGGCGGCGAACCAGATACAACCAACAATCGCATGGAAATGCAGGCGGTCATTGAAGGCCTAAACGCATTAACTCGCCCGTGCATCATCACCGTTTACACGGACAGTCAGTATGTTCAAAAGGGTATTACGGAATGGATTAAAGGCTGGAAAGCCCGCGGCTGGAAAACAGCCGCAAAAAAACCCGTTAAGAACGTCGATCTATGGTTGGCGATGGATGAAGCACAAGCCAAGCACACGGTTGCGTGGCAGTGGGTCAAAGGTCATGCCGGTCACGTCGAAAATGAACGGGTCGACGATCTGGCGCGGTGGGAAGCGGAGAGAATTCAGCGCGGCGAGTAACTGTTATACAAAGGGGTCGACCCTAAAGTTGGCTCAAGACGTTCTCTGCGCTTGAAACACTGTACCCACCCGGCGACTCAACAAACGACTTTTCGACCACACCGTCTTTGATCACCATCGCGAAGCGCTGCGACCGATACCCCATGCCCCGCTCCGACATATCCCGGTCTAGGCCCATCGCTTGAACGAAGGCACCATTGCCGTCGCCAATCATGGCAATCGACTCACCAACATCATGTTGCGCCACCCATGCCGCCATAACAAAAGCATCGTTGACGGACACGCAGGCGATGAGATCGATACCCTTGGCGTAGATGGCATCGGCTTTCTCAACGAACCCCGGCAGATGCTTCGCGGAGCACGTCGGTGTGAAGGCACCCGGGACGGCGAATAGAACAACATGTTTATTGGCAAAGACGGATCCCGTCGACGCGGCCACCGGACCGTCAGGGCTGGCCAAAAAGATGGCAACGTCCGGCACCGGTTCTCCGACAACTATCGACATTGGTACGGACTCTTTTTTGAAAAGTGCATAGCGCTTGGTAAGCTCTACACCGCAACGTGTCACCTAAAAATGCAAGATAATTATTCAACCAGTGACCCTTGTTTTGGAAACTTGATCAGCGCATCATTTCTGCATGATCCGTAACTCATCGGAACCGGGATATTTGTCTGGCCAGTTTCTTGCCGCCATGCCCGCTATGGATGACCCCCGCTTCGAAAAAGCTGTCATTTATATTTGCGCTCACTCCGAAGACGGTGCGATGGGGCTGGTTATTAATCAGCCACTCGAAGAATTGAAGTTTCCCGACATTCTTGACCAAATGGGGATTGAACCAACACCGGCCTGTGAAGAAATCACTGTCCATTGTGGTGGACCAGTTGAGTCAGCCCGCGGGTTTGTCCTGCACTCTTCGGACTATCAAATGGACGGCACTCTTGTGGTCGATGAGGCCGTTGCCCTGAGCGCAACAACAGAGATTCTGAAAGCCATTGCTTATGGCACGGGCCCCAAACAGAGCTTGATGGCGCTCGGTTATGCGGGCTGGGGCGCCGGTCAGCTGGACGAAGAGATTATGAACAATGCATGGCTGAACGTACCCGCCGACGGCGCACTTTTATGGTCACCGCAAGATGAGACGAAATGGGATCAGGCGCTCGGAACTCTCGGCATCAGCCCGGCAATGCTGGTCGCGGATGCAGGGCACGCGTAGTCCAGCCGGACGTTAAAGGGCGGTCCAACCGCCATCCACTTTCAGACAAGACCCTGTCACCATACGGGCCGCTGAAGAGGCGAGGTAAACGACCGCGCCAGTCACATCGTCTATCTGTCCAACGTGACCCAGAGGAATTTGTTTAAGAACGGACTCCATAAACACGGGGTCATCAAGAAACGGCTTGGTCAACGGTGTTTCGATATAGGTCGGCGCCACCGCATTCACTCGGATGGCATGGGGGGCCAACTCAAGCGCCATAGCTTTGGTCAGCCCTTCGATCGCATGCTTGGTGGTGCAATAAACCGTACGATTGACTGCGCCAACGTGCCCCATCTGTGAAGACATATGGATGATCGAACCGCTTATATTGTCACTCTTCATGCGCGCGGCAACTGCTTGGGCGACAAAGAACGCTGCCCGCACGTTGATGTTCATAATGGAGTCGAAGTGCTCTTCACTCACATCCGTAAATGGCTCGGGGATGTTGGTCCCCGCATTGTTCACCAAAATATGAACGGGCGGCGCATCATCAAAAGCGCTATTGAACGCTGCCGTATCAGTTACATTGCAAACCATCGTATGGGCTTGTCGGCCGAGAGCCCGAATATCAGCAGCCACGGCCTCAAGAGGCTCAGCGCTCCTGGCCACGAGGACGACATCTGCGCCCGCTTTCGCCAATGCCATCGCACAGCCTGCGCCCAATCCTTTTGAGGCGCCGGTAATCAAAGCGGTCTGACCAGTCAGGTCAAAAGGGGATTTCGCTTCGGTCATATCAGTCACCGATTTCTTTGCTGGATTTGTTCTTATGGGCCGCTAGAGCCATCAAGCGACGGTCGCGCCATTCGCGCCTCGAGGCAAGGTCTTGTTTAGACAAATGGGTCCGGCGTTCGGCTTCAACATCGTGAATAAGGTCATCGCCCCACGGCTTTGGCTCTGTCCTCGACTGAGCGACGGTATGATATAGCGGGGCGAGCCGCGCCGCGTAGTCCGCGACGCCACCGGGCGCGTTGAGATCAATGGTCTGGAATGGCCCCATAAAAGACCAACGAAGACCCAGACCTTCAGAGACCGTTTTGTCGATATCCTCAGCCGATGCGTAGCCTTCTTCGAACAAAGCCCACGCTTCATTCAACAAGGCGCCCTGAAGACGGTTGAGCACAAAGCCATCAACTTCGCGAGTAATCTGAATCGGAGATTGGCCCACAGCTGTCATGAGGTCGAAAGCAAACTGAATTGCCGCGGGATCAGTCCACGGTGCCGGCACGAGTTCTACCAAGGGCACCAAATACGGTGGATTAACGGGGTGCGCGATAAGACATCGCTGGCGACCTTCAAGAGCTTCGGTAAACGCCGATGCGGGGATGCCGGACGAAGAACTGCCAATCACCACATCAGGTGAACATGCGGCGTCTAGTGCTGCTGTAATTTCGGTCTTTACTGGGATGGTCTCAAAAACAGATTCTTGAACGTAAGACACACCATCAACTGCATCATCGAGTGTCTCGCATACAGTTATCTCGCCACGCGCCACTTCGGCAGACTCAATAAGGCCGAACGACTGCAAGTCTTCGAGATTGGACTGAATGCCGGCCAAGACATCCGCGCGGATACCCGCGTCACCATCGTAAATGCGAACAGGGTAGCCGGCTCTAGCAAACACGATTGCCCAGCCCGCCCCAACCAGCCCAGCTCCGATGACCGCAACTGGCTTAGTCATGACTGCTCCCTATGCGTTGCCATAGCGGCGGACACGCAAATCGCATTGTTCTTGATGACCGGCGAAGTTTTCAATGGCGCAGAGGCGCGAGCCGTATTCGCCGATAATGCGCGACGCATCTTCTGTGCAAGTTTGATAGGTGCAGGTTTTGATAAATTTACCGACCCATAACCCGCCGGTGTAGCGCGCCGCCTTACTTGTTGGCAGCGTATGGTTGGTACCGATCACCTTGTCGCCATAGGCCACATTGGTTTCTTTGCCGAGGAACAAGGCCCCGTAGTTGGTCATATTATCTAGCCACCACCGCGGATTTTCAGTCAGCACTTCGACGTGCTCGGACGCCAGTGCGTCCGCCTCGCGCAGCATTTCGGCATCATTCTCGCACAGGATAATTTCGCCGTGATTACGCCAGGCCGCCCCAGCAACGTCTGCGGTCGCCAAGATGCCAAGCTGGCGTTCGATTTCTACGACTGTCTCGTCGGCCACACGCTGTGATGTGGTCAACAACACCGCCGGCGATGTCGGGCCGTGCTCCGCTTGACCGAGGAGATCGGTGGCGACCATTTCACCGTCCGCCGTATCATCAGCGATGACTAATATTTCTGTCGGACCAGCAAGGAGATCAATCCCCACTCGGCCATAGAGTTGACGTTTCGCTTCCGCCACATAGGCGTTACCAGGGCCAACCAGCATGTCGACGGGCGCAATGGTTTCCGTACCCAAGGCCATGGCCGCCACAGCTTGAACGCCGCCCAGAATATAAATCTCATCAGCGCCAGCAAAGTGCATGGCCGCAATTGTTGCTGGGTGGGCTTCACCGTTGGTCGGTGGCGTGCACGCGATGACCCGCTTGCAACCGGCAACACGGGCCGTAAGCACGCTCATATGCGCAGACGCGACCATGGGATAGCGGCCGCCCGGGATATAGCACCCAACATTCTCAATCGGGATATTCTTGTGGCCGAGCCGAACACCAGGAATGGTTTCGATCTCAATATCTTGCATTGACGCCTTCTGCGCCTCAGCGAACTTGCGAATCTGAGTTTGGGCGAATTTTATATCCGTGACCGTCTGCTCATCCAGCGAGTCAACACAGGCCTGTATTTCAGCTTCAGAGAGCCGAAAGCTCTTCGGAGAATATTTGTCGAAGGTCTCCGAGTAGTGACGCACCGCGGCATCGCCTTCGTTGCCAATTTTGGCAAGAATACCAGTTACAGTATCGCGTACGTTGGCTGCCGCAGCTTCGGTCTCTTCAGCCGTAGCGCCGCGCTTTAGATGAGTTGCCATTGGGTCTCCAGAATTCGTAATGGGTCACAGGTATTAGCGATTAAATCGCTAAATCCATCAGGACAACCGAGCCCTGATCGAGTCATAGCCACCGAGGCGGTCTATCTGACCAACCGCGGCAATCGTGGGCGTGGTTGTAAATAGGCGCTGAGCGGCATTTGCAATTGCTGTAGCATCGATTCGCTCAACCTGTTCGATAATTTCCTGAGTGTCCAACGTACGCCCATAAACCAAAATCTGACGGGCCCGCTGAACACATCGGCTGCCGGGACTTTCCAAGCCCATCAACAATCCAGCCTTGAGTTGCGCTTTGGCGCGAACCACTTCCTCTTCAGTCGCGCCCTCGGCCATTTTCTTGATCTCGTCAGTTAATACGCCGATCAACTCATCGGTCTGTTCTGGGCCCGTGCCAGCATAGACGGTGAATATTCCAGAATCTTCGCAGGCGTTTGTTGACGAGAAAACCGAATAGGCTAAGCCGCGTTTTTCGCGAACCTCTTGAAAAAGACGCGACGACAATCCTTCACCAAACAAAACTGAAAGCGCAGAGAGCGGGTAATAATCTGGATCGTGATAACCGACACCATCGAACCCGAGCACAACATGCAGTTGCTCGACCGGGCGCGCTTCCCGCACATCGCCGCCAACGTATTTAGCCTGCACAGGCTGAGGCCCGTCGCCTTTGGTCAACCCGGAAAACGATGTTGCCACTTGGCCAACAAAAGCGTCGTGATCCACCCGGCCCGATGCCGAGACGACAATGTCGCCACTGGTATAGTTGCGGCCGATATACTCATGAAGGTTGTCGGCGGTCATACGATTGACCGACTCAACCGTGCCCAGCACCGGCCAGCCCAAGGCCTGCTCGGGATAGGCGGTCGATTGCAAGCGATCGAAAACAATGTCGTCGGGTGTATCTTCCGACTGAAAAATTTCTTGCACCACAACCTGCTGTTCGCGGGCAAACTCTTCTTCATCCATCGTCGCATTAAGCAAGATGTCTGAAAGAATATCGACGGCAAGCGGTAAGTCTTCCTTCAGAACCTTAGCGTAGTAAGCCGTGTGATCGCGACTGGTATAGGCGTTCAGCTGACCGCCGACGTTGTCCATTTCCTCAGCGATTTGATAGGCCGTCCGCTTCTTGGTGCCCTTGAACGCCATGTGCTCGAGCAAATGCGAAATGCCGTTAACCTCGATAGTTTCGTGCCGCGTGCCCGCTGCCACCCAGACGCCAACCGCCGTCGTTTCGACCGATGGAACCGGGTCGGTGACAATGCGTAACCCCGACTCTAGCGTGGTCATCTGCATTTCGGTTTTCTCGGTCATAATTCTGTTTTCTCAGACTCGGCTGTGGGCACGAACATAATCCTGCACTTTATCCAGGTCATTGGGGAGTTCGTCGCAACGTTCTTCTAGATCGTACAAATTAGCTAAAGCAGCCGGTAGGTCTGGCCGCAACCCCGTGGCCGCTTCAACGGCATCAGGGAACTTAGCGGGGTGCGCCGTCGCCATGACGACCCTGGGGATCGCGGGATCAAGATCCGAACTTTGTGCGGCGTGAACACCGACCGCGGTATGGGGATCAATCAACTGCCCGGTGGCTTCATAGGTCGATTGGATGACAGCTTTTGTTCCTTCGTCATCCAGGCGGCTACCCTTGAACTGTTCTGCAATCGCGTTCCGAGCGGCCTCTTCAACGGTGTAGGATCCGCTTTGCAATAATCCATCCATCAGGCGTTTGACCGCGGGCCCGTCCCGTCCATAGGCTTCGAAAAGCAATCGCTCGAAATTCGAGGACACTTGAATATCCATAGCCGGACTGAGTGATGGCTCCACACCTTCAATCGTCATAGCGCCAGTTTCAAAGTATCTCGTCAGGATGTCGTTGCGATTGGACCCGACCAGGAACGATGCGATCGGCAAGCCCATACGCGCGGCACAGTAGCCGGCAAACGCGTTGCCAAAATTTCCAGTGGGAACGGCGAATGCGACTGGCCGGTCCGGCCCACCCAAAGACAACGCCGCTGACGCGTAATAGACCGTTTGGGCCATGATGCGCGCCCAGTTGATCGAATTCACGGCCGACAAATGAATATCATCGCGGAAAGTCTGATCGTTAAACATGGCTTTGACCAAGGCCTGGCAATCATCGAAGGTGCCGTCGATGGCAACGTTGTGCACGTTCGATGCGTCGACCGTCGTCATCTGTCGCCGCTGGACCTCCGACACCCGTCCCTTCGGGTGCAAAATAATGATGTCTACCGCTTCACGACCGGCGCAGGCTGCGATAGCCGCTGATCCGGTATCACCCGAGGTCGCGCCAACAATCGTAATTCGCTCTTTCTTAGCGGATAGAACCCGATCAAAAAGATGGCCGACAACTTGAAGGGCGTAATCTTTGAACGCGAGTGTCGGGCCGTGGAACAACTCCAATAACCAGGTGTTGTCATCCAACTGCACCATCGGCGCCACCGCGGGATGATCGAACTGGCTGTAGGCCTCTTCCATGACCTGAGACAATTGAGATTCTATTGCTGACCCCGCGAGGAAGGGTTGGGTAACGGCTGTCGCTAGCTCCGCATAAGATAAGCCGCGCATGGCACGCCAATCGTCAATCGAGCGTTCCGGCCATGACGCAGGCAGGTAAAGACCGCCGTCCCTGGCAAGGCCAGCTAGCAGAACGTCGTCGAACCCAAGCTCTTGGGCCTGGCCACGGGTCGATTGGAAACGCACGGAATACTCCTCAGCGGCTCAAATAGCCGGAAAGGCGCGGATACTAGCGGGGAGAGCCCTCGTGAACAACCGAAAGGGTCCGCCAATCGGTCCCGAAACAGCCTGATGGACCAGGGTTACCCACCTGCGGCAGCAATATCCTTGATCATATCGGACAGCAATTCATCTAGAGCAGTGCTCATGGCGCTGACAGCGCCGGAAACACCCCGGCCAGCGGTGCGTTCCGTTCGATAGGTTTTAAGCAGAAGGGAGTCATTGCCTCGGATTCGCCGCAGGCCAATATCAAACTCAACGATCACTTTGCCCGCCCCACTGCCGACGACATGCTCGAGACGCCGCAAGGTGCCGATCAGTTCATAATCCCGATCTGCCCGAAATTCTGGTGCTGCTGCTTGGTCGAAGGTTTTACTCGCACGCACCGCATCAATCAGGCTGCGTTGGAGCATGATTGATGGTGGCTCCGACCAATAATGATAGGTGTACTGCTTCTGTGTCGTATCCGATTGCCGGTAGATGATAGCCCGTTCATTGACGACGCCCTCGGCCCGGAACGGTGGCACTTCCACTGTACCGCTGATACTTGATCCGCCAGCCGAGACGACCGCACGTCCGGCCGTGAGGTTGTAAAACGTATCGGTTGGGACTGGCGGCGATGTGCACGACGCCAAGAGCACCGCCGCGGCACCCAGATGGATGAACCGGCGTTTAGCGGCGATGAGAAATGATTGCATCATAAGACCCTCCTTATCGTCCGCCATTGGCCAAAGCTTCATCTTGTTGCGGCGATCCGCCCAGCAACAATCCAGGATTCTGGCGAATTGAGCGGCTGAACTCAGCAAAGTTGCGGCTCGTCGCTTCAAGGTTTCCGGTGATGTCGTCGATCGTGCGAGAGATCGTCGCTAGCGTATACCGCAGATCCTGAACGGCATCGCCCACGCCAGTAGCATTATCTGACACCACTGTGTTGATCTGCTCAACCGATTCATGAATCAAAACCCGCGTCTCGTTTAGCTCTCGTGCTAGCCCTGCCATGTCGGATGACGCCGTCTCAAAGTTGGTCAGAATCGAACCAAGATTGCCGCGGTTCTGTTCACTGAGAACATCCGACTCAATCAACTTGGCCGTTCTCGTAAAGCTTGCGGATATTTCGGGAACCTGACGATTGAGATCCTCGGAGATCGTTTTCAGGTTTGCCAACATTGGGCCGGCATTGTCGACCGCAGCATCGCCGATCTGGGTCACATAGGAATTCAAGTTTTCAATCAATGGCTTGATGGAGTTCTGGCTCAGGTCGCCAAATTCGGCGCCAATTTCCGAAAGAGCGGCGAAGAAGTTACTGGGCGCCACACCCGGAATGAGTGACCCGGATGCCAGCGGCTCAGCGCTAGAACCGCCTGCGATATCAATTGTCATAGCAGACAACAAACCCGAGACGGTTGCGCGCGCAACGCTGTCATCGGGAATGACCCAACCTTCTTGGACTTCGATATTAATGCGGAACTGAACTCTGTCGTCGTCAAACATCGGCTCGATGCTGTCGACCTGCCCAATCTGATAGCCCTCGTACAACACTTGCGTGCCGTACTTCAGACCACCGACGTTGTTGTAGACGGTGTAATACTTGTCCGTTGATCCGGTGCTTCCAGCAAGAATGCTGATAATAAACACGAATACAACGATCATAACGGATACGAATCCGCCGACCACGACGTAGTTGATGCGACTGTCTTTCATGACGATTCTGAGACGGCGTTTGACCGCCGGCGTCCCTTCCCTATTCCCCTAGTCTTTTGCCGCCGTTAACCGGCGTAGGTATTCATCCGGATCTAGAATTTCTTCTTCAGTTCTCCGATTGAGGAGGTTCTGAATTCGTTCGTTGTCGCTCGCTTTAACTTCGTCGACCGTACCCGCCATCAGGATATTACCCTGATCTAGGACGCAAATGCGATCCGCGATCTTAAAGGCGCTTTCAAGCTCGTGGGTAACCACGACGATAGACATGCCCATGGCATCGCGAAGGTCGATGATGAGATCGTCGATAGCAGACGCCACCACGGGATCAAGTCCAGCCGAGGGCTCATCACAGAACAGAACACGAGGGTCCATAACAATGGCGCGAGCGAACGCCGCACGCTTGATCATACCGCCAGAAAGCTCCGCCGGCATGAGATCATCAAACCCCGACAAATTAACAACTTCCATCTTGAGCCGAGCCATAATTTGCATGGTCGTATCATCAAGCTTGGTGTGCTCGCGTAATGGCAACATTATGTTTTGCAGAACATTCATCGACGTGAACAAAGCGCCGCCTTGGAAGGCGACTCCCATTTTCTGTCGCAACTTTGTTCGCGCAACACCGTCGATGTTGTTTAAATCTTGACCGAGCAACCGGACATAGCCTGACGTCGGTCGAACCAAACCAAGAAGGGTGTTGAGCAGCGTCGTCTTGCCAGACCCAGACCCGCCCATGATGACCAGGGTCTCGCCCGCATAAACTTCAAGACTGACAGAGTGCAAAATTTCTCTGGGACCATAGTGGGTCACGAGATCTCGGACCTCGATCACAACTTCGCGGTCGCCGGCTTCGTGGGGATGATCCATGATCGCGGCTTCAGACATATCAGCGCGTCGCTATAAAGGCGAAGATCATATCTGTGATAATGATCGCGCTAATGGCAAGAACAACAGACCGCGTTGTCATGCGGCCAACCCCTTCAGCACCGCCTTCAACAAGCGCGCCATTAATAACTCCGACTAAAGTAATCAATAGACCGAACAACACGCTTTTGCCGAGGCCATGTAGAACATCGTCGACCACAATAATTTCGGTGAGATTGTCGACATAGGCCCCCATACTCATGCCGAGCTCTACCGAAATGTACCAGCCAGCACCGGCCAGCATAATCAAATCAGCCCAAAACGTGAGCACCGGAACCATAATGAGCATCGCGATTAGAGCCGGCGTTACCAGAAAACGAACGGGGTCGACCCCCATGACTTCAAGGGCGTCGACCTCTTGATTGATTCGCATCGTTCCAATACGAGCGGCTAATGATGACCCAGTACGACCGGCAATCAGAATGCCTGTAATCAACGGGCCAAACTCACGAACCACGGAAATACCGACACCGATGGTGACCTGCTGCTCAGCCCCAAACGTTGCAAGGGTATAAATCCCTTGGATAGCGAGCATCATACCAATGGTGATCGACATCAACGTGACGATTGGGACTGCGGCGATCCCAACCTCCATACAGCGCTCAAAAATCATCGAGATGCGTACGGGCTGGCCTCGCTTGGACCCCAGAAAAGCCCAAACCACGCTTTGCGCCATAAGAACAGCCCCGAATCCAACTTCGGCGACCCCAGCTATGGCTGCCCGGCCAACGCGTTCTAATGTATTTGAGACCCGGTCGGTCACCGGTTCACCCGTTCGCTGCGAGGGCGTCCTCGGTGCTCTCGTGGATCGAGAACACCTTATCTAGTCGAGCTAGGCTCAACACCCGCATGGCCGCCGTGCTGACATGTGCCAGCGCAAAAAACGAACCCTTTTTGCGGGATACCTGGAAAGCCTCGACCAAGCTCGCGACACCGGATGAATCGATGTAGTTAACCTGTGACATATCGACCACGACTTGGTCGTGGGTCTCTAGGCATTCCAACAAGCCCTGACGGACTGCCGGGGAGGTCTGTAAGTCGACATCCCCCGCCAAAGCGACAATTGTCGCCCCATCTTTTTCTGTTATTTCTAATGACATGCGTTCCCCTCGCGTCAGACCAGAGTGTAGCGTGATCTATAGACGTTTGGTCAATTTAAATAAATTGCCCACACCTTCCGGCGGGTCCACGAAAATAGCCTCATCTGTGACTGATTTGATGAGATGGACCCCGAGTCCGCCCGGACGAACCTCATCCAAGTCTCGTGATTTGATCTTGGATTGATCCACTGGATCAGCAAAGTCCATCAGGTGAACAATTAGCCGGTCTCTGTCCCGGATGAAGTCCACAACAATATCGCCCGGCTCATCCCACCCAACATAGGCGTGCCGAATCACGTTTTGACACGCCTCGTCCACGGCCATGACCAAATCCACAGTCCAGGCTTCATCGGCCTCGCAAAAGGCGGCGGCCTGCTCCGTACCGGCACGAATCACCTTGAGCCGGTTTGCTTTGGCTGGAACTCTAATTCTCAAAATCTGCCCGGATACGACGTCGTCACTGACCGGTGCTGGTGCGGCGGCCGCGGCTTTCTCTTCAGCTGTTCCCGAGTCTTGGATGATGAGCATGGTCAGATCGTCGCGCAGAGACTGACCAGGCAAGCGCACTGCACCCGTTATAGAATTCAGCTGGAGATCAGGGCTTTCTTCCGCATGCTCCCGAATCAAAGCGCGGGCGCCGTCTATGCCCAACATACCCCCACCAAAAGTTGTCGCTTCTGTCAGACCATCGGTGAAGATGTAAAACGAGCCGCCATTGAGGTCGATCTCTTGGGATGGATACCCTTCGGGGCCTGCAATCCCAGCCATGATGCCCAGCGGTGGAGCCTCCGCCTCAAAAAAAGTGAACTGTTCGCCATAGCCGTCCAACAGCAACGGCGGCTCATGCCCCGCATTGGCCATAAGAATTTTACCCGTGGCAGGATCAAATAACCCGCCCGCCATTGTTACAAACATTCCGTGTGTGCCGGTCTCACACAACTCACTGTTGATCGCATCGAACAATCGACCGGGACTATCCGTTGCCTTGGCCAAGCAGCGAAACAGGCTCGACGTCTTGGCCATAAGAAGAGCAGCGTTCATACCCTTGCCAGACACGTCACCAACGTTGAACCAAATGCGACCATCAGCAAGCGGCAAAATATCGTAAAAATCGCCAGACACACTGCGCGCTGCCATGTTGATGCCATGCACTGGAAACTCTGGTCCTCCGGCGGGCGGCAAGAGCTGTCTCTGAATTTGAGCCGCCAGCTCGAGCTCATGACGCTCGCGCTCTTGGGCTACGACCTGCTGCGTTAAGCGGAAGTTGTGAATGGCCAGGGTCGCGGCACCGGCCAGTGTTTCCAGCAATGTCAGATCATCGGCTTCAAAGAGGCCGTCGCCGGTATTCTTGTTGATGATCTCAATACAGCCGAGGCACTCGTCACCCAGGGACAACGGCGCACAAAGAATAGACTTCGTTGTAAAGCCAGTCTGCTCGTCGACCATGGCGCCAAAATCTGCGTCCTTGGTAACATCACGGACCATTTGACCGGACCGTTCGTTGTAAACCCGGCCAACAATCCCAGCGTCGGCAGGGATTCGGAGACCCGTAATATCGACGGGGCCAGAACAAGCCGAACACACCAGCTCTTTGCCGTTATCATCGATTAGAAACAAGGACGAAGCTTCAGCACCGACATACTTAGTGATGCGTTCCAGTCCCGTTTTAGCCATAACGTCAGCATCACGAGTCGCGGTGAATTCCCGCGTCATAGCCGCGATTAGACCGAGGTGATTCCGAACCTCACCCCCATCCACGACGTCTGCAATCATTTCATCAACAGCTTCTGACATACCATCAACTATGCCCGGATCGGCGGGGCAGGTAAATCGCGGGGTAATACGCCGGAGAGGAGAACATCGCTCGAATCATCCGATCAGCCGCTTGAACAAGCTGATATAGGCCGATACAACCGCATCTTCTGAGAAAGCCTCAACTGTGCTGGCGTCACCACCAACGACCAGGCTCCGCGCCAAAGCTTCATCAGTAAGAACGCGTATGATCGCATCAGCCATCGCCATTGGGTCATCGACAGGCGCCAACATGCCGTTCTTCTCATGGCTGATCAAAAAGCTCGGCCCCTCACTGGCGGCCGCAATCACTGGGGTGCGGCTGGCCCAGGCATTCACAACCACATTGCCAAAGGGTTCGTGACGGGACGGAACGAGGCAGATATCAGCGGCAGCAAGTAACGCTTCCCGATCGTCACGCCATCCCAGGAAACGCACGCGATCAGCAACACCGAGAGATGTTGCCAAATCTCGAAGCTCTTTTTCACAAGATCCATTTCCCGCAATCCAAAGATAGGGCTCAGGTAAACGAGTGAGTGACGTAATCGCCACGTCAATGGCTTTGGTTTTTTCGAGGCGCGCCAGCACCAGCAGCACCGACGCATCATCGGGGGTTGCTAAACTTTCCCGATCGACTGGTTCGGCGGTGATCGCCGGCGAGAAATTGGGGATATAATCAACACGATCTTGCGGCCAACCATGATCAACGCAGTGCTGAACCAAATCAGGCGTATTGCACACCAGATGATCACACTCGCGATAATATTTTAGATCGTAGTATCCACCCAGGCGACCAACGGTGATCCATGGGCCCTGCGGACTGAATCGAGCCCCCCGATTCATCCAAGCGAGGCTTATTTCCGGTGCAAAAGCCGTGGCCGCATGATTTGCCGTCCTCTGTGACCACAAATCAAAGGGGCCACCCATCTTCACGGGAGTGACTCCGCACTCAAGTGCCGTCAATTGCGCTAGCCGTTCCGCATGGGGCCGGGATACAGCATGTTGGTCGACACCACGCTTAGTCAGCGCAGCGACCAAATCGATGAAGAATCGTTCGGCGCCGCCGTGCCGGCCACCGGCTATAGTGTGTAGAAGGCGCATAAACCTCGTTGCCCAGATCAACGCCTCAATAGACGCCTACGGACTGTACCCTATCGTTGGCTTGCCGTAATAGACTGCCGGTGTTCATGCGATAGCGACGTTAGGAAAATTCCCGCTCATGGCTCGCTCAGCCCTCGCCAAACCGATCCGATACCGCGTTGAAGCGGTGCTGGCCTATGGCCTGTTCGGGCTGTTCCGCGTTCTACCAATTGACCTCGTCTCAGCCATTGGCGGGAAACTGGCCGGATGGTTTGGCCCCTTGAGTCGCGCCCAGCGCACCGCCCAACGGAACCTGGCCCGCGCGCTCCCTGAACTCACCGATCAAGCCCGCCGGAAGATACTCGCTGATGTTTGGGACAACTTTGGCCGCGTGATGACGGAGTATGCCGCCTTATCAAGGTTGGGGAGCAAACCCGAATCAAACCGTGTTGAAATTCAAGGCCTCGAGCACCTGGCAGCGGCGACAGAAAATGGTCGGCCAGCCATCATGTACACGGCGCATATCGGCAGCTGGGAAATAACGGCGGTCACAGTGGGTTCGCACGCGAACACGTCTGCCCTGGTCTATCGTGCACCGAACAATCCGTTGGTTGAAAGTCTATTGCGAAGCACTCGCGGACACGCACAAACGACATTAATCCCGAAGGGAGCTGGGGGCGCGAGAACGATCATGCGCATCCTCAAAGGTGGTGGCTTTGTCCAGATGGCTGTCGACCAGAAAATGAATACCGGGCTTCCCATATCCTTCATGGGGCGCCCTGCAATGACCGGAGATGCGGTCGCTAGGCTTGCCCTGCGTTATGGGTGCGCACTTATTCCGGCGTATTCGGAGCGTCTTGATGGATGCCGATTCCGTGTGACCATCGAACCACCCTGGACGCCCGAGGACACCGGTGATCGGGACGCTGACGTCCGTTCTGCTCTAGAACGCGTCAACCGAACCATGGAAGCCTGGATTAAACGTACTCCGGGGCAATGGCTTTGGCTGCATAACCGTTGGCCAAAAGATGAGACTAAAGCGTGAGCGCCATCATCTTTACCGGCCAGCGTGTCGACTGCCCTCTCTGTTCGGAATCTGACTTTGTTCCCGTCGGCGATAAAGACAGGCACGGCGATCCACTCGCAACGGACTTATGCCGCACCTGCGGACACGTGTTTACCAATCCTCAGCCTACTGAGGCCGAGTTGGAACAATTTTACACAGACGACTACAGGTCTTCGTACAAAGGTGTTTTGACGCCGAAGCCTAAGCACGTGTATCGCGCCGGACTGCGCGCCATAGAACGCCTGACTCGGCTGCAACCCTATCTAAAGGAGAGCGCACACATTCTGGATATCGGAGCCGGTGGTGGTGAATTTACCTATCTCATGATGCGAGCCGGGCACTCTATTCGGGGGATCGAACCGAACAGGGGATATGCGGACTTTGCCAAGTCGGAATACGCCATCGACATAAAAGTCGGAACAGTGTCCAACGCGGGCGGCCGCGACGAATGTTGGGATGTAATAACTCTTCACCACGTCCTTGAGCATCTGGCAGATCCTGTCTCTGTGCTTCGTAGTCTCGCTCAAGACCTCACGGACGACGGGATATTCGTTATTGAAGTACCTAACGTTGAGGCACGGTATCATGGGCCACAACGGCGCTTTCACTTCGCCCATTTACACACGTTTTCGCGGGAAGGCTTAACGCTCGCGGCAGGACAGGCGGGCCTCGCGGTTGTTGATCTTTGTCTCCAGCCGCACACGGGTCACATCAATGTCGTTTTGTCCAAGACTTCAGATCAAAAGGTTGTCGCAGAAACTACGGTGGCTCAGCGGATTGAGCACCATCTGAATGCCGATACGCCAGCGCGGGATATTTTCACCTCCCGGCCCTACCGACGATTGTGGGCAAACCTAAACAGACCGTTACGTGAAAGACGCGCTTTGCAAAAGCTTGGCAAAGCGAACGGCGCCAAAACCATTCTCGACCAAATGTATGACCCGGTTTTGTAGCAACACCAAAATGTTGAGGGCTGCATCGTGACTGGAATTGCCCTAACGTCAGAGTCACACGTAGATCGAGGGATAAGGTTTCAATGACACCGTTGACGGCGGACTCGGTCACAGAGAGTCAAAAACTCCCTCGCTATTACCAAGTGTATTTGACGCTGCGCGACTGGATTCATAACGGTAACTATCGCTCAGGCACCCAACTCCCCACGGAATCAGAGCTCTGCGAAACCTTTGGTGTTTCCCGCATCACCATTCGAAAAGCGGTCGACTTGCTGGCTATAGATAAGTTGGCGCGACGCGAACAAGGCCGCGGCACTTTTGTAACCGGCAACGATGCAACACCACCGCTAACCGGCGACATGGGACAAGTTTTAAAACGTATCGATTCACTCGCTCAAAGATCTGAAGCGCGAAATGTTTCCATCACCCAACAAGCTGCAGATGCCGAGACGCAGCTGGACCTCCGCCTTGATGAGGGTGCGGAAGTCACTTGCGTTTCTTTAGTGCGCGTTCTTCAAGGCAAGATCATCGGCCGATCAAAGACGTATTTCCCAAGCGAGTTGGGCGTCGATGTTGCTGCTGAAGAAGTGAACGCGCTGTCTTTGATCAGCATCCTTGAGCAAAAGGGTATTGATATTCTCAGCGCGGATCAGCTGATCGGTGCCACCCTGGCCGACATGCAAGATGCATCCGTACTCGGCTGCACCGTAGGCACACCTTTGGTACGCATTCGTCTCATCGTCTTTGACACAAACTACGCGCCTGTAGAGCGGCACGACGCTGTGTACCTAGCAGACTTTTACCAACATCGGATTCATCTAGTACGGGAGCCGCGAGAACTTGGCGGCTTCAAGTGGTCCCACAGCGATTAAAGCGACCCCATAATCGCGCTCGACCTTATTCTTCGGGGGCAACCGTCAGGATGAGCCCGTCTAATTCGTCAGTCATCGTAACTTGGCAGCTCAACCGTGAATTACTGGCCTTGTAGGTCTCAGTCTCTTCGACCAACTCTTGTTCATCTTCAGAGCGAGCCGGAATTTTATCGGCCCAGGAGTCATCGATAAAGATGTGACACGTGGCGCAGGAACAGCATCCGCCGCAGATGGCCTCCACGTCCATATCGTTATCACGCAAGATTTCCATCAAGGTCGTGCCGGTTTTAGCCTCAATCTGATGCAGATCGCCAGCACGGTTGGTTACATGAAGAGTCGCCATTGGTTTAAACTCCGGTCCGAAAGAAACTATTGATGGGGCTCGTACCCTATCGACGGGCCACCGGGCAACCCCTTTGCGCGCTTTCTAAGATAAGCGGGACCCTTGCATCAGGACGCCTGAGGGCTAGATTATCGATAGTCGATACAACCCCTTCGTTTTCGGAGCGCCAACGCTGTGGCCAATACCCTTCCCCCGACCTATGACCGAAATGGACGGCACCCACTCTCTCCGGAGGTCGATCACGATGAAACCGCGCGGTTTAACTTCCTGACCAACCTCAATGTGCATCTCGGACAGCGTGTGTCGCCCGGCAACCGCTCGGCGTTTGAAAAACGGGTCAGGCCCAAGTTCAAAAAAGAGACGGGGAAAGAATTAGAGACCAGTCAGCAAGTCCGTGATGCCATGCGCACTGACCCATTCTACCAATGTTGGGCGGCTCTGCGGCGCAACACCATGGAACAGCGGCAACAAGCGGGGCGCCACGTGATCTTGCGCCAGTTGGATGATCTGGTTGGTGAAGCGAAACGCTACAATGACGGCAAGAAAACGCTAGAGATCGACAAGAACGCGGAAGTGCCACGCTATTTGGCCGCCGTCGACAATCACTGCATGCCGGGCAGCTACTATAGCGAGGTCGTGCCAGACGATATTTTGGCTGGCGCCAACTACGAAGCTGGCGTGTTTGTGACAACAGCCGGTTCCATGTCATCCAAGGGAGACGGCGGCGGCAGATCTATTGTCAATTTTGTAAAACAGAAATTCCCTGATTTCGCACCTAAACGCATTCTCGACCTCGGCGCCGGTATTGGCGTCAACACGCTTCCTCTTGCCGCAGCCTTTCCTGATGCCGAAGTTGTCGCGGTCGATGCCGGCGCGCCGATGGTACGCTGGGGTCACGCCCGCGCTCAGGCTTTGGGCTACGATAACGTTCGCTTTATTCACGCGGATGGTGACGCGTTGGATCTCGATCCAAACAGCTTCGACTG
The DNA here is from genome assembly GCA_018666155.1 of Rhodospirillaceae bacterium. GTDB lineage: Bacteria > Pseudomonadota > Alphaproteobacteria > Rhodospirillales > Rhodospirillaceae > WLXB01. The sequence continues at coordinate 61,817 of JABJAH010000020.1, read as the reverse complement.
GGTGCAAACCACAATGTTCTGGCATGAGACATCGACGGCTGCGATCTACAGCATGACGAAGAAGGTTCACGACCTGATGGCGCCAGGCGGCCTGTTCTTGAATGTTGAACAACCAAACTTCACGCCAGACACGCCTCTCTATGACCGGTTCACCAGGGATTGGGATTCTTGGTACAATAACGAGCCGTTTTGGTCGAAGCTCCATACCATGGACGTATTTGAGGTCATGGCTAAAGCTGGGTTTGATGCGGATAAGATGTTTGACGGCGGCACCGAGGCCGATATTGAGCGAGGTCAATTCCAACCTTGGTCGAGCACGGTATCACGGCACAAAGCCGAGTCGAAAGATAGCGGCGATGCCAAGCACAATGCTTACAAGGGTGAGCGGTGGTATTTGTTCGGCGGTTGGAAATAAAACGAGAAGCAAAAGACACATAGGAACGCATAATGAGTGACATCGACGTCAACAAACTGGCGAACGCAAAAGCCAAGGGAAAACGACCCTATTTCTTCGACGACCCCGCGGTCGAGCGGGTGCTCTCAATTACCATGGCCGTCGCTACCGAACTGGCCGTGACGCGAGAGCGACTTGATACGGTCGAGCGCCTTCTTGAGGCCGGAGAGCCAGTTTCCAAAGCCAACATCGACGCCTACCGACCGGACGATGATGCATCCAAAGAGCGCCAACAGTGGCACGCAGACTATATCGCCCGCATCTTGCGCATCGTGCATCAAGAGCTCGAAGCCGTCGAAAACGAAAGCCTAAACGAAGACCCAGAGAAACTGGCGGACGACTTCGCGGCGGCCTAGCCAATCCCTAAAAGTATGTCCGCGGTTTCATCAGGCGCCGTCACCATCAAGTCATGCCCTGTATCGAGTGTGATATAGGCCCACTCTGAATCCGCCTCGGTCATCGCCGCGACAGGATCAGCGTCGCCGCTGGCCATGCGTGGGTTTTGCGTGCACCGAACAAAGGTCTTAGGCAAACCAGCAGGACCATCATTTTCGTAGACAACCGTTTCCATAAGCGTTGGCAGTGGGTGCTCAACAAGCCGGCTATCAACCCAGTCGTACAACGGATGGCCTTCTGGAATACCCAGAAAATCCATACCTGACTTCGCCATGAGATACCCGTCTTTGGCGTCCGCTACGCGGGCCTCGCCGACGCCGGGAGGCAGAAACGCTTTTCCGTCGGTTGGTAGAACCGCATCGAGATAAACGACATGCTTGATCCGGTCCTTGGCCTTGTCGGCAACCCAGCTGACCACGTGACCGGCATAGGAATGGCCAACCAAAATGACATCATTCAGGTCTTCGAATTCGAACAGGTTCACGATATCCGTCACATGGGTGGTCAAGTTGACGCCCGGATTGCGCAGGTGAACCCGATCTCCGAGCCCCGTCAGCGATGGCGTCAACACGGTATGGCCCGCTGCCTCAAGGGCCTCTTTGACGTAACGCCAACACCAGCCTCCGTGCCAGGCGCCGTGAACCAGGATGTAAGTTTTTTTGGATACCGCCGCAGCTGCCCCAGCCCCGGTATTAGCGGCGAACACCGTCGCCGCAGCGCTGGCGAATAGATCGCGTCTGGTCATTTTTATCTCCTGAAGTTCATTTTCTCCCACAGAATGGGCGATCATCCCTTGCGAACCAAGGCGATTTCGAAACATCATATGTATATGATGAATTCTCCGGAATGCCTTTTGGCTCGAGTATCGCTGCTCGGCTCAATTCTGATCCCAATTCGGCCCGCACACTAACCCCAGATCGAACGGAATCCGCGGACCTGTCACCAACTGTCACCCAGCAATCCTTGACCCGCCGAAACAGCGGGCCTTAGCCTTCAGTCTTGAGATCAAAAGGAAGAGATAATGAGCGGGAAAATGGTACGCGAAGACGGAACCTACCCCACCGTTCCACTGCGCAAGGATCGCATTACCGTATCCGTCGTGCAGACTGAAGTGCATGGCGTGCCCGGTGACAACCCAGAGCCCGCGCTCAAGGAAAATCTTGAGTACATGCTGGACAGCATCGACGCAGCCAATGGCTACGGCGGACCCTGCGATCTTTTGCTATTCCATGAATTTCCCCTAACCGGATTCAGCACGTGGACGCGGGAACAACACTATGCGGTATGCCGCGAAATGCCTGGACCAGAAACCGAGGCCATCGGCGCCAAGGCAAAGCAATACGGCTGCTATGTCGCGTTTGGCACCTATGCCAAGGACCCGGTCAACTGGCCCGGCCATATTCTGCATTTGATGGTGCTTATTGGACCGGACGGCAACATCGTCGCTCAACATTGGAAACAGAGAAACGTCCGCGGCATGTTTCCGGGCTCAGAACAATTCACCACCAATATTTATGACGTCTATTCGCGATTTATCGAAATGTACGGCGAAGACGCGGTCATACCGGTCGCACAAACGGACATCGGCAACATCGCCATGTCAGCGGTTCAGTTTGAACCGGAATTGTTTCGTTGCTTCGCGCTAAAGGGGGCAGAGATTATTTGTCGCGTTGCGACTGGCGGCTTCGAGTCCGACGATATGCGTCTCACCTCCTATCACAACAGTGTCTATACCCTGATCACCAACAACTCCGTGACCATAAGCAAGAAGAGCAAATCGTTCTTTCAAGACACAGCCTATGGCGGCCCCGGTCGTTCCGCGGTCTACGGCCCAAGAGGCGTCGAGTTGGCCATGGCCGGGCCCTTTGAAACGCAGCGGCGGGTTATGATTCCAATCAAAGAATTCCGTGAGAAACACCGCATTCCCGACGTGCATATGGCCCTCTACCGACCAGTGCTTGATCAATATCGGGAGCGTTATGACACCGGTATGTATTTAGAGGGTGATCTACCGCAAGACCGCCGTGCTGCGGGTAAGCAATTCGCGGATCGCGCCCGCTGGACGCACTACTGGTAAGACTGACCTCGCCTCATTCACAAACAGGAACGCCCCATGCGTTTGTTTATACGACTGACTGTTACTCTGCTCTGTTTTTTTGCGCTGCCTGCTGCAGCAGAAATGGTGCTCAATCGCTCGGGAGGTAGTGATCCGTCATCTCTTGATCCGCAAAAAGCGACCGGTAACACAGCTGTTCCAATCTTAAACGAGTTATTCGTCGGGTTGATGACGACGGATCCCAATGGGCGCATGACATACGGTCTGGCCGAAAGCCATACGGTGTCCGACGACGGTTTAGTGTGGGAATACACCCTGCGTGATGGGCTAAAGTGGTCTGACGGCACCCCACTGACCGCGAAAGACGTCGCTTGGTCACTACAACGCTTAATGCTGCCAGAAACCGCCGCACGCTACGCTCAATTCTTTTATTCGGTAAAGAATGGTCGGCCCGTTACCGCGGGCGACGCTCCACCAGAAAGCCTTGGCATCACCGCGCCGGACGAAAAGACCGTGCGCTTTGAGTTGAGCGTGCCTAACCCGTTACTCCCTCAAGCGCTGAATAGTTTTTCAGCCATGCCGTCGCCGCGCCACAAAATTGAGGAACTGGGTAAGAATTGGACCAAGCCCGGTCAGTTCGTTTCCAACGGTGCGTATATGCTAGCGGAATGGCTGCCGGGCACCCGTCTCACGCTCAAGAAGAACCCGCATTTCTATGACGCGGACAATGTTCAAATTGATACAGTGAATTTTTATCCGACCCAGAATTTGAACACCGTGTTCAATCGATTCAGGGCTGGCGAGCTGGATGCCATTCTAAATTTTCCGCCCGAGCAAATGGATTGGATTAAGGAAAACCTGGCCGACGAATTACGAATTTCACCGACCCTCGGCATTTACTACTTTCTGATCAATGCGAAGAAACCACCCTTTGATGATGTCCGTGTACGCAAGGCCATCGCCCTTGCCTTTGATCGCGTAGCGCTGATCGAGCGACTGCTCGATACCGGCGTTATTCCGGCCTACAGTTTCGTTTCCCCTGTTGTTGATGACTACGAGGTCGCCCGCGCGTCAATCGCGGATATGTCGATGACGGACAGGTTGGCCGAGGCCAAACGCCTTATGGCAGAAGCGGGTTATGGACGAGACAACCCCGTCACCTTTGAATTGGCTTATGACACCCAGGAAGAGAACCGAAAAATTGCCGTTGCGATGAAATCTATGTGGGCAGCGATCGGTCTCAACGCGGACCTGATGGATACGGAGTTCCGTAATCTAAACCGCAAGGCCCGTACCCGTGACTTCGACATTATGCGCTGGGCATGGTTTTCGCCGTTCAACGATGCCGCAGGCTATCTGAATTTGTTGCGCGCGGGAGACCCCAGTAACTACGTCGACTATGCCAACCCGGACTTTAATGCCTTGATGGATCAGGCGAATTCCATCTCGGACCAAGATGAGCGCAATCGTCTTATGCGCCAAGCCGAGCAGATACTGATGGAAGATTATGTTATTCTACCGGTCTATCATTATGTCAGCCGGCGGCTGGTAAAGACGCACGTCGATGGGTGGAATGAAAACGCCCGCAATAATTATCTTGCACGGTATATGACGGTTAATCGTCCAGAATAAATTGGGCGCCAAATGGAGATACAGCCATGCTTTTGAACTGCTGGTACGTCGCCGCAGACGCTGCGGATGTCATAAACGAACCCAAAGGCGTTCACATGCTTGGGCAAGACCTGGTTCTATTCCGAGACTCAGCCGGGAAGGCCCATTGTCTGAGTGATGTCTGTGTCCATCGCGGTGGATCGCTAAGCCGCGGCAAGGTCGTCGACGACTCGGTGCAATGCCCCTATCACGGCTGGCGCTTTAATGGCGACGGCAACTGCGCTGAAATTCCATCCCTCGGTGAGGACGCCACGATTCCAAAGCGCGCGCGAGTCGACTCCTATCCGGCCGTAGAAAAATACGGTTGGCTATGGGTGTTCCTTGGTGACGCCCCGGAAGCCGAACGCCCGCCGCTGCCCGACTACTTTCCCGAGTACGAAGCGACAGAGCAAGGCACCTCTGACGAATGGAAGTTTGTCCGCGGCACCTTCATCTTCGAAGCCAACTGGGTGCGGGCCATTGAGAATGGCGTTGATCACACCCATGCCTTCTATGTCCACACAGATTTCGGCAACCCTGGAAAACCAACGGTTGATGACTACGACCTCGACATCAATGAGTCTAAGATCGAATCCATCACCTACGCTAAGCCAGTCAGTAAACGCGGCGTCTGGGCAGATAAGATTGATGAGGACCGACCAGACGTCAAAACCATGGTGCGCATTTACAAGCCCGCACCATCAATCCGTATCGAGATGCACCTCAAGCCACCGATGTGGCAGATGATTGTATCTGGCTACACACCGATTGATGAGAACCGCACCAAGGTGTGGTGGTGTCATGGCCGCAATTTCTTCACCGACGACAAGTATGATGCCGACTCACACAAGCGGGTTCTCCTGGTGTTTCAGGAAGATGCCAAAGTTATCGATTTCATTCGCCCAGCCATGGTGCCGCCGACGTTGTCCGACGAGCTTGCGCTCGAGAACGACAAACACGGCATTGAGTTCCGCAAATGGGTCAAAGACCAAGAACTGGCGGGACGTGCCCTGGACCTCAAAGCTCAACACGACACAGATGAAATGGTGAAAGTCATTCCATCACCAGCGCGGGGGGCAGACCCGAAAAATTGGGTGCTTGATGCGGTGCCGGTAAAACGGCCTCAAGTTAGACAGGAAGCCGCTGAATAGAACAAAAGCCATACATTAGATTTTGTTGATCCGATGACGTCATACGCTCTGCGCCGCTTGGCACTCGCGGCGCCGACTCTGTTCATAATTGTCACCCTGTCATTTTTCCTGATGCACCTTGCGCCGGGCGGACCCTTCGATGCCGAGGCATCTCTCGAACCTGAAGTGATAGCCAATCTTGAAGCGGCCTACGACCTCGATAAACCGATCATCGTTCAGTACGGACTCTATTTAGGCAAAGTTGCCCGCGGCGACTTTGGGCCGTCCATTGTTTACATCGACCGTACTGTCACCGAGCTTCTAACCATTGGCCTGCCGGTCAGCTTGAAACTTGGCATCTCCGCAATGATTCTCGCTCTGGTGATTGGCTGTAGTTTAGGAATCGTGGCCGCGCTTCACCGGAATTCCTCAACAGACTATGCGGTCATGGGTGTCGCTATGACCGGCATCGCGGTTCCGAGCTTTGTCATGGCGCCGCTGATGAGCCTCCTCTTCGGTGTGATTCTCAAAATTCTTCCCGTCGCGTCCTTAGAGCCGCGCGGTGGCTTGGCAGAAGCCGTGCCCATGCTAGCGCCGATCACGCCCTACATCATGCCAGTGATCGCCCTGGCTCTGCCGCAAATTGCTATTCTTGCCCGCCTCACCCGCGGCGCCATGATTGAAACGCTTCGGCAAAATTATATCCGCACGGCCCGGGCCAAAGGCCTAGCCCAGCGCAATGTCGTTTGGACTCATGCTTTGAAGGCCGCCTCTTTACCGGTGATCAGCTATCTCGGGCCGGCAGCCGCGTCGATTATCACCGGGTCTGTGGTCATCGAACAGATTTTCCAACTACCGGGCATGGGCCGCTTCTTTATCCAAGGCGCTATCAACCGGGATTACCCACTCGTGCTTGGTATCGTCGTGGTCTACGCATTAGCAGTCATTCTCCTGAACTTGATCGTTGATCTGATGTACGGGTTGCTCGATCCGAAAGTGAAGGTCGAGTAATGGCCCTGCTCGCCGCACAACGGGAGGCTCAAGAAACTTTGATGGCAGAGGCCGCGACCATCAAAGGCCGGTCCCTATGGGAAGATGCCGGGCGTCGCTTCAAAGCCAACAAAGCGGCAATGGCAGGCGTGATTGTTCTTGGACTCATCACTGTGTGCGCCATCGTCGCACCATGGCTCAGCGCCTACACCATCGACGATCTGGACTGGATGAACATTGGCGCACCGCCGTCGCTAGAATCCGGGCATTGGTTCGGTACCGATGATACGGGCAAGGACATGTTTGTCCTCACCTGGATGGGCGCGCGCGTCTCTTTGATTATTGGCGTCATGACCACCGTCGTCGCCTTATCCATCGGTGTCATCTATGGCGCCACAGCTGGTTACGTCGGCGGACGGACCGACAATGCAATGATGCGTTTTGTCGACGTGCTATACGCCCTACCTCTACTGTTCTTTATCATCATTCTGGTCACGGTTTTTGGACGGAATATTTACTTGGTGTTCCTCGCTATCGGCTGTGTTGAATGGTTGACCATGGCTCGCATCGTCCGTGGGCAGACACTCTCGGTGAAGCAGAAAGACTTCATCGAGGCGGCTCGAGCAAGTGGGGCCGGACCAGTGACCATCATCGGTCGGCACGTCCTGCCGAATGTCATTGGCCCTGTGATTGTGTACGTCACGTTACTCGTGCCCACAAACATCCTGGTTGAGAGCTATCTAAGCTTTCTTGGGCTGGGCGTGAAGGAGCCCTTGACCAGCTGGGGTGTGCTCATTTCACGCGGGGCCAACAGCATTGAATCAACGCCCTGGTTGCTGCTCATCCCAGCGACGTTTCTCGCCATCACGATGTTCTGTTTTAATTTTATTGGAGACGGTCTGCGCGACGCGCTTGATCCCAAAGATCGCTAGACGTTTAGGGTGCGATATCGAAGTCTTCGAAGTTCATGACATCTTGTACCGGTGCATAACCCGAGACCTTGGCGGTCAAACCGTCGAAATCAACGCCCTGCCAAAGAATAATACCCGGTGGACTGGCGCGCTCGTGAGCCAATACGGCGCGGTAAAACGGCAGCGCGGCCGCCGCAGTCACCTGTGTCCGCGCTTGCTCTAGCAATGGCAAAAGCTCGTCATCACAGTGATATGGGAAGCGGTCAGGAAGAATACCCAGGCACACGCGATGGCGATAGGCCGCAATCGGGTCGGGGCCACGCACAAGCAAACTATGTAAATCGCTGTCGGCTTTACCGAAAAACAAGTCCTGCATATTTCGGAACGCAGGTTTCCCCTGCATCTCCACTTTGACGCCGACTTTCGCTAAATCGAGTGCGATTTGTTGGAAGTACAAAAGATCGTTTGCCCCGCGAGAAGCTACGGACGCGATGAGATTGAGCCCATCGGGGTAGCCCGCTTCGGCCAACAGTGCCCGCGCTCGCTCTGGATCGTATTCATAGGGCAGCAGGTCTGGGTCGTAGCCAAAAGCGCCGGGATAGGCGAGCTGAGATAGAGGCTTCGCCACACCTTGAAGAAGCGTCTGAATGATGGCGTCTCGATTGACCGCGTGGTTCAAAGCCAGACGGACTCGTGGATCGACCACAGCGCTTCCGTTTACGGTCATAAAGGCAAGAAACTGAACGGTCGGCATGTTCCGCAAAATCAATTGCCCGCCCTCAGATTCTAAATACGCTGCATCGTCAGGGCCAAGACCGACCACAAAATCGACAGCATCAGACAGTATCGCTTGCAGCCGCGCTGTTTGATCGGGAATTTCAATAAACGTGAGGCCGTCCAGTTTAGGCGCGCGCCACGAACCCTTAAACGCACGCATATCGACGCGAGACTCGCCCCAGCGCTCGACGACAAAAGGCCCCGTTCCCACTGGGTTTGACTGGTAGTCGGGACGCGGCATCGTCTCCCATGCCTCGGGTTCGGGGATGCGCCACACAGCCGCATGAATGGGGAATAGAGCGTCCCGTTGATTGAGCTCGATCTCAACCGTGTGGTCGTCAATCGCGCGCGCTTTGGCGACTTGATACAGGGTCGTGCTGATTGACCACATCCCCGCTTCGGTACTGCGCATGTGCTCGACTGACCTGACGATTGCATCCGACGTAAACGGAACACCGTTTGAGAACGTGACGCCTTGACGCAGCGTCATACGCCAGATCACCGCGTCATCGCTCTCCCACGAGAGCGCGAGACCAGGCCCGACTGAACCATCCTCTTCAACAACTGTGATCGTGTCGTAGATCGCAGTGAGCGGCATGACGGATGGCATCGTTATTGCTTGATAAGCATGCCCGCGGTTTGGCCCGATAAACGCCGTGCCGACCGTTAGAATCTTATCAGCAGACAGCCCCGGTTGAGCGACAAGCATAAGACTCACGCATGAACTGAAAAGAGCTGCCCGAGTGAGACGTGACAGTTTGAGTTGCACTCTAAATTTCACGATCTATTCCGACCTCGTCTCTTCCAACCGCGTTAGGACGTATTCCTTGTCCTCATCAACGATGGATTGTTTGACCAAGATGCGATGTTCTCCGGTAACCCACATCTCAATGTTGGTCAGAAGATAGCGTTCCGTTTCAAAGGTGCCTGCAGGCACGGTTATCGTTTCGTTGCCGAGATACTGGAACGACGCGGGATGAAGGCGCCCACGTATCAGGGCCGATCCATCCGGAGATGGGTTGAAGTTGAAGTACGTCGCGGCGTGTTTACCAGAGTCATCCCGTTCACCCTGCCACAAATACCAGCCGTTCATGGACTCACCGTGGGTCACAATGGAAACCTCTTCGGGAACGGTAAGTTCATCAGTCACGCTGCCGCCCGGCCCCTCAGAGACCGCTCGCAAATTTTCGCCGTCCAGCGCGACGCGGATTGAGCCTCGATAGCCATCGGGCACCCAGTAGGTCGCGTAGACATCGACGGGTCTAAAGTTGGCATCCACGTGGGCGGTCATGATCTGCAGCGCGTTGGCGGCGACAAAATCCTTACTCAGAATCATCGTTCGCGAACCATCGGGATGAACGAAAATGCGCCACTCCTCAGCACCGCGATAGCGTTTATCGCTCTTAGTCTGCAGACGGAGTGTACCAACGATCTCGGTGGCAACGTTGACGTTGGGGCCCGTGTTTTCATCTTGCGCGATAGCTGGTTGGTAAATCGCGGCCAGCCCAAGTGCCACGAAAAGCAGCGTGAGGTTACGCATGGTCATACACCCGGGTCCTCAAGCCAACCGGGATAGTCGGTGTCAAGACGGAGACGCAAGCGGTCGGGCATGTCATCTGTTGATTGCACTTTAGTCCCCAGGAGCTGCCACGTTGTCAGCCCGGGCTCTTGGCCCATTTTCATCCACGGCATCCAGGGCGCCAGGTTTTGAAAGTGCAGCGTGGCTGGCATAAAAGTTAGGTCGCTGTTGTTGAGGTCTGCCAGTTGCCCGGTGAATGATGCGAGTGACGTCAGGGTGATGACCGGGCCGGAATATCCGAGGGGGTCATCCGCTTCAACGCGGGGGTTCGGCAATTTGGTGACCATGTTTTCCGTCGTCCACACCCGCCCACTATGAGATTGCGCCTCAACGGTCCCGGTGAATTGAACGGGGACGGCTGCAGCCTCAGATCCTGAAACACCCTCAGGCCCGACGACGATGGTCTGGTTGGATTTGTAGTGCCCTGGCGTACAGGTATGGCCATTGAGCGGGTTGACCCACTCATCGGCAACCATGTCCGTGTCGGGGTCAATAAAGTAGCCCGCTTCCGCCATGATCTGATCAAACCGACCGTCTTCCCGACGAGCGAGACGGTTAAAACTAAAACCTTCAATCTTGAGCACCCGCTCGGCAACATCATCGCTGCGCTTGGCGAACATATTGCCGCGGTACCACCACATCCCCGGCGAGCCATCGAGATTGCCACGCATGCGGGCATAGGCCGTCACGGCGTCTTCAGGGTCATCAAGATCGTACGTGGTGCTCGCTGCCAGCGATGGTGATCTCAGCATCGTTCCGGATAGCCCCGCTATCCCAGCCGCTAAAAGGGCATCACGTCGTGTTGGCATTGCGTGTTCCTCGTTACTCTGGGCGGCGGGCTAACTTAACCGGAGACAGCGTACCCCACGTTACCATACAGACAGTGTCTTGGTTTATTTGTGTCCCCTACAGGAACATGTCTCCGCCGTTAGGGCTGATCACTTGGCCGACATAGTGCTTGGCACCATCGGACGCCAGGAACACATAACTGGGCACGATGTCATCGATCTCGGCGAGCTTGCCCAGCGGAATGCTTTGGCGGATGCCTTCTAGAATATCCTCGGGCACGTCTTCAAGCATCGCCGTTCTAGTTGCACCGGGCGCAACTGCGTTAACACCCACCCCTTTCGATGCCGCTTCCAGCGCTAGTGTCCGAGTAAAGGTCACAAGCGCACCTTTAGCGGCGGTGTAGTGCGCGAAGCCTGCCGCCCCAAGATAGGCGAGCTGTGACGTCGTGTTGATGATGCGCCCTGAACTGCGTTCGTACATATGTCGCAGAGTATGTTTGCAGGTGAGGAACGTGCCGCGCACATGTACGGCGAAAACTTTATCCCACATGTCGACAGGGATATCTTCGACCGGTGCAGCGTGGGCGATGCCCGCGTTGTTTACTAGAATATCAATACGCCCCAATCCTGCGATGGCTTGTGCGACCATCGCTTCAACAACTTTCTCTTCCGTGACGTCACCCTCGACTGCGATGGCTTTGGCACCCGCCGCTTCGATTTCGGCACAGAGGGCGTTGGCCTCGTCAGCAGAAGCGGCGTTGGGATAGTTGATCGCAACGGCCGCTCCCTCAGCGGCAAAAGCGCGAGCGACCCCTGCCCCGATCCCGCGGTTGGCGCCGGTAATGAGAGCCGTTTTGTCTTTTAGTTGAGTCATCGGTCAGGCTTCCCTCGCGCCATAGCTCCGAAGATCTTCCAATCCCCGCTGGTCCGGCCCCAAACATGAATCACTTCCCAGTGCTGATCGACAGCCGTTCCATCGGGCAACATGGTCCTGTGGGTCTGGTAATAAATTACGCCCGTATCGCCTTCCAAGGTAAAGTCGACGAGCTCCATCGTCAGCTTCTCGGCATTGTTGCCCGCCATCTCATTAGACGTGGCGGTCAAGCCAGAGAGGTCCGTCGGCGCGGGGGCGAAGGGCGGCCATCCGACATAGCGGTCGGACGCGTTGTCGAGGTAAAAGGTCAAACCACCCTCAGCGCGGCCGAGATAGATGCGTTGTTCCTTGGCCCAAATGGCGTCCCGCGCCGCCGCAACCTCTGCGTCTGTCTGGGCGCTTACCGTCGGGACAACAAAAATCAGTGTGGCGATCGCGAACAGGCACACAGCAAACTTTAGGGATGTCTGCATCAGACTCTCCTTGGGGTTTTAGCGTGGAACGAAATGCGGCTTACAAAATGCCGCGGACAATCGTGTTAGGCAGAACAGGTTCGTCAAAGCCCATGCCCTTGGGCGGCGGATAGCCGGTGCGTAGGACAATCAGGTCCAGCTTGCGGCTGATCCAAATGCGCACCTTGCCGCCGCCATCGAGATAAAAGAAATCATCCACTGCGAATGGCTCTGAGTGGGTGTTGGCGAACTGGGGCGGCATGTCCGGGTAGTAGGGCCGGGTCTCGTTGAATTCGTGATCCATCCAGATTTGGAAGCCGTAATTGGGGTTCTGCTCAGACCCGGTGAGCATTTGATCAACCCAGCCTTCCGGAAGCAGCCGAGTGCCATCGGGCAGCCTGCCGTCTTCTTTTAACAAGTGGGCAATGCGCATCCAATCCGCTGGCGCAGACAGAAAACAGCAATATGAAATGACATTGCCGCCGTTGCCGTCTTTGCGTAGCGCGCCCCGTTGAGCACCCATTGGCTTCCACAATTTCTCACCAAGATAGGCCGCAAAATTCTTGCCCGTCGCACGGTGTAAAATCATGCCGAGAAGTTGTGTGTTCGGGTTGTTATGGGCGAAGGCTGAGCCGGGCTCTTTTTCTAGTGGCGTGAGCAGCGTTGTCCCCCAGATGTCCGCGCCCTCGACCGATTGAATACCCTGGGACCATGGTTGTCCTTGATTATCAAAGGGCGCTGCAAGGCCGGTCCTGTTTTCCAGCACCTGGCGCACGGTGATCTGACCCCGTGGATCATCTTTCCACTCGTGCAAATAGTTCTCGATGGGGTCATCGAGGCTCGCGATGTCACCGTCAGCGACGGCAAAGCCAGTGACGATGCCGTGCAACGTTTTCACCCAGGAGTGCGAACTGATCGGCGAGGTATCGTGGAAACCGTCCATGTATGCTTCATGCCGGATCTTGCCCTGGTGATAGACGATAAAGGCTTGGGTTTCCCGCTCCATCGCCCAGTCGGTCGCAACCTTCAGAGCGTCACCGGAAATTGTCGGTGCTTCATCTTTGTCAGCGCGGGGTAAGTAGGGCTGATTGCCGCCGTCGACGAGGATCATCGGATTGTACCAGTCTTGCGGCTGACGGAACGCGGCTTGATCGGGCTGGTCGCGATAGCGCCGCCAGAATTCGTAGTCCTGCGCCTCGACGTCAGTGACCCAGTCGACCTTTTCCTGGATTTGCTCCGGCGTCATATCAAGAGGACGGTTGGTGGTTTGCGCGCAAGCCTGAAGTGACCCAAGTGCAAGCGTGGCAGCAAAGCCCGCGGTCGTAAGTCTACGCATAGAAAAATCCCCTGATGTGACCTTATTTTTCGTTGTCCTATGCTGCCGGGATGACGAGGTGTTGGCGAGTCAAAAGGATTGGGGGTGATCAGCCAGTGGAAATAAAAAGGGGCTGGAAAAGCAGCTGCCGGGACGTTGGAAATCCCGTTTTGCGAGGAACGAGCCCATGCACGACCCGTGTTCTGGTATTTTCTTCTTTTAAATCAATGACTTAAGTCGAAAAATAAACGAGCCCATGCACGAATTTTTGGCGCGTTAAAACAACGGCTTAGCTCTAGCGCCGACTCAACGGGAATGTCACTCTCCCGACCATCAGTTTGAACTCGTTACGGGAATAGAAAATGGCCAAGGTCCTTCGAAATATTTGGCTCTTTGTATTGGTCATTCTTGGACTTGGGATTCTATTGGTTTTTGCGCCGCCCATGGCTTTGGCTTGGTTTCAGGCGATGGATCAAATTCTCAATCCTAGTCTGTTCGCAATCATGACGGGGCTAACCCTGGTCGCAACAATTTTCGTCTACGCGACATCAGGCGATACCGAACTCGAGGACTCCGATGACGAGCCCTTGGGTCAATCGGCGCAAGCGCTGGGCAGTGCCTTAACCTATTTCTTGGTTGGGCTGGCACTTTCCGTCGCAATCGATCCATTCGTTGAAGCAACGGTATTAACCTTAACCGACGGCGTACCCGACGCTCTTCTGGAAACACCCGTGGGCGACCTTGCCATGGTCTACTTGTGGATGAATGCAGTGCTGGCTTGGAGCTATACGCTGCTGTCTTCGATCTGGGTCAACGTCGCAATCTTTCTTGAGCTCGCGTTGGGCATCGTTGTTTTCCTCGGTGGGTTCTCCTGTCTCTATGCTGCTGCCGGAGCGCTCAAGATGTCGGAGCTGGACTCAACCATGACCCGTTTGTCGGAGTGGCTTAGAGGGCATAAAGACGACTAGTCTTTTAGTCTGCGATTGCACCGCCGGACTCCCAACTCTCAGCCTCTTTCCAATCACCCTCGCCAGACCAAGTCGCAGAAGCCGGGTACGGATACACCGGGCGAGTCCAATCATAGACATCCTCTGAAATCGGATAGCGGATGCGCGGCAAGCCATTGTAGGCCTGAGGCTTTTTCAAGTGATAGGACGTCAACGCATCGGGTGCTTTGCCGGTTTCCACCCAAGCTTCGATGGCTGAGATGGTATCGAAGGCATCCGCTCCGGGGCCACGGCGACAGTGGGCCATGCTGGGAATCATAAACAAACGGAAAAACTCTTGGGTCGCGTCATACCCGCCCATGGTCTTGGCTGCCGTTTCGTAATAGTCGACCGACAGCCCGGGCGGAACCTCCAGATCATCCCAGCCATGATAAAGCACCAGCTTATTGCCGGCATCGCGGAATTTTCGCAGGTCTGGATTCTGCGCGTTATACAGCGCTTCGGTCATGGCCAGACGCGGCGGATCACGATCCCAGTCAAAGGTCAGTGGATCACTGCCTGGGCCGTTGCCATCTTCCCAGTAGGCGAGGTAACGGGCGAATTGACCGATCATGCCATTAGGATTGAGCACCGACGGGGAGGCACCATCGGCGGCGACAAACGCTGGCGACCATTCGTATTCTGAGCCCTTGGACATACCGCCGGGGAAAATACGTTGACCGTTTGAGTTGTGTGCGCCGGTATAAATTCGTTCCACCGCACCGACCTCAGCCGCGGTGAGGCATTGGCCCATGGATTGCCCACTGCATTGCATGTCGCTGGGTTGCCAATCGCAGGTTCTGGGATCTTGCAGCACGCCGTCTTCGACACCGTCGTCGGCGTCACAGGAGGCCAGGACAGCGTTGCGAATAAGCGGCAGTTTATCGGGCGACAAAATCGGTTTGCCCTCTTCATCCAAATTGGCACGCCCGGACCAGATGAGATGCAGCATGCCGTCGCCGATTTCGTTCAGCACCGGTGCACCGGCGATGATGCCGTCAAAGTCCCAGGGGAACCGTTGCGCCTGGACCATGGCCTGACGGCCTCCGGTGGAGCATCCCTTGAAGTAGGAATAGTCGGGCGCCTTACCGTAGTAGGCCTCGACTAAAACTTTTGCCGCGACGGCGGTGACATGGGTGGAGCGAAAACCGAAATCGATCTCACCCTGGAGATTGTTGTAGGCCCAGGTGGCGACGAAAGGCTGACTGTCGTGGCCCATGTTCTGATTGATGACAGCGTAGTTGCGGGCCAGCGCATCCTCCGCCGCAGCCATGTTGATAATGCCGCACATACCGCCACAGCCCTGCATGAGGAATTTTTCGTTCCAGGTTTGAGTCGGCAGGCGCAGTTCGAAGGCGATGGCGGGGACAATGGTGCCGCGCACACGGCAGTATTCGGGTAGGCCTTCGGCGGCGGGCACGATGGTCGTTGCGGTGATCGCCGTCGGCGCATCTGGGATGGCGGTGAAATCTTGAGACCTAAGCGCGGCGCACGTATCGGTGCCTTGGGCAAAACCGGGATTTGCCACACACAAAACCAGAGCGGTAGCCGCTAAGAGTAGTCGCGTCATTTGTCTAAACTTTCACCAAGAGATTCGTTTTTGATTTCCGCAATCGCAACCCGAACACAGTTGGGGTCAAACACCGAATAGACATCGGTCGGGCCGCGCGACTGGTTGTACGACGCGGTCGGAGTCACGCCAGGCACCTCGGCCGCATCGAGCCGAGCACGCAGATCAGCAAGATCATCGGTCAGCAGCAATACCGAAACGGATCCGGGCAATGCGGGTGACACACAGGCGGTTTGCGCAGGGAGACCAGGCGTCCAGAACAGACCGATAGAGCCGCCCATTTTTTCGCCGTAGCGCAGCGCGATCGCACGCCCTTCTTTTGCACCCGGCGCCAACAAAGCGAGTGTGCCTGAATCGGTGACCGTCCGGTCGTATTCAACGGTAAAGCCAAGAATGTCGCGGTAGAACCGGAGCGACCCTTCGACATCGGAGGTGACAATGGTGGTGCGACGAACCGGCGTCAGAGTCGGCTGCGCGGCAACACTTTCCGCGCCCACACACATCAGGCAAAACGCAGCGATCAGGGTGTTTCTACTCATAGTGGAACTGACCTTTGTTGTTTCCCGCCTAACGGTGACGGCGCGCTCACAAAAATGTCAACGACCCAACGCAACCGACGTCACCTTGAAAACGTTAGTAGGGCAGACGGGCAAGACACGCAGGAAAGAACAAGGCCAGCCCCTATGCCGACTAGGACACAAATGATGCAACACATTCACATGGACGTTCACACCGTAGCAAAGGCTGCGCCCGCCACCCCCAGTGGTGGAATGCCCACACCTCTCATCGATATCGCCAAATACTGGTGCAACCTGGCGGAGGGCCAAGCCCCACGTTGGGGTGAGTTCAAGATGATGGCCCTCGGTGAGGCCATGCCCTATGTCACCGTTCTTCATAAATTAGACGATGACCGCTTTTCTTTCGAATTTTGCGGGTCCGCGGTTTCGACGCTGATCGGCCAAGACTTAACCGGCGAAACCGTCACCACCGACGACGGAACCCTGGCCGAGATTAACTGGGCTGAGCGGCTGAACCCCGTTTTGGCCGATGGCCAAGGTCACTTACAAAGCGGCATTGCAGATCAGCAATACACAGCGCCGATAGATTTCCTGGCTTTAGATTTGCCCCTGCGCAATCCGGACGACAACCAGATCGGTTACGTCGTTGGCTGCACCGTCTCGGCGATTAACTAAAACCGCTGCAGTAAACTCGCGGCTTAAGGGGAGCCGTCAGCAGTCTGGTCCGTTGCGCGACGGAGACCAGACACACACCGGGCTCATCTGAGGGGATGGGCCCGGTTCTCTTTATGCGTCCTTCAGGTAGTCATGGGCGACCTTGATCCCGGGCATAACCCAAGACGTTTGCCAGCGATATCCGCCAAGAACCTCTGTTGGCTGTAACGGTCCTAATTCTTCGTTGTCGGCGAAAGCATTGAAGTCCAGCGTCGCCGGGCCGCGCATAAAGTTTTGTGCATTGCCGTCTTCTAACAGCATTTGCGTCAGGTCATGGACCAACGGCTTGCCCGTGGCGGGCACATTGAAATCGGGGATGTGCCTTTCAGACAGCAATGGAAAGGCGCTGGTGAAGAAAGACATCTCTGACGCCTCGATCATTTCCTCTGGCGTGTACTCCAGACGAATCAATTGTTCGCCATTGCGCGACAAGGCCCGCGTGAACGTGGTGCCCAACGATCCAGTTTGCGGTGATCCGACAGCCGCATATAGCGGGTGAACACCGTTGTCACGAAACTCAACTTGCTTGGCACAGGTCCCGATCATCCAACTGAGAATGACCAGCCAATCCCGGTCGCACCATTGATAGGCACTGATCAGCGCTGGCTTACCTTCGAACATGCCGGGCACCGCGATCACGCAGACGTTGTATTGTGTGCGAGCCGGATTGAGAATCGTCGCATTGACGTCGGGGTCGACGGGCTGACAACGCAGATTAGGCGTCCACATAAAGGCTTCACCGCGGCGATCCGGATTGGGCGTCATGGGCGGCGGCAGATAGGAGTCGAGCACATCAGGGTCGGCGCGAAAGTGGACCATCACCTGGTCAGCGGCGAAGAGCCAGGGCAACGGCGGCAAGGCAGAGGCCTTCCCTTGTGGTGAAAATGGCCGGGTAAACCCTTTAAGCATTGTGACCTCCTATGACTCCGGATCGGCTGCCGCCAAGAGCAAAGCAAGCTGATCAGGACGCAACCCCTGAACAACATCGTGGGACACCTGATCTGGCACCACCCAACGCGCTTCAAATATTTCGTGGCTTAGTTTAATCGGTGTGACGACACGGACGTGACCATAAACAACGGTTTCGAGATGCCTTGGCGCAACCAACGCCGTTGCCCCAACATGGATGACCATGGCCTGGAGCCCAGTCTCTTCTTTCAGTTCACGCAAGGCGGCAGCTGCGGCATTTTCGCCCACATTCACAAAGCCCGACGGAAAGCCCCAGGGATAACTCTTGCGAAAGACATGGCGCAGCAGCAAGACATGCCCTTCATCGTTAGTGATCACGGCAACCGCGCCCTGGTTAAACTTGGCATTGGCGAGAAATATTCCCAGTCGCAGGGCCGAGGTCGGAATAAGACGGAATAAGCCGGAGAGGAGGCGTTTCACGGGCGTAAGCGATCTATTCGGCGGCTGATTTGGATTTTGCTTTCGCGTCTTGCTGTTTGTTATGCCGCTCGATCTGCTTCGCCGTCGCCTGGTTGTGGCTCGCCTTGAAATCTTTCTGGCTATCCCGCACCCAGGCGTTGGACTCTTCGCGCTGAATGTTATGGCCTTGGAAATGCGGGAATACATGTCGAGCGACCATCTCATAGGAATTGAGTTTGGCTTCTCGAGAGGTCCAATTGTGGTCGGTGATCAGAAAACAGCCGAAGCCACCCTGGGATGACTCCCACAAGCTTTCAACTTGTTTGATCACTTCGTCGGGAGTTCCGATTGCCGCGTGGCCACTATCCATCAGGTGCGCGACAGGGTCGCCGCGACGCTCCGGTGGAATCATGGGAATTACAGCGACATCTTCGAAGTACCGCACCCAATCTTCTATCCCGAATTGGACGTCGGCAATCGCCTGCTCTCGGGTTTCGGCGACATGCACCAACCCGATCATGCGCCATTGCGAACGGTCCATTGTGTTGCCGTGTTCGGCCGCAACCTCACAGGCTAGGTCCCAGTTGGTGCCCGCGACTTTTAAGGCCGGTGCGGCGGACGCACTCATGGAGAGCAAGCCCGTGCCCAGGCGCCCAGCTGCATTAGGACCAGACGGCGACATCATGGACGCCGTCACAACGTCGATCGGCTGATTGCCGTAGGGGCGGAGTTGCAGACGCGCGTTCTTTAGCGTGTACCAATCAGTCTCGTGGGTGACCGTCTCGCCGCGGAACAGCTTGAGAATATCTTCAAGCGCCTCTTCCATCATGTCGCGCTGGCGATCGGTCTCGATGCCCATCATTTTTGCATCGGACACTAAGGCCCCCGGCCCGGCCCCAAACATGGCGCGCCCCTGAGTCATGTGATGCAGTTGCATGAAACGATCGGCGAGAATCAGTGGATGATGATAGGGCAGTGAACTGACGCCGGTACCGAGACGAATGCGCCGGGTGCGATAATGCGCGGCCAAGATCATAAACTCTGGGGTGGAGTACAGCTCCGTGCCTGCGGAATGGTGTTCGCCAAACCACGCCTCATCAAAGCCAAGTTGGTCCATGCGCTCAACCAGTTCTAGGTCTCGCTCAAGACACAGGGTCGGGTTTTCCTTAACCGGATGAATGGGGGGAATAAAGGTCCCGAAGCGAAGCGACTCCATGGTGCGTCCCTTGTGCAGCAGCAATGCAAGTGAGCTTAAGTGTGCACCAGGGCATGACCAGAGTCCAAGCGTCCTCGCCGCCATAGCTTACAGTTTTGCCTAATGAACGCGTGCCGAGCCATTCCGATACCGTTTGAGGCAGTATCTTGAACAGACGGCGCGTCCGCCCTAGGCTAGCCCCTCAATTTGAAGACAAAAAACAACAGGGAGACTCGCCATGCACCGCCACGTAGTTCTATTCAATCTCAATGATGACGCCGATGCAGATGAAATCATTGGTAGTATGAAAATTCTTGCGTCACTACCGACGGTCGACGCCATGATGATCGAAGAAAACATCGTGCCCGCCGGCGCCAACAGCCCCTACAAGTGGCTTTTGGTCGGTGACTTTGCAGACCCAGACGCCCGCGAGGCCTATGAGAAACATGACACCCACACGGATATTATCCGCAACGTGTTTTTGCCCAACGTCAAAGACTTCATTATGTCGGACGTGAATCGCTAGCCCGAGAGCTATCCCTTTATCGCGATCCAGGCGCCAAACACCATTTTGGTGTGAAACCGCACGACTTCGGTAAAGCCGACATCTTTCAAGGCCGTGGTTTGCGCGTTGTCTGGCATGAAGTGCAGAGTGTCTGAGACATTGGCGTAAACCTCAGACGCGCGGTCTTTCAAGGTTTCTTCCATGTGGTCACGCCAAGCTTGCATGGCTAAGGCGTGCTCATCGGAGTCGGGGTCGCCGATCATATGAGCCATCACCAGCGGAGCCTGCGGTTTTAGACGCGTACTGATGTCGTTAAACACCGCCGCTTTTTCCTCAACGGGGACAAACTGCATCATCAGAATTGCGGTCGCAGCGTCGAACGGGCCCTGGTCCTCCAGGGTATCGATGGTGCCGACATGAAATTCTACACGATCACTCAGACCTGCGGCTTCGATCCGCGCGCGCGCAACGTCGACCATTGGTGCAGACGGCTCAACCGCTGTGAAGATCCACGTTTGATCAAAGTCGGCGAGAGTTAAAATTTCGGTGCACGTCCCCGCTCCGACAACAAGAACGCGGGCGTGTTCCTCAAGGGCGAGCCCAAGCTGCGCAACAACAAGTTCATGAATGCGGACGTAATCTGGGATCAGACGCTGAACAAAACTGTCGTAATGCTCAGACATTTCGCGATCGAACTGGACGTTGGGATCAATAATACGAGGCATAGCGAACCTTACTTTGGGTCCAATCGGTCTGGATAACCGGCCATGGTCATACGGTATCTAAAGTTTGCATCGGGATCAGCGGCAACGGCCCGCAGGGTTGGGATTTCGGCCTGCATGCGTTCAGGACCGGTGCAATCCATGTGTAAACCACGCTCGTGGTTTTCCGATAATTGCGCGTCAGTCAGTGGTTTGACGGCGGCTTCATAGTCCGCGAGCCGTTGTGCCACCAAGGCCGCATCACTCATCTCAGTTGGGTCCGGAAGAAAGTCGAACAATCGGGCGGCACAGCGAATCCCGAAGTTCATGCCCTGGCCTCGGGCCGGGTGGATGGTGTGACAGGCATCGCCAAGCAGCACAGTGGTGCCCTTGGTCCAGTAATCGGACTCACGGCGGATAACGGGATAGAAGCCGGCAACCTCGGTTTCCATTTCACCAAGCGCCGGTGCGCGCTCAGCCAGCAACGCTTTGCGCTCATCGGAGGTGGTGGATTTCCAGCGGCCAATGTCTTGTTTGTCGATGGCCAGGCCGATCTTCCATTGTCCGCCGATGCGCGGGATACGGCTGACTCCCCCGTTCAACGACATATAGGAATTGATCTCATTGCGTGGGTCTTGCAACTCGCCGCGCGGACCAAACAATACGACAAATGGTTTTTCATAGTCGTAGGTATGGGCGATTTGAAAATCGCAGGCGGCACGGATTTTTGACGAGCGGCCGTCACAGGCGATGGTCATGCGCGGCTTAATCGTGACCGCCTCACCCTCGGGCGTTGTGATGCTCACCTCAGTGACACCGCCATGGGCGTCAGCACCAGTGGAGATATCGCGAGCCGCAACCGGCCGGAACAGGGTGTAGTCGTAGTCAGCGGCGGTGACCGCCAGATCGAGCGCGGTCGTCGCGATGAGGTCGTGATTGAGAACAACATAGAACGGGTAGGGCAACGGCAAGTCATCAATGCTCGAATGCATGATTACCACGCCCTCGGGTGTCAGCCACTTGGCACCGAGACGTTTTTCCGCCCCCGCCGCGAAGAAGGCATCAAGGATGTCCCAGTTCGCCAAGGTTTCGACTACGCGCGGCCCCAAGTGATCGCCCCGCGCCGTATCCAACGGTTGGGTCGACGCTTCCAGATGCACAACGGAATATCCGCGGCCGCGCAGTCCGGCGGCGACGGTGGCTCCGGCGATACCAGCGCCGGCGATTAGAATGTCTGGCTGTAACGTTGTCATAGCCGCTTCACATACACGCATCGGCGGAAATGGCCAACCGTGTGATAGGTGAAACGCACCATGGACCAGCCGTTACGTTCGTAGAATGCACAGGTTCGGGCGTTGAAGGCGGCGGTGTATAAATGCGCCATACGATGACCATCGGCGCGAATGCAATCTTCAGCAGCCCGGGCCAGGGCCGCCCCTGCCCCGAGGGACCTTTTACTTTGCAGCACCCACAAATCTTTGAGCATGGCACCGATAGTCTTGGCGACCCCGATGATGTCGCCATCGACTTCGGCAACAATCGCGTTATGCCAATAGGATGGTGGCGCGTAGGACCGCCTCGGATTCCAGCGATGGAGGCGACCCGTAAGCTCAGATCCAGCCGCCGTGCTGTCTTGCACGGCAGACTCTTTGATATGATTGAGCGCGTGAAAATCAGAGGCGCTGGCGGGGCGAACGATCAATGACATGACACCGGCACCATAGACAAACCGTCTGAACATCACCAAGGTTTGCTCGCCCATTCAGCCCGGCAACCAATGAGGAGACCAATTGTGAGTCAGACCTTCTTCGTTCTCGGCAGCATCCCGTTCATCGTTCTGGGGTTCGCCCACGGCGTCTACACCTGGATCGAGCGGACACGACCATTCAAACTGACGCCCCACAAGCCAGAGGTGCGCGAAGCCATGCAAGCCAGCACCATGACGATTCACCCCAAGACCAACATGTGGCGCGCTTGGCTCGGCTTTAACTTCAGCCATAGCCTCGGCGCGATTGTCTTTGGATTGATCTATTTGAGTTTGGCGACCAGTGACTTCGGTGTAATCAGTGACAACCCGCTCCTGCTGTGGCTATCGGTTGTGACGTCAGGGCTGTTTCTGGTGCTGGCCTGGCACTATTGGTTCATCATCCCGCTGGTTGGAATCGCCATCGGATTTGGGTGTTTTGCGGTGGGGGTTGGGTTGGTTGTGACGGGTTAACCCTCACACCCCGTCCCATTCCTTATGCTGGCGGCGGCCGAGACCATCAAACAAATCGAGCATGCGGCTGAACCATTCGGTTAGCACGTCGTCGTCTTCGAGAAATTTGAGAGGGGATACTGGGCGCGGCCACAAAAGCTGACCTGCAATAATGTAATCGGGATACAGCGGCGTTGTGCCGGACAGAAATGGCTGATCCTCCAAGCAAGCTCGCAGCGGATTTAACCCCGACTGAAACTCTTTTAAAGTTTCTTCTCGATTTTCAACCATCTGCTCCAAGGTTTTACCAAACCGCTTTTCCCGGCTTTCACGAAAGTACGGTTGGTCGGCAGGGTCAAGCCGGTCGTAGATATCTTTGATAATGACGTGAAGCAACGGGAAGCTGATCGCCCGCATATTCCAATGCTGTAGAAACTGGCTGAAGTTTCTGCCCGGTCCATTTGCACCATCGGCACCAAACAAAGACGGCGTATCAGGATAGGTGTCCTCCAGATAATTGGCGATCACCCAACTGTCGCACACCTCCGTTCCCACATCATCGATCAAGGGGATGGTTTTATGGGTGCCATCACCGATACCCGCGATGTCGGTAAATCGAGTCGGCACGGTTTCGTAGGCCAGGCCTTTGTGGGCCAGGGCCAGCTGCGTGCGCCAGCAATTGCCCGAGAAACGGCGGTCGTCGACGCCAACGAGATCGTAGAGTTTAATGGTCATCTTCAGCTCGCCTCTCTGTGCCAGGCCTGTCTTGTACTATACCCGGTGTGCCCCTATGCTGCCGCCGTTTTTCAGGCCCACCCGCGTGTGGCCTCCCTCCTTTTACGAACGTACACGGCGCATAGAAAGGCAGATCATGAGCACAGCGAAAGACGGTGATAGCGTCACCTTTCATTATACGGGCACCCTCTCAGACGGCACTCAGTTCGATTCCTCGATTGGATCTGACCCAATGGGCGCGACCCTCGGTGAAGGCCGCCTCATTCCCGGCTTTGAAGCAGCCTTAGTCGGCATGGCCATCGGTGAGAGCCAAACGTTTACCGTGCCGGCCGACGAAGCCTATGGCGAACGCAATCAGGATATGGTGCAAACTCTCGAACTTGAAAGTTTCCCGGATGGCGGTGCGTCGATTGAAATTGGCCAGACCTACGAAATGACAACGCATACGGGGCAGCCATTGCCGATGACAGTCATGGCGATTGAAGAGAATGAAGTCATCGTCGACGCCAATCATCCCTTGGCCGGACAAGACCTGACGTTTGATCTCGAACTTGTAGGAATTGAATAGCATGACCATTCGCAACCACGCACTCGTCACCGTCGCAGCGCTAGCACTCAGCTTCTCCGGTTTAGCGCAGGCCCAATCGCCGGATACGGTGGTTGCCGAGTTGAACGGTACCGCCATTACCTTTGGCGAAATTTCAGAATTTCAGAAAACCATTCCCAACGCTGCGGAAATGGATACGGCGGCGATCCTGCCCCGACTGATTGAATTCTATATAGATCAAAAATTGATGGGTACGGCAGCGAAGGGTCGCGGCCTAGAAAACGACCCGGGCGTGCAGATGCAACTACAACGGCTTGAGGATGAACTGGTCCGCCAAGCCTATTTGCGCGACGAGATTTCTGATCGGGTTACCGAAGAGCGCATTCGCGAAGCCTACGACAAGAGAATGGAAACCTATGTCCAGGATGAGGAAGTAAAGGCGCGCCACATTCTGGTTGAAACAGAAGATGAAGCCGAAGCGATTTTGCGCGAGCTTTCCGATGGCGCAACCTTCGAAGACTTGGCCCGTGACCGTTCAACCGGTCCATCAGGTCCGCAAGGTGGCGACCTGGGCTACTTCACCCGCGGCACGATGGTTCCGGAATTCTCTGAAGCGGCGTATTCCTTATCACCGGGTGAGGTTACGTCGTCTCCGGTCAAAACAGATTTCGGTTGGCATCTGATTAAAGTTGAAGACAAACGCTTGAAGCCGGCTCCGACCTTTGAGGAAATGCGTGTTCAAGTGCGCAACGACTTGTCCGATGCAGCCGTGCAGGCGATCCTGACCGAACTGCGAGGCCGAGCAATCATATCCATCACGTCATTGCCGGTGCCTTTAAACACCACTGAATAACAGCCTTTAGGCAGGCTTTTTCGCTGACGGGACGTGATCGGTTTTCACTTTCTCAAAATCGAGGCCAAGCAAGTAACGGCCATAGGCCATCATGTTTTGATCCCAGTTAACGCCAACCTGGCTGGCCATGACGGATAGGTCACGCCAGTGGCGCTGAACCGGATTGGTATCGAATATACCGGTCGCGCCCATGACGCGGACCAATCGATAAATTGAGCTGGTACACAGCCGCGCCAAATAGGCTCGGTTACGATTGATCATGACATTCTCGTCGGGCGTGAGCGCACGGCGTTCATGACCAGCGTTATCCAACGTCGTGGTGATGTTGTCGAACATCATGCGGGCGCAATCCAATTCGGCAGACGACTCAGATAGACGCTCCTGCACGGTCGGCTGATCGGCCACGGTAATGCGCGTCATGGCGCCGACCTTCTTCTTGGTCGCGGCAACGTAGGCGTCAAACGCTCCCTCCGCACAGCCAAGCAAGGGCCCGATCATCCAGTTTGTGAAATAGGGCATGAACGGCACGTCGAACAGATAGGCTTCGGGATTCACCTCGGCGCCGGGCGGATGCATGCCAAAACATTGCGGCGAAGTCACCACCCAGTCGTCTTCGACGAACACATTTTCAAATCGCAAATCTTTGGATCCAGTGCCACGCATGCCGGCCACCTGCCAGGTGTCATCGACCTCCACGGCGCTGCGAGGAAC
Source organism: Rhodospirillaceae bacterium (assembly GCA_018666155.1). GTDB lineage: Bacteria > Pseudomonadota > Alphaproteobacteria > Rhodospirillales > Rhodospirillaceae > WLXB01. The sequence goes on along the minus strand of JABJAH010000020.1, from coordinate 35,845 downwards.
GGTCGCGCGAAACACGTTAGGCTCAGGCGGGTCGGGATGGTTTTCACAGGCCGCGGTCACCATCACCCAGTCGGCGTGATCAATGCCCGAGCCAAACCGCCACAAGCCGTTGAGGCGATAACCGCCCTTTTCTTTGACGATAGTCCCGGTGGTTTGGGCAGAGGCCGTAGTGATGATTTTGCGAACACCGTCTTTAAATATCTCGTCCTGAATTGGTTTGGACAACCGGGACACGATGGCGATGTGACCGCCAACCACACTGACCAACCAACCGGTTGAGGCGCAGGCGCGGGCCGCAATACGCGACGCATGAACAATAGCCGGCCAGTCCAACGACAAGCCGCCGTAGCGTTTTGGTGCGAACAACTGCAACAGTTCAGCGTCGTAAAGTTCTTCAACGGTTTCCTGCGGCAGAACCCGGTTCGCTTCCGTATCGGCAGCGCGGGCGCGGAAGCCATCCAGTAGCGCCTCGGTGCGCGCTTTGACCTCATCTAGAGTTGGCGACGTCTGTGTTACGGCAGTATCCGGCATCAGCCCGGGTCCCTTTCGATTCGTCTTGTCGTTATGACGTTTGTGCCATGCTGCAAGCAATGCCCTGAGGGCTCAAGAGTTTTCCAGGGAATCCTCAGCGCTGCCCGTCTGGAGACCGCACTCTAATACCCAGCGGGCGTCATCGGGTCTCGTTTGTAAAACGGAGACATCAGCACGCGGCCCAACAGCTTGAGCGGGCTCATCCAGGCGATGCGTTTGCCGTGCTTTGTGTTTGCAAGCACGCGCAAGACGAGAAAGGTCGTCACGTCTTCGACCGTATCGCCGATCAACATCAGGAATTTCTTCTGGCGCCGCTCTTCTTTTGGCAGCAGGGCCGTATCACCCATGCCCAAATCCGTCATGACGATTCCCGGATTGAGGAAACCAATTTTGACGTTGGTGCCCTTCGCCTCTTTAATCGCACTCGCGGTAAAGTATGTGACCGCGCGCTTGGTCGTGCCGTAGAGCGTGATGCCGGGCCGGGTCATGCCGTCGGACCCAAACCCTTCCATGTTGTAGATCCATCCACCGGCGTCCTGTTTACCCATACCCACAGTCGCGACCTGAGTACCGTGGATAACACCAGTCAGGTTGGTTTGAATAATGCGAGGGAAATCTTCGGGCGGTAGCTCGGTGATGTTTTTATAGCTGTGAATCAATCCCGCATTGTTGATCCAATAGTCGACGTGACCGAAGTCCGCGACGGCTTTGTCCCACAACGCTTGGACCTGGGCGAGATCACCAACATCGCAGGGCTGACCAAGTATTCGCGCCTCACCGGTCACGTCGCCGGACAAGGATGCAATGGCTTCATCCACGCCACCTTGGCTGCGGCCAGACACAACAACCGAGTGCCCGCATTTCAAAAACTCACGGGCCAGACCCAGCCCGATGCCACGGGTTGACCCGGTTATGACCGCGACAGGCATAGACAGTTAGTCCTGCTTAGCAGCGGGGAGTTCTGCCATCCGCGCGGCGCGCAGAGCTTTGATTTCTTCTGGCCCCATGCCCGGTGATTTTTTCCATACGAAGAAAGCAAACACGAAAATGCAGAAATTCAGTGCGCCAACAAAGACAAACGGACCGGTCAACATCCATGTATCAAACAGGATGCCGCCAACCGACGTCGCCACAAGGATGCCAATGGCGCCGGCCCCACTGAAGAATCCGATAACCGCGCCGCGTTCTTTGGCCGGGGCTTCTTGTCCCATTAGAGCCTGAGACGCGAAGAAGGCGCTGATTTGTCCAATGCCGAGCAAACCGAACAATGGGTAATAAATCGGGTTGGTCGGGTCATCAACGAAGTACATGGAACTATAACCAATGGCGGCAAAGCCCATACCGAAGACGACGGCGGACACGCGGTTCACCCGGTCGATGATCATGCCCATGATCGGAGACCACGCCAAACCAAACAGTTGCGCGATAGCAAAAATTGTAAGGCCCGTTAAAGCCGCCTCTGCAGGCGACATCCCTTGTTGAATTCCCCAAACAGAACCCCACAAGTTCGTAAAAGCGCCGATAACAACAAGGTCGGATCGTGCGACGAAGGCAGAGGCATAGGACAACGCAATGCGCGGATTCTTGGCATTGGTGAGGCCAGCCTTAAACAGATCCTTAATCGGCTGCGGTATTTTCGCTTCCGGTGGAACGCCGCCCTTTAGGCCCCATTTCAGAACCCAAGCGGAAATCACCAGCACAAACGCGACAGCCCAAAAAGTGTAGAGTCCCTGCTGTTTGGCTGTCATGCCAGCATTTTCCAAAACTATGAACATGCGGCCAAACACAAGCGCCGTGAAAATAACACCGAGGGAGTTCATCACTCCGCTCCAAGCAATCAGCTTCCCTCGAGAATACTCGCGGGGATAGTCTTGCCCAACGATACCGATCATCCCGGCCGCGGCCGCAGTCCCAAGCCCATACAAAGTCCGCGCAACAAACAGGTCGGTAACGCTGTCTGCGTAGGGATACAACGCGTAGCCAAATGCCATAGAAACCATGCCAAATACAAATACGGGGCGGCGACCAATGCGGTCAGCCATAACGCCAAAAGGCGCAGCCAAGGCGATGGTGATGATTTCATTCCAGAACGCCAGAGCACCAGTAAGTCGGCCCTGTTCATCGCCGGGCAAATTCAAATTGGCATTGAGGACAAAGGCCTGCCCTGTATTTATAAAGGTTAGAAACCCAATAGTGGCAAAGGACGCGTACATCAGCGTCCAGCCGTTCTTCGCGCTGATGCCATCGGCCAGATCAATCCTGACGCCCATGGGTCGGATATAAGCCTGATGTGTTGTTTCGCTCATGAATAAGACCCCTGTTTCTCAACTTTAACTTTATACGTTTGTCGCCTCAGCCCGGTTCAGGGCTGCCGGCCGTTTTTTAGCTTCTCTTGATCATCAAGCCCGGCGCCTTGATCCGGACGATCACGGCCCAAATCAACAAGATCACGTTGGCGATGCCCATGATCACAAAGGGGGCCGCTGGAGCAATGGAATCAAACAAGCGCCCGCCGACACCGGTGGCAAACAAGATGCCGATGGCACCAAAGATACCGAATACACCAACTACGGACCCTCGCTCTTTTTCAGGGGCCTCTTGGCCGATCAAACCCTGAGAGGAAAACAGCGCGCTCAGTTGTCCCGCACCGAGCAAAGCAAAGGCCGGCCATGCTGATAGATCCAGCGGTGATGAAACAAGGGCCATGGAGAGATAGCCGGAGCCGGCAAGGGTCATCGCAATAGCCTGGGCGGTCACACGATTAACGCGATCAATGATGATCCCCATGAACGGGGCCCAGATGATTGCTGCGACTTGGGCAATCACAAACATCAGCGTGCCTTGGGCCAACGCATCGGCCGCCGTCATGCCTTGCGCCGTTCCAGCCTTCACGGCCCATAACGCTACAAACGTTCCAACCACCACCAGATCAGCGCGCGCAGCAAAGGCCGAGCCATAGGCCAGCGCAATCCGAGGATTGCGAGCCTGACTAAATCCAGCCTTAATCAAATGACTCAGGGGAATGCGCACTTCCAGGCGAGCAGCTGGACCACCTTTGAGGCCAATCTGCAATATGACAGCGGACAGCACGCAAATAGCGGCGACAATCCAAAACGTATATTGCCCAGCTTCGATGGCAGTCGCGCCGCCATCCTTGAAGACCTTTGGCAACCGACCAAGCACGCCGGCGAATGCCACCAAACCTAAACCGTTGAGCATGCCCGACGCCGCGATCAATTTGCCGCGCGACATCTCCTGTGGGTAATCGGCAATCACCGTGCCGATCATGCCGCCGACGCAGGCCGTCCCGACGGCGTAGATGCAGCGATAAATCGTTAAATCAAATGATGATGTCGCGACCGGATAGAGCGCAAAACCAAACGCCAGCATGATCACGCCAAACACAAACACCGGGCGTCGACCAATGCGGTCAGATAAAATTCCTGCGGGTGCGACCAACAGCAAGGTGATGATTTCTTGAAAGAGCGCCAAGTCACCGGTGAGCGTGCCTTGCTCACCCTGAGGAATGGCAAGGTGCTCGGTCAGGATGTAGGCCTGCAGAACATTGATCAACGAGATGAACGCGATGCTGACGAAAGACGCGTAGAGGAAGGCAACACAGTTGAAACGGCTGATGCTCGGCGCCAGCCAAATTGGCCCGAGCTTTTGGCACGATGTATCCGGTTGCATGCGATTCCCCAAAATCTAACCCACGCCAGCATGAGAGCCGGCCGCAGCGGCGGCTACCTTAGCCACGGTGATAGGGGTGGCTGGTCTCGATAACCCTGCCTGACCGCAATGTGGTTGCATAGCCCTCGCCGGTATGGGGCACCGTTCGTTCTTTGTGGTTAGAACAGCGCGGCTAGGTGCTCAAATCATAACGCGCCCAGAGATCGCGCTTAGAAAATGGCGCCATGAGCAGGCGGCGGAGAATCTTGCCCGTGGTCAGCCACTTAATGTGGGTGCCCGGCTTGTCGTCGGCGAGAACGCAATCAACGATCCAAGGCGTGGTGGTTTCAACATAATCGCCGAGCAGATTGATCGGCTTCATGACTTTGGGCCGCGCCGGTGGCGGCACCTGCTTCATTTGATTGATCATGTTCTCCGTCAGGTTCATGCCCGGACTGATCATGCCAACCCTGATGTGCCTGCCCTTGAGTTCCCTGATCAGACTTTCCGTAAAATAGCGCGCCGCGCTTTTGGTCGTGCCGTAGCCGATCATGCCGGGAATCACGCGGCCGTCTGATCCGGCACCATAGGTGTTGTAGATATGGCCAAAACCTTGGGCGGTCATGCCCCGCAGAGCAACCTGGCAGCCATTGATCGTGCCAATGACATTACCCTGGACCATGGTTTCAATCTCATCGGGAGTGAGCTGCAAGAGGGTCACACCCGAACGCGCGAAACCCGCGTTGTTGATCCAAATATCGACAGTCTCGAATTCTTGCTTGGCAAAATCCCACAGCACCTGCACCTCGATAGCGTCAGACACTTCACACACCACACCCGCTGTGCGGGCACCATCTTTGCCCTCACCATCCAGATCTTGAATCGCGGCATCAACGGACTCCTGGGAACGCCCTGCAACCACGACATTCAGGCCACGGTTAAGGAACGCTTTGGCATAACCCTTGCCGATCCCCTTGGTTGAACCGGTAATGACGGCAGTTTTTAAAGCCATGGATGCGTCCTTAAGAGGTCGTGTATGTGTGGTGAGAGATAGACAATCATACCGAGCCTGAGTGAATTGCGCACCTTGGGTGATGTGAGTCCGTCACGCGGCCAAATCCACCCGGTGACATCCCCTGGCGACTGGTCCGCCGTGCTAGGGTTCAAACAACACGGCATGGGAGCATACGCGTGGCAGATCAAAAAACAGTCGTCGTAACCGGCGGCACCCGCGGGATCGGACATGGACTAGCGCTTGAGTTTTTAAAGCGCGGCACCAATGTGGTGATCTGCGGGCGCGGTCAAGCCGCCGTGGACAGCGCCATCGCCGAATTGAGCCTAGCGGCAACAGGCGGGGCCCGAGTCACGGGAACAGCCTGCGACGTGACCAAACACGATCAGGTTCAAGCGTTATGGGACTTCGCCAAGAGAGAATGCGGCGACGTTGATATTTGGATTAATAACGCCGGGATGTCGAACACCCGCTTTCCCATTGGCCGACTGCCACAGGATGAAGTTGAGGCGGTGCCAGCGGTCAACCTCATCGGCACCATGTATGGCGCGCAGATCGCGTTGAAGGGCATGGAAGAGCAGGGTCATGGCGCGCTGTATAACTTCGAAGGCTTCGGCTCCAATGGCATGAAGCAGCATGGCATGAGCCTCTACGGTTGCACCAAATTCGGCCTGACCTACTTCACCAAAGCGTTGATCAAAGAGACCAAAGACAGCCCGGTGATCGTTGGCTACATGAGTCCGGGCATTGTGATCACGGACCTCTCTCTGCGCGACCGAGGCAAGATGGCGCCGGAACGCTGGGAGTCTGTGAAGAAGGTGTTCAACATCATCGCCGACCGAGTTGAAACCGTAACGCCATGGCTGGTGGAGAACGTTCTGGCCAACGACAAGCATGGTGCGCGCATCGCTTGGCTGACGACAAAGAAAGCCGCCGGTCGTTTTATAAAATCACGCTTTGTGTCGACGCTTGGACGCTTCCCTGAACTGGAGCTGACCGACGATCAGGAAGCGGCGGCGTAAACTTTACCCAACCGTCTTATCAAAATCTGCCAATCGATCCCAGGAGCTACCAGCGTCTGAATCTTTTGGCGCGACAGGATCTGTGTACGACAACTCCACCAACTCATATGTTTGGTGCAACAGTTCCCAGCGGCCGCGCACGGGAATGAAGTCATCGGAGTATGCCCAAATTTCCACCGGCGGCTTGGTACCGCCATCGCGCAGACTCTGATTGATCATATGTTTGGTTTTAAACGTACCGGCCGGCACGGTGATCTCTTCCGTGCCCGCATAGACCACATCAACACCGACAAACGATAGGCTCGGCCCGGAGCCGCCGTTAGGCAGCGGGGAACTCAGAGCCACGTTGCGCAGTTGGCCGATAATGGACTCACCGCGGACAAGATCGCCTTTTTTGGAATGCCAGGTATCGCAGCACAAAGGATGAGCACCGAAGGATGGAACCCGTTCAGACACCTCGAAGGACTGTGAAAGATGGCCGTCATCAGCCGTGAGGGCATCGCAAGTAACATGAGTGTCTGTGAAGCGGAAAACAGCGCTGCCTTGATGTTTTCCGCCAATGGTCAGGCGGACAAAACATTCTTCCGGCTGCCAATCGCCATCGAGTGCATACACCACATCACGTATGAGATGGTCGTTATCCATTTCGCAGTGCGCACGGAGAATACGGCTTCCGTCAGGTTGGACGGTAACGGTAAAGAACTCCCGGCCTTCTTCACCGACGCCGTCGGTGAGATAGACGAGCTTGCCGCGGTAGGTGCGATGAGACATGGCGGTGCTCCTGCTTAGATTTTCTTAGTGCATTTCCTCGCCACCGGAGACGTTCATCGCTTCGCCGGTGATGTAGGCCGCTTCGTCTGACGCCAAGAACACGCAGGCGTTTGCCGTATCTGTGGCAAGGCCGACCCGGCCCAACGGAATCTTCGCCTTGCGAAATTCCAGAACCCCATCGGTGTCTTTGCCTAATACCTCGCCGCGCCGGGCGTTCTGAATCGCACCCAGACCGGTGGTGACGTGGTTGGGGCAAACCGCGTTACAGGTGATGCCGTGCTCGCCCAGTTCCGCCGCAGCGGTTCGGGTTAAGCCAATCATGCCATGCTTGGACGACGTGTAATGCACCAGCAAAGGCGCCGGGCTCTTCGCTGCTTGGCTGGCGATATTAACAATCCGCCCGCCTTCGCCTTGGGCGATGAACTGTTTGGCTGCGTGCTTGGTGAACAGGAACGGCCCACGCAAATTGACGTCGAGCACCACGTCCCACTCATCGATCGACATCTCGATCAACGGCTTCATGATGTAACCAATGCCGGCGTTATTAACGACGATATCGAGCTTGCCGAATTGCTTCACGGTGTCAGCGATGGTGCGAACGATGGCGTCTTCCGAACGGACATCACACACCATGGTCTGCACGTTGCCGTTGGTCGCGGCGCGGATGGCTTCAGCGACCTCTTCCATTTCGGCCGAGGTGCCAATGTGATTGGCGGGCAGGTGATCGCCTGAGGCTTTACCGATATCGGTAATAATAACCGTCGCCCCTTCTTCAGCGAAGCGGCGAGCAATGCCCTCACCCAGACCTTTCTTGCGGCCAGCGCCGGTGATGATCGCGACCTTACCTTGCAGACGTCCCACTGGTGTTCTCCTAGTCGCTGATTTTATCGCACAACATTGCAACAGGGCTGTCGGCGATCTCGCCGAACTTTTCCGAGATCGGCTTTTGCACATCGGTCGCGACATCTAGATTAAACTGATCGAGATCGTTGATTTGAATCACCTCGACATAGCGGTAGGGCGCGGCGTTTTCAGTGCGGAAGAGATTGTTGGCACGAAACAGATCAAAACCATCGACGCCTTTGTGGCCGCGCACAGTCGGTAGATCGGCCGCTTTCGCCCAAGCTTCGTAGTCGGCTTCGGAAACGCCGTCTTTCAGATTAAACATCACGATAAGTGCTGGCATGTCGCCCTCCCCTAGAATTATTGGTAGGGCATTTATAGCCAGACGGTGCGGCCAGAGCCAGCACCGATGGTGCGGACGCAAAGGGCCGGGTTACGAAATAAAGGCGGACCCCGGATTGCCAATAGGAAACGCCTTGGCGTAGTCGGCAACGCGTTTCATGTATTTGTCTTCACCTATGAGATGATCAAATCGGAACCGCATTGAGTTGATAATCTCAAGGTCCTCATCAAACAGCCTTAAGTACAAAGTCCAGAGATTCGCAAGATGCTCCTCACCTTCCTCGCGGCTCATGGATACCCCGTTACACGTCAATGGAATACCAAGGCTTACGAAGAGGTCGTGCCCGCCTTGTGGCACGGGCGTACCAGCCGACACGACGTAATTGAGGGCGCCAGACTCCATTGTTCCTGCAAGAGCGATACAATTCGGACCGAAGTAATGACCGGTAACCGAGAACAGCCCAATTTTTTTGTCGCGGACAACGTAATCAAAATCCATCACACCGTTATCGTTCAGGGAGATGTTGGGGTACTCGACAATGTCTTGGTTATGCAACGCACGGGTATGCTGAACATCCAGCGTGTTCAATTTCAGCACCCAGGCCGGACATTTGATGTGCCCCATGTAGCGCGCTTCAGAGATAACCTCGGTGTCCGCCTCATCAGCAAGCTCAGCCACCGGAAATTCGGGTGACTCGCCGTTGAAGACCCAGATCAGACCGTGTTTTTCTTCCGCCGGATACTGAAACAGATTCGCTGATCCGGGTACGCTGTTAGCACAGGGAATATCTGCACATTGCCCCGACTCGTCGTAGGACCAATGGTGGAACAGACAACGCAGTTTGCCGTCCATCGGTTCTGCCAGGGATAAATCTGCTCCCATGTGGCGGCAATAGGCACTGAACACGCTGATCTCGCCGTTCTCTTTACGCCAGACAACCACGCGCCCGTTTGAAAAATTTGCTCCCACGACGCCGTTGGACGCGACGGTGTCGGCCAGCGCGACGGGATACCAGGTGCGATGAAAGAGTTCAGTTTCTGTATGCGTGTGCTCAACATCGAGCCGACGCCCGGCTTCTGCATTCATGACTGTTTTCCTTGCCCGGACTCTCTGAAAGTTCATTCAAAGAGGGTTTCAACCTACGAGATAGGCTAACAAAGATAGCTAGTCGATACAATATATGGTGTGAAATATCTCAAATACCACTAAATGTTGATTTCATAGGTTCGGGACAGAGAGGCCGTGAGCGCGCGCAAGGCGCACCAAACCCATAGAGTTAATGTGTTTCAGGGGCTGAGGGAGATTCAGGGTCTGACGAGAACGCGGTCCGCCAACCCTGATCAGGACAACGATTAGCTGTCTTTGTCTTTCATACGGGCGTAGGCGGCTTGGCCCTCTAGCACGAGTTTATAGATGTCTTCCGCGTCACCGCCGATCGACTCGAGGATTGCGTCATAGGACGACTGGGCCTGGGCCGTCCACGCCGCCCGTTGTTCGTCGTTCAGGCGATGCAAGGTAACGCCAAGATCGGGAAGGTCTGCTTCGACTTTCGTCATCCACTCCCGGACACGGTTACGAGCGGCCTTCGGACCTGGATAGGCGGTGCTGACCAGGGTCTGCTGCTCGGGCGAAAGGCTCTCCCAGAATTTCTTATTCAAAAGAATAGAACTGGGCTCGATGGCATGGCCGGTCATCGTAAAGTGCTTTGCTTCGGTAAATATGCCGGTCATCCAGTAAAAAATTGTGACGGCTTCACCACCGCTGATGAGACCCGTCTGCAGCGACTGCACGATATCATTTGAGCTCATGTACACCGCGTCGGCTTCGAGGCCTTCAAAGTAGACCGAAGAGGCCTTGGTGGTCTGCACCCGCATGGGGAAGGACTTCACGGTATCAGGCGTTAGAAACGGGCGATCACCAAATAGGTGATTGGAGCCGGCTTCGGTCCAGCGCAAGAACATGATGCCCTTTTCATCAAACATCTCCTGGAAGCGGGGTAGAGCATATTCATCCAAGACAAAATCCGCTTCCGGTGTGGACTCAAACAGGAACGGCAGTTGTAAGACTCCCAGCTCGGGAATCATCGCGGCGCCAGATCCCAGCGGCGAACTGACGAACTGCAAACGATTGCGCCGGAGCGAATTTAGGCGTTCTTCCGAACTGCCGGTTTCACCGCGCACTAGTAATTCAAGATCAAGGCCTAGGTCCTTGTTTGCCTCGAACGCGGCCGAGACATCCTGCCAATTCAAATCCCACGGCGTATTAGGAACAGAATACGCGCCGATGGTCATCACCTTGCGGTCTTCAGCATCAACAGACCCAGCTGCAAAAACCGTAAGAAGACCAATCAAAGCGATCTTGAAAAATTCGGTTCTCATATTGGGACCTTTTCTATGTCAAATCCGGCGGCGAGATTGCTGAGGGCGGAGACATCCGACTCATTCTGCAGCTTTAGAATACGAGCATAGAGCATCTCTGCCATGTTTGGTGCGAGAGGTTGGGCCGCAGACGCGGCGCTGTCCATAAACTTGGCGCGATGTTGGGCGTCCGTCATGGGATTGTCGGGATGCCCCAAAAGACAAGTCACGGTGTCCTCAACAATGCGTCCATCTGCCAATGTGACCGAAACGCTCTGGGGGCCGAGTGCGTTAACGTCTTGGTTGCCGTCAACCTCAACTTTGATTTTTGCGGCGAGGGCCAGCCGGCTCGGATCATTCATATTTTCCAAGGTATAACTGCCGACACTGATGCGGCCATCAATCAACAAACTGGCCGCCAAAAACGGCAAACACAAACGAGCGTAGGGGCCATCCATACGGTCTTTCACAGGACGCCCGCCGAGGCGATGCACAAAGGGCGGGACCGATATAACAACGTCCGTTACATCTTGCGCGTTGAACTTATGGGTTTGCATGAGGCGTGAAAGAGCGTCGATCGCCCCGTGGGATGCTCGACCCGAGGGAAACGGCTTGAAAGAAATCTCAGCGGTCCGCCACGCCTTGCCCAGCGCATCTAAGTGGGGCGTGGCGTCTCCGTCCATTTCAAATAAATTGAAATAGCCATAGGGACCGTCGAACACATCAACCGGTCCGGTGAGGTACATCCGCACCATATCCAAAGCGGTCAAAGCGTTGCGCACACTGAACGCGATCTGCAATCCAAGAGCCATGCTGGCTTCTGTGTGCGCCTGCATGGTGCCCGACAGTTGACTGTAGATAAGACCGAATAGCTCTGTAGTGGAGGGTCGGTCCAAATCAGCGAGTTTGGCCATGGCCGCTCCCGCCCCCATGGCACCACAAACCCCAGGCCTGAAGAAGCGCGCACCTTTGGTTGCCGATAACCCGAGCAACGCGGCGACATCGTTGCCGATATTCACGGCGGTGATGATGTCCTTGCCGGAAACTCGGCCGTAGCGGTCTGCGTAGGCCATCACTGCGGGAAAGATCACCGACATGGAGTGGACCGTCGCGGCCTCATGGAAACAGGCGTATTCGAGACAATGGACCTGATAGCCGTTGGCCATGGCTGCGCCGATGGGTGAGATCAACAGATCCGTGCCCCAGACTGGTACACCACCGAAACCAAAATGGGACAGCTGAACATCGCGGACAGTTTTTGCCTTGGACTCGGCGCTGCCTGCCAACCCACAGGCAAAGGTGTCGGCGATCACCACATTGGTTGCGGCGACCACCTCCGCGGGAAGGCTGTCAAAGGTTGTGGTCTCGATGTGATCGAGTATGGCGTCACGAACAACAGTCATTGTACCGGGACCGTAATCTTGCCCAGCGTATCCAACAAGACACCGGCGTCGGCCTGGGTTTCGAATGTCCGCAGCATGGAGCGCACCGCTTCCGCCTTATCGGCGGGGAGGAGACCAGACGTCGCGGCATCAAACTTGAGATCAACCGCATCATCATTGAAAGGCGTGATGGGACCGCCCGGGTAATCGGCGCGACCGTCAACCGTGATCGTTCGTCCGTCTTGGGTTTCAATATCCAATCGGGTGGCGATGATATCGTCGCTGTCCCCGCCAAGAGCGTCGTCGACTTTGGTCTCGACCTTCTTTTGAAAAACAACGCAAGCATCCGACCGGATAAAGTCTTCGCGGAACTCCGCCCGGCCAGCGCCACCACGCAGCGCGATGGCGGCGAGCAAAAATGGAAAACTGTATTTGGCCTGGAAGGGTGTCTCCGCAAATGGATAGGAAATGACGCCCCACATCTTATCGCCAGCAGAGACAATAATACGTTTGATGTCATCGGCAGTGAGATCATTGTCGCTCATAATCCGGGCCAGAGCATCCATCCCAGGATGAGTCACGGCACCGCAAGGGTAGGGCTTTGCGCTGACACCAGGATTACTCAGAATGAACGGTTGTCCGAATCGCCCATCGGCCCGCGTCACGTCAGCACCGCTGCTGGTCGTGGCGAGATAGCCGCGTGGTCCATCAAGGGCATCTGCCGAACCATCGAGCCCAGCACGAGCGAGCAGGGCCGCTTCGATTCCCCGCGCCGCACACCACCCCACATGCATCGGTTTGGTCATCGTGCCCATCGATGCCTGTACGCCAGCCGCCATGGATGCGGCGTGACCGATACTCCATGTCATTTGCTCTGCGGTTAACCCGAGGAGCTTGCCCGCGGCAATCGTGCAACCGAAGGTGCCCAACGTTGCCGACGTATGAAAACCTTTGAAGTAATGACCCGGCGTCACCGTCAACGCCAATTTGCCCGACACTTCCCAACCGGCAACAAAGGCGGTGAGAAAATCCTCACCGGTGACAACGCGGCCGGTTTCGCCCTGCACGAGATCCGTTACAGCAATCAGTGTTGCTAATATTGGCGAAGTGCCATGCATCAATAGGCCGAAAGGGCGTGCATCGCCTTCAGGCAATTGCACGTCGTCCCAGTCGAGCGCGTTGCCGCAGGTGCCAAAATACAGCGCGGCTTGCGCAGCTGTCGCTTTGTGATCCGGATCACCAAACAGACGGCACGGACCACTTTCACTGCTCGACTTCGAATAGATTTTAAGCTGACCGACGACATCGGTTTCCAGCCCAGCAATGGCGACACCGACACCGTCGACCAGGCATCGTTTCGCCGCATCGATCACATCAGCCGGAAGGGCTGCGAAGGTGAGCGAGTCGGCAAAGGCGACGGTCTCTTGGGTTAAGCGATCAACCATAGGTCAGTCATAGCAAAAGTCTGAGCAAATTGAACCGCAGATCGGACACCTGACCCTCATAGGTGTCGAGAACGGTTGGGCTTCCGCCCGTAAATGATACAGTTTGGCCAGGGAGGACAAGATTATGGATGACGGCAGTACTGACCCAACACAAGGCGGAACCGCGTTTGCCCCTTGGGTTCTCCCTGGTTTACAGAAATCGGCCTTCACCCAGGCCTTTGTCGACCGCATCCTGACTCATCTCAAAGAACTGGATTATTCACGCGCTGAGGCGCCCGCCTTCGACAAGGTGACGCGGCTGGAACATTGCCTACAGACAGCGACCCTCGCCCACCAAGCTGGAGAGGATGAAGAGTACGTTGTGTGTTGCGTCATCCACGATATTGGCGACCTGCTCGCACCCTTTAATCACGGAGAATTCGCAGCCGCCTTGCTGGAGCCGTTTATCAGCGACAAGAATTACTGGCTGATCGCCAACCACCATGCATTTCAAGGCTACTACTACTTCGAACACATCGGGCTCGATAAGAACTTACGCGACCAATACAAAGGTCACCCGTGGTTCGAGGATGCGATGACCTTTTGCGACAAGTACGACATGCCGGCTTTTAATCCGGATATGGCGTTCATGCGCTTGGAAGAGTTTGAACCGATGATCCGCCGACTGCTGATGGCACCGAAAAAATCCATCTGGGTGCCAAACCCACCGCAGCAGTAAATTTTCGAGTTTAGTCAGATACCAGGGGAACCATTTTGACCGAAGGCAAAGCGCAAACGTTGGCAGAACGTCATCCACCTGACCGCAGCGGTTTACATCTCCTCATCTATTGGTTCACCCCCGGATACACGAAAACCAACGTCGCCATGTTGCTCTATGCAACCTCTGCCAGCTTGGCGATGCTAACTTTGGTCAACTTCATTCAGCCTTACCTCCTGGAGGAGGTATTTAAAATTCCGCGCGCTCAGCAGGGTAGCTTAACCGGCAACCTGGCAGCCCTGCAGGAAGTCGTGGTTATCTGTCTGATGGGACTGGTTGGCGCCTTATCCGACCGCACCGGGCGACGGATTCTTTTTGCTGCCGGGTTTGTGGTTCTCGGGCTTGGCTATTTTATTTATCCCTTCGCCGACTCAGTCCTGCAATTGTATCTCTTCCGGATCATCGTCGCCGTCGGTGCCGCCATGGTTCCAGTGATGCTCAGCGCCTGCCTTGTCGACATCATTCAAGAAACCACCCGCGGCAAGTGGCTCGGCACGACATCCATCTTCAATGGCATTGGCGTGCTGTTCATGGGTGCCGTCCTAGGGCAAATGCCAGCGCGATTTGAAGACATGGGCTATAGCGGCGTTGAAGCGGGCCATTACACCTTCTGGATTGCCACGGCCATGTGCCTGATGACCGCCGTGTTGTTGCATTTCGGCCTTAAAGGCGGCCCACCGCCGGAAGTCAAAGACCGGCCAAGCGTTCTCAAAAACTTAGGCCGCGGCTTATCGGAAGCACGGCGCAATCCTCGAATTGCCTTAGCCTATGCAAGCGCCTTCATTGCGCGCGGTGACTTGGTTGTCGTCGGCACCTTCTTTTCATTGTGGTTTGTTCAGGCAGGCGTCGACAACGACATGACCGCTGGGCAAGCGATGAAACAAGCCGGTGGTCTGTTTGCGTTGATTCAAATCTCAGCGATGTGCTGGGCCTTCATCATGGGTCTAATCTGCGACCGGGTGAACCGCACAACCGCCGTGGCGATCGCCTTTGCAATCGCCTCCGTCGGCTACATTACGCTCGGATCCATCGGCGACCCCTTTGCCGTCGGCAGTATTATTACCTTGGCTTGCGTCATGACTGGCATGGGTGAAACGGCGACCGTGGTTGCGTCGGGCGCGCTGCTCGGACAGGAAGCCCCACCCCACTATCGCGGTGCTGTCGTTGGTGTGTTCAACAAATCAGGTGCGATCGGGATCATGCTTGCCACCATCATTGGTGGACAACTTGTCAATATCATCGGCCCCAACGCGCCCTTCCTGATGATGGGCGTCTGCAATGCCGTGATCTTGGTGCTGGCACTGAGCGTCCGGCTATGGGCAAACGGCCCAGTGCCAGAGGCCCCAATCGAAGCCGGAGCCGCGGAGTAAAGCTTAACTGTTGATGCGCTCGAAGCTGCGGAGATCGCCGTCTTTGCTGACGGCCATACCGATACCACGGAGGGCCGCCGCGCCGGGCGTTGTTGGATCAGCAAAGCCGAAGTAGGTCATCCACAGTTCCTTGTCACGTACACAAAGCTGCGGGTTGGCGACGTTGTAGTCGTCCCACGCGCCTTGCTCAGCGGCGACAAATACCGGGCCATCGAACTGACGCCGCCAGGTCAGACCATCGTCGGACACCGCGACCCCAATCGTGCGCTGTTGTTTCTTTTCCGGGCGGCCATCGACGGCCGTGTAGATCATCATCCATGGCGCACCGGCTCCACCGGGATCGCGCAACACTTGGCGTGTGATCACACCATTGGAATCGTAATAGCGGGGATCGTCACTCCAGGTCATCGGGCCAAGATAGTCCCAAGTCTGTAAATCCTCGGACGCCCAGACGCGCGTGACCCAGCCCTTGAAATCCAGATCCTTAATCGTCACCTGCAAGATGGTGCGGTTGCCGAGCTGATAGACGTTGGGGAACGCGCCGTAGATATCTTCGCCGTTGCCGACAATGGCGCCGCCAAAGGCATTGCCCGGACGGCGCTGCCAATTGATGCCGTCTTTACTGACAGCGAGGCCAGCATGCAATCGATACCCAGGATGTCTATAGGTGGGATCTGCTGATTCCGGAGTGCCGTCATCGCCGGCGTAGTACCAAAGGTGCCACAGCCCATCGCGCCATTCGATGTCACCGGTGCCAAGATGGACGCTGTCAAAAGCATTCTCATCCGGGTTGGCAACCATCACCGCGCCGCCTTTGAGCGGACCATCGTAGCGTTCCCAATTGAGGCCATCGTCCGACGTGGTCAGCGCCACTGAGCCGGAACCCAATGCGGGTGCCATGCCCTCGGGGAAATCCGTGCTGCGGCCGTAGTACCAGATACAGAACTTCTCGAGCACCGGGTTCCAGCGCATCATTGCGCCGCCGACCTTATAGTCGTCGCACCGCCCTGCGGGTCCGGTGTTAAAAAGAAAGCCTGGCTGTCCGTCACCACTCATGGTCATCCCCAATTCTTTTGTTATGACGCGACTTTAACCGCCCGCACCATCTCTTCCAAGGCCGAGAGAAAACGGGAGCGGTCCGCCTTGGTGAACCCGGGATGATGGTCTTTGATCTCGCCGGTCTCCCGCAGCTGGGTTTTGAGATCCCGCACCGCCAAAGCCATGCCGATACTGTCTTGCGTAAAAGGTTTGCCGGTGTGGCCGAGGACCGCAGCCCCCTTTTCGATACAGCGCGCCGCCAACGGAATATCACCCGTGATACAGATGTCATTGGCCTCGATGCGGTCGGCGATCCAATCATCGGCGACGTCGGGGCCCTCGGGCACAACCACTTTGTTGACCAGCGGCCCTTCCGGTCTACGCATCCATGCATTACCGACCACATGGATTTTAATGTTGTGCCGCTCGGCAACACGCAGCACTTCGTCTTTCACCGGACAAGCGTCGGCATCAATGTAAATTTCAGTCATGAGCGAAGGTTTATCAGAGAACGCCCACGCCTCAACCCAATAAGCCTAAATTAACGTGTTGCCTTCCCAGCTTTGCCAATCGGTCAAGAACTCGGGTTCACGCTCTTTTATGGCAGCTAATGTGTCGTCGGGCATGTCGTCGAAGCCAGCAACCTTTTGGCCAAATCCGCGACCGGGCATAAGGCCGTCACGATCACCCATATCCTGCCACGCCCGCCAGTCTATGTAGTCCTGAATAGCGTAGGTCGCAGGGATATTCTGCATGTCGGGGTCGGCCAAATGACTGAGCTTGGCGTGGTACTGGATGTAGTCATAGAACACGAGCAGCTTGCCATTGGGGCCTGGGAACTTGGCCGATAGATCGTGATTGAGAACGACATCATCACCGACCACGCGGGCCGGGCCGACCTTGTGATCGATGGGCAGTTCCTGGCCGTTTTGTGACATGCCGTGCGCCGTGTGCACGGTGGTCACAGGGCCGGATCTCAAGTGTTCCACATCGTCCATCGCACCCGTGTACGGGTTCTTGAGCTTGTCGATGACCTTGCCGGTTTCAATATCGCAATGATACGCCACTTCACGGCGGGTCATGGTGAATGAGCCGTCACCATTGTTGGTATGTTCAACAATCAACGCACCGCGAGAGGTATGCAGCGGGGTGACATCCTTACCGACAATGCCGTAACGGTAAATTTCATGCCAAGCCATGACCACTTCATTACCGGTGCTGCCAGCAATGCGAATAAAGGCATGAAACAACCCTTCATCAGTCGTGAGATCCAACTCATGACCGGCGGCCTGAGCGGAAGAAATAATCCCGCCACTTTCTGACGGTGAGCGTGCGGCCATCAGGCCGGTAGCAAAACCACCGAGACCAGCAACCCCAAAATTTAGCGCGCGGCGTGCGATTGGTGACGTCATGACTTTTTCCTAAATATGTGAATGTTTAACCGGGAAACTCAGCGACGCCTGCCAGGGCGCGCTCAACATCCACTTTTATCTCGACGACAACGTCACCGCTGTCCTTATCCATCTTCAAAAGAATGCCATTGAAGAACGAAGACACCAGCATGTGTTTCTTGTCTAAACTTTCCTTGATTGTGGCCCAACCTCGGCCTTCAAGAGGGTACGTCCGCGCGACGTTGCCCTCTTCATCGATCACTTCGATTTTCGGGCCGCGGGTGACCAGCAGCATACCATCGGCCGCATAATTGAGACAGAAGACGTATTCTGGTTGATCTTCCGGCAACTGCACCAGATCATCCATCTGCTTATTATTGACGATGTCGTAACGCATGATTCGCTTCGAGGTTTCAGTGGTGTAGGTGATGTATTTTTCACTGGGATGCAGCGTGCAACTGGTGACGCCGAGATATCCGGCGAAACTGGTTGAAGTCTCAGTCTCGTAAGTCTCGAGAAATTTACCGGTGGGCGAAAACTTGTAGACGTTTCCATCGCCGATCTTATCGCTTTCACCGGGCAACGTACTTTGCATGTCGCGATATTTCTCGGGCACATCGGCCATCGTGCCGGTGATGTGCTCGTAGAGGTACAGGTTGCCAGCCTTATCAAAGAAACCGCTGGACCAGGGCCGCTTGGGAAAATCCGGGTTAGGCAAACGTTTGCCATCCGGGCCGACCTGTAGAATGTTGTGCTGACTGGTATCAAACGCCCACAACACGCCATCCGCGCCAAGCATCAACCCCTTAACGAGGTGCGTCGTATCCGGCGTGTGCAGAATAGCTTTTTGATTGCCGTCTTTATCAAACTGAAAAATGCGACCATCGCCCGCATGATCGTCATCCGGGTTGTTCAGCAGGGTCGCCCCAAGGAAAAAATCTCCGGGTGCAAACGGCTGAAGGGAGTCCGACCCAACGTCGGGATTGATCACAAGATCAGTTGGCATAACGTCCTCTTAGTTTGGTTTTTTGTCTTACCGGATCACGGCGACCCTCAGGGAGAAAGAGGGGTCTAGCCTGGGTATTGAGCAACCCCTGCTAGGGCCCGCGCCACACCGAGGTTCACGCTCGCGACCTTTTCACCGGTTTCCGTATTGAACTTCGCAATTTCGCCGGAGAAGAAGTTGCCAGAGTAGGCATGCACATTATCAAGGGCGCCACAGATGACCGCCCAACCAAATCCCTCTTGTGGAACTTCTTTTTCAATCGCTCCGGTTTCAGGATTGAGAAACTCAATGTGCCCACCCCGGGTCAACATCAACCGCCCATCAGGCATGGTGGCAAGAAAGAACACAAAACCTTCCCGACCTTCAGGATAGGTCGCTAACGGTGACAATTGTTTGTCATCGACCACGTCGTAGCGGCGCACTTCGTTGGAAGTTTCTGTGAGATACAGCAAGGTACGATCGTCGGGCAAAAGCAACGCGCTGGTCACGCCGAGGAATCTGGCCATTCCGCCGTGAACTTCCGGTTTGTATTCGCCAACCAGCTTCCCTGCGGGGTCGTATTTGAAAACCTTGCCTTCACCGATAGCGCCGGAGTCATTGATCGCCTTGGCATGGGTGCCGGGCAGGTTTTCAGCGCTGTTAAGGTGTTCGCCGAACAGACGAGATCCGTCCTTCATAAAGTTGATGTTCGACAAAGAACGCGACACCAAGCCGTCGACCAGGGTCTCTTCACCTGTTTTAGGGTCGATGTTGAGCACCGCATGCACATGCTGATCGAACGCCCATAGCGTGCCATCGGGCCCGAACTTGAGGCCGTTAACCAAGTGCGTTGTGTGCTTGGTCCACAACACACCCTTCTCATTCAGGTCAGCGTCGTACTGAAAAATACGGCCATCGCCGGCATGATCATCGTCGTCGTTATTGAGCAAAGTGCAGGCAACCAGCACGTCGCCTTTTTCAAAGGGTTGAATGGTGTTTTCGTGAGCCATGGCGTCCTCAATTTTTATGGGTTCTGGTGTAGGAACAGCAAAGCATCCGAGCCCGTTCCAAGCACCCGGCACTATGGCAGTGACCGGTGGTCGGTTACACCTGTGTGGTTACTCAAAGTGTTCCGGGGTCTTGAGCCGCGGATCTTCGTTTTTGTCCATATCCCAGGGCAACTCGGCGAAAGGCCGGGGCGTATAAGACTGCTCAAGGTGATCAATATCGTCTTCCGACAAAACAACATCCGTCGCCGCCCTGGCATCCTCGATATGCCCGGTCTTAGTCGCCCCAATAATCGGGCTTACACCCTTGGCCATCAGCCACGCCAAACCAATCCTCGCCGGTGACACGCCGTGCCCTACCGCCACCGCTGCCACATCATCAAGCACCGGATCATTGGGCGCGCCGTAGAGGTGGTCCTGTATCGTCGCATCGTCATCACTGCGTGTGGTTTGGGTACCAGTATTTCCTGCACGGGCGATGCGGCCACGGGCGAGCGGGCTCCACGGGAACAGGCCCATGCCTTGATCTTTGCAGAACGGAATGAGATCGCGCTCGTCTTCCCGGTGTAACAGGTTGTAGTGATTTTGCATGGTGGCAAAACCGCCCCAGCCTTGGTCCTGCGCAGCCAATTGCGCCTTAGCCAACTGCCAGCAGCGCATGTTCGACGCACCGACAAAGCGCGCCTTGCCGGACTTCACCACCTCGTGCAAAGCCGCCATGGTTTCTTCGATGGGCGTGAGGTCGTCCCATCGATGCACTTGGTATAGGTCGACATAATCGGTGCCTAACCGCTGCAACGATCCATCTATAGAACTGAGGATATTATCTCGCGTCAGCCCCATGCGGTTTGGCGTCTCGCGCGATGGGTAAAACATCTTGGTCGAGATAACGACGTCATCGCGTTTGGCATTGGCCTTGAGAAAGCCACCGATAACCTCTTCACTTGCACCGGATGAATACACATTAGCTGTGTCAAAAAAATTAATGCCGGCATCTAACGCCATTTTAAGAAGCGGCTGAGACTCCGCCTCATCCAAAACCCACTCACGCCAGGATGACGCGCCGAAGCTCATACAGCCAAGCACAACCTGGGATACGGAGAGTCCGGTGCGACCTAGAGGAACGTATTTCATGGCTGGCGTTTTACTCCTCTAAAGCCGCAGATTGCGCCGCTTTGGCTTGGATACCGCGGACCATGATGTTGGGAATTTTCGGCACATCAAAGCCAGGTTTAATGGGGCTGCGCCCCAGGGCGGGACCGATGCGCAGCACCACAAGGTTCATCGAAGGTGATACCCAGACATGTTGCTGGCCGCGCCCCCAGGTGAGAAACGTGTCGCGAGCTAGGTATGGTTCGGAGGCGGTTGGGCCGGTGCTGCCCGATCCTAGAGGAAACGGTGGATCGTCATAGCCGAGCCAAGTTTGATAACCGTAGTGATTGGCCGACGGCGAGCGTGTGACCATTTCGTCGATCCACGCTTCTGACACGATACGATTGCCGTTCACTTCGCCTTTGCCTAACAACATCATACCGAAGCGCGCCCAATCCATCGCCGGTGTCGCCAGGCAACAAGACGTGTGGGCTGCACCGCCCTCGCTATCGAGCCACACTTGCGCACGGTCGCCACCCATCGGGCGCCAGAGCTTTTCTTCAAGATAGTCAGCGTAACGCTTGCCGGACGCACGCTCGATGATAAGGCCGAGCAGTTCGGAGTTCAGGTTGTTGTATTCATAGCGGGTGCCCTGCTCCCAATCCGCGTTAGGCATGTTGAGCAGTGGTTCCGTCGTGTTTCCGGCGTACAACCAATCCATATCGGAATTAAACGGATTGAGCCCAAAGGGGTACTGGCCGAGACCAGATGACATTTGCATAAGGTTCTTGAGGGTCACGTCGCCGCGCGGATCGGCACGCCATTCTTCAATGTACGTGCTGACCGGGTCATCGACAGACTCGATGTAGCCGTCTTCGATTGCGATCCCAACGAACAACCCCATCAGGGTTTTGTGCATGGATTGGGATTCGGTCAGATCATCCGGGCCGCGACCGTCTGCATACCATTCAAGCTGAATTTCTCCGTTATGAATGGCGAGGACCGCATAGGAGTTGAACTCCTTCGCATACTCCACCGCTTCATCCATAGCGCCTTGGGTCACAGTTTGATTTTTAAGTGACGCAATAGGGACAACAAAACGCCCGTCCCCTTGAACCAAATCAAACGGCTTCAACCCTTCAGTCGGCGTCGGATCGAACAACATGACGTAGCGGCGCCAGAACCAGGCGTCCTGCCAGTACACGATGTTCACGACGAGAGCCAAGCTAAGCACCACCCAGCCCACAATCTTGAGTGCTTTCATTCACCTTCCCCAGGTATTACGACGGCTTTACAGCCGCCGTTCTTTTACAGGGTGGCACATTTCGATTCAGAAGACTGACCTAACGTGTCCGCAGCTTGGTCAACAATTGCTGCGTAGGCAGGCAGAACGTCGCAAACCCTTAGGCTGCCGAAGCCACAATTTATTGAAGAGGCCGAGACCGGTCATGCGCATCGTTTTTATTATTATCCTCCTCGACCTCATGGGGATCGGCCTGATCCTGCCGCTGTTTCCGTTCATCGCCCTGGATATTGGGCTGACGCCGGGATCGATCACCGCAGTCCTGGCCATTTATCCCCTCGCCCAGTTCTTTGCTGGGCCGATCTGGGGACGCATGTCTGACAAATATGGCCGCCGCCCGATCCTTATGATCAGTATGGTCGGAGCCGTGGCGTCTTACGGTATTCTCGGATTTGCCGACACGGTCTGGATGCTCATGTTGTCCCGGATCGTTGGCGGCATATCAGCCGGAAATCTCGCCGCAGCGTTTGCCTACATCACCGATATCACGACACCGGAAAATCGCGCCAAGGGTATGGGGATGATTGGCGGCGCCTTGAGCCTTGGGTTTATTCTTGGCCCGGCGGTTGGTGGTCTACTCGCAGGCGGTGACCCAGAGAACGCCAACTTGTCTTTGGTTGCTTTTGTTGCCGGTGGAACGAGCTTCCTTGCCCTCCTCGGCACCATCTTCTTTTTACCTGAGTCTCTTTCCGACGAACTGCGTGAGAAAATCGCTCAGCGCCCGAAGATGTCGCGGGTGGCACAGTTCAAAGTTGTCAGCGCCCGGGGTGCCCTACTGACCCTGTTTGGGGCGGCATTGGTTTTTGCCGCTGCCGAAAGCGTCTTCACAACCACGTTCCCCTTGTTCGCCAATGCAAGCTTGGGGCTTGGGCCGCGAGAGGTCGGGTTGGTCCTTTCGTTTGCCGGCGTGATTATGGTGATCATCCAAATGAAAGCCATTGGCCCCTTATCGAAACGGTTCGGTGAACTGAACCTGATCACCACAGGCTGTTTCGTATACGCCATTGGCCTGGCACTGGTCGCAACAGCTGGTGGACTGCCGCAATTGTTGGTAGCTCAGATCTTTCTACCGATCGGGATCAGTATCGTGAATCCCAGTCTGGCGAGTTTGATCTCCAAGCAATGTGCCGACACGGAACGCGGTGTCACCATGGGGCTTTACCAATCGGTGGGTAGTCTTGGCCGCGGTATAGGACCGATCTATTCGGGCACCCTGTTCGGCCAGATCAGTATCTACGCGCCCTACTTTTATAGCATCGCATCAATGTTGCCGGTGCTGGGGCTCATCTACGTGGTGCGGATGCGCACCGCCAAAGCAGCCGAAACGGCGGACGAGTAAACTAAAGGTCTTTGACTTTACTCTGCCAACCATTGAGCAACGGGTGACGTGGGGCATCGCCGGAGTCCCCATCGTCTGGGATGTCGAGCACCATCCGCATGGCCCACGTCAGGCACAGGTTTGATGAGACGACGGGCTTACCGGTGCTTTTCATCAACGAGATTGTTGCTTCCAGGCTAGGCATGCCAGTCCCTGTCAGCAGGATCGCATCAGCATCGCTGAAATCGACCGTATCCAAAGTGGCTAACGCGTCTTTACCACTAAGCTCATAAATCGCTCGGGTGTCGTCGGATGAAATGGCAATACGGGTGGTATTAACAACGTCAAAACCACGGCTGATCCAATAGTCGCGGCTCATGGCCACAGACCATTCCGGATACGGCGCGCCAATGGCCAACTTTTCAACGTTGAGAGTATGGAGAGCGCCTTCAATCGCCTGCCCCGCCGAAATAATCGGGTACGCTTTGAGATTGGACAAGCGGTCCAGCGCTTCGTCTTCGTCTTTACGGCCAACCAGATAGGTCGAAGCCGTGCAGGCAAAGCCACAAACATCGAGAGCCAAGGTGTCATAGGTCTCTAACGTTTTCTCCAGACCTGTAAAATATTCGCGATACCGATCCCTTGGTTCGACTTCTTTACTGGTCAATCGAGACGCTAAAAGCGTTGTGTTGGCTGGCAAGAACGCACCAACTTCCGGCTCTACCGTTGGGTTGGCCTGCGGCATCGCGACGCCGACGCGGCCTTTGGCTCCATAGTCGCGCGAATGATTAACCATCGTTCTGTTCCAGTTCGCTCTCTTCGTTTTTCTGAAGTCCGCCCAAAAGAATATTCATAATCTTAGCGTCGTCCCAGGCAAAGTCGATTCGCCCGGCGCGATAGGCCACAAGCCCAGCCGACGGCACCACATAAAGCCGTTGACCGCCGCGGCCTTCAACATACATCACGTCGTCCACCAGGAATGGCGCCGACACGGGCGAGCGGCGACCACTCGGCTCGCTAAGCAAGCGCGTGCCGCTATAAGGAGACCCCAACCAAACATGGAAGCCGAAGTTTGGATTGCGGACGCCCCCGGTCATCATCCGGGTAACCCACTCTTGCGAAATGACCTGCGTGTCGTCCATGCGACCGCCGTTCGCCAGCATCACACCAAGACGCATCCAGTCCATGGGCCTGGTTTGGACACAGCAAAAAATACGGGCGGATCCTCCGTCGTGATCAAGCCGGACTTGTGCGAAACCGGCCCCAATGGGGTCCCACAAATTCTGCCGCACAAAGGCGGCATAACTCATGCCCGTTGCGCCGGTGAGCACCGCATGAAGCGCCTGGCTGTTGACGTGATTAAAGTCGTAGGCCGAGCCCGGTTCAAAAGCCAAAGGCATAGCGTTAACTGGGCCATCGAGATCGTCGCCAAAGAACAAACGCTGGCCTGGCGCAAACGGGGACGTTCCAAATTCCGCCTGAGCGAGACCGCTGGTCATTTCCAACAGCTGGCCAACGGTAATCGCGCGACGGTCATCTTCAGCCCACGCCGGAATGTAATTCGACGCGGGCGTGTCTAGTGAAGGAATCAATCCTTGATCCAACGCCACAGTCGCAACCACGCCGAGCAACCCTTTGTGCATAGACTGAGAGTCGATGATCGTCTCGCGATCCTGACCGGGTCCATAGTGCTCGAACTGAAGTACACCGTTATGCGCCACGAGGAACGCAAGACTGTCGAATTCTTCCGCATAGGCCAAAGCGGCAGCCAGCGCGGCTTGATCAATAACAACGTCTGACTCGGCGGCACTGGGTAACGGCGGGCTTGGCCCGTCCTTAATCACATCAACCGGCTGGTACCACTGCCAATCGAGCAAAACCGTGTCGCCGGGCGGCTGCGAGAACCAACGAACCCAGAAGACCCGGTCATTGATAACCCAGGCCGCAGCGACAATAACAAGCGCCCCCATAATCAGGCCAAATCGTCCGGCTAGCGACATAGTTTCTCTCCCCCGTGGCAAAATCGTGACGGCAACAGTACCATCGCG
This sequence comes from Rhodospirillaceae bacterium, assembly GCA_018666155.1. Taxonomy (GTDB): domain Bacteria; phylum Pseudomonadota; class Alphaproteobacteria; order Rhodospirillales; family Rhodospirillaceae; genus WLXB01. The sequence goes on along the minus strand of JABJAH010000020.1, from coordinate 10,161 downwards.
GACTTGATGACATGCAACATCTGTTTGGGATTGGTTCACTATGGCGTCACGTGTTTTCTCTTCATTCTTCGGCTTTCTGCTTCTCGTTGCCAGCTGGACCGATCCAGTCCAGGCGCAATTCGGCGGCGTACCGAAGGGCACGTTCGATGACTATGGGCGCCCGGCTGCACCGGATTACGCGGATCGATCATCGTGGGCCGCCTTACCCGATCAAGACGATGCGGCTGATGTTTATCCCGTCGGCACCTCGATCCCCGAAGCTCAGAGCATGGCCCAGGCCGACGTCTTTTATATTCATCCCACCACCTATCGCGGTTCCGAGAACTGGAATCAGGACGTCGCTATGGAAGACGTCAACATCTGGACGGACATCAGTGTGGTCGCGCGCCAGGCCAGCGCTTTTAATGGCTGTTGCAAGATTTACGCGCCGCGCTACCGGCAGGCGACAATTGCCGCCCTTGGTGCGCCCGACGACAGCGGCATGCGCGCTTATGCGTTCGCCTACGAGGATGTGCTTCGGGCTTGGCGCCACTACGCGGAGAACTGGAATAACGACCGACCCTTCATCATCGTCAGTCACAGCCAAGGCACATTCCACGCCAGACGATTGCTAGAGGAAGAGCTTGACGGAAGCCCAATGGCCGACCGAATGATCGCCGCCTACATCATTGGCATCGGCCTCAACGAGGGACTCTTCGGACGCAGCTTGAAGACCATCTCGCTCTGTACCGGCGCAACCGACTCAGGCTGCGTTATTTCTTGGAACACCTTTACCCGAGAGGGCGACCCAGCACCCGGCGTTGGCCGGTTGCAGGCCCAATATCGCGACCGTTTCGGCACATCGGAAGGCCAGGAGATCGCGTGCTGGAATCCGATCAGCTGGACCTTAGGCGGCGGTGACGTTCCCGCCACGACGAACCTCGGCGCGTTGCCCGGGGTCGCAGCGCCAGGAGCACTACCCGCCCTGACCGAAGGCTTTGGTGCCGAATGCAGAGACGGGTCTCTCTATACGGACAAGCCGACGAGTGACGCCTTTGAACTCAACATGTTCGCTGGTGGCAATCTGCACATGCATGACTTTGATTTGTTCTACGAGAATATTCGGGTCAACGCCGTGGCCCGGACCGAAGCCTATTTCGCCGCCCAGTAAGATTGGGCTTTTCGATTAAGCGAAACTAGGGAGCGAAGAACGAGAGAATGGCGCTGGCCGTTCCCTCTAGACCTTCACTCTTGGTTACCAAACGCTTTTCCGCGCCCGGCACACGCGACGCGGCATCATCAAGATATTTGTGCAGCGGGTCGGCTTCTGAGGACATAAACAGCGACGGCACCGTGACCAATGGCAGTCGTTTCTCCACCTCGTGGCGAAACACAGCACGATAGCCTTTGTGATAAGTCGTCAACGCTTTGAGAACGTCGGTGACATGGATGTGTAAAAAGTCCGCCGGTGGCATGTCATTTTGCATGCGGTGCTCAGGATCGCGCATGAAGTAAGGAAAATGCATCATCTGGTCGCGCAGGAAATGCCACGCCCATGTGAACTGGGTGCCATATTCATCGGGCTTCATTTCCGGAGCGTAGTTTTCCAACAACGTCTTGCGGAAATCATCATCGAACACACCGATACCGTCGAAGATCATTTTGCGCACCCGGTCAGGCCGCGCGATTGCTAGTTCACAGCCAATGTGCGCGCCGGTGTGACTGCCGAAGTAATCCACCTGATCAATACCGAGCGCATCGAGCACGCGGCAAACGCTGTCTGCGTAATACTCGATATCCGGCACATCCATAGCGGGCGCTGCCGAGTCACCATTGCCAAGTGTGTCCGGCGCGATGACAAATCGAGACTCACCCAGAACCGCGATTAACGGTTCATATCCGGCCGAAGACCCAGGACCGGCGTGAGCGACGAATAACGGGAGGGAACCATCGCTTGGAGTCCCAGCGTGGCGGTAGTGAACCAGCCCCTCGTCCAGCCGGACAAAGGCGCGATCAACATCAACGGACATAATTTACCGCACTTACTCTGCAGCTTGCTCAAGCTTGGTTTCGCCATCAATTTTCGGATCACCGGTGGGCAAGCCGAAAACATATCGTCCAGTGCGCTGCATACTCGCTTCCCAATGCAGAGCCGAGTGCGTCGACATGGTGCGGACATCGCGATAAAACCGTTGGACCGCATTGCGCCCGGTTTGCGCCGTCACACCCATCATCCGCGACAGACGGTCAGCCGAGGAATGAGCAAGCTTTCCAGCCATGACAAGGTCGCGGTAGGCCCGTAGTTTGAATTCACCATCGATCGCTTGGCCGTTCATACCAAGTGTGTGGAGCCGATCACACAGGTTATCGATCAACATATCAGCGGTCTCAAGTTCGGTGAGAGACTCCGCAACATGCACCTGGACTGCAGGCTGATCGATGATGGTTTCTCCCATCATGGACCCGACGCGAGCCATCGTCTGATCAATATACTCGTTATACGCCCCACGCGCGGCGCCGAGGATTGGTCCGGCGAGCAGAGTGATAAAGTAGCTGTGGAATTCGACGTTATAGAGATAGTAGTCGTGAATTTTTGCACCTGGCGGATTATCCGCCATCGTTTTCATATCAAGGGTGCGATGGGTAGGGACAAACACGTTGTCCACTTTGATGTCTTTGGACCCGGTGCCCCTTAAACCTTCCGACTGCCACGTATCAAGAATTTCAAAGTCGTCCTTCTTGAGGACGATCCACAAATCGTTGAAGGCCGCTTTTGAGTTTGGCAGTTTGGCACCGACAAGCATGGCGCCAGCGTGATCAACCCCACTGGCAAACTTCCACATCCCACTCACATTGAAACCACCGTCGGTTGGCGTAGCCAATCCACCGCCGGCAAACCCTGTAGAAATGATGACGTCTGGATCGTCTCCCCAAATTTCTTCCTGAGCTTCAAGCCCAAAACGCGCGAACAAGAATGTGTGGGTCAACACCACCGAGGACACCCAGCCCGTCGAACCACAGCCCTGACCAAGTATCCGAGAAACATCCACATGAGTGCCCCATGGCATTTCAAAGCCGCCGAAACGCTTTGGCGTAAACAGCTTGTGAAGACCGCCGGCACGCAAGTCGGCGATGGTTTCATCGGGTATACGGCGCAGGTCTTCAGTCTCTTGGGCGCGATCGCGGAGGGTTGGAACCAGCGCCCGGGCCGCTTCAACAACCTCTTCTCGTGTCGGAATATGACTTGGTTTTGACACCGCCATAACAAAATCTCCTTCAGCATTGTCGTACGTTTGTTTGTTCCCTTAGATTAGGAAGTGCCGAGCGTCCGAGTCCTGTTGAATTTGAACCTAATCCACGGGACGGTCATACAAAGGAGCAGCGCAGCCTTAGTGTGAACGACGTGATCCTGACCGGAGAGAAGAATAATATGTCACCAGCAAACAACGCCATGCGCCGCGGCTATGCCGATGGACCCTTTGGCCAAATTCACTACCGAATCTCTGGGGATTCCACTGAGCACACGCCCCTACTGCTGCTTCACCCCAGCCCGTTGTCGGGCGTGGTATGGGATGGGTTTATCGGTGAAATGGGAAACGACCGCATTGCTGTCGCGCCCGATACACCAGGATTCGGTGAATCCGCCCCGCCGCAAAGCGAGCCAGAAATTGCTGACTACGCCAAGGCGATGGCGGCGTTCCTAAAAGAAATGGGGCTGAGCTCGGTTGATATCATGGGGTACCACACGGGGTCGCTGACAGCGCTCGAGATGGCACGCCTCTATCCCGACATGGTGCGCAATGTGGTGATGATTTCTGCAACCGTGTTTACGGAAAAAGAGCGAGATGACTTTCGCGCCCAGTACACTCCACAAACCGTAGACGAGAAAGGCGCGGGCCTGTCGGAGCGGTGGGCGTTCATCAAAGGATTCTGGCGGGATGAACCGGACGACGCACGGCGATGGCAGATATTCATCGAAGGCCAACGCAATCACGCGGTCATGCATTGGGGACACCGCGCCGCCTTTAATTTCGACATGGCGGCTGCGCTGGAAGCGGCGACAGTCCCGATCCTCGTTCTCAATCCGGAAGACGACTTGTGGACCTACACACCCCGCGCTGCACCGTTGATGAAAACCGGACGGGTTCATGACTTGCCGGGCTGGACTCATGGTTTTCTTGATGCCCACACTGGCGAGGTCGCGACCTTGGTCCGTGACTTTCTTGACTCGTAACCGGAGACCCATCGCATGAAACATCGCAGCTATCAGGGCAAGGTCGTGTACCTGACCGACGGCGTGGGCGAGATGGGACGGGAGATGTTCTACGTCACCATTCAGCCTGACGGCACCCGCACCATGCGCGCCACCTGCGAGATGGACGATGACCGCCTTCTCCGCGACTGCGTCCTTTCAGTTGATGCCGAGTGGCATCCGGTCGACGCCTTCGTACGGTTGACCATCAACGAAAAGCTATATGGCAGCACCTGGTATCATTTCACCGACCACACAGCAGAGTGCGAAGGCTACACGGCAGCAGAAGGACGGTTTCGCCAAAGTTTTAAGTCTGAAAATCGCATCCGCACCTTCGGCGCCCACCCAGTACATGGCGACGCCTGGGGCCTAGCACGTTGGAAACGGGACAAAGACAAAGACCCGAGCGAATTGGGCATGGCGTTTTCGTCGTCGCATATGCCGAACGGCGGCTCGGGCCCCAACCTTGAAGTCTCCGATACCATCACCCGGCATGAATATATCGGCGCGGAAGAGATCACCGTTCCGGCTGGCACGTTTCAGACCGAGCACTTCCAATTTTTGGTGGCTGATTATCCACCAATCGATATTTGGGCGATTGGCAACGACTGTGTTCCTGCCCGCCTACGTTGGGACTTGCTCGATCAGACCTACGACTTGGTCGAGCTGAGTGGCGATGTCGAGTAGCGTTCCTATAATATGTGTCGATCTGACTTTGATTGGCGACTCAACTGAGGACTCACCATGGCCGTTATAGATGCCGACACCCACGTCATTGAGTGCGAACAGACGTGGGCCTATTTCGATAAGACCGACGAAGCCTTGCGGCCTCAGATTGTCAAATCTGACGTGCCGGTGACCCACAAACGGGAATCACCCATGGCAGGGCACGCGTTCTGGCTCGCCGATGGACGCATGTATATGAAGGGCGGACAGAATTCGTCTCGCTACCCCGAGGGCACCCGTGATCTTGCCAACCCCGAAGCACGGATCGCCCATATGGACGAGCTGGGCATCGACACCCAGATCCTCATCCCAAGTTTTTTCCTCGGCTCAATCATTGAACACGCCGATGCCGAGCTGGCCATGGCCCGCAGCTACAACCGATGGATGGCCGACGTATGCCATAGTCGCACGGACCGCTTGCGTTGGCTCGTGGTCCCGTCCCTCAAAAACATTGAAGCCACTTGCGCCATGATGGAAGAGGGCCGCAAGGCCGGGGCATGCGGACTCATGCTGCGCGGATACGAAGGCAATGCCACCATCGATGATCCGCGCTATGAGCCGCTGTATGCCAAAGCCGCCGACCTGGACATGGCCATCGCCCTGCACATCGGTAATGGCAGTCCCAGCTTTGACGAGGTGAAAAACACGTCGGGCAAGAAGGGTAATATTGTCGCCTTCATCATGCCGATGGTGATTGCCTTCAATGCGCTGATGATGAGTGACATCCCGCAACGCTATCCGTCATTGCGATTTGGGTTTTTAGAGGGTGGCTCGATGTGGCTGCCCTTCGTTCTCAACAAAGCCGACCGCTTTGCCCAGACCTATGACCTTAAGCGCAATGCTGAGTCCGCCCTCGCCGACAGCCGCTTTTATGTCACCTGCGAAGCTCACGAAGATTTGCCGACGATCCTAAAATGGGCCGGCGATGGCAACTTGGTGATTGGCACCGACTATGGCCATGCGGACACGTCGACCGAACTGGAAGCGCACCGCCTGATTATGGAACGCACCGACTTGCCCGACGGTGCCGCAAAGCGCATGGCCGGCGCCAACGCCCAAGCGTTGTACGGGCTTTGAGAAGCCGGAATAATTTGATTGAGAGATTGGTGGGCGCAGCAGGGCTCGAACCTGCGACCCGCTGATTGTCTGACAGCAGGCGTGGTTTGTGTTGGACCTCGACCTGATCACAGCCTGAGGCCTGTAAGGCCAGATCCAATGTGTCCGTCACATCACCGGCCTTCATTGTGGTGCACAGCTTCCAGGTGATGATGTAGCGAGAGAAGTCATCGAGAATGGTGCTGAGATAAAACCAGCCCCAACCGATGACCTTGATGTAGGTGAAGTCAGTTTGCCACATCTGGTTGATATGGCTCGTCTTGTCTTTGAACTCACTGCTCGCCTTGATCACCACAAACGCAGGGCTGGTGATCAGGTCATGGGCCTTCAGCAGGCGATAGACGGAAGCCTCCGAGACGAAGTAGGCCTGTGTATCTGTGAAGCGTACCGCCAATTCCCGGGGCGACAGTTCCGGGTTCTCCAGGGCCATATGGATAATCCGGTCTCGGATGTCATCCGGAATCCGGTTCCACACCCTCGATGGTTTGGGCGATCTGTCTTCAAGGGCTTCTATCCCGCCCTCCAGATACTTGTCGTACCAGCGGTAAAACGTGGTGCGGGGGATGCCGAGTTTATCCAATGTACGCTTGGCCGGCAGGTGCGACTGCTCAACGAGATTGATGATCTCTAGCTTCTCAGAGGCGGGGCATCTCATTGCTCGTCTCCCCCATCCCCGATCATGCTTTTTTTGAGCAGACGCAGTTCAAGGGCCTGTTCGGCTACGACCTCCTTCAGATCACGAGCCTCACGGCGCAGGACCTTGACCTCGCCCGTATTAGCCTCACGTGCCGTATCACCGGCCAGGCGCTTCTTCCCAGCCTCAAGGAACTCCTTCGACCAGCGTTACCATATTACGCACGTGTGGACACGAGACACAGATGGCGACTGGAAACTACTCGGCGCAATGGGTCGGCTAGAAAGCGAGTAAAGAGAATAGTGGGTGAGCGCTATTGCGCGATCTCTTCCAGGTCCAACCCTGACTTGACGTTGTCGAGCGTCAGAATCGCAGCCGCGGCGGTTAGCATGAAGGGGACGACCGCAAGAGTGAAAGACCACTGCCAGCCAATGGTCTCAATGCCATAGGCGACAAAGATCGGGAATGTCGCATGTCCGAGGTTAAGGGCAAATGACCCCACCAATCCAGCGGCCGTTGCTCTTACACGGGTGGGAAATACTTCTACCATGAACATAGAAAGCGCGGCTGCGTTGCCATAGAAGAACGCAGCCATGATGCCGAACCAGAGCATATCTTGAAACTCGGTTTCTGGCAGCCACATCAGGCCGAGCGTGGCTAGCGATCCGAGGATAGCCCATAGCGCTACTGTATTCCGGCGGGTCAGGACAAATTCGCCAACGAATGCTACACCAATATAACCAAGTATGCCGACGCCGTACGACATACCGACGATCTTGGTCGCCGTCTCAACAGAATACCCACGAAATTCATTAAAGTACGCCGGAAAAAAGAACGCCGTTCCCGCATAAGCGCCGCCAAAGCAAAAGAAAGCGATGAAAATCATAATGCTGCGTTTACGTAAATCAGGCGCGAAAAGCTCCTTAATACGCTGAAAGAATGGTTCTTTGGGCGCACCCTGTCCGGCTTGGCTTTCCGCTTCGCGCTTTGCTTTCGCTTCTGTGAAACGCTTGCTCTCAGGCAGATAGCGAATAAGCAAAAAAGCAATGGGAATGACGAGCAGAGCGGGCACAAAGATATAGCGCCATCCAAAAACAGCGATCAGCGGCACAACAAACAAAGACGCAACGAACCAACCGATGGGATAACCACATTGGATGAAGGCTACCATCATGCCGCGGTAACGTGCGGGCGCGGTTTCCGCCACGAAAGAATTGGTGATTGGCGCTAGCCCATTGCTGAGCCCAAAAGCAAACATACGAAGAATTGTTAGGCTCATAAGGCCAACGACAAAGGCATGGAGCCCCACCAGCAGCGCTGAAAAAGCCAGGCAAAAGAGAAACAATGTCCGCCTGCCGTAACGATCAGTCAGTGTGCCAATGATGGCTGATGTGAACGCGGCAAAGACGAATGAAATAGAAAGAATCCAGCCAACGTCACTGTAGCTGGCGCCAAACTCCTCTTGGATGCCAGGGACCGCATAACCGAACAGGGACTGGTCCATGCTGGTCAGGCTCCAGCCCAACAAGCAGGTGAGAAACACAATCAAAGGGTATCCCCGAACCTGGGACCAAAACGATTTATCGGCAGGCATGAAAGAAACTCCAGGAACCTAGTAAAACGATAAAGCTACGGTATGTATTCTGCGAGCTTGCTCGCTTACTCATTATTCGTTGATAGGTGGGATGCCAGTAGGGACTACGCCTTCATGGTGATGCACGACCATCCACTTGCTATTGATCCGGCGGAACACATCGGTAATCCGCGCGCGTCCTCCCATCGCGTTGGGTGGTTCATAGCTGTAATTAATGTAGTACATGGCAATAGCTGTATCGTCCCAGCTGCTCACCTCGGGGTCTTCAACTGTCAGTGTGAGGGGGCCGCGGGCCTGCATTTGCTCCTGGTCATCGGCGTGGAATTTATTTCGTTCTTCCGTCCCGCGTATGAGTTGCGGTGTGAAGACATCCCACACCGTTGAGTCAGGGTCCATGTGGTCTTCAATTCCACCGGGGTCGTGTTCCTCAAAGGCGGTGAAAATGCCATTGATAATGGCGGTAATTTCAGCGTTGATGTCTGTGTCTTGAGTCATTGTTTCCCCCTGTTCCCGAAACCCTGACCGTCGCACTGAGTCTGACTCCCGGTCAAGCGAGGTTCTTGCGGCACCATATTCAGGCGATTGAAGGTTTCACGCGCACAACGGAAGCTGTCTTATCCCTAGGTCCGGTGGAGATTGACCAAGCACTGCCATGGGGTGGGCTGCCGCTTTTTTGTCTGCACCATGTGGTGGGAGGCGGTGAAGCATTGGGCCGAAGAGGCTTTTCTCCACCAGCAACAGCATTTGTCGCCACTTTGGCGGCACGCCTTAAAGAACTCTTCAAAGAAAGAGGGGCCGTCGTGTGGTGTCTGCCTCGGTATCAAGCGGCAGATAATCTTTATGGGCCAGCCTTGGCCATGTTGGGTTTGGATGAGCAAGCTCTCATCTTGGCCAGAACCAAAAACGAGACTGAAGCGCTCTGGACGATGGAGGAAGCTCTTGGTTGCGCTGATGTATCTGCGGTGGTTGGCGCCTTAGCGGCACCCTTGAACCTGACGGCGGACCGCCGTTTGCAATTGGCGGACGAACGCGGCCGTACAACCGGCTTTTTGCTTCAGCCAAGTTCTGCCGTGACAACGTCAACCGCAGCGGTGACACGTTGGCGTGTTGGTTCTTTGCCGTCTGCGACGCCGGCTTGGCCGGGTCTTGGTCGCCCACGTTTGGGCCTTGAGCATTGCCGGCAAGAGTTACACATGACGCACCTCCAGCGGTATACGCCAACCACCCTTTCAATTCCATTTGATACGCATTGCTTACCATTGCCTACCTCTTTCAAAGAGATAGGCGTAGACTTGCTGTCTAACCTAAAGGGAGAGACTTATGGCTGGTTATGTAGTTTCTATAGCTAGAGTTGATGATTGGTCCGAAAACTTTCAGAAATATGCCGACCTCGCCGCGGACCTAACGGCAAAGCTCGGGGCTGAATATGTGATTCGGGGAGAGCCGGTCACGAACTGTGAGGGTGAAATTTTTAATGATCGCGTTGTCGTAGTTTCCAAATGGCCATCCGTGGAAGCCGCTCAATCGTATTGGAATTCAAGTGAATATCAGAAGGATATAAAACCTTTACGCGACAACACCGGTGTATACGACGTCGCTATTTTTGAAGCACCGTAAGGAGTATCTGCGTTGTTGCTTTACCATCTCATTACATACCCTTTCATTTAAGCAACACTGCGCTTTTACCACCAGTGTTACCCCGGAGCGTTTGGGCTGTGAGAGGTATTTCGACAAGTGTTTGAAAAGAATAGTGCCACTCGAACGGTGTTCGAGCGATTTTGAACTTGGGCTCATTTTCTAAAAAGGAAAATGGTGCCAGGTTTGAACGGCGTTCAAACCTAGGTTTGTCACCGGGCTCAT
>JABJAH010000019.1 GCA_018666155.1 Rhodospirillaceae bacterium | reverse complement strand
GGACGAGGAAGTCGGAGAAATCGTCGGGCATCTTAAAGACCAGGGCCGTCCCTCTTATCTAGAATCGGTCACCGATGAAAACGCAAATGATGTCTCTGACGTCCCAGGCTTCAGTGGCGCAACCGGAGGCAATACGGATTCCGGAGATAGTCTTTTTGATCAAGCAGTCGCGATCGTTGCAAGAGAGCGAAAAGCATCGACCAGCTTCGTGCAACGTCATCTTCAAATCGGATACAACCGAGCAGCGCGTATCATTGAAGAAATGGAAGCCCAGGGCATGATCGGCAAACCCAACCATGTCGGCAAACGCGAAGTGCTCCTACCGGAAATGGCAGAGATGCGCTAAACAAGAGGGTCGGCTTGCACGCGTGCCGCAATCCGGCCATAAGCTTTGGCCATCATGCTTAACATGAAAAAGTTTTGTTCGATCGTCGCCGGACTCCTCGCGCTCAGTGTTTCGACCGCAGCGGATACGCCGGCTGAGTCAGATGCCGATTTGCTTGATCGCGCATCGTCCTATCTGAATACCATCGATACACTGCAAGCCCGGTTTCTTCAGGTTGATGGCCGCGGTGGTGTGGCAGAGGGCGATTTGTATGTTGATCGACCTGGTAAGATGCGTCTTGCCTATGATCCGCCAACGCCGATTCTCATTGTTGCTGACGGCTACTACGTCATCTATGTCGACCTCGAACTTGGTGAACCCAGCTATCTGGATATCGGCGACACACCGGCCGCGTTTCTGCTTGAGCCTGCGTGGTCCTTCACCGATGACTCGGTCAACGTAAAGAATATAGTACGTCAGCCGGGCCTCGTTGAAATTACGGCGACGCAAACCAATGATCCAATGTCGGGCGAACTGACGTTCGTTTTTTCGGAAGCCCCTTTTGAGTTGCGCCAATGGCGGGTTAAGGATGCCCAAAGCCAAGAGATTACGGTCACCCTGTTTGAGACTAAAACAGGCTTAGACCTCGACTCGGATCTGTTCCAATACGACGACGAAGACGTCTTCGAGGACGATTAAAACAGGAAAATAGGTCTCGTAAGGGAGGAATAAGCGGAAAATATCGCTTTTGTTTCAGCCTAAGCGTTGCGCCCTAAGCCCCTGTAAAAATAGCATAATATCAAGGCACAACCTAACCGCGCAGGCGGCGCATAGCTGCCATGCAGGTTCATCACTTTGAAAACGACCGCCTTCGACCCCATACTTATGTCCATGAGCGTCGCAACTGCAATGGTTGGCGACGAGCTGGCGAAGCGGTTTCCCCTACCGTGCCGGCATGAAGACCAGGCGCCCGATGTTCCCCCAACATCGGGCGTCGCTTCTTTTCTCACTGATAATTTTTTCAGTGCAGACCGGTCGCGATTGTTGTCAAAAACATTCTATAACCCGGACCATGCCTGTTCAGCCTTTCAGCCTCATTTCATGGAACGTCAATTCGGTTCGCAAGCGCTTGGACCAACTGATCCGGGTCATTGATCGTTGGGACCCGGATATTATTTGCCTGCAAGAGTTAAAAGCGGGCATCGATATGGTGCCGGTCGACGCCATCGCCGCCGCTGGGTACGAACACCACGCTATGGCCGCGCAGCCGGGGTACAACGGAGTCGCAATTCTATCCCGGCTCCCCCTAACCGATATCGAAACCTTTGCCTGGGCCGATCGCCAAGATGCACGGCATGTCTTTGCGCGGGTCGCAAGCACTGGGGTTGGGGTGCATTGCGTCTATGTACCAGCTGGAGGCGACGTGCCGGACCGGATTGCTAATCCTAAGTTCGATTTTAAGCTGCGCTATCTTGACGCCTTAGCCGATCACTTTGCTGGGTCATACGGCTTTCGCGACCCCATGATTCTTGCTGGTGACTTAAATGTTGCGCCTTTACCTAACGACGTTTGGTCCCATACCAAGCTGAAAAACGTCATCACCCACACGGAAATTGAAATAGCAGCCCTCGAGCGGGTAAAGCGTTCCCTCAATTGGATCGATACACAACGGGAGCTCGTTGGCGATGACGATCCGGTTTTTACCTGGTGGAGCTATCGCGCTGCCGATTGGGAATCGACAAACAAAGGGCGACGCCTTGATCACATTTGGGTCACCCCAGGCCTGAAAGACGACATTGCCGACGTCGAGGTATTAACCGCCGTACGGCATTGGTCGCCGCCCTCAGACCATGCCCCAGTTCGTTTGGTATTGGGTACCAACCCTTGAAGTCTTGAACACGGAACCCCATCCTCTACTTAGACAGTTTTACACGCTCTCCCGAAAGGATTCGCTATGGCCTCCGATGCTGTCGTTTGGCACGGCACTACCATCCTATCCGTGCGCAAAGGCGATTCCGTCGTCATCGCCGGTGATGGTCAAGTGACCTTGGGACAACAAGTGATCAAATCGAACGCGTGCAAAGTGCGCCGATTGTCAGACGGTTCTGTGATTACCGGCTTTGCTGGCGCGACTGCAGATGCGTTTACATTGTTCGAACGTCTTGAAGCAAAGCTAGAGCAACACCCGGGACAGTTAACGCGGGCCTGCGTCGAGTTGGCCAAAGATTGGAGGACCGACCGTTATCTTCGTCGCCTAGAAGCAATGATGGCGGTCGCCGACAAAGAGACTTCCTTGGTTTTGACGGGCACCGGCGATGTGCTTGACCCTGAGGACGGATTAATCGGAATCGGGTCCGGCGGGTCTTATGCGCTTTCAGCAGCGCGCGCACTCATCGACCAAGACGACATGGATGCCGAAGCAATCGCCCGCAAAGCAATGGGCATTGCTGCCGATATCTGTGTCTACACGAACAATTCTTTAGTGATCGAAAGTCTTTAGGCCCTATGACCTCGTTCTCTCCCCGTGAAATCGTTTCTGAACTTGATCGCTTTATTATCGGACAAGGTGATGCCAAACGCGCAGTAGCAATTGCCCTACGCAATCGTTGGCGGCGTCAACAATTGCCAGATGCGTTAAAAGACGAAGTGCTACCAAAAAACATTCTCATGATCGGCCCTACTGGCGTCGGGAAAACAGAGATTGCCCGCCGATTAGCAAAATTGGCGCAAGCACCCTTCATTAAGGTAGAGGCGACTAAATTTACCGAGGTTGGCTACGTCGGCCGGGATGTCGAAAGCATAATCCGCGATTTGGTTGAGTTCGCCATCAATATGAATCGTGAGCGCCTGCGCAAGCAGGTTACCGCCAAGGCCGAACTTGCGGCGGAGGAACGCGTGTTAGATGCCCTTGTTGGCGATACCGCGAGCGACGGCACTCGAGATAGCTTTCGCACCAAGTTGCGTAATGGAGACCTGGACGACAAAGAGATTGAAATTGAGATCAGTGAGACCGGTTCTTCCGGTATGCCAACAATGGATATTCCAGGCATGCCCGGCTCTCAGGTCGGGATGGTTAATCTTAATGACATGCTAGGTGGCATGTTGGGTGGGCGGACGAAAACAAAACGTCTCTCGGTGCAAGATTCTTATGAAGTTCTAATCCGTGAGGAGAGCGACAAATTATTGGATGAAGAGTCCGTAATCCGCGACGCCATCGATGCAGTTGAAAACAACGGCATCGTGTTTTTAGATGAGATCGACAAGATCACGGCTCGGAGCGATGCCCATGGGGGCGACGTTTCACGCGAAGGTGTTCAACGAGACCTCCTGCCCTTAATCGAAGGCACGACGGTAGCAACAAAACATGGCACCGTTAAAACGGATCATATTTTATTTATTGCATCGGGTGCGTTTCATTTAGCCAAGCCGTCTGACTTGCTGCCAGAACTGCAGGGTCGTTTACCCATTCGTGTTGAGCTTAAAGCGCTGACCCAAGCAGATTTTGTTCGCATCCTGACCGAGACCGAAGCCAGCCTCATCACCCAGTACGAAGCACTGATGGGAACCGAGGACGTCACCCTAGAGTTTGATGATGACGCGATCGACGCCATTGCCGCACTGGCGGCAGAAATCAACCAAAACGTCGAAAACATCGGCGCCCGGCGGCTTCACACCGTGTTAGAAAAATTGCTCGAAGACATCAGCTTTACGGCCACTGACCGTGGTGGTGAGACGATTAAAATTACACCGGACCTCGTACAAAGCCAGGTCGGCGATCTCGCCAAGAAGGGTGATCTCAGTAAGTTCATTCTTTAGAACGACCGAGACATAATCTCAGTCCTTCACATGAGTGCTTTAGTCGTCCAATACGTTGCGCCAGCTGCAATGTATGCGAGTGCGAAAAGGTAGCCGAACATAAAGGCAGTCCAGCCCCATGAATTGGTTTCGCGGCGAGCGACAGCAAGAGTAGAGAGGCATTGCGGAGCAAAAACGTACCAAGCCAGGAACGCCAGCGCCGTCGGCAAAGACCATGCAGATTGCAAGACTGTCGCTAAACTAGATGCCACAGCATCTTCCGAGCCACTTAACGAGTACACCGTGCCAAGCGCGCCCACCGCGACTTCCCGCGCCGCCATACCGGGAACCAGCGCGACGGAGATCTCCCAATTAAAACCGATGGGTGCGAACACCACTTCAAGAGCACGTCCAATTTGACCTGCGGCACTATAAAAAATGTCTGGCTCAGTTGCGTCCGGTGGAGGCGCTGGAAACGAGGCAAGTCCCCATAGCACAATCATGCTGAACAGAATAATTGTGCCAGCACGCCGAATGAAAAGGCGTGCGCGTTCGAGTAAACCTAGAATGAGATCTCTCAAACGCGGCACCTGGTATTTTGGTAACTCCATTAAAAGACGTGGGGGTGCGCCTTTAGTCAGCGTCTTTTTTAGAACACCGGCAACAATTAAAGCGCTGACAATACCAACAATGTAGAGCCCAAACATAACAAGGCCCTGGAGCCGCACGCCGGCAAACACAATCGTGTTCGGAATAAAGGCGGCGATGATTAATGTATAAACTGGCAGACGCGCAGCGCAGGTCATCAACGGGGCGACCATGATTGTCGTAAGGCGATCCCTAGGATGGTCGATTGTCCGAGCGGCCATAATCCCGGGTATAGCGCAGGCAAAACTAGAGAGCAGTGGAATGAATGCACGGCCGTTGAGACCCGCCATCGTCATAATACGGTCCATCAGAAACGCGGCCCGCGCCATATAACCCGATGCTTCGAGCACGAGAATAAAGGCAAACAGAATAAGAATCTGTGGCAAGAAAATCACCACGCTACCGACGCCAGCAAGAAGACCATCAACAACTAGACTCTGTAAAAGTCCGGCGGGCAAAAACTCAAGAGAAAGCCGCTGGAGCGCCATAATGCCACTGTCGATCCAAGCCATGGGCGCCTCGGCCCACGCGAACACCGCTTGAAACATGAGGAATAGGACACTCAATAAAAACAGGGGTCCAATAAATGGATTCAGAACAACGGCATCCATACGGCGCGTTAGAACATGCTCTACGCCTTCATGTACCGTTACAGCCGCCGCAATGCGACGCGCTTCTTTTTGCAAATCGCGAACGGACGGCCCTGGACCCGTCGTGACCGGCAACACGGAAAATGTTTTCCAAAGCACCGACCATGCTTCAGTACTAAAAGAGTCGATCAACTCCTGAATGCCTGTGCGGCGCACAGCGATGGTTGGAATAACGGGCATTCCAAGCTCTTCTGATAGACGTGCGGGATCTAGTTCGATGCCATCTCGAGCAGCCAAATCCATCATGTTTAACGCGATTATAATCGGTAAACCGAGCCGCTTCAGTTCGAGCGCAAAACGGACATGGGGACGAAGATTTGTCGCGTCAATAACGCAGACCACGACATCAAGAAGGTGCTCTAAGGTGCTCGTGCCCATAAGAACGTCATGGGTTACGACTTCGTCAGGGCTATGGGGAGTCAGGCTGTATGTGCCTGGCAGGTCGACAATTTTAACCAAGCGACCGTGGGGTACTTCGAAACGACCAGCCCTACGTTCAACAGTCACGCCTGGATAGTTGCCAACCTTCTGCTGACTCCCTGTTAAAGCGTTGAACAAGGAACTTTTGCCGCTGTTGGGATTGCCAACCAGCGCCACACGAAGCGTGTCTTCCATTTCTTAAGCGTCCAAGACAGGCTCAGGATGCGATGGAGCGGTTTTAACAAGAACCGCGGCAGCGTCTGCCGGGCGCAAAGCAATCAATCTGCCATCGACGCGAACGGCAAGTGGTCCTCCTAAAGGGCCTTGATGCCGTATTTCAACCGAAGCCCCTTCTTCGAAACCAAGACCGAGCAATAGCTCTTCAAGATCAGGCTCTGAGTTCTCTACCGCATTAGCACCTTTGCCAATTTTAGAGATCCGGGCCGACAAGCCGTGGGGAAGGAGATCCAAAGTTATTAACTGTGACGAGGTCATTGTTTAGTCCAACACACCGCATGCTTTTTAATGAGAATGATTTGCAGTCTTAATAGCTAGGGAAAGCCTGCGTCCAGCTCTTTTTTGCGAACAATTCTCAATAACTTGAGATTATTAGCGGAAATAGGGGGTTAACGGCTTTGACCGCGGTCAAATCTAAGCAAACAACTTACAAATTTGTACTCAAGACCCTATTTCCAGACCTTTCAGCATCGCGATCAAACGATCCAGGTCCGACTCCGATAGGTTTGGCAGGCGGCGGTCTAACAGATTGACCAGTTCCGTGGCCCGCGGTGACAGGCCACCGGTATCCAGTACGACCTTCGGTTTTGAGTGGTCTGCGAGACGCTTGAGATCTTCGGCTTCATCCCAGATTAAATCCAGATGTCCACAAATCTCCATCACCAAGCCTGGGCCGGGCCGGCCACGGCGACCGTTTTCCAGCGCCGAAAGATACGCAGGCGATACGTTCAAACGCTCAGCCAAAGCCTTTTGAGTCATCCCACGGTCCGCGCGGAGCACACGAAGGCGAGCACCAAAAGGGGTCATCGAAACTCTCCCTGTCGCACATTGGGAGAAAGATGGTTGCTCTTCCGAAGCAAGACATAAAGGGCGCCGTCTCCACCATCCCGCTGTTGGGCATAGGTCACGGATAGCACTGACGAACGAAAGCCGGATTCATTTAACCATTTCGGTACAGCTAATTTTAGTTTGCCGGTTCCGCCAATATCTCGGCGGCCCTTGCCCGTAACGATTAAGACACAGCGTGCGCCCGACGCGCGTGCAGCGTTTATGAAACCCAACAAATGGGAATGGGCTTGTTCTTCCGTATATCCGTGGAGATCGAGCCTAGCATCAATATGAAGGCGCCCTTTTTTCAAACGGTCTGCTGTACGGCGATCCGTTCCACCAATTTGTCCAACCTCGATAGGCGGCAATTGAGATTGAACTTTAGTCGTTGCAGACGGGGAGCCTGTTAAAATTCTCTGAGGTCGTCGAGCGGAATGATCCGGAAAGGTGATGTGAGAGGTGTCTGAGTCTTTTAGGTGAGAGAAGACAATCGAGCCTATATCTCCACCATCATTCTCGGTCATCAGCCCTTGAGGGCGGGCTACTGGCTGCACAGCCGCCATAGCTTTTGCCCATAATGAGGTCTCCGCCATAGTCGGTAGGCGTTTCCTACTATTTTTTGCCACGAACACTTCCGATGCAGATAGATCTTTAGGGCGACTCTAACAGCGACCGTTACATATCAATATTGTCTTCGCGAATAACGCCTTTAAGGGACTGCTCGCCCGGATCCTTTTTGAATTCTGCATAAGTATCTGTACCGTCAATATCCATTTCAGGAAGATAGCGCGTAACAAATGCGCGCCAATCACCGTCAGGTGAAACACAACGGGTCTTGGCATTGTAGTTTAAGGTCAGGACAAGCCCACCCAGCTTCCACAAAATATTCCAATTGTGCAGATTATCAGTCGCGGCATCGATCGCGCGCCGATATACGCGCTGCGAAACCCAAGGACGAACCAGAAATAAATAGCTGATTACACCGAGCAGCATGGCCATTGTGCCGATCAGCAGATCAATCAGCAGCATGACTGCCATCGCCAGCAAAAGAATGATGAGCAATGGTGCTACATTCTCCCACGGACTAAAGACCGGGCTTCGAGGCGTGTTGAGACGATCAAAATCAATGAAAATGCTAACTCGGTCTGCCTGATAGGATTCCATCAGACGACCGTAGAGGGCTCGGTCTTTACGCTTATGTCCAGCCGTTTCGGCCATATTCCCTCGGACTCTCTATAGCCATGCATCACCCATAGGCCGACGACACGACAGTACCTTATCCATTTCCACTATAACGGTTTTTCGCCGATCTGTGAGGGTTGAGCAACACTACGAGGCAAAAAAAGATAATAACGACCACGAGAATTCATCCGTCCCGCCTTAGCAAAGGCGGCGTCACCGGAACCCCAAAAAAAATCGCCCCGCACAGCGCCGCGTATAGCGGACCCGGTGTCGAGTGCAACCACCATCCCATCGAGTGACTGTCCGTCTGGATCATCAACGTCCAGCCACAACGGCGCACCATACGGGATATACTTTGGGTCAACGGCAAGACTACGCATTGGCTCTAAAGGGACACCGAGCGCACCGAGCGGGCCTGGGCCGTCATTCCACCGGAAAAAGATGAACCGAGGGTTATCTTCCATGTAGCTCTGGGCCGGTGCCGGATTATCGCGCAACCAATCTGCAACAGAGGGCATTGATCCCTGCCCCGGACCCAACACACCAGCGCTCAACAATATGCCGCCAATACCTCGAAACCGTCTGCCGTTATTTCCGGCATACCCGATGCGTCGTTCAGAGCCATCGGGCATCCGAACACGTCCGGATCCCTGAATATGGAGAAGGTGGGCATCGACCGGATCATCAACCCAAACCAAAACATCTGCACGATCTGAAAAAGTTGTGTCTTGCTCGATAGTGCGGCGGACTTCATACGGCACCAGGCGGCGATCTGTTACTTGGCCGATAACGGACGGTATATCCGAAGAAAGATCAAAGGCACGTGCATCAAGCTCAACTAAATCGTTCGGCAGAGCATACAACGGCACTGAATATTTTTCAGACTGTGACTCCGACCCGCGCAGAGACGCCTCGTAATAGCCGGTAAATTTTCCATCTGGACCCTGAGGTGATGACACAGCATAGGGTACGAAAAGATCTCTCATCACAGCTCGTAAGCCGCCGTCATCATTGGACGCAATAAGTGCGAGAGCAGCACAGGGTGCTCGCCAATCTCCTACGGTACCGCCAATACCATTCCGCCCGACTGAATCTGTTTCTGGTCTGCCATCAAATGCCCGGCAAGCATTCTGCAAAGCCGGTAAAGCGCTCGACACAGAATCTTCAGTCCACCCGGGCAAGTCTTCCACGTTGACGCGGGTATAGGTGACGAGCGGCTGAGTCTTAGGCTCAACACTTGGAACCGGTTTTGGCACGGGAGCGGGTACTGTTCTAATGACCTCGACACGCTCGACCCGAGTCGGGAAAAACTGAGCGGCGACAAGAAGTCCAACAGAAAAGCCTACAAAAGAGGCGACGGCATAGGCTGTCGCTTGGCTCTTTAAAATACGGGATATGCGATCGTTCGACACCGCTGCTAGAGATCAGTCCACGCTGCGTGTGGCAACGAGAAGCCAATTAGGATCAGCGTTGGCCAGGTTACGTTCGAATGTCCAGATATCAGTGACGCTTTCAATATGTTCTGGGTCACCGTCGACAACCTGCCCTTCGGCATCTTTTATGATGTTGACCTGCTCAGTTTCAAATCGAACAGCTATCGTCGCAGTCCTGTCGTCCACCGAAACTTCCTCAAGCTTTGCGGGTTTTATAACCACAAGCTCGGTCTCCATTTGTTCATCGCGATTCTCACGATCTTGAACAGCAGCCGCAAAATTTGAATACACCTCATCCGACAGGAGAGGTTTCAAGGTATCTGTATCGTGTTCAGCGTAGGCCAAGACAATCATCTCAAACGCCTTGCCCGCTCCGCCAAGAAAGTCTTCTACAGAAAAATTCGGATCGGATAGGGTAATTTGAGTGAGGCCCTCTTCAAAAGGAGTGCCTATATAGGCCGGGTCAATGTCCCGCACTGAAACAGCGTCAGAGTCCGTGTCTGCATGCGGTGACAAATCGACGACATTATCGCCACGCTGATAATTATCTTGACCTTGTTCGTGGCCTGTCCGGCGCCCAAGAGTGCTGCGCAGCCTAAGAACGAGGAATCCCGCGACCATTGCCAGCAGAATAATATCGACGAATTGAAAGCCTTCCATGGGCCGATTGAACCGCTTTCCTGAGTACTTTTCCCGGCGAACCATTCCAACGTGTGTGAGGTCGTTCGACCGGCGCACGTTGACCGAACGTCATGCGATCATTAAGTGATCATAGACTCGGCACCTTTGCCGAACATAGGCACTTCACTGAATAAGGGCAAGCATGCCCCTTCTTATCCTCCTTGGCTTTATTGCGCTGCCGCTCCTTGAAATCGGGGTCTTTATTCGCGTTGGCGATGAGATCGGCGTTTTGGCCACGGTGACGGCGACCGTCCTTACGGCCGTCGCAGGAACGGCTCTGGTCCGCTCACAAGGCCTAGCAACCCTCAATAAAGTCAGTGCCAGTCTTAACCATGGCGAGATGCCGCTGCGCCCGGTTTTTGACGGCGCTTGCCAACTGGTTGCTGGGGCATTGCTCCTAACGCCCGGGTTCATCACTGATGCTATAGGATTGATCCTATTTATACCCCTATTTCGAACGATTTTGCTCGCCTGGGTGATCTCGAAAAGCGCTATTTCAGTCATTGTTCCTCATGACGAGCACAATAAAGGTTCGTCTCGGCACCGCTATGAGGTCGACGGCGATTTTCAGGATATTACGCCAACTCAGACGCCAGCTTTGCCAGACAATAGTGACAAAGAGAATTAGAAGCGGACGCGTTCAAAAAATGCCTTCAAAGCGTCTCCGCTTGTCGCTTCAGGTTTTCCATGCTACCTCGCGCCGCGTTCTAGCTTAAGACGAAGGAGATATTATGAGCGACACGTCAACGGACGCTAGCGCGGACACACAGGATCAACAGCCAGTGGCTCCGATCCAATTCATCGGTCAGTACATCAAAGATTTGTCCTTTGAAGCACCGCATGCTCCAGAAATCTTTCAAGACCTGCGTGAGACCGCACCGGATATCCCAATCTCCATCGATTGTGCTGTTCGAGATCTTAAGGAGAACCAACATGAAGTGACTCTCACGGTTCATCTAGAAGCTACGGTTGGTGACAAGCCCGCCTTCATTCTTGAAGTGGCATACGCCTGCGTTGTGGTGTTGGGTGTGCTTCCCGAAGAACATATCCGCCCGGTTCTGATGATCGAAGTGCCCCGGCAAATGTATCCTTTTGTTCGACAAATCGTGGCCGACATCACCGTTCAGGGTGGTTTCCCACCATTGATGCTTCAGCTTGTTGATTTCACTGACTTATACCGCCGCAAGTTTGCCGATAGCGAAGAACTACAAAAAGAAGCGCAGGCTAAGAGTATGGCCGCAATGACTGGTGGCCCGGTATCAGGACAAAATCTCTAAGTCCCTAGGTTTTCCAAAGCGGGCTTTGGATTTTCTCTAGAAAGGACGCGTGCGCCGAAAGTTCTTCCGGTGAAGCCTCATGTGGTCTAGCTGATCGAACAGGACGGTCAATATCAACCGTCTTCGTCGCCTTTCCGGATCGTTCATTCGCGGCTAGGCCTAGGCCCGGCTCACGCCCACCAATCAGCTCTAGGTAGACTTCTGCCAGAAGCTCAGAATCAAGCAGGGCACCGTGCTGAACCCGGGCGGATAGATCCACGTTAAACCGGCGGCAAAGCGCATCGAGATTGACTTGAGCCCCCGGAAATTTTCGCCGTGCAAGAGGAACCGTGTCAATTGCACGATCCTTTGATAATGGCTCCCGGCCAGCCATTACGAGTTCCGCGTTTAAAAAACCAAGATCAAACGGCGCGTTGTGAGCGATGACAGGGGATGTTCCGACGAACGCCAGAAAGTCATCAGCGATGTCAGCAAACAACGATTTATCCGACAGAAATTCAATACTAAGGCCGTGTACTCTTTCAGCTTCGGGTGGCATATCCCGCTCTGGATTTAAGTACGTATGATAGGTCTCTCCAGTGGCCATATGATTAAGAAGTTCGACACAGCCAATTTCTACAACGCGGTCGCCAGATTTAGGATCTAGCCCCGTGGTTTCCGTATCGAGCACAACTTCACGCATCAAACACAACTCTCTACTTATCTGCCAACCGAAAATTTACGCCGCAAAACACGACGCAACTTGATCCATGTTTCTCGCTTGCCTAAGCCGCTGGTAATGACACGGGTAGCTTGGCGCTGTTTATCGCGGTCAGGAAGTTGCCGCGCCAGAATACCGACGAGTTTCTTCGCGGTCATACCCGCCCGGGAGAGAACCCGTTGACGTTGAAGAAAAACCGGCGCTGTTACAACAAGAATGTAGTCACAACTCTTGTCTCCGCCGGTTTCAAATAACAGTGGCACATCCATGATGACATATCGCGTACGACGCAAAGCATGAGACCGCAAAAATGATTGCCGAAGGCGACGCACCATTGGATGGAGAATGCCCTCCAGATCAGCGAGCGCACGTGCATCACCAAATACGAGCTCACCCAACGTTTGACGATTGATGCCATCAGGCCCAACAGCCTTTGGAAACCGTTGCGCGAGGATTGAGAATGCTTGTCCGTGTGGGTCCATCAAACTGTGAACCGCCTTATCCGCATCAAAGACTGGTATTCTCATCGACTTCATCATGGTTGCGGCCGTCGACTTCCCCATACCGATAGAGCCGGTTAGGCCGATGATCTTAACCGCCCAGGGGTGTCGGCCTCGCTGATGCGACCGCCTTGAAAAAAGAGGAGCACCCGTTTTCATTGAGCGTTACGCCGACGTCAAAACGGACTGGCGAAGTTCAGCGCTGACGTCAGGTCGCACACCAAACCAACCTTCAAAGCCAGGCACTGCCTGGTGAAGCAACATCCCGAGACCGTCCACGGTCTGTCGGCCGAGACGGCGAGCTTCAAAAAGAAGTTCTGTTTCCAACGGCGCATAGACCAAGTCATTAACGATTGCTGTCTTCGACAGCAATTTGAGCGATATCTCTAGTGGCGGTTGGTTAACCATTCCGAGGATCGTCGTATTGACTAAGAGCACGGCGTCGCTCAATGCCTCATCTCGATCTGCCCAATCAATAACTTTAGTTGGCCCTTCTAATGATTCTGCCAAACTCACAGCTTTCTCAAATGTACGATTGAGAAGGCGAATTTCCGGGACATTGGCGTCAATCAAAGCGGCAACGACCGCGCGTGCGGCCCCGCCTGCGCCAAGAACAACAGCCGCGCCATCCGTCGGTAACCATGCCAGAGCATTCAGACGTAAATTCTCCATGAACCCCGAAGCGTCTGTATTTGTTCCTGTTAGCTTTCCATCATCCGTAACAAACACGGTATTCACAGCGCCGATCCGACGCGCAATGTCTGTCACCGTATCCATGATTGGTAGGGCCGACTCTTTGTGCGGCACGGTCAGGTTCACACCGCTAAAGCCGAGACTAGGCAGTGCTCTCAACGCATGTTCAAGGTTGTTAGGAGCAACCGGTAATGGGACATATGCACCATCGATTTCATGCTCGCGCAACCAATAGCCATGAAGCCGTGGCGACAGAGAGTGGGAAATCGGCCAGCCCATAACACCGGCTAACTTTGCATGGCCTGATAAGCTCACGGCAAAACGACCTGATGTTCCCGCAAAAATCCCAATAGTGGGAGCAACGGTAATCCAAGAATAGAAAAGAAATCACCTTCAATGCGATCGAACAATTGAACACCAAGACCTTCTAAATGGTACGCCCCGACAGACGACAGAATAGCGTCACCGACAGAGTCAATATACTGGTCTAGATACGCGTCTGAAAAATTCCGCATTGTCAAACTGGGTTGATCACGGAAATGCCAAATCCGCGCTCCACCAAGAGCAACAACAACCGCCGTTGCAAGAGAATGCGTTTGCCCGCGCAAAGCCATGAGATGAGCTTTAGCATGTTCCATGTCTACCGGTTTATCAAACCACACGCCGTTGAGATCAAGAATCGAGTCAGCGCCGATGACCAGAGATTGCGGATGGCTGCGTGAAATCTTAACAGCTTTTAGCTCAGCGAGTGTTTCGGCTACGGCCAAAGCATCTGCGCCCTCCGCTTGTAAGGACTCTTTAATCGAGCCCTCGTCGATGTAAGCCGGCTCCGCGGCGCAAAAGACGCCAGCATCTTTGAGAATACGGGCGCGACTTTGGCTGGCTGATGCAAGGATAACAGGTGGAGCAGAAGGCGACACGTTAGGGGTCACGAAGCGTGTCGCTCGTTGTAGAGTTGGATGATAGAAGCAGCTGTTTCCTCAATCGATTTCCGCGTGACATCGATCACTGGCCATCCGTGCTTGCGGAAAAGTCTCCGAGAAGCTGCAACCTCTTCTTTAACAAGATCGACATCCGCATAATCCATGCTTCGATCTTCCTTCATCAGCCTAAGACGAGACTGACGAATATCTGTCAGGCTTTTTGGTTCTCTAGTGAGGCCAACGAAAAGCGGATTCGATGCCGCAACGACATCGTCAGGCAACACAATTCCCGGAACCAATGGTATATTTCCCGCACGAAACCCCTTGTTGGCAAGATACATACAGGTCGGTGTTTTAGATGTCCGAGAGACACCGATCAGAACAATGTCCGCATCTTTTAGGCCGTCAAGCGTTTGCCCATCATCGTGAGCCATTGCAAAGTGCATCGCTTCAATACGATCGAAATATTCGTCGTCCAGGGTGTGCTGCCGGCCAATTTCATGACCACCTTCTTTATCAAAGACACTCCCAAGCGCATCCATCACCGGATCCAAAGCGGAAACACAGGGTATGCCTAGATCTCGGCATGCCTGCTCAAGAGGGCCCCGTATGGCTGGATCGAGCAGGGTAAAAATGACCAAGCCCGGCGAGGCCTTGATGCCGTCGATGACCCGACTCATTTGTCCCTTTGTACGAACCAACCACCAAAAGTGCTCTGTTACAGCCTCGTTGTCATATTGCACGAGACAAGCTCGCGCGATTCCACTGACGGTTTCGCCGGAGGAGTCTGAAACAAGGTGAAGATTGAAAGGTATGTCTGCCACCGACCGAGGCCGTTAATTACGTCTAAAACTGGGGACAACTCAATGATAGCGGAGCTACCGGAATTATCTGTACCCATTCTTAGCTTCTCATCCGACCCTTTGCCAACGTTGGATAATCCGCCTTGTATAATTAGAGCCCTGTGAAGAAATATGTTTTCCCCGTAATCCACGGATTAAAACTATAAATATCAACAGATAGGACTTCGGTTCTTTAGGATAACTGAGGCTACCCTCAGACTTTTCCCTACGTTTTCCAGCTTTTGTCTCAAATTCATTTTGTGCGGATATATCCGTGGATGATTTTTAATCCCCACTTCTAACCGCCCCAACAACTACTACATCTTTAGTATTTAGATTCTTATTTATGTAGGCCAAACTCTGGATAAGAGTTTATTTACGTCTCTCGAAATATAATTTGACAGTCGAGCAGTGATTACGTTAACGCTTTTGCTGTCTCTGGGACTCTTCGTCCCCTTTCTCCCTCCGTTCGCCCAAAACGACATATCAGTTCACCACTACAGTTTTGTTCAGATAGTCGGATTGCACCATTTTCTTCATCGCCGATAAACTTGCGGCATACCCTGTTTGATTAGGTTTAGGAGCCTGTCCCTCCATGCATCTTCAAGAACTTAAACGTAAAACACCACCTGAACTTCTCGCCTTTGCTGAAGAGCTCGGCATCGAGAATGCTTCGACTTTACGTAAACAAGATATGCTGTTTTCAATTCTTAAACAGCTTGCAGAACAAGATCAGGCGATTTCGGGAGAAGGCGTACTAGAAATTTTACAAGACGGATTTGGTTTTCTTCGTTCACCAGAATCAAATTATCTTGCGGGACCGGATGACATTTATGTTTCGCCCAGTCAGATCAGACGCTTTGGCTTACGCACGGGCGATACTGTCGAAGGAGAAATTCGTGGACCGAAGGTCGGTGAACGCTATTTCGCTCTTCTCAAGGTTAACACGATTAATTTTGAGCAACCGGATGCGGTTCGACATCGCATTAACTTTGACAATCTGACGCCACTCTATCCCGAAGAAAAACTCAATATGGAGTTTGACGATCCGACCGGGAAAGAACTAACGGGTCGTGTCATTGAAATCGTTTCGCCTTTGGGTAAAGGCCAGCGTGCGTTGCTCACCGCCCCGCCGCGGGCCGGTAAAACAGTGATGCTTCAAAACGTTGCCAGTTCAATCGCTGCCAATCATCCCGAAATTTATTTGATCGTCCTGTTGATCGATGAACGACCGGAAGAAGTCACCGATATGGACCGCACGGTTAAAGGCGAAGTGGTCAGCTCGACTTTTGATGAACCGGCGTCTCGCCATGTTCAAGTTGCAGAGATGGTTATCGAAAAAGCCAAGCGCTTGGTCGAACACAAAAGAGACGTGGTAATTTTGCTTGATTCGATTACGCGTCTTGCTCGGGCTTACAACACGGTCGTTCCATCATCGGGCAAAGTGTTGACCGGTGGTGTGGATGCCAACGCGTTGCAACGTCCGAAACGGTTTTTTGGTGCGGCACGGAACATCGAAGAAGGTGGGTCTTTGACGATCATTGCAACGGCTCTGATTGAAACAGGCAGTCGCATGGATGAAGTTATTTTCGAAGAGTTCAAAGGCACCGGTAACTCTGAGATCGTTATGGAGCGTAAACTCGCTGATAAACGGATCTACCCAGCAATTGACATCACCAAGTCTGGGACTCGTAAAGAAGAATTGCTCGTCGATCAGAAAACACTGTCGAAGATGTGGGTGCTACGGCGCATTCTTGATCCGATGGGCACGCAAGATGGCATGGAGTTCCTGCTCGATAAATTGCGTGAGTCCAAGAACAACGATGATTTCTTTGACCGTATGAATCACTAAGCGGCAATTAAGCCAACTCAGGTTCTCATAGCAGACCTTACGGCAGCAAAATCGTCGAGCCGGTTGTCTTGCGCGTTTCAAGATCATTATGGGCATGCGCGGCTTGTTCCAGTCCGTAAGACTGGCCGACATCAATTTTTACGGCGCCAGACCCAACAACCTCAAACAGGTCTTTGCAGCCCTGCTCTAACTGCTCTCTGGTGCCGGTATAATCGAACAGGGTTGGACGGGTGACGAACAGAGACCCCTTCGGACCAAGACTACCGATCTCGAGTGCTGGCGGTGGCCCGGAGGCGTTTCCAAAGGACACCATGAGGCCGCGTTTTTGCAGGCAGTCGAGAGACCCCATGAAGGTGTCTTTGCCAACGCCGTCATAAACCACAGAAACTTTCTTGCCATCTGTGATGTTATTGACCTTCGCTACAAAGTCTTCGCTCTTATACAAAATTGTGTGGTCGCAGCCGCTGGCTTTCGCCAGTTCCGCTTTTTCTTCCGACCCTACGGTGCCGATGACTGTGGCGCCGATGTGTTTTGCCCATTGGCAAAAAATGAGCCCAACGCCACCAGCAGCGGCATGAAACAAAACCGTCTCACCAGCTTTCAAGTCGTGCAAGCTTCGTAACAGGTACCAAACGGTAAGACCGCGGAGCATCATTCCAGCCACATGTTCGTCACGGAGCGCGCCGGGCACTTTAATCAATGATGCTGTCGGCATGACCCGGTCCGAGGCGTAAGATCCCATCGGGCCGTTGCCATAGCAAACCCGATCCCCTTCTTTTAGTTCGGTCACGCCTTCGCCGACTTCTTCGATTTCACCGACGGCTTCCATGCCCGGCGTGAAGGGAAGACTAGGAACCGGATATAGGCCGGAGCGGTGATAGGTATCGATGAAATTGACGCCAATCGCTGTTTGTCTCAGCCGTACTTCTCCGGCGCCAGGCGTCCCAACCTGTACATCGGTTCCGACCATGACGTCCGGTCCACCGGTTTCTCTTACTACTATCGCTCGTGCCATGACTGTCCCTCTGTCTGTTTTTTTATTCTCTGAGCGTGTTCAGGACTGTCCCTGCCACCCTTCTAGGTCCAATAACGCCTGCTTTGTAACCAAACCACCGTCGCCCGAATAGCCCCCAAGTCCTGTCGCCGCCACTATGCGATGGCAAGGAATGATAATGGGAATGGGATTAGCGCCGCAGGCCATACCAACAGCGCGCGCTGCGGAGCCGATTTTCTTGGCGATCTGACCGTACGTTTGGACCTGGCCAGATGGGATGTCCAGCATCGCCGCCCAAACTCTGTTTTGAAATGGCGTGCCAGCAGGGTTCAGTGGAAGTTCAAAACTTTGGCGGTTGCCGTCGAAGTAAGAGTTGAGCTGATCGCGGGCCTGCTCCAAAAGCTTTGTTTGGGTCTGGTCTTGACCCCAGCCCCAGTCCAGGGAGACCAAAACACCGTCTTCTTCCGAAACGGTCAGCTCTCCGATCGGGGCATGAAAAGAAAGTTGCGGCATCTCGAGCTGGTTATGCAGCCAACGCTGCTTTGAGGTCGTTCGCTGTTGTCACGGGGGCCTGACACACGGGCCCACGACAGATATAGGCAGCCGCTTTGCCATCGACAGCAGATTTACCATGAGCGGCATGTCCGGCGGGAAGAGAGTCGGTGTCGTCCACCGTTGATAAAATTAGATTTGGGAGTGATGCGGACAGAGCCGCACTCAGCAATGACCTAACATCTTCATCAGCGCGGCTACCAACCACGACCACTTGGATGGCATTGGTAAAGATTTCAAAGCCGTTCAAGAAGGCACAGGTATGAGGAAAATGTCGCATGGCGTCGGCGTCAAAGGCTTCAATTAATGCTTCAGCGCGAATACGAAAACGGTCGTCACCGGTTAAGTAGAATAACCGAGCAAGGTTCCCGAGCATGACGCCGTTGCCAGATGGTGTGGCTGTGTCCGTGACCTGAGTGGTTCGAACAATCAAATTTTCGGCATCGGAAGCGGTGAAGAAATAACCGTGCCCACCTTCATTCCAAAAAAGAGCATGAACCAGGTCGGCCCATTCAATAGCCTGTTTCATCATTGTGTCATCGCCGGTCGCGCTGTGCAGAGCGAGTGCGCCAGCGATGAGGTTGGCATAGTCGTCAAGCATGTCGACCGGTTGCAGACGTCCGCCGCATAATGAATGAGCAATGCGGTTGCGCCCTTCGCTGTCTTGCCAAATCATCGTCGATAAAATTGTATCGAACGTGGTTCGACTGAGTGAAATCCAGTCGGGATTAGAAAAAGCCATGCCGGCGCGGGCGAGCGCTTGAATCATGAGCCCGTTCCAATCGGCGAGAATCTTATCGTCGCGATCAGGCCGAACACGAGGTGCACGCACATCGAACAGTTGCTTGCGCGCGGGCGCCAGAAGTTTCTCAGCGTTCTTAGAGGTAATACGATCGCCGCTGTCGATCCGATTGAGGATGTTTTTGCCTTCCCAGTTTCCAGACGTTGAAACGTCGTAGGCATCTTTGAAAAGCGGTGCCGTTTTGGCATCAAGAACGGCATCGATTTCAGCTTCTGACCAAACGTAAAACTTTCCCTCTTCGCCCTCGGAGTCCGCATCGAGTGTTGCGGCGAAGGCGCCGTTCTCTCCCACCATTTCGCGGGTTAGCCATTCAATGGTTTCTTCGATGCGAGCCTTGTACAAATCTGACCGTGTTTCCAACCAAACGAGACTCATCACATCAATCAGTTGGGCATTGTCGTAGAGCATCTTTTCAAAATGTGGAGCGAGCCACTTGCTGTCTGTTGAATAGCGTGAAAAGCCGCCGCCCAAGTGGTCATATATGCCGCCGTTACATATCCGGTTGAGCGTCAAAGTCGCGACCGTCTTGTAGCGTGGTTCGCCACTACGCAAGAACGCGCGCCACATATACTCAAGAACATCCGTCATCGGAAATTTTGGTTCGCCTCCGAGACCGCCATCAATGAGGTCGAAGTGATCGACGATGTGAGCGGCTGCATCCGTCAGTGATGTCAGCGATAAGGGTTCACGGAGGTCTCCCTCTTGCGTACGGTTAATATGAGTGGTGAGCTTTCCAGCTTGCTCTTCTACGGTTTTGCGATCTTTTTCATAAACATCTGCTATCCGTTCGAGGACATCGGGAAAGCCTGGACGCCCATATCGTGCTTCCGGTGGAAAATAGGTACCGCCAAAAAATGGTTTGCCGTCTGGCAAGACAAACATCGTGAGCGGCCAGCCGCCTTGTTCGCCGGTTGCCGACAAGGCTTTCTGATAAATCGCGTCGACATCAGGCCGCTCTTCGCGATCGACTTTGATGTTGATGAACAGGCGGTTCATAACGTCTGCGATGGCCGGTGTTTCAAAACTCTCGTGCGCCATGACGTGACACCAATGGCAGGCGGCATATCCAACTGACAGCAGAATAGGTTTGTTTTGTTCTCGCGCCGCGGCGAACGCATCATCGCCCCACGCCCACCAGTGAACTGGGTTGTCGCGATGTTGCAGGAGATACGGACTGGTTTCCTTGCTAAGACGATTCTTCCCGGATTGATTTGAGGGCGTCTCAGAGGGGGTGTTGGGCATAGACTCTCTTTCTCAGGGCTTTAGTTTCTCTTGGTCCATTTCTACTGTAGGCGGGGTAGGTTTGAATTCAAATGAAACAGCGACAGAGAGGCCGTCATGAAAGTAAAGATTGATGTCGAATGCACACCGGAGGAAGCGCGAGCTTTTCTTGGCCTGCCGGATGTCGCACCGTTGCAGCAGGAAATGATGGCCGGACTGCAAGGCAAAATGGCAAAAGCAGCCAAAGCTATGAATCCTGAAGAGATGATGAAAACTGTGTTTCCGGCTGGAGCAGAAGGCTTAGCGGATATGCAGAAAGCCTTCTGGTCCGCTCTAGGCGATGCGGATCAATCAGGGAAGACCAAGTAAAAGCGCAATGCGACCGTTTCTAAAATGAGTTCAGACACAATTTTTGCGCCAGCAACGGCTCCAGGACGGGCCGGTATTGCGGTTATTCGCATATCTGGACCTAAGACTGGCAAGGCCTTAGATCGCCTGGGCATTGACTCCTGCACGCCCCGCGTGATGACCCGGGCCACCCTTAAAGACCCTGCCACTGGTGAAGTTCTCGATGACGGATTGGTGGCCTGGTTTGAAGCGCCAAAGAGCTTCACTGGAGAGGATGTCGCCGAGCTGCATATCCATGGGGGCAGAGCGGTCGTTGAGAGCGTGCTGACGGCTCTGAATGGCATTGGTGGCTTACGGCCTGCTGAGCCCGGTGAATTTACGCGACGCGCCTTTGACGCTGGCAAGCTCGATTTAACCCAGGCAGAAGCCTTGGCCGATTTGGTTGATGCAGACACCCGTGCGCAAGCTCGCCAGGCGCTGAGGCAAATGGGTGGAGCGCTTAAAACGCGCTATGACGATTGGCGTGACCGGCTCATCAAAGCGCTGGCCCACTTAGAAGCCGTGATCGATTTTCCTGATGAAGATTTGCCCGTCGAAACTTCAGCTGCGTTATGGGGCACGGTTGAGATACTCGAGAAAGAACTGAGTGCGCACATGGCCGATGACGGGCGCGGCGAACGACTGCGCAACGGCGTTCATGTCGCTATTGTTGGTCCGCCAAACGCAGGCAAGTCGAGCTTGCTCAATCTGCTAGCGCAGCGCGATGCAGCGATTGTTTCAGAGACCGCTGGCACCACCCGCGATGTTATCGATGTTCACTTGGATCTCGACGGATACCCGGTTCTCATTTCTGACACGGCAGGCTTAAGAGACGCCCAGGACGCGATTGAAGATGAAGGCGTCCGTCGTGCACGGGATCGTGCAGAGAATGCGGATCTTGTTATCGCCCTGTTCGATGGGGCGGTTTACCCGGAGCGTGATGCAACGACGACGACGCTGATCAACGAGACGACATTGGTTGTCGTCAATAAGGCAGACCTTCTTGATCAAGCGCGTGAACAGGAACGTGACCTTGAGGATAAGTGGCGGGCGACTCATTTCGTATCCGTCAAAGATGGCTTTGGTATTGATCTGTTGATTTCAAAGCTGACTCAATGGGTCGTTGATCTTTGTGACACAGGAATGGACGCCCCGATTACGCGCGCGCGACATCGTCATGCACTTGGCGAATGTCGCGATGCCATGACGCGTGCGCGGTCAGCGACATTACCCGAACTTGCGGCAGAAGATTTACGGCTAGCGGTTCGAGCGCTTGGTCGTTTAACAGGACATGTCGACATTGAAGAGTTACTCGATGTTGTGTTCCGAGATTTTTGTATTGGGAAGTAAACCGGCGGGTCGCCTTGCCGCTCAAACGCACGCCTGATATCAACACCGCGCTTCCTTGTTATTGCCCGGGTTCAGTGGGCCAGGACATACCCTATGACACGCGCGATTTTTCTCCTCGCACTCCCTGTGTTTCTTGCCGCTGCCAGTTCAATGTTGGCGACGGATTTATATCTGCCCGCTATTCCCATCTTGCCTGAGGTGCTCAATGGAGATGCTGTTGGCGCGCAATACACCTTGGCTATTTTCTTCGCGACCTTTGCTATCGGGCAATTGGTCTTTGGCGCGATGGCGGATTTGTATGACCGTCGTCTGATCCTGACATGGTCGTTGGCGGCTTTCGCGATTGCTTCTGCAGCCTGTGCCTTAGCGGAAACCATGGACGCACTCATCCTGTTGCGCGCTGTTCAAGGGTTTGCAGCGGCCGCAGGGACAGCATTGGCGCCCGCCCTTCTTCGGGAAGCGGGAAATGACAGTGTTGTTGTTCGCCTCACCTCTATCGTCTCGTCTATGGAATCTGTCTTGCCTGCAATGGCTCCGGTTCTTGGGGCTTGGTTGATCTCGGTCTTTGGTTGGCCATCAACCTTCTGGTTTGTGACTCTCATTGCCTTGCTCACCATCCTAGCATTTCAGCGTTTAACCTTACCGGCCGCACCGCCGCCGGATGCGGATCGACCATCGGCATCTGTTCGTTATTGGCGATTGTTAAAGAAGCGCCGGTTTATGGGCTACCAAGTCAGTCATGCGTTGGCCTTTACCAGTTTGATCATATTCGTCATGGCGTCGCCTTATTTGCTGGTGACTCATCTCGGCCATACGACGACGGCCTTTGTGGCGATGCAGGCGACGTTGATTTTGGTCTTTGTCATTTTTGCCAATCTTGCTGGCAAATTGACCGATCATTTTGGGATCGACAAAGTAATCGCCGCTGGCGCGGTGTCTCAGATGATCAGCGGTGTGGCATTTCTCGGTGTCGTCGTGCTCAGACCCGAGTGGCTTGGGCCTGTGACTTTCATCCTGACAATGCTGCCGATGGTCATTGGCCTTGGATTTCGTAGCGGACCTGGCTTCGCACGTGCGATGGCATTTTGCGGAAACCACACAGGATCGGCCGGCGGCTTGATGATGTTTACGGCGATGGGCATGTCAGCTGTCGGTACGCAACTCGTGGCACCCTATCTAGAAGACGGTGCGCTGGCTCTCGCTCTTGCCATCGTTGTGCTTTGTGCCATTTCTTTGCTGCTGTTGCCGATAGCGATGAGACCGGGACCGGGTGATGAACCTGCGTAGACACGCGACCCGGTGACGGTTGAAGAATAGTCCGTTATATAGAGCGCGAATTTGCAGGAGTTTGCGCGCCTCATGTCTTCGGACAATCCTTCGTCCTATGACGTTATCGTCGTTGGTGGCGGTCATGCCGGTACAGAAGCTGCCGCGGCGGCCGCGCGTGTTGGTGCGCGCACACTTTTACTGACCCACAAAGTTGAAACCGTCGGCGAGATGTCCTGCAATCCAGCCATCGGCGGCTTGGCCAAGGGTCATCTGGTACGGGAGATAGATGCCCTTGATGGCATCATGGGCCGGGCGATTGATGCCGGCGGGATTCAGTTCCGCATGCTTAATCTTTCCAAAGGTCCGGCGGTCCGCGGCCCGCGCGCCCAGGCCGACCGTAAACTGTATCGCCAAGCCGTTCAGTCTCTGTTGGCGGACCAACCGAATCTGACCACGCGCGCTGGCGCAGCCGAAGACCTAGAGATCGATCCCAAGAGCAAACGGGTCACGGCTGTGATCACGGGTGATGGCGAGCGCATTGCGTGTGGCGCCGTCGTCTTGACCACCGGCACCTTCTTGAGCGGCATAATTCACCGCGGTGAAGAGCGTATCCCGGCAGGCCGGATCGGTGAAGCTGCTGCCTATGGACTCTCTAAGACGTTGAAAACATTAGAGTTTTCATTGAGTCGGCTCAAGACAGGAACGCCGCCGCGGCTAGACGGGCGAACCATTGCCTATGACCGTTTGACCGAACAGCCGGGGGATGCACCGCCGGTGCCGTTCTCCTTTATGACCGACAAGATCACCACTCCTCAGATTTCATGCCACATCACATCGACGACGCCGGAGACTCACGATCTTATCCTGGCCAATAAGGACCGGGCGCCGATGTACAACGGCCAGATTGAGAGTGTCGGCCCGCGTTACTGCCCGTCGATCGAAGACAAAGTGGTGCGCTTTGCTGAACGGGATGGACACCAGATTTTTCTCGAGCCGGAAGGCTTGGATGATGACACGGTGTATCCAAACGGTATCTCGACCAGCCTGCCTGAGGACGTTCAACTGGCCATGCTCAAGACCATCCCTGGTCTGGAAGAAGCAAAGATGCTTCAGGCTGGATACGCCATTGAATACGACTTCGTTGACCCAAGAGAACTCCGGGCGACCCTCGAGACTCGTAAGGTTGGTGGATTGTATTTCGCTGGCCAAATCAATGGCACCACGGGATACGAGGAAGCTGGCGCCCAGGGGCTACTTGCCGGTGTAAACGCCGCCAGAGCCGTCGGAGGGTCGGGCCCGTTCACGGTCGACCGAGCTGAAGGCTATCTGGGTGTGATGGTTGATGATCTGACCACCCGGGGCACTGTTGAGCCCTATCGTATGTTTACGTCACGCGCCGAATATCGGCTTAAACTTCGAGCGGACAATGCGGACCTGCGACTGACGGATAAGGGTGTCGCGGCCGGTTGTGTTGGCAGTGATCGCGCTGCCGTATTTGCCGAGAAGAAGGACGCCTTGACCAAGGCCAGAACCCGTCTTCAGGGCTTGTCGGCGACACCGACGGCGCTCGCTGCGCGCGGCTATAATATCAATCAAGACGGGGTCTGGCGCTCGAGTTTTGATCTTCTGTCCTATCCGGATATCGGCTGGAGTCAGATCCAAGACCTATGGCCAGAGCTAGAGGATATCCGTCCCGATGTCCGCGAACAGCTTGAGATTGAGGGCCGCTACGCCGGATATATGGAGCGTCAAGAGGCGGATATCCGGGCTTTCCGCAAGGATGAGGCTCTAGCCCTGCCGGACTCCTTGGATTATGCCGTGGTTGGGGGCCTTTCCAACGAGGTCCGCCAGAAACTGACTGCGGCCCGCCCGGCCACCTTGGGTGCGGCGGCTCGTATACCTGGGGTCACACCGGCGGGTCTGACAGCCCTGTTGCGTCATGTTCGGAAACCGACTGCGGCCTCCTCATTGGCCCAAGTCGGCTAAAAACGAGCTTCAATGTTTCACGTGAAACACGCGGCGTGACTGAAGGCTCAATCCTCCTTGCGGTTTATGGCGCCTTCATTGTTGGCCTCATTAGTCCTGGCCCCGACCTGCTGCTGGTCGTTGCTTTATCTTTAAAGCAGGGCAAGCGGGCCGCTATTCTTGCGTCGCTTGGCATCGCGATCGGTGTCGGTCTATGGGTCCTAGCCGCCGCGGCAGGTCTAGGTGGATTGATTGAGGCTGCGCCGGACGTCTGGCAAGGGGCCCGATTGTTGGCGGGTGGCGTTCTCATCTATTTGGGAGCGCGCGCGATATCAGCGTCCATTCGGGGTCAAAGGCCGAGGGAACAGAGTGAGCCAGCAGAACTCGAGGGATCGCCGTTGATACTGGGCGCGGTGACAAATTTGGCTAACCCAAAGGCGGCAGTCGTGTTGATTGGGCTGACTGCGGTCCTCAGCGACGCTGTCCCTGGAAGAAGCGAACTTACACTCGCTGTGCTGGGGATGCCCCTATTGACGGCGGCATGGTTTACCTCTGTGTCTACCATCCTGTCTCACGACCGAATCCGAGTAGGTCTGGCGTCTCGGCAACGCTTGCTGGATATGATTGTTGGAATCGCCCTTGCAGGTGTCGGCGCGATCCTTATACAAGCGACTTAGCCACCCCAGATAAGATGTCAGGATTGTTTCACGTGAAACAAACAGCGTTCTCTGCAGATGATTTTCAGACCGCCACCGGTGTTTCACGTGAAACAATGGAACGCTTGCATATCTATGCGGATGTTCTAGCGGACTGGAATAGCCGGATGAATCTGGTGGCCCGCTCTACGCTGGAGGATGTCTGGCACCGCCACATGCTGGATTCCGCCCAGCTGTTTCCGCTGATCCAAAAAGACACAAAAGTATTGGTCGATCTGGGGTCTGGGGCCGGTTTCCCAGGCCTTGTGCTTGCTATTATGGGCATCCCAGAGGTTCATCTAATCGAATCGACGGGCAAAAAAGTGTCATTTTTACAGACTGTCGCCGAACAAACGGCTGTTTCTATAAAAATTCATAATAATAGAATTGAGACGGTGAAACCGTTTATTGCCGATGTCATAACCGCCAGGGCCTTGGCACCATTGGATAAATTGCTCGGATACGCGCGCCCCTTCTCCGGACCGGACACCCAGCATATTTACTTAAAGGGACAACATGTAGGGGATGAATTGACCGAGGCACACAAAATATGGAATATGAAGGTGGATCGGCAACCCAGCAGTACCGATCCGCGAGGTAGTGTGTTGAGCGTGTGCGAGGTGTCCAGTGTCCAGTCCGATCGAATCCATTCCCCCTCAAGCCCATCGGTCTGACCCGGGCGCTTCGCCACGCGTCCTTGCGATCTCAAATCAGAAAGGCGGCGTTGGTAAAACCACCACGGCCGTCAATCTGGCAACGGCCCTGGCCGCGGTCGATAAGAGAGTCCTGATCGTTGATCTCGATCCCCAGGGCAACGCCTCTACCAGCTTGGGCATTCCCGCCAAAGACCGCGCGACCAACACCTATCATGTGCTGATGGGTGACGCTGGCCTTGATGAGGCAGCTGTCTTAACCAAGGTGCCCAACCTCAGCATTGCGCCGTCAGGGGTTGATCTTGCTGGCGCTGAGCTTGAGCTCGTTGATATTGAAAACCGCGAGAAACGCTTGCGTTCCGCTCTGTCCGGCTCGGCTACGTCCTATGATTATGTTCTGATTGATTGCCCGCCGTCTCTGGGGCTACTCACTTTGAATGCGTGGGTGGCCGCCGATGCGGTGTTGGTGCCGCTCCAGGTCGAGTTCTTGGCTCTCGAAGGGGTCAGCCAGTTGGTGAAAACAATTGAGCGAGTGCGCCAATCCTTCAACCCCACCCTCGAGATTCAGGGTATCGTCCTGACCATGGTCGACAAACGTAACAACCTGTCAGAAATGGTTGAGTCCGATGTCCGCGGCTTCTTTGGCGACAAGGTCTACACCACGGTTATTCCTAGAAATGTGCGGGTTTCAGAGGCCCCATCCCACGGAAAACCAGTGCTTCTGTATGATTTCCAGTCCAAGGGGGCACAGGCCTACCTCAATCTTGCGGGTGAAGTGCTCAAGCGCGAACAGGCCCTTGCGGCATGAGCGCCAATAAGCCACGCCAAAGCCTCGGTCGGGGCCTCGATGCCCTGTTCGGAGAAGCCGCTGAGGATGCCCCGGTCAAAGCCGCAGATGCCTCACCGTCAACGCCTGAATCAACGGAATCTGGCTCAAAACCGCTGACTACCGGCCTCACTGAGCTGCCCGTCGAGCATATGGCCCCGTCGCGGTTTCAGCCCCGGCGGGTGTTTGACGGCAAGCAGATCGAAGAGCTTGCAGCGTCCATACGGGACAAGGGTGTATTGCAGCCCCTCCTAGTCCGGGCCGCGCCCGACGGCACTTATGAGATCATCGCCGGTGAGCGGCGCTGGCGCGCTGCGCAACGGGCACAAGTTCATCAAGTCCCTGTAATCATTAAAGATTTTACCGATACCGAGGTCCTCGAAGTGGCCCTGGTGGAGAATCTGCAGCGCGCAGATTTAACCCCACTGGAAGAGGCTGAGGGCTATCAGCGCCTGGCCGATGAATTTGGTCACACCCAAGAGGCGCTGGCCGAAGTGCTCGGCAAAAGCCGCGGCCATGTGGCCAACATGATCCGCCTTCTGGTCTTGCCCGAGAGCGTGAAACACTTGTTGGATCAGGGCTCCCTGTCCATGGGACATGCCCGCGCGCTGATCGGGGTGACCGATGCCGGTGCCCTGGCCAAGCAGATCGTGGCCAAAGGCTTATCGGTCCGCCAGGTCGAGAAACTGGTGAAAAAGCACGGAAAACTGGGCCGTCCGCGTAGTACAGAGGCCGAAACGGCGCCTTCAGCCAAGAATGCGGATACCCGCGATCTCGAAACCCGGCTTGAAGAGGTGCTCGGCCTCAAGGTCGATATCAGCTTTGACGGTCAGGGGGGTGTCCTGTCCCTGTCCTATTCCGACCTCGAGCAACTGGATGACGTGGTCAGCAGGCTCACTCGTCCAAAAGCCATGCGCCCTTTAACTGCAGATCGTGATCCGAATGTCCTCGATATTGAGGAAGTGTTGGCCAAACGCGGCGGCACATTTAAGCCCGATCACAGCGAAGAGGCGGCGGTCTCAGAGGTTCATCCGGATCCCAGAAGCGACGATACGGGTAGTAGCGGATCTCAAGATCGCGAATAATATTTCTAGCAAACTACTGTATTTATTATTTTAAATACATTGATATACATCTAAGTACCCAATCTTATGGACATCCAAGACACACTTGCGGCTTTGCCCCGGGTGCCCTTTTTCTTTCTTCGCCATGGCGAGACGGACTGGAACAAGAACCGGCTGGCCCAGGGCCAGACGGATACCGCTCTCAATGACACGGGTCGCGATCAGGCCAGTTCGGCGGAACGGCCAGGGCCTATCCCGAATTGTCACTAGCCCCCTGAAACGCGCCTTTGAAACGGCAGAGATCGTGAATCGGATCCTCGGTCTGTCGGTTTCCCGTCACGCGGGTCTGATCGAGCGAGCTTTCGGCCCCCATGAAGGCCGGCAGTGGTTTTCCGGATTTGTCGACGCAGACCTCGAAGGAATGGAGCCGGTGTCTGATTTCACTACCCGCATCATCAATGCGCTTGATGAAGTGCTGACACGTTACCCCGCCCCGGTGTTGATCGTTTGCCACGGTGGTGTCTATCGCGCATTTGCCCAGGTTTTATGCGCCTTACCCGATGCACGTGCGGCCAATTGTGTGCCATTTCGCTTTGACCCGCCGGGAGAACACAGCAGTCATTGGCGAATCACGCCGGTTGATCCAGTCCGCACTGAGGAAAACACCGCCCCTTGACCT
Organism: Rhodospirillaceae bacterium; assembly: GCA_018666155.1. Lineage (GTDB taxonomy): Bacteria > Pseudomonadota > Alphaproteobacteria > Rhodospirillales > Rhodospirillaceae > WLXB01. Next base: position 33,082 of record JABJAH010000019.1, on the reverse strand, counting down.
TCCAGCTTGTGGAAGCCTCATATAGATGGCATGCCTGATACCTCCCTCTCCGATTCAAAAACAGCATCTCTCCGGCTCCCTATTGAAGGGATGACTTGTGCAGCCTGTTCGACGCGTTTGGAAAAGGCGTTGTTGCACGTGCCGGGCATTGAGTCGGCGTCGGTTAACTTTGCCCTCGAACAGGCGACTATCGATGTCGACCCGGATCAAGTCTCTGTTCTCGATGTTGTCGCTGCGGTCGGGCGCACGGGATTTTCTGTTCCCGATGACGAATTCGTCTTCGCCCTCGATGGCATGACGTGCGCTGCATGCGCGACACGGTCTGAAAAAGCTCTGTTGCGAGTTCCAGGCGTTTCCTATGCCGCCGTCAATTTCGCCATCGAAGGCGCTTCTGTTTCCGCACCCAAGGGAACAGTAACGTTTGAGGTTCTTGCAGATGCAATATCCAAAGCCGGATTCACAGCGCGCAAAGTTTCCAATGAAACTGCCGCGGATGTTAAAGATAAAAAACAAAAGGCTTTGCTCAAAGATTACCTAACACTCGCTTTTGCCGCAGTGCTCACCCTGCCCTTGGTTGCGCAGATGGGCGCGCATTTTACTGGTGCGGGTTTCCATCTCTCACCTTGGACTGAACTCGCGTTAGCACTGCCGGTTCAAGTGTTCGCCGGTGCGCGTTTTTATCGCGGCGCTTGGAACGTTGTGCGTGCGAGGTCCGGCAACATGGACGTGCTCGTCGTTATGGGGACGACCGCAGCTTTTGGATACAGCCTGTATCTTCTCGCCACTCTCGGTAACGCAGCGACCGGACAGCTGTATTTCGAAGCCTCGGCCGTCATCATTACGTTGGTGTTGTTGGGCAAAGTTTTAGAAGCGCGCGCCAAGTGGGGGACGACCGCAGCGATACGTGCGCTCATGACTCTGCGGCCAGACGTCGCACGCGTCCGTCGCGATGGTGACGTTGTTGAAGTTCTCGTCGATCAGGTTATTGCCGGTGACATCGTCATCGTCCGTCCCGGCGAAAAAATCCCTGTTGATGGGGTAATCGAGGACGGTGACTCTGCCGTTGATGAGTCTTTGCTTACCGGTGAAAGTTTACCGGTGGAAAAAAGCATCAGCGACTCAGTCACCGGCGGAGCGATCAACGGAACAGGCTTGCTGACGATCCGAACGACTCGTGTCGGCGCTGACTCCATGCTCTCGCGTATCATTAAACTGGTGGAAAACGCACAAAGCGGTAAAGCACCGGTTCAACGTTTGATCGACAAAGTTGCTGCCGTATTTGTTCCCGTTGTCATCGGCATTGCCTCCGTTTCCTTCATCGGCTGGCTTGTCTCTGGTGGGACCATTGAACAAGCGTTGGTCGCAGCCGTATCCGTTTTGGTCATCGCCTGTCCGTGCGCGCTTGGTCTTGCGACACCGACGGCGATTGTTACCGGGACAGGGGCAGCAGCCCGCGCAGGAATATTAATTAAAGACGTTGAAGCGTTAGAGCGTGCGCATCGTGTTGACACGGTGATCTTCGACAAGACCGGCACTCTAACCAAAGGGCATCCTGCTGTTGTTGATTTTCATGTGATACATGGTGATGAGTCTGAGTTAATCGCCTTGGCGGCCTCCGTGCAAAGCGGCAGTGAACATCCTTTGGCGAAAGCAATCTTGTCCCTCGCCGAACAGAAAGACGTTTCGCTTTCCTCCGTGACTGACTTTCAAAGCATCACAGGCCGCGGTATCACTGGCACCGTAAACGATCGCGTAATTCACCTCGGCAATCACGCGTTCATGGCCGAATCAAACATCGAAACATCGTCCGGTACTGCTCCATCGTCAGCGTGGGAACAAAACGCACATACCGTAATATGGATGGCGGTCGATGAGTCTTTGTCCGCGCTCTTCGCCTTAGCTGACCCCATACGCGATGAAGCCAAGTCAGCTGTCTCTGTTCTAAAACGGCTTGGTATCACGTCGCACCTTTTGTCCGGTGACGCACTAGCGGTCGCAAACGCGGTTGCTAAGACGGTCGGGATTGAAAATGCACGTGGTGGCGTCCGTCCCGATGATAAGGCGGCGGCTATCTCGGCCTTACACGCAGAGAATCACGTCGTTGCCATGGTTGGAGATGGGATCAACGACGCGCCGGCGTTGGCCGTTGCAGATGTTGGTATTGCCATGGGCACGGGAACCGATGTCGCCATGGAAACTGCTGCGATTACGTTGATGCGCCCTGATCCGCGATTGGTCGCCGCGGCATTGGGGATTAGCCGCGCCACTTGGCGTAAGATTCAACAGAATTTGTTTTGGGCGTTTATCTACAATGTCGTTGGCATTCCATTAGCGGCGCTTGGTTACTTAAGTCCGGCTATTGCTGGCGCGGCGATGGCAGCGTCGAGCGTCAGCGTTGTCTCCAATGCCTTGTTGTTGCGCCGCTGGCGACCGGTTTTAGACTAAGACACACGGCTTGTTTTTAGGGGTTTTAGCCATGGAAAAAGTTCTCATCCCCGTTGAGGGTATGACGTGCGGCGGCTGTACGTCGAGTGTTGAAAAAGCGCTCTGCGCATGCGACGGCGTCTGCGTTGCAACGGCCTCCCTCGAAGGTGCCAATGTGGAAGTGGAGTTTGACCCTGCGATTATTATTCAGGGCCAGGTCGAGGAAGCGATCCGCGATGCGGGGTTTGACGTTCCTGGGTAACGCCAACGCCGATAAGTTTTACTCGCCCCTAAGCGCTTTTGTTTCTTCTAGAGGCGGCTCTGCAACCCGGCGCAGGTAATACTCGAACGTATCCTCTTTGCGTCCGGCGAAGTGGGGCACGCGATAGAGCGCGGACATCCCCTCCAGGATTCGTGAAACACGGATCGGCCCGACATCCATCGCGTCGAAACCGAAACTTTCTGCCAAGTCCATCACCCAGGCTTTTGCTGCTTCATCATTGCCCGCAACCGGCACGCTCACCCGACCACCGGCGCGACCGGGATTGGCAACGACGTGAAAACCAACCGTATTAAAGGCTTTGACCACGCGCGCATCGGGAATCATATCTTGTACTTTTTCACCCAAAGACGGGCCGTCTATATATTGGGGTAATCCGTCGTCACCGCCTTTGACCGAATTGCCAAGGTCCAAAACAAGTTTGCCAGATAAACTTGGCTTGAGCTGAGCCACTACCTTTTCAGCAACGGCGCGTGGCACGGCGAGAACAACGATCTCTGCCTGCTCAGCCGCATCAGGCTGAGATACGGCGGTGGCCTCTGGTCCTGTTCGTTTCAACAAAGCCTGAATTCTTTCGCTGTTCGGTGAGCGAGATCCATACACAACGGTGTGTCCTTGTTCGGCTAGGCGCACTCCCATTGAACTGCCCATCATGCCGGTTCCAATCACCGCGATGATCTCAGCACGTGCTGGGCTTAAACCGATGAGAACAATGAATAGAGACGTTGTTATCGAACGGAAGATTGATCGCATATCAGTTCTCCTAAAGAATATCGAAGACATCAGTCTAAAAACGTTTGTACCAATGTTGCCTTGGCAATGATCCGGCCGTCGGATTCACGCGAGAGGGTCGCCTCAGCAAATGCTTGCCGTTTGCCGTGACCGGTGACTGTGGACTCACCAATTAGCGGCTCTCCGAGCTTGGCGGCACGTAAAAAAGATGTCGACATCTGCGCTGTTGCAAACATTCGTTTCCCACCCGCGTACCAGGTCGCCATTCCGGCGACGTCATCCAGCATGGCAGATAAATATCCGCCGAGTACCGTGCCGGCTGGGTTCATCAGACCTTCATCAGGAATGTAGCGCACCTTGCCGACTCCGGTGTCTTCGTCGAAGCCAATGGCTTCCCCGCCGAGCAGGTCGCGGGCTTTGATGGGCGGCGGTTTTTCCATTACGGCTTAGCTTTTGCAGTTTCGTATTCGGCCTTAAGTTGAGCAATCAACGTTGCGGCGGGTTGAATTTTGTCGACCGCCCGCACACCCTGTCCTGCGGACCAAATGTCTCGCCAGGCCTTGTTGTTCTCCGGCCCGTCGTGACGGCCTTCAAAACTTTTGTCTTTGCGGGCTTTCAATGTATCGGGATCGAGCCCCGCAGCGATGATCGATGTTTTGAGATAGTTCGCCGGGACACCCGTAAAATGAGCCGTCAACATGACGTCTTCTTCCGTCGCGGCGACCAGCATGTCGCGATAACTCTCCGGCGCGAGACTTTCTTCCGTCGCGATGAACCGTGTTCCGAGGTAACCAAAGTCAGCCCCTAAAACTTCAGCAGCGCGGATGCCGGCACCATCAACAATACCGCCGCCCAGAATAATTGGTCCGTCAAAGAAGGATCGGATCGCTGGTACAAAAGCAAAGCCGGTGACAAATCCTGTGTGTCCGCCGGCCCCGGCTGATACCAACACCAGTCCATCGGCCCCCGCATCCACGGCTTTCTTGGCGTAGGCCACGGAGTTGACGTCGGCAAAAACCAAGCCGCCGTAGCCATGCACTTTTTCAACAACACGCTTGGGCGAGCCAAGCGCGGTGATGACGATTTCGGGCTTGTACTGCTGCAGCAGTGCGAAATCTTCGTTGAAGCGTTTCGACGTGGAATGACAAATGATATTGGCGGCCCATGGTGCCGTCGTTCCTGGATTGGCCTGCTCTGCTTCGGCGAGTTCTTTGGTGATTCGCTCGAACCACTCCTCCAAAGCGGAGATAGGCCGAGCATTCATCGTCGGGAAAGATCCGATGACTCCCGCCTTACACGCTGCAATCACCAAGTCTGGGCCAGAAACCAAAAACATTGGGGCTGCAAACGCGGGAATAGCGAGGCGCCTTTTAATTGCGGCGATCTTCTCGGCGACGGAGTCAGTCATAGGTCTCTTTCAATTCTTTTTTCTGCACTTTGCCTTGGGCGCTGCGCGGCAGGTTTTCAGCAAAGGAAACATGTTTCGGCACTTTGTACCGTGCCAGGTGTTCGGAGCAACGCTCGCGCACGTTTTCTTTATCGAGCACATGATCTTCTTTGAGCACAACGACGGCGTGACCGACTTCACCCCATTGTTCGTCAGATACACCAATCACGGCTGATTCCGCGATCTCGGGGAATAACGCCAGGACGTTTTCGACCTCAGCTGGATAGACGTTCTCACCTCCGGAAATGAACATGTCTTTCTTGCGGTCGACGACGTAGAGCGCTCCCTCGTCGTCCATACGTCCCATGTCACCGGTTTTGAACCAGCCGTCTGCCGTATGGGTCGAAGCGGTGAGCTCTGGTGCTTGCCAATATCCCGGCGTCACGCCCTCACTTTTGATTTGAATTTCACCGATGGTGTCATGTGGCACCGGCGTATCTAATTCGTCAGCAATGCGGATTTCTGTGCCGACCACTGCCCACCCAACGCAGCCAAGTTTTTTCTGAGCCTTTTCCGGCGGCAATGTGGCGACGCCAAACACTTCGGTCATGCCGTAGGAATTGCATAGCATCAGGCCCTTTTGCTGATACTGCGTGAGCAACTCTTCTGTCACCGGCGCGCCGCCGACACCCGCGCGAACAACTGTCGGGAATGTCGCGTCTGTAAAGCCGTCGCACTGAGTCATCATTTGAAACTGAACCGGAACGCCTAAGGTATGGGTGATGCCAAGCTCGGGGTCAGACAAATAGGACAGCGCCTCAGCGGCGTCCCAATGGCGCATGATGTGGACCGTGCCGCCGTAGTAAAACAACGGCAGGGCAAAGGAGTTTAGGCCCGCAGTGTGGAACATCGGCGCCGCGGTCAGAGTGCGCGTTGCGTTGCCAAGGATGACATGAGCGGCTTGGTTGACGGCCATTGCCTGCATGCGCCAAGTGCTGATGACGCCTTTCGGCCGCCCCGTTGTCCCCGATGTGTAGAGCAGGTTGGTGGTGGCATCGAGATCCGGTTCTACAAACTCGGACCAAGGTTCGGATGCCCCAATTGCCGTTTCAAAGGGATTACCTTCTCCGTCCGTGCGCCACAACACCGGCAAATCCAATTCACCGACCGTGGCTTCAAAAGCACGATCGGCAATCATCAACGCTGGTGTGGCGTCATCCACAATGGCGACAATCTCCGATGTAACCAGGCGCCAGTTCACCGGCATGTAGATGGCCCCGATACGCCAACACGCAAAAAGAACCTCGTAGAGATCGGTGGAGTTGTAGGCCACGACCAGAACTCTATCGCCAAGGCCAACACCGAATTGATTCGCTAACACGGATGCGATGCGACGCGACCGATCGAACATCTCGCCATAGGTGGTTTGCCGCCCGGTCGCTAAATCAAAAAGCGCAAGGGCGTCGGGCGTTGCGTCGGCCTGTTTAGCAAGCCAATCGCAGAGATATGGTTTTAGTTGATCATCTTGATTGGACATCGGCGTCTATGACTTCCTCATCGCCGATAATGTCTAGCTTAGAAGCGCAGAATGGCCGAGCTGATCAAACCCATGTCGTTAAACTCTGGGCCACCGGCTGGTTCTTGTCCGACGATGAACCCGGTCATGCCAAGTTTGATACCACGAATAAGAACATAGGACGCCTCAAGTTTACCCTGGTCGATTTTGTCTTTGATGATGGCGTTTGGGATGGCGTCTGCGCGCACGCGGAAGTAAGACGCGCCAATCCCCCAAGGACCGATTTCATAAGTTGTTGCGATTCCGAAGGTGGACGAATTGAGTTCATCATCGGGCGTTGACCGAATGAAGCTTCCACCGACCGTAAATCCACCAATCTCGGCCTGGGCGCTTACGTTCCACGCGGTCTCGCCGTCGTTGCCACCGACCCGAGACTGGCTGTCGAAGTAGCCACCGACGAGGCCGACCTTGCCGCCCCGCACCCGGCCTTCCCAAGCCCCACTGACTTCCCACGCATTGTTGTCGATGGTGCTTTTGTCGAAGAATCCGTCTTCACCCTGAGTCGTCGTCGGGAAATAGTTTGCCCCAACGGTGAACCCAGCGATGGTCGGAGACTCATAGCCAATCTGAAATGCATCGCCGGTGAAGCGTTCGAAGGTCATAATCTCTTTGACGCTAATCGACGTGCGCCGTGGTACCACGCGACCGACAATCTCATCGTCTTCGTAAGCCACGTAGGGAGTCTCATAACTGAAGTTGTGATTGAAGCCTTCAGTCTCACCCACTCTCAGTCTGCCGAATGCCGTCTTTACATCGATGTATTGTTCATCGACTTCACCACTGTTCTTGTTCTCCGCTTCCATCTCGATTTTGGCGGAAATCTCGATGCCATTGTCGAGCACGGTCTTGCCGGAGAAATAGACTTCGACGTCGGACAGCGCCCCAGAAGAATTTAAGGACTCACCGGGAAGCTCGTCTGCATCCGTCAGGAAGAAGTATTGCTCCATTTTGCCGCCAAGAGAGAGCTTGATTTGTTCGGCCGCGCCGCTCGGGTTCGTCACCAGTAAGGCCAGGCCAAATACCAGGCCAGATAAAGGAAGGCCAATTGGGCGGTGTCGAAAAAGGGGTACCATCAGGTCGTCGCTCCGGTGCGCAAAGTGGGCGTGTCTAAGGCGAAGGGGAAAATAGTTCATATCTGAGACAGTGCAATATGATTTTCGAGACTATTTATTCTAGTCATTGTTTTGCCTCATAGCCTCGTTAAGCCTTGGTACACACCATTCTGCGGCACTATAGACGATTATTCTTGGCACTATTTTTCGATAAGGCGGCTTTATCATTGGGTTGGGGTCGTACTTGCCATTGTGGCGAGGGTCAGAGATTGGCTATAAAGCGCGGTTCCTGCGGGCATCTCTGCCCAACTTTTCTAAACCGGCCGTATGGCTGGTCCACTTAGGAGATCTGCGGCATGGCGCTTTCGTCTTCTCTCGCCACTCTGTTCAAGGTGAGCGCAGCCTGTGTTTTGGCCCTTGCCGTATCGGCCTGCTCTGGTGATGACAACGATGGGTCGACGTATAGAACGTCGCCGGAATTTCGCTCCGATGCCCCGCCTGAAACTGGGCTGGGTATTACGCTGTTCGGAGACTCCAACTCGCAAGGCACGGACGGGGCTGTTGCCGTTAATGCGTTTTTGTGGCGTGCGTCTCTCGATACCATTTCCTTTATGCCGCTGGCCTCGGCTGACCCGTTCGGTGGTGTGATTATCACGGACTGGTATGCGCCGCCTGAAACCCCCGGTGAGCGCTTCAAGGTTAATATGTACATTCTAGGCCGTTCTCTCAGGGCCGATGGTCTCAAGGTTTCCGTGTTCCGGCAGCAAGATGATGGTACGGGTCGCTGGTCTGACGCGCCTGTCGGCGCCGACGTTACCGGCGAATTCGAAGAAGCTGTGCTCACCCGGGCCCGTCAGTTGCGCATGCAGGCTGTCGCCGAAGAGGGCTAAACGCATCTGCGTGCACACCAAAACGCCGTTCATTACCCTTTCCTTTTGTTAAGACGCTCCTCCCATGTCTGACGCCCGTTACAATTTCAAAGAGGTTGAGCCCAAATGGCAAAAAGCCTGGGCCGACGCCGACTGTTTTGTGGCCTCTGGCGATGGGTCAAAGCCCAAGTATTTTGTCCTGGAAATGTTCCCCTATCCGTCGGGGCGCCTTCACATGGGCCACGTCCGTAACTACACGCTCGGTGATGTGGTCGCGCGCTTCCGCAAGGCGCAAGGCTGTGACGTGTTGCACCCGATGGGCTGGGATTCCTTTGGCTTGCCGGCAGAGAATGCGGCGTTGGAACGCGGTGTGCACCCTGGCACATGGACCCGTGAAAACATTGCAGATATGCGTGAACAGTTCGGCCCCTTGGGTTTGTCATTGGACTGGAGCCGAGAGATCTCCACATGCGAGCCCGAGTACTACCGCCATGAGCAAAAGATGTTCCTGGATTTTATCAAGGCTGGGCTGGCGTACCGAAAAGAATCATGGGTCAACTGGGATCCGGTCGAAAACACGGTCTTGGCCAACGAACAAGTGGTCGATGGCAAAGGCTGGCGCTCCGGTGTTCCGGTTGAGCGCCGCAAGCTGAACCAATGGTTCCTCAAGATCACCGACTATGCGGAAGACCTTTTAGCGGCCATCGAAACATTGGAACGGTGGCCCGATAAAGTTCGTTTGATGCAGCACAACTGGATTGGCCGGTCCGAAGGCGCGCGCATTAAGTGGCCCGTGTTGCAGCCGGACGGTGTTGAGCTGCCCGAAAAACTGGAAGTTTTTACCACCCGGCCCGACACATTATTTGGTGCGTCCTTCTGTGCCATCTCGCCCAACCATCCGTTGGCGGCGCAGTTAGGGGAAACCAATTCGGAACTGGCGGCCTTTGTCGCCGACTGCAACCGCCTCGGCACCTCAGAAGAGGCCATCGAGAAAGCAGAGAAAAAAGGCTTCGATACCGGGCTGACGGCACAGCATCCGTTTGATCCGGATTGGGAAGTGCCGATCTATGTGGCGAACTTCGTGCTCATGGATTACGGCACTGGCGCGATCTTCGGCTGCCCCGCCCACGATCAACGGGATATGGATTTTGCCCGTAAGCATAGCCTCCCTGTGCTTTGCGTTGTCGCACCTAAGGACGCTGATCCTGTTGCCTTTGCCACCGAGATGGAAGCGGGCAATGACGCTTTCACCGGTGACGGCGTGGCGGTCAAATCAATGTTCATGGACGGCATGGCGGTCGACGATGCTAAGCGCGCCGCGATCGAGAAAGTAGAAGCCGACGGCCAGGGCGAAGGTGTCGTTCAATATCGCCTGCGAGATTGGGGTGTATCACGGCAACGCTATTGGGGTTGTCCGATCCCGATTATCCATTGTGATGACTGTGGCGCTGTTCCGGTTCCCGACTCTGACTTGCCCGTCACGCTGCCGGACGACGTGACCTTTGATCAGCCGGGCAATCCTTTGGCGCGCCATCCGACGTGGAAGAAGGTCTCTTGCCCCAGTTGCGGCAAAGATGCGGAGCGGGAAACCGATACCTTCGATACTTTTTTTGAAAGCTCTTGGTACTTTGCTCGCTTCTGCGATCCAAAAAACGAAACGCTTGGGTTTGATAAAGCGGCGGCTAATCAGTGGCTACCCGTTGATCAATACATCGGTGGCGTTGAGCATGCCGTGTTGCATTTGCTTTACGCTCGCTTCTTTACCCGGGCGCTGAAGACGTGTGGCTACCTTGATGTGGCAGAGCCGTTCGATGGCCTGTTCACCCAGGGCATGGTCGGTCACGAGACATACAAGAATACCGAGGGTGCATGGCTATCGCCGGATCAGGTGACGATCAACGACGGCGGTGCAGCGGTGCACAATGACGATGGCACAACGGTCACAGTTGGCCGGTCTGAAAAGATGTCCAAGTCGAAAAAGAACACTGTCGATCCCGCGAATATCATCGATACCTATGGCGCTGATGCAGCCCGCTTGTTCATGCTGTCGGACTCACCTCCGGAGCGGGACATGGAATGGACCGATTCCGGAATCGAAGGTGCGTGGCGGTATTTGAATCGACTATGGCGGATGGTCGATGAAACACCGACCGACGCGGGTCCGTTGTCGCCTCTCAATGAAATGGACGAGGCCGCGGCTGACATTGTTAAAGCCACCCACAAAGCCATTGCTCAGGTGACCGAAGCCCTAGAAGGTTTTCGCTATAACGCTGCCGTTGCCTACATCCGTGAATTTTCCAACGCGGTCGGTGAACTGGATGCCGGGTTGAAAGGCGCAGGTCCAGCGCGACGGTTTGCCGTAGAAACGTTGGCCCGCTTGGCCAATCCCCTGATGCCTCATATCACCGAGGAAATGTGGGCTGCTTTGGGCGGAGACGGCCTGCTCGCAGACCAGCTCTGGCCAAGCCATGACCCAGCTCTGTTGGTTGAAGACACGGTCACCTTGGCTGTGCAGGTCAACGGCAAAATGCGCGGTACTATTGATGTTGCGGCTGATGCCGATAAAGAGTCCTGTGAAACTGCGGCTTTGGCGCTGCCTACGGTACAGGCGCAAATGGACGGCAAGCAGGTCCGTAAGGTCATCGTGATCCCCGGGAAGATCGTCAACATCGTCGTCGGGTAGCGAGCATTTGACCGCCCAGCCGGTTGGGCGTAGACCACCGCACAGCAAAACCTCTGGGCTCGAGAGCGATGGCACCGACAGTTTTCATTGATGGCGAAGCAGGCACAACGGGTCTGCAAATCCGGGATCGGTTAAGCGGCCGGACTGACGTGTCTCTCCTGCATCTGGACGACTCTGTGCGCAAAGACATGGCAGCCCGCAAAGACGCGCTTAACGCTTGCGACCTTGCCGTCTTGTGCTTGCCCGATGCTGCGGCCCGGGAAGCGGTCGCGCTGATCGACAACAATAAGGTCAAAGTCATTGATGCCAGCACCGCTCATCGAACGGCAGACGGCTGGGTCTATGGTTTCCCCGAGCTCGACAGCGATCAATCGGCCCTCATCGCAGAGGCGGGTCGGGTCAGCAATCCCGGGTGTTATCCAACCGGCGCAGTGGCGTTGCTCCATCCGTTGATTGCGTCCGGATTAATTCCCGCCGATTTCCCGATCTCAATCAACGCGGTCTCCGGCTACTCCGGTGGCGGGCGGCAAAACATTGAGTCCTATGAAGATCCGAACGCAGAAAATCCGGTAGCCACACCCTTGCGGTCCTACGGTCTCGCGCTGCAGCACAAGCACGTGCCGGAAATGCGTAAGTATGCTGGTTTGCAGCACGACCCAGTCTTCTTTCCGCAAGAAGGTCGGTACAGCCAAGGCATGTTGGTCCAAGTGCCGCTCAGTCTTTGGTCTTTGCCCAAGTCGGTTAAGCCATCTGACCTGCAAGACTGTTTATCGGCGTGGTATGCGAACCAACCCTTTGTCACCGTTGCAACTGTCGACGAAGCATCGGCGATGACTCACCTCGGTCCCGAAGGACTCAACGACACAAACCAAATGACTCTTTATGTCTTTGGCAATGAAGAGCGTGAACAGGTGGTGCTGGTCGCACTGCTCGACAATCTCGGCAAAGGCGCGTCGGGACAGGCGGTGCAGTGCCTTAACCTCATGCTCGGACTAGAAGAAACCGCCGGGCTTTAGCCCTTCGGCCGTTACTTCGTGGCTTCAAACACCTCAATCATAAATCCGTTGGGCGCCAAAAACGTTGCCCCGCGATGCTTGCCCAGGCTTGGCGATTCGTAGGTCTCCGGCCCGGCGTGGACCGGAACGTTCGCCGCCTCGGCACGCGCGAGAATGCCATCCAGGTCTTTCACCTTGTAACTCCAAATCGCCATGCCGCGATTGGGTGGACGCGGTGCCACCCCTGTGCCGGGGATTTCAAATTCGTCCGCGTATTCCACTAAAGGCGTGTGACCGGTTTGCGACCCCTTGGCGTGGATCAGGGAAAACCGAAACGGGATTTCGTATTCTCGCCACACGCGATCGGAGCGCACTTCCATATCGAGGACGGTGGTGAAAAATTCGATCATGGCGTCGGCGTCCGGCACGATTTGGGTGGCGTAGACCGGCCCGCCCCGTCCCGTCTCCTCGTTGTATGAACCAACCTGGGGGCGCCCGCCGCCGCGCCCGATGGCGATAATGCGCAAATACTCTGGCCCATAAAACGGCGCTTCGCTGACAGGATAGGAATCACCGTTTGGAGCTGAGACCTGGAACACTTCCACTTCCGGCACGGCCCGTTCGAAGCCAAGAGCCCGGAGTTCTTCGTCTGCGCCAAACACATCAATGGTCGGAAAGCCCATGCCGTAAGGGCCGATCTGTTGCCGGTCCCAGCCGCTGCGCATATGCGGTGTCGGGCGGTCCGTAACGAGCACCCGCATTTGCACGGTGCCGTCTACTCCTGGGCGGCGAAACATATAGATGTCATAGCCGAGATCGTCGGGCATGCCCCACAGCCGGTGTTGCACCGCGCGGTCTTCATCGGACACTGCGTGCGGTCCGGTCACAGTTAAGCCGAGTCCGGTTTCGTACAATTTTCGGAGGGCCGCTAGGTCTGGGGTAATAATCGTTACCGTGTGCAGCGGTCCGGTGTTGGCATTTTCACCACGGCCGGTCGCTGCCATCACGTCTTCGTTGTTTTGGGCAACGGCGTTGAGGGCAAAATTACCGAGGGCCATAGCGGTTATGATCGCAAGAAAACGCGCGCTAAAATGGGTCATGGACGGCCTCTCTCATAGGAGTGTGTATCCGAGAAATTATGGCACGGCGGTCCTGGCCTTGACAGTGCGTCGCCGGTGCGGTCCAAACGACCTATGCGTTTCTCTTTGACCCTTGCCTTGTGCCTTACTCTTGCTGCTTGTGGCTTTACGCCCATGTACGGTTCGCGGGGCGTGACCTCGTCAGACTCCGTGGTGGCTAGTCTCGCTCAGGTCGATATCCGCCCCATCGCCGAGCGGCGTGGCATGGTGTTGCGCCAGCAGCTCGCGGAAAAACTGCGGCCGAGCGGTCTCTCCGGCTCGCGCTATGATTTACAAGTTCGGCTTGCAGCCCAGACCCAAGAGCTCGGCATTCGCAAGGATTCTACAACGTCCCGCGCCAACCTAATTCTGACCGCGAACTATACTTTGTGGGATGGCACCACGCGTCTCAGCCGCGAGCGGGTGCGGGCTGTCGTGTCCTACAATATTCTCGATGATCAATACGCCACGATTACTTCGGAGCGCGATGCCGAAAGTCGAGCGCTGCGGCAGATCAGCGATGAAATCCGCACCCGGCTCGCGGTCTACTTCGAGCGCGCGTCGAAACAGCAGGCTGCGCGGTAATACGATCATGACGACCACTCGGACAACGGTTGAATGGTGAAAGTTCAGGCGGGTCGCGCCGATGCTTTCGCCCGGTCACCGGACACTAAGGCGCAGGCCATATTGGTCTATGGCCCCGACTCCGGTTTGGTCAGGGAACGGGTCGAAGCGCTCCAGGCTTCGGTTCTCAAAGGAGACAACGATCCGTTTCGTATGGCCGACCTTGATACGGCAACGTTAAAAGCAGACCCGGCCCGTCTCGCCGATGAAGCTGCTTCTATGTCTCTCACCGGCGGGCGCCGTTTCGTTAAAGTGCGGGATGCGACGGATGCCATCAGTCAAACCGTCGAAGGGTTTCTCGACGACATCATCGGTGATGCGCTGGTGGTTTTTTACGGCGGCGATCTTGGTCCCCGCTCGTCTCTGCGCAAACTTTTCGAAGGTGCCGACAATGCGGCGGCACTACCCTGTTATTCCGATGACGCCCGGGCGCTGGATCAAGTTGTTCGTGAAGGCCTTAAAGAGGCTGGTCTATCGGCAGAGCCCGACGCGCTGACCTGGCTGGTCTCCCATATGGGCGGTGATCGTGCCCTCAGTCGCCGTGAAATCGAAAAACTTGTTCTGTTCAAGGGTGGCGACGGCAGCAAGACTGTGACCCTCGACGATGCTATGGCCTGCGTCGGCGACACCGCCGCATTCGATCTCGATGACCTAGTGTATGCCATGGCCGATGGTGATCAGCCGGCGGTGCAACGGGTTTACGGACGGATGATGGCCGAAGGCACCAGCCCGATCTCTGTGTTGACCGCAGCGTCGCGTCACCTCATGCGGCTGCATCAGGTTCAAGGGTCAGGCGGATCTATTGATCAAGCGATGATGAAATTGCGCCCTCCGGTGTTTTTTAAACGCAAAGGCCAATTCAAATCTCAAGCGGGGCGATGGACCCCAAAGATATTGGCGCGCGGCCTGGAGGTGCTGACCACCGCCGAGTTGCAAGCGAAGTCGACCGATATGCCGGGTCAGGCTTTGATCGAACGCGCGTTGATGCAAATTGCGACGGCTGCGAGAAGCGCGCGCCGCTAATACCCGAATTGGTTCACTTTAATCCGGTGAAGGAATGTGTGACGGCTTTAGGCCGTGAGTGCCTGAGAAACTTTCCGGATCCATACCGTCGGGTGCCGCCGATTTAACAGCGGTATACTGTTCTTGCTCTGTGGCCAGACTGGTCTCGGTCGTTCCCGCGATGGCCGTCCAATCGTCGTCTGTGAAAAGAGTATTGGTGTAAGGCTCGTAGGGGTTTTTGCGTGGCGTCATCATCGCCTGCATTTCCGCGTGGAAGTGGCGCAACGAAGTATCAAACGCCGCGAACGTGTCTCGCCCGCTCTCGCGATAGCCTTGCAAGGCATCGGCCATCGTTTTGGTTTCTGTGCGGGCTCTGGCCTGACGCGCTTCAAGGTCCACCAACCCTTGATGGGCGTCGGCGTGATCTTTCGGTATGCGTATTTTTAACCGAACCAAAATCGCTATGTCTTGAACGTCCAATCGGGTCATCGACGTGATCATGTAGTCTACGGCGGCTTCTTGCAGGGCTGTGTGTGTGGAGTCCCCAGGCGGGGCCGCGTCCAGCACGGCGATCAGAGATTGCCGCACCTGCATTTGGCGGCGGCGTTCGAACCCGATTTCGGCTCGTGGATGCGCCTCAGTTTTTTCGGCCATGGCAGATGCCTCCCGCTGGAAAATCGCTTTATCTTACGGGCTATCGGATCAATCGCAACGGTCGTGGAGGTCTCCACAATGTCCGCTTCTGCACTCGCTGTTCTCGACTAAGGCCGAAGTTTATTCTGCGGCTTGTCGCATGGGTTCGCCCTCTGGCGACAGGCGCGGTACTTCCGGCAACACCCAGCCTTTCGGATCTTCACCCCGGGCCGGGCTTGGGATTACTGCCGCTTTGCGATCGCCGAACTCGTCTTCGTAGGTCTGGGTGTCTAGACCCCAGCCGCGTTTGTAAAGCTCCGCGCGTTTCTGCCGAAAAGCGATCATCATCGCATCGGATTCCATGGAGAACTCATCTCGTAGAGATGGCGGCAGTTCCACCGGATTGAGGCGCGATAGCACCGCATGATCTTCCAGGAAGATTTTCATGGTGCGGCGATAGGTGTCGCCGTCGAAAAATTTCTGGGTGAAAAAATTGCGCGACAACTGCCAATGAGTCAGCGTCGTGTTTTCGTCGATCGGCGTGTTGACGTCGAACAGCGCATTATTCCAATCGTCGGTGATCTTCAATCGCAAAACAACACTCATCCCGGCTATATGCCATTCAGGCTCAGCGATGACGTCGGAGCGTTCTTTGCGTTTGAAACCCCAAATGCCTGTATACGGTGGAGGTTGCATCGCGATGCGAGCATTCGCGGACCACTCCTGTTTCGACATTTGGTAGTCTTTAATTTCCGCGCGGTCGCGGTCGCCAAAGGACGGATGCACAAAAGCGGCGTGGGCAAAGTCGACGCCGTTTTCAACCACCCGGCCATAGTTGGCCTTCCAGGTGAAGGTGCCTCTTAT
The DNA here is from genome assembly GCA_018666155.1 of Rhodospirillaceae bacterium. Lineage (GTDB taxonomy): Bacteria > Pseudomonadota > Alphaproteobacteria > Rhodospirillales > Rhodospirillaceae > WLXB01. Next base: position 16,843 of record JABJAH010000019.1, on the reverse strand, counting down.
CGTCCGGCGTGAGGGGTCGTCGTATTCGGGGAACTCTGGGATCGGTGGACGTTCCGATTCCGGGGCGTCGCCAAGGAACACCCAAATCCAACCGTAGCGCTCTTGCACCGGGTAGCTGTCGACGCGCACCCGCTTTGGAATCCGTGCGTCAGGATGGGCTGGAATTTCTGCCGCCGCGCCATCTCCGCGATACCGCCAGCCGTGATATGGACATTCGATGCAGCCTTTAGTGACGCGACCGGCCGACAACGATGCGCCACGATGAATACAAATATCGGACAGGCAATGCAGCGTTCCGGCCTCGTCGCGAAACAGCACGAAGTCCTGGGACAGCAGCTTCACTTGTTTTGGTTTGTCTTTGACGTCATCAGCTAAGCCAGCCACGTACCAAGTGTTCATCAGCATGGTCGCAATACCCCGCGTGTAATCGTCGACAGGCCCGAACGATCATGGACCTGTTTTGTTATCCTGCCACTGTGTACGAAAGAGCCGCCACAGAAGATTGCTATTGGGGGTAATGACCGCAGTTTGGATGGAGCTAGCGGCTCGGCTGGCTAGACGAGAAGATCCAAGCGTCCACCACGGGCCTTCATCACTTCCGTGTGGGCGAGAGTATCGTCTGACTCGTAGGTTTCATTATTAGACAGAGTGGCCCGAGCATCATCTATTGCTGGGGCCGAGGTTACGCGGCTGGAAACCCGGTCATGTTCATTGCGGACGGAGTCACCATGGCGCATGGGCGCGACGATCGCCTTGGTCGCTGCGAAGATCGAGGCCTTGCGGGTAGCATGGGAAACGCCTGAAACGCTAGTCATAAACACACTATATACGAACCATACCCTATTAACCACACTTTATAGGTGTATTCGTGCTCGGGCGGGGCAGAAGTCGTTGCACCCTGACGCCTCAGCTATACTGTCACTTCTTGAGGGGGAGCCACGATGAAACCACAAATGATCGGCTTGGCCGTCGTAACGGCCCTAATATTCGCTATGACGCCAGATGAGGGATTGGCTGATGCTCAATCCTGCAAAGATCTGGCGCGCCACAGTCTTTCGGCTTTGCCCGACGCACCGACCCAAATTACCGGCACCCGCTTCGTTGAAGCCGCCGATGGGCTCCCTGCGTTTTGCGATGTCATTGGATACACCGCTCCCCAGGTCGGCCTGCACGTTCGATTGCCCGAAGACTGGAACGGCCGATTCCATATGGAGGGGTGTGGCACCATGTGCGGTGTTCGCATTATCGAAAACGCGGATGACCCACTGTCTCGTGGAACGGCTGTGGCAACGACAGATATGGGCCGCTCGGCTCCGCTAGCAACGGCCGAGTGGACCGGAGGCCGGCCCGACTACAACACCATCATGAGATCGGGCGAATGGGCCTACAACAACACAGAACAAGAATTAGATTTCGCCTATCGCGGCACGCACAAAGCGGTACTCGCATCGAAAGCCATTGTTGCCGCGTACTACGGCGCTGGCATTGATCACGCCTACTGGCGCGGATGTTCGACCGGTGGGCGGCAAGGCCTCATGTTGGCGCAACGCTATCCTTGGCATTTCGATGGCATTGTCGCCGGAGCGCCAGCTGGTATCCAACCGGCCTATATCAATATCTTTTGGCGCACGCTGACCAACATTGCCGATGATGGCCGGGCCATTCTTGGTCAAAGCCAAATACCCGCCGTGCACAAAGCCGTCATGGCGCAATGCGACGGCGCCGATGGTCTTGAAGACGGAGTCATTGATGATCCCTTCGCCTGCGCGCCTGATCTTTCAGTCTTGAAGTGCGATACCGGTTCCTCATCAAACCAGTGTTTGTCCGACGACCAGATCGCGGTGGTCGACCGGCTTTATGCTGGAGCGTTTTTATCCGAGGGTCTGCGGGTCAGCTGGGGTGTGCCTAAGGGCGGTGAGTTGGGTCTCATGCGGTACCTTCTCGATGACGCCGGTGAGATCGGAACCTTCGAGCCCATGGCGCAAGACCGGCTTCGATACACCTGGTTCGATTACGATCCCGGCCCAACTTATGACGCGCGTACCTTCGATCTCGATCGCGATTACCCGCGTCTGTTTACCCGGGGGTTCTTGCCTGCACCGAACAATCCCGATGTGACAGATTTCAAACGTCGTGGCGGCAAGCTCATCACCTATCAAGGCCTCAATGACATGCTCAATGCAGAGCCTTTGATTGAGTATGTCAAAAAGGTCGAGCGGGTGGTCGGCGGCGACGAACAGGCCGATGAATTTCTCCGGCTCTACCTCGTTCCTGGAATGAATCATTGCCGCGGTGGGTTTGGCGTGGACACTTTTGATTGGGTGTCAGAAATTCAGGCTTGGGTGGAAGACGGGACAGCGCCGGGAACGGTCATCGGTTATCGCCGTGATGGGGATATATCGTTGCCCGGGGCGAACGCCTGGCCCCTAAACCCTAAGACGGTGCTCAAGTCTCGGCCGGTCTATGATTATCCCAATAGCGCCCGATACAAAGGGCGTGGCGACAACACGGATGCCAAGAACTTTGAACCCAAGCCATTGAGTTTTTAGGGGCTGACATGACCCGGTTAATCACCTTATTAGTCGCCGTTACTTTTTATTGGAGCGCGCCTGCTATGACTCAAGAACCAGATTTTCCAGATGGCTTTATTTTATCGCCGCTGATGCGCTCGACGCACTTCGTGCGCGACTTGGACGAGTCTCTCAAACTCTACCAGGACATTCTTGGTTTGCGACCTCGCGTTGAACGCACTCTGGAGGGGGAGCGCACCGACGCGATTTTGGGCACAAAAGATAAGCCTGTTCGGGTTTCAATCTTGCAGTCCGGCGATCTGGTTTATGCCAATGTCGGTCTGTTTCAGTTTGTCGAAGACGACTCTCCCCCGCGCCCCGAACCACGCACCTATGCTCAAACCGGGGATGCGGCTGTTGTATTCCTGACCAGCGACATCTTTGGCATCTATGAAAAGGTCAAAGCGGCGGGGTACCCGATTGTTTCGCCGCCGATGATTCTGTTTCCTCAAGAAGGCTCTGACACGCAATCTTACGAGATGCTGTTCTTCGATCACGATGGCATCGGTGTGAATCTGATCCAGCGAGATGTTCCGACACCCCAATAAGACATGGTTCATCTGAATGCCTAAGAAAGAAGCGCCGAAGAAGGTGCCGAGCAAAAAAAAGATACGCGCGTTCCTGCCGGCCATCGGTTGGCGTGAATGGGTTGCTCTGCCAGATCTCGACATCGATAAAATCAAAGTGAAGGTGGATACCGGCGCGCGGACGTCGGCGCTGCACGCCTATCGCATCAAGAAATTTACCAAAGATGATGCGACTTATGTCCGATTTTTCGTCCATCCGCATCAGGGCAAGAAGAAGCCAGAAATTGAGTGCACGGCGCTTGTTGTCGATGAGCGACCCGTCACCAACTCTGGCGGCAAAACGACTCAGCGCTATGTGATTCGGACAACTATTGTGGCCGGCGAGGAACGTTGGCCGATCGAGCTGACCCTAACCAACCGGGATGAGATGGGCTTTCGCATGTTGCTCGGGCGTCAGGCAGTGCGTCGTCGCTTCGTTGTCGACCCCGGCCGCTCCTATATTGCCAAAAAGAAGTAGGCAGTTACCGCCACTGGTGCTACGTCGCGTGTACCGATCCGGCACCGGCTGAGAGGGCGCCCCAATGAATCTCTTAATGATGGCCCGCAACCCTGATCTCTATTCCCATAAGAGGTTGGCCGAGGCAGCCGAACAGCGCGGCCACAACTTCCGGATTGTCGACACCCTCAAGTGTTACATGAACATTGCGTCCCACCGGCCAGACGTCCGCTATCGCGGAGAAGTGCTCAAGGATATTGACGTCGTGATACCGAGAATTGGGGCATCGATTACCTTTTATGGTCTCGCTGTTTTGCGGCAGTTCGAAATGATGGGTGTCTATCCGTTAAACGAGTCCGTTTCTATTGGCCGATCGCGGGACAAACTACGCAGCATGCAAATCTTGTCGCGCCGGGGGATCGGGCTGCCGGTCACAGCGTTCGCTCACCAAACCGGCCAAGCCGAGGACCTCATTGATTTGGTTGGCGGAGCACCCTGCGTTATTAAGCTGCTTGAAGGCACCCAGGGCATTGGTGTTGTTCTTGGTGAAACCAAAGCTGCAGCGAAGTCGATGATCGAAGCCTTTGGTGGACTCAAGGCCAACATTCTCGTTCAAGAGTTTATCAAAGAAGCCGGAGGCAGTGACATCCGCGCTTTTGTCATTGGTGGCAAGGTTATCGCAGCGATGCAGCGTACCGGAGCAGAGGGCGATTTCCGATCCAACATTCATCGCGGCGGAACAGCGAAGACTATTCGTATTACGCCTGAAGAACGATCGACGGCCGTCCGCGCTGCTAAAGCGCTGGGCCTCAATGTTTGTGGTGTCGACATGCTGCGCGCCAATCATGGACCTGTGGTGATGGAGGTTAACTCGTCACCGGGGCTCGAAGGCATTGAAGGCGCAACGGGCAAGGACATCGCCGGGATGATAATCGAGTTTATTGAGAAAAACGCGAAGCCGAATAAAACCAAAACCAAGGGCAAAGGCTGAGATAGATAAAACTATGCCACGCCCTTCATTTGAATTTGGTGGGGAGACCGTTAAGCCTGGGTCGCGGGCTTCGATCAGTCTCGCTCTCCCTAACCTCTCGACTTACACACCGATGGCGATGCCGGTTCATATTGTCCATGGCCGCAAAGATGGGCCCGTCCTGTTTATTTCCGCTGCTGTTCACGGCGATGAAATCAACGGTGTTGAAATCATTCGTCGCCTGCTCAAAAGCGCGTCGCTTAAAAGTTTGCGGGGTACGTTGATTGCTGTACCCATCGTCAACGTTTACGGCTTTCTCACCCACTCCCGTTATCTGCCCGACCGGCGCGATCTCAATCGGTCCTTTCCCGGGTCAGAGCATGGGTCTTTGACTGCGCGGTTGGCGCATACCTTCACCGAAGAGATCCTGAGTCGCGCGCAATTCGGCATCGACCTTCATACCGGTGGTCTGCACCGATTTAATCATCCTCATATCCGCGCGAACTTGGATGATCCCGAGACTGACCGACTTGCTCAGGCTTTTGGCACGCCTGTCATCATCAACGCCAACATGCGCGACGGGTCTCTCCGCCAAATGGCATCGGAGAAGGGTATTCCTATCTTGCTCTATGAAGCCGGCGAAGCCCTGCGGTTCGATCAATTGGCTATCCAGGCGGGCGTGCGGGGTATTCGCAATGTCATGCGCGCCATTGGCATGCTGCCGGACCGCGCGGGTACGACGAAGCGCAGAAAAGTCGAGACCGTTGAGGCCAAAGGGTCTTCATGGGTGCGTGCGCCTCAGGCGGGATTGTTCCGTTCGATCGCCAATATTGGAGCGCGGGTCGTTAAGGACGATAAAATCGGCGCTGTCGCTGATGCCTTTGGTGACAATGAAACGTTTATCAGTGCGCCGGCGACGGGTATCGTTATTGGGCGCGCTAATCTGCCGGTCGTTAACGAAGGCGATGCGCTCTATCACATCGCCCGATTTGAAGAATCGACACCGGTGGCGGATGCGATTGAAAGCTTCACCAGCGACCACCTCGAAGGTTTGGGCCCAGCCGACTACGGGTCCATTGAGGCAACTTGAGTTCGAAGGGCGCCGTCGCCTCGAGTCGAAAAAGACGCTGCTTTGAGAATTTGCCCCTATTTGGATTGTTGCAAAGCAGCATATTTATGGTTTTTGGGTCACACTCGGCCCCTGAAATCTCTGGTTATGTGGGCCAAATGTCACAACCGTCCCGCATAGCAAATCTTTAATATTCAAAGGCTTGACCCACCTCGGTGTGGCGGCGCATTTTCATCAAGGTTAATAATCTAAGGATTCAGGCGTTTTGCTATGAGCACGTCTAGGACAGCGTTAAGAGGACTTCGAGCGCTCGCAGCATTTGCGGCGCTGGTCATGCTGTCTGCGACACAGGTCCAGGCCACTGATTTTGTCATGGGTGGGGCTTGGGACGCGCTTGATAACACGGGTCGCGTTTCCACTGAGATTTTTTCCCAGCCGGGCTCCGATAGCCAAGAGTTGCCGGTTTCCTTTACCGCTAGCGTAGATGTCGTCACCGACGCTGATTTGACGATCGGAACGCCTCTCCCGGCGCTCGGCATATTCGGTCTCGACGCTGAAACCTCTGATGCGAATTGGGGTGACACATCAGTGTCATTGTCGCAACGCATGTCAGATGAGGATGCGTACGGCAGCTACGCCACGTCCTTTATGGGCGGCCAGTTTGGTCTGTTCGGTGGCGTCAAAGATCAGCAAAGTGCTTTTTCGATGGAGCTCACAACGTCACGTACCGTTGGGGCCTCTGTCGGCTACGCTGGTTTTTATGTTCGCGGTGCTTATCAAGATGCAGGGCCTGATGGTTTGTTGGATAGCCGCCGGGCCTGGCAAGCAGGTTTAGGATATGGGTCCGGTGATTTTGATGTCCGCGTGACCTATGTGGAGTCAGCGTTTGTCCAAGGCAGCCCAACGGAACTTGAGGGTAAGCAATGGATGATTGGCGGCCTCGTTCAGGTCACCCCGTCTATATTGTTGAACGCCAACGCCTATATCGTTGACCGTGAACTTGCCATGCCAACGGTCGAACCTCCTGGCACCGGTGCTCGGGTCGGCGTTCAGCTTCGCTTCTAAAGTTTTTCTCCTGCCAAACTAATGCCCGCTATCCCGGCTGCGCCGAGGGCTTGAAGACGTTGTGCGTCTGCGTCTTCAATACCGCCCAGCGCGTAAACCGGAACGCGACTCTGCCGTGCCATTGCAGCGAAGGGTAAAACACCCAGCGGGGCCGCATTCGAATGGCTTTTGGTGCGCTTCACCGGAGACAAAAATACGCCGTCGGCTTTGATTGATGCGGCGAGCCGCAAGCCCGATTGTCCATGAGCTGAAGTGGTCAGTAGTCGAGATCGGGTTGCGTTCAATACAGGCGAGATGGTTTGTTCACGCACAAGGGCCTCCGGCATATGAACGCCGTCTGCGTCCACATCACAGGCAAGACGCCAGTCGGCGGCGATCAATAAAATCAAGCCGCGCGCTTTGCAGACCGTGGCCAGCTCGCGCGCCAATTGGTGACGGTTCGACGTTTCATAATGCCGAAGAATGAGACCCCAATGTGATGGCAAGGCCTGGGCGACGGCCACCGGATCGGGCAATCGAACATCGTCAGTCATTACGAAAACCTGCGGCATCACAGTTCGGATCTGCATGGTTTAGACGCCTGGCCAGTGGCACTGACTTGATTGGGTTACGTTATCTGTGCTTGGTGTCATCGTTCTATCTTATGCGAGGTTACCCCACCGTGTCTGTCCCGCTCGATCCAGATTTATCCGCGCGCATTGCTGAAAACTTGCAGGCGGTTCGTCAGCGCCTAGCCAAAGCAGCCAGCGTGGCCGAACGTGATGCCGCCAGCGTGTCTCTGGTCGCCGTTTCCAAAATGCATACGGCAGACCCCATTCGGGCCGCACTGGAAACCGGGCATCGTGTGTTTGGCGAGAATCGCGTGCAGGAAGCGGTTGATAAGTGGCCCGTGCTTAAGGACACGTTTCCGGACGCATGCCTGCATCTCATTGGGCCACTGCAAACCAACAAAGTACGCGATGCGGTAACGTTGTTCGACGTTATTGAAACCGTCGACCGCCCTAAACTTGCTGCCGCACTTGCCGATGAAATGGCAAAGCAGAGCCGACATCTTCCTTGTTTTATCCAGGTTAACACCGGCGAAGAACCACAGAAGGCGGGCGTGCTTCCAGCTGATAGCGATACGTTCATTGCGGCTTGCCGAGACACATATGGTCTCAATGTTGCTGGCCTGATGTGCATTCCGCCGCAAGATGAAGAACCGGCTCTGCATTTCGCCTTCTTGCGTGAGGTCGCGAACCGTAATGAGGTGACCGGTTTGAGTATGGGGATGTCAGCTGATTTCGAACTCGCGGTTGAACTCGGGGCAACGCATGTTCGCCTGGGAACGGCCGTATTTGGTGACCGTCCTAAGACTCCATAGCCGCCTGAATATCAATCACACTATCAGGTGTGCAGTCCCTTAAAGCGACCAAAAGATCTTCACATCGCATCGCGACGCAGCCTTCCGTCGGGCGAAAGTAGTCCGCGGCCACGTGAAGAAAAACCGCGCTGCCAGCCCCTGGCACAATGGGGTCATCATTGTGGCCGAGCACAACTAAAATGTCGTACCGATTATCGTCTCGCCATAGTTTTTCAGCGCTGGCCCCATAAGGATGTTCGACAGGTTGGTTGTACCGCGGATCATCGGGGGCATCACACCAGCCATCGTTCGGTTTAATCGCCGTTGTTGGTAATGCGGTGATTGGCGCGTCGAGCCGGTCTGAACGGTACAGGACGCGCCTAAGGACAAAATGACCACGGGGAGTCGTACCGTCGCCTTCTGACTTGGCTTCGCTCACTCCACTTCTGCCCAGGGCACAGGCGTACGAGGTGTCGCCGAAGTGAAGATGGCCACGCGCGCTGTTAACGCGGTCAGGAATAACAATCAAAGTCATAGGGAGAGTTTAGGTTAGGAGCCCGCGTTCTGCATGGCTTCATATTTGCCCATGGCATCCATCATGGTCTTGTCGAACCAAGCTGGCACCATGACCGGGTCCGTCTCTTCGGCCAGCAGTCGGGCTGCGGCAAAGGGATCAGCAGCCGGGAATTTCCCGGTGTCGCCTTGTGGGCGCGTTGCTCCAAGCAGTGAATCAAGTCCCTTGGCGTTCGGTGACAATCCTCCGGGGACCGCTCCTTGACCCTGGAGCTGAGCCAAGGCGGCTTGGTCAAGTTCCTGGCGTGCAGCGGTAGCCCGCGCCGTTGTTCGAAGTCCGCTGCGGTCGATCGCTAAGAACTGCTGGTCAGCTGCTGCAGTGACAACGGGTTTAAACGCTGAGTTCGTTCGTCCGGCCAAGGGCATAAAGACCAAGCCTTGCGGTGCTGCCGCAGCAGATGCGGCGATCGCGGCTTCGGTCTGTTGATCTGATCGAGCAGCCTGAGCTGCTTCTTCGTTTTCAGTTTCGCTAGCCATGAGAGACGCTGGTATAAACTGCGCCGATGCCACAGTGGAAACGCTGGCCGGGATGAATTCACGAGGCCCTTTGGCGATGCTTTGCTGCGCTACAGCCGTTGCATTTGTTGCGCTTGCAACTTGGGTTGCTGTGGCTGGAGCGGCGTCGGTTTCGCCTTCACCTCGGAACATCGCCATTGCATGACCACCAAGGTCCTTGCCGGTAGAGTCTTCAATGGCGGAATCGACCATTGCCACGGCCAGTCCAATTGGCCCACCAATAATCGCACTGCCAATCATCTTGGCGGGTGCTTTGATCTCGTCTCCGGTCATTTCGCGGTAAATGGTGTTGACCACCGGAATGTGTTGGAGCGGGTTTATGACATCAAGGAAGTCCCAAAACGTGAAGCCTTCATCGTCCTTTTTTTTACCCTTTACGGTCACCTCTTCGATCACCCCTTCGGGGCGGGCGCCAACGGGATAGGCGGACAAGGATTGAAGGTCGTTCATCGGGCACAGGTCCTTTCCCCCTTATCTAAGCAAAACCCATGCCAAGCAGACGTCGTTTGGGGTCAATGACTTAGGCGGTCGATGAGGGGAAAAGGCGGTTAGCCCGGTAATTATTGCCGGGGTGATATGGCCGGGTCAGGCCTAAAAACTGAACCGTCCCTAGAACAGATGTCCCGATCGTTTGGCTTTGGTGTCGAGGTAGGACCAGTTGTGTTGATTTGACGGAAACACATGAGCGACGCGCTCAGTGACCGCGACGCCATGACGCGCCAGCGCTCCGACCTTCGCAGGGTTGTTGGTCAGTAGTTTGACCTGATCAATGCCAAGGTGGGTCAACATTTGAACGGCTGGCAAGTAAATCCGTTCGTCATCGTCAAAGCCTAGTTGCTCGTTGGCATCGACGGTGTCGAAGCCTTTCTCCTGAAGTTCATAGGCCCGCAGCTTGTTGACCAAACCAATGCCGCGCCCCTCTTGGGCCAGGTACAACAATACACCGCCGCCGTCCTCGGCAATGGCCGTGATGGCACCGCGCAATTGATCGCCGCAATCGCATTTCAATGAACCGAGAAGATCTCCGGTAAAGCATTCTGAATGTAGGCGAGCAAGAACAGGTCCATTGGTATCCGGCTCGCCAATGACAATGGCTAGATGTTCAACGCCACCGTCCCGGGGTCGGAACGCGATGATCTTGGTGTTTTCACATCCGGCCAAAGGCACCGTTGCTTCAGAAACCGGGACCAGGGTATCGGCTTGAAGTCGGTCGTAGGCACGCACTGCGGCCGCCGATACGACGGTTCGTCCGTTGGCATTGGCCCAAGCCACAGGGTCGTTGGCCGTAATGGTGGCAACAACAACGGCCGGTAAGAGGCGCGCAATTTTGGTTAGGCGTACAGCGATGTATGCGGCAGATCCGTCACCTACCATTTTTCCGGTTACTCCCAGTGGCGGCACAGGCCCTTGGGCGTCGGCTTTGGGGTCGATAAGGGTGCGTATGGAGTTCGGACTAAAGCCATCCTGCTGTCGTAAAATAACCGCCGGGGCTGCGGGTTCGGCCAAGCCAAGAATGGCCGCCCGGCGCCCGGTTACAGCAACGGTTATCTCGTCCAAATCTTGACGATTAAAATAGGGTAGCGGTCTGGCATCGACGGTTTCCGCCGGGCGGGCGAGAACCGCTTCACCATCAGAGATCACGACAACGGCGGAACCGCGTCGCAGTTCTGCGACGGCGCGATCAACCGTTTCGAGGACGGCGATCACCTCAACATCAGATTCTGTTTGGGCTTCAACGTTCATGTGTCTGTTATAGCTCGTTTTTCTCGATTGTGCAGGGTGAGGATGTGGGCCTTCTAAATTCCCAAAACAACCCACCACGGCCTCTTATGTCCGCTAATTGGGCGTCCGACGGGCAATAAAGCCCGATTTTTGGTGTGACTCCGCTGGCGTCTCGCCGAGTTTCTCGTAATATCCGCCAGCGCTCACGCTTACCGTACCGGAGACCTCAATGGCTTCAGGAAAATCACTCCTCCTTGTCGACGACGACGATATATTGCGTCACTCCCTCGTCGAGCAACTGCAAGAGCAAGACGATTTTGAAACCATTGTCGAAGCGTCTACGGGCGCTGAGGCAGTTGATCTCGCCAAGGGGCAGGTCTTCGACGTCATTATTCTGGATTTGGGCTTGCCAGATATGGACGGCCGCGACGTCTGCCGGACCATGCGGGAGGCGGGAGTCCGCTCGCCAATCATAATGCTGACAGCAGCAGACAGCGAAGATGACACTGTCACGGGACTGGATGCAGGCGCCAATGATTACGTAACCAAGCCGTTCCGCCTGACCGTTTTGCTCGCTCGTGTACGGGCGCACCTTCGGCAGCACAACCAATCTGATGACGCTATATTTGTCGTTGGGCCGTACAAGTTTCAGCCCGCCGCAAAGATGCTGATCCACGATGAAACGGACAAGAAAGTTCGACTGACGGAGAAAGAAACCGCGATCCTAAAGTATCTTTTTCGCGTCGGGGATAAAACGGTCCAACGGGAAACTCTCCTGGACGAGGTCTGGGGATATAACGCTGGCGTGACCACGCATACGCTGGAAACCCACGTCTATCGCCTACGCCAGAAAATTGAACCGGACCCGTCCAATGCACAGCTCCTGATAACGGAGCCGGGTGGATATCGCCTTAAGCCATAAGGCTGATCCTCTTTTGCGGCGACCCCGAATAGGGCCGCCGCGAAAGAGATGGTTTCAAATAACAGCCGAAAACGGCGGGTTATTCTCTTTTTGACATGTTGACGAGCAGGTCGAGTACGTTGCGGCGCAACTCTCCACCATGTAGCCGCCAATAAGCCCGGACGAGCTCAAGTGTTTCTGTCCGTAGCATCGGATCATCGTCGTATCCCGCTTGGGAGTCAGACAAGCCTTCGCCAGTTCGCGGTTCGGGCGTTGCCCGGCCGGTTGTGACGTCGTCACCGATGTCTTCAAAGAAGTAGGAAATCGGGCAATCGAGAACACGAGAGATATCGTACAAACGTGATGCGCTTACACGGTTATGCCCGCTCTCATATTTTTGCACTTGTTGAAACGTGACTCCGATGTCACCAGCCAACTGTTCTTGGCTAATGCGCAACAGAGTTCTTCGGAGTTTGACGCGCCGCCCGACATGGATGTCGATGGGATCAGGAGATCCTGCTCGAGCACCGGGCGGTCGACCTCTTCGGTTTGCTGCCATGTTATTGTTCACTGCTAATTGTTCCATTGGTTATTATTTTTATATGTAGATTGTTTTTTTATTTCAGCCCACGTCGTAGACCTATAACCATTGTAACTTCTCGCTCTCAGCGTGTCCCTGCCTAAAAAGTAGGGATTGGCTCAATTGGCGGTTATGTCAGGGGTTACCGAACAAGTTGCTGGTCGCATCCATTGATCATTCGGCTCGGTGGCGTTGAACAAGATGACCTGCTAAAAGGTCGCGGAATCAAAGGATAAAGGGCATCGCCATGCGTACGGCAACGGTTACCCGAAGCACGAAGGAAACGAATATCTCCGTCACCGTCAATCTGGACGGAACCGGCCAGTATACGGTCGCCACGGGTATCGGATTCCTTGATCACATGCTTGAGCAACTGTCGCGTCACAGCCTGATGGATATTACCGTCGAGGCTAAAGGTGATTTGCACATCGATTTTCACCACACCACGGAAGATGTCGGCATTTGCATTGGAGAAGCCGTTGCAGAGGCCCTCGGGGACCGCATCGGCATTACCCGCTATGGCTCGGCTGTTATTCCGATGGATGAGACTCTGACGGAAGTGGCGCTGGATCTGTCAAATCGTCCCTATCTGATTTGGAAGGTCGAGTTCTCCATGCCAAAGCTGGGCGACATGGATACAGAGCTCTTTAAAGAGTGGTTCCAGGCCTTTGCTCAGGCCGCGGGTGTCACGCTGCATGTGTGGAACAAGTACGGTGAGAACAATCACCATATCGTTGAATCCTGTTTTAAGGGATTGGCACGATCTCTCCGCGCGGCCATCGAGATCGATGACCGCAAAGCCGACGCTATTCCGTCGACCAAGGGCAAGCTCTAAGAGTGTCCGCTTAGGCGGCGAGGCTCACTGTTAGAGGCCAACCGCCGAAAGTCTGATGATGCAGATTGTTATCGTTGATTATGGATCGGGCAATTTGCGGTCTGCGGCTAAAGCCTTTGAGCGCGCAGCCGTAGATTCTGGCGTGGCCGCCTCGATTTCTGTGACCGCAGATGCTGATACGGTAGCCCGCGCTGACCGCGTCGTGTTGCCGGGTGTTGGTGCGTTCGCCGATTGCAAAGCAGGCCTTGAGAGTGTGCCGGGTATGATCGACGCGTTGCAGCACGCGGTGATTACGAACGCTCGCCCCTTTTTCGGGATCTGTGTCGGCATGCAACTGATGGCGACGACCGGCTTAGAGCACGGTGAGACGGACGGGTTTGACTGGATTTCTGGAACGGTTGAGGCCCTTGCACCATCGGCGGATGCTGGTCCGGGCGGAACCGGTCCGCGTATTCCGCACATGGGATGGAACCGTTTGAACATTACGACACCGCACCCGGTGCTGAGTAATCTCGGCGACGATCCGTTCGCCTATTTTGTTCATAGTTATCATGTTGCGTGTGACGACCCGGGAACGGTGTGTGCCACGGTCGACTACGGCCAGACCGTCACCGCTGCAATCGGCAGAGATACTTTGTTCGGTACGCAGTTCCACCCTGAGAAAAGTCAGGCGCTTGGCTTGCGCTTGATCACCAATTTTCTGAAGTGGACACCGTGACTATGACCAACGTGATTCTTTACCCCGCCATTGATCTTAAAGACGGCCAGTGTGTGCGCTTGGCCCAAGGCGATATGAAGCGGGCGACTGTGTTCAACGATGATCCCGCAGCGCAAGCGCGGGCGTTTGCAGATGCGGGCGCGTCGTGGATTCATGTGGTTGACCTTAACGGCGCCTTTGCCGGAAAACCGGTTAACGCTGATGCTGTGGAGGCCATCGTTGCGGCCGTTGACCAACCGGTCCAATTGGGCGGCGGTATCCGCGATATGGCAATGGTGTCCCATTGGCTGTCGTCGGGTGTCGAGCGGATTGTTCTCGGCACGGCGGCTGTCAAGAATCCGGATTTGGTTCGCGAGTCCTGCGCTGCCTTCCCGGGACGGATCGCCGTTGGCATCGATGCGCGGGGTGGGCGTGTAGCCGTCGAGGGTTGGGCTGAAACATCGGATATTACAGCCTCCGACCTGGCGAAGCGGTTCGAAGACGTCGGCGTCGCGGCTATCATCCACACCGACATCGATCGCGATGGGGTGCTTGGCGGCCCGAACATTGATGCATCAGCGGCTCTTGCTGATGCGGTGGGTATTCCAGTCATCGTTTCCGGTGGTGTCGCTACGATAGACGATTTATCTGAAATCAAAAGCCGGGCTCAGACATCGCCGGGGATCACGGGTGTGATTTCTGGTCGCGCGCTTTATGATGGGCAGATCAATTTATCTGAAGCCATCGCGCTATTGGCGAAGTGAGCCCGACCATGTTGACCGTCCGTGTCATTCCCTGTCTCGACGTTAAAGATGGCCGTGTTGTTAAGGGCGTGAATTTTGTCGGTTTGCGCGACGCCGGTGATCCCGTCGAGCAAGCTCAGATCTATGACGCTGCCGGTGCAGACGAATTATGTTTTCTCGATATTACCGCCAGTCATGAGAAGCGCGATACGTTTTACGACGTTGTTGCGCGCACCGCCGAGCATTGTTTTATGCCGGTCACGGTGGGCGGTGGCGTTCGTACGGTCGACGACATCCGCAAGCTTCTTTTGGCAGGCGCCGACAAAGTATCCATCAACACCGCGGCGGTAGAACGACCCGAGTTCGTGCGCGAAGCGGCGGAGAAGTTCGGGAGCCAATGTATTGTCGTTGCCGTTGATCCAAAATCCGTAAGCCCCGGGAAATATGAAATATTTACCCATGGTGGGCGCACACCGACGGGTCTCGATGCGGTCGACTGGGTGCGACGGATGGCCGAATATGGAGCGGGAGAAATTCTCCTGACGTCGATGGATCGCGATGGGACCCGGGACGGTTATGACATTCCGCTGACACGCGCCGTAGCGGACGCCGTTACAATTCCGGTGATTGCGTCCGGCGGAGTCGGCACACTCGATCATATGGTCGAGGGTGTCCGGGACGGCCATGCGACAGCCGTGCTGGCAGCATCTATATTTCACTTTGGCGACTATTCAATTAGTGATGCGAAAGCCCATCTTGCTGGCGCTGGATTGCCGGTGCGGCCGGTCGACCCATCACACGCGGAGGCGGCATGAGTAAAGAAAACGAGTCTTCTGTAAAAACCGACGCGGCGGTTCTTGAACGCCTTTACGATGTCTTGGTCAGCCGTAAGGACGCAGACCCTGCGACATCGTATACGGCCAAGATGTACGCTAAAGGTCTCACTAAAATCGCCCAGAAAGTTGGCGAAGAGGGTGTGGAAACAGCGCTCGCGGCGGTCGCTGAAGGGCACGATGAGCTGCTCAATGAAAGCGCTGATCTTCTCTACATGTTGCTACTTCTATGGGCTGCGAAGGACGTTAAGCCGGAAGAGGTGTTCGCCATTCTTGATCAACGTTTTGGCAAATCCGGTATTCGTGAAGAGTCCGGGGATTAAGGGCGACTAAAAGTATGGCGACTTATGACAACAACAATATCTTCGCCAAAATTCTCCGTGGCGAAATTCCCAACACCACGGTCTACGAAGACGACCACGTTCTCGCTTTTGACGATATCGCGCCTCAAGCGCCGGTCCATGTCATGGTCATTCCCAAAGGGAAGTACATCTCGATGACGGATTTTGCCGAGACAGCCTCTGATACGGAAATTGCAGCTCTTAATCGCGCGGTTCTAAAAGTGGTCGAAGCCAAGGGGCTCAAAGAGTCCGGCTACCGTACATTGGTGAATAATGGCGATGATGGTGGCCAGGAAATCCCCCACCTTCATATCCATGTTTGTGGCGGCAAGCCACTCGGCCCTCTGTTCAGCAAGTAGCGAACCAAGCCTTACCGGTTAGGGTTATTGGCAGGGGTGGTCGCCAGAGTTCGGCACACACACTGTCGACGTTGTTAGAAAAGCGACACCGTCGTTGATCGACTGGGCGGATAGGGCAGGCCCATCCTGACCAAATGCCGCCGTCCGCCATATCCGGCTCAACACATATAGTGATGTCTCGCCTTGAATGGCCTTGGTGTATTGAGTTTCGCCGATGCCCTCGCCAGGGCTGTTGTTGAGGTAACGACAACCCAACGTCCAGAACGCGCTGGGATAACCGTTGTTGAGCCCGGATTGAAGTTGGCCTTCGATCACCCCTGTGCAGCGGTTGCGATTGAGGCCCTGCATGCGGCGTTGAATAGCGTCCAAGGGAAAATCGTTTAGGTCGTTATAGACTTGCAGCAGTATCTTATCCTGCCAGGCGCCAGCCGACTGGCCGTCAGGCATATATTCCACTACTTCGACCGCGCCGTTGTCGCGAAACACCTCGTTCCATCCGGCAGGAAACAACGGCATCACCAGCCGCTCCGGCGATAATGGTTTGCGGCTTGGCGGGATGGGTGTTTGGTCTTGGGCTAATGCCGGAGTCAGTGAAAGACTGAATACGAGAGCGACACTATAATTGATCCAATTGGTCATGCATCAGACTTACCGGTCAGTGGTCGATCGGGCAAGGGTACCCTTGCCGGTAAAGCGCCCACCGC
>JABJAH010000018.1 GCA_018666155.1 Rhodospirillaceae bacterium | reverse complement strand
TTGAACAGCGGTTTCGAGAGGCGGAGCAGCCGCTTTAGACTTACCGAGAGAGAGACATGTGACTCCCAAATTGCGGAGTGCCGACACATTGTTAGGCTGCGCAGAAATCACGAGGTGCAACTGCGTCTCGGCTTCCGCGTAACGGTCGGTGTCCATCAGCACGCGTGCCAGATTATAGAGCGCTTGTGCGTGAGTCGGCTGCTCTGCTAGGGCAGCACGGAGCCCCACCTCCGCTCGTTTATAATCTCCGGTTTGTAAATGTAGGCTGCCGAGAAGGTAGAGCGCTTCGACGTGTGTCTTATCTTTTTTTAGTATGCGACGGTAACACCGCTCGGCCCCCTTCAAATCGCCGGACTGATGCAGGTCAAAGCCATCGCGTAATGTTGCGGCCGCTGATTCGTCCTGGTTGCGCGGTGTCACGCAGTCGGCCTATCCGCCGTTGAGCACGGCATTAAAACGGGCCAAGCCTTCCTCAAGGTCGGCGATCAGATCATCGGTGTCTTCAAGACCGATGTGAAGACGGATACCCGGCTCGGGATGAGCCCAACCCGTCGCCGTGCGACCCTTTTTTGGGAAGGATGAACACATAAGGCTTTCGTAGCCACCCCACGAGAACCCGAGGGGAAAGTATTTCATTCCGTTGAGCATCGCGTAGACAGCGTCGCGAGATGTTTTTTTGAAAATGACACCAAACAATCCACTCGCGCCGGTAAAGTCCCGCTTCCAAATTTCATGGCCAGGGTCTTCGGGCAATGCCGGATACAACACGCGATCAACCTCAGGGCGGGCCTGAAACCATTTCGCGATTTTCAGCGTGTTCACTTCATGCTGGCGAAGTCGAACACCAAGCGTGCGCAATCCGCGGGTCGCGAGGTACGCATCGTCGGGACTCGAGGCCACACCCACTTCTTGGCGCCCCGAGTAAAGGGTCGGATAATGTTTCTCAACGGCTGTGATGCTGCCCAACATGGCGTCGGAGTGACCGACGATATACTTCGTGCAGGCTTGAATTGAGATATCAGCGCCGAGGGTGAGCGGCTTGTGAAACAGCGGAGACGCCCACGTGTTATCGATCATGACAACGATGTCTTCATTGACCCCGTGGGCAGTTGTCGCAATCGCTGGCAGATCTTGCATCTCGAAGGTATGGGACCCAGGGCTCTCCGTAAAAACCACTGTTGTATTGGGTCGCAATAGATCTGCGATGCCGGCGCCTATCAGTGGATCGTAATAGGTGGTCTCAACACCGAAGCGGGCGAGGGTTTTGTCACAGAAACGCCTCGTTGGTTCGTAGACAGAATCGACCATAAGCAAATGGTCGCCAGCCTTGAGAAAACAAAAAAGCGCCGTCGTCACCGCATTAAGGCCGGATGGAGCAAGGACCGTGTCAAAGCCCTGCTCAAGGTCTGTCAAAGCTTCTTCCAGAGTCCAAGACGTTGGCGAACCCTTGCGTCCGTAAAAGTGAACCTTTTGCTGCTTATTGATCGCCCCTTCAGAAGCGGCCTGCATCTGGTCCGTATCGGCAAAAATAACTGTGGACGCCCGAT
Source organism: Rhodospirillaceae bacterium (assembly GCA_018666155.1). Lineage (GTDB taxonomy): Bacteria > Pseudomonadota > Alphaproteobacteria > Rhodospirillales > Rhodospirillaceae > WLXB01. Next base: position 112,915 of record JABJAH010000018.1, on the reverse strand, counting down.
AGACCGGCGTGTTGACCACACCGTGCTTGAGGGCGTTTTTGCCGCCACCGTGGATGATTTTTGTATCTTCTTTCATGGCGCAATCCTGTGGTTCGAAAGCTGTCTCTGCTTGGTAACTCTATAATAAAGACAAAGATCAATTTTTGCCGCCCATGTAAACCCACAGACGCTTGTGACGGCGCTTTCAGTTCGCGCCCGCCAAAGAAAGAGGCCCCCGGATTGCTCCGAGGGCCTCAAATCTTAGCCGATGTGGCTTCGTTGTTTAGGTGCTCACCTTAGAAGGTGTGAACGATCTTGACGCCGAACTGACGCTTTTCAGCTGGTGTCGCTGCGACGCCTTGGCTGAAGAGGAAGTCAAACAGGCTGGCACCAGAGAAATCGGACCAACGTGCACCAGCGAGGTAGCTGTCATCATCAAAGATGTTTTTGACATAGCCTTCGATGCGTGTGCCTTCCATTTCGAAGCCGGCACGCAGATTGAAGCGCCAGTATTTGCCGATGTAGGAGAAGTTCTTCTCTTCGTTAAAGGCACGGCCGAAATAGTGACCGTCGAAACGAATGAAGTAATCCCAATCGTTAGTGAGCTGATCGGTCCACGTGGTTGAGAACGATCCACTCCAATCTGGATAACGCGCCGGCGTGTTGCCAGAACAATCTGTTCGCGTTGCAGAGGGAGCAAACGGCGAGAAGCCGCAAGTCAATGTGCCGTATTCCCCTTTGGCGTAGTTGATCGTGAAATCACCCGAGAAGTTCTCATTGAGGGCAAAGCCACCTTCAAGTTCGATACCATCGAGATCAGCATCACCAGCGTTAAACTGCAGGTTCAGCACACGGTCAGTGCCAGTGGAATCGGTAATGGGCACGCCCTGACGGGTTTTCAGGTTTGACCAGTCCATGTGGTAGGCAACCAAGGAGAAGTAGAGCCGGTTGTCCATCAACTGCTGCTTCCAACCGAGTTCGTAGTTGATCAACTCTTCTTCGTCGTTGAAGAGACTGAGGTTTCCACCAACAACGCCGGACACTAGGTCAAAGTCTGCTTGAGTTAAACCAGCCAAGTCGGTGTTGAAAAAGCCCGGTAAGTTCCCTTCGGAGTAGGTCGCCCAGATGGTGGAATTCTCCATCGGATTGTAGGACACCGTGACACGAGGCAAGAAGCTCTTGAACTTGTCTTCAAAATCGACACCAGGCGTGGTGCGATCATCCTGCTGGATGGTGTCTTCTTGATACCGCCATTCAAAGTCGACGGTCAGATCTTCGGTGATGTCATAGGCCAAGGAGCCAAACACACCAATCGTCTCGCCACCTTCGTTCGGGAAGCTAGTGCTAACAAGTGTATGCGGACCGGGGACAGGAACGCCGCCGATACCAATAGTAACACCGCCATCAGACCCCCAAATGTTAAGGCCGCCGTTACCCTGTTGGATGTAATCAACCGAGAAGTAGTTGGCACCAATGGAGTAGCGGAAGTCTTGGTCTTGAGGAGAATCTAAAGTGAGTTCAGCGGTGTAATCTTCGTGCCGCTGAGGATCTTGTGACAGGAAGTTCTGCGCGCCTGTCAAATCAAAGTCCCGTACCCAGGCCGCACGCATGTCGCTAAAGCCGAGCACCGAGCTGATTGAGTGGCCATCATCAAACTCATAGTCAGAGAGCAAAGACACACGCCACTGTTTACGACGTAGGCCAACGAAATCGACCAGCGGCACACCAGGGACCTTAAGCCGCTCGATGCCATTACGTGGATCAGTAGATGTTTCTGCACGGAAAGCAGCAATATCGAAAGCCGTCAACGCAGTGTTCGTTGCGATAAAGGAATCAACATCAACCTGGGGCACAGCGCCACAGAAGTAATCAGCGCCGGTGTCGGCTGGAGACGTGATACCTTGAGAGTAACAGTTGGTACCAGCGTTGGCTAAGCCACTCCCACGATCCGATAATGACGAGCCGAGTAACAAGCCTGCTGACGGACCATCATTATCGCGCGAATACAAAACCCGAAGCTTGGAGGTAAAGTTTTCTGAGGGTTGAGCAAACAAAACCGCTTGCAAAGTTTCTGTGCGCTCGCGGCCGAGTTCACCGCCATCAGAGTTTGAGCGATACTGACCGTCGGTGCCATAACCACGGGCCGAAATTCTGTAGGCTAGCTTGCCGTCAACAATCGGTCCTTCGTGGGACAAAGAAACGTCATAGTGGCCATCTTCTCCCCATTGGGCAGCTGCGCGGCCTTCGTATTCAAAGCCCGGGGTCTTGGTCACATAGTTGACCGCACCAGCAAATGTGGAACGACCGAAGGTCGCCGACTGCGGGCCTTTGATAATTTCAACGCGCTCAAGGTTTGAGAAGTCCAAGCTGGCGACGCCTTGGGAGACATAGACGCCATCAAGGAAGACCGTGCCGAGTTGCTGCGATGCGGCGGACTGGTTGGAGTCCATACCGCGGAAACGCACCGACGTGTTAACACGACCGGGGATCTGACCGCCCTGCTTGTTGAAGTGCATGCCAGCCGTAACGAACGAAAGATCTTCAAGGCTGCTGAAGCCACTGCGATCAAGCTGATCGAATGAGAACGCCGAAATGGCGACCGGAATGTCGAGCAATGACTCTTCGCGCTTACGAGCTGTAACCACGATTTCTTCTAACGCCAAATTTTGCGCAACGGCGGCGTTATCGACCACCCCAGTTGCCGCTATGGCGATACCGGCAACACCGGCACTTAAGCGAGTTAAAAAGGTCATAGGTTTATGATCCCCCCCAGTTGTGATTGAACGGCACGAATTCGCACCGCTGCTTGTCTTCTGGCCCCACGCGACGCCAAAAGGGAATTTCTCTTAGTTTCGAACATTATGAATGCGCCGTATGCGAAAATGTCGCAACCCGAAAACCGCTGAAATCCTGAAATAACAGCGAGCTATGACCTCTTTGCAACACGTCGCCTATTCCGGAAAAATAGTCTATTTTTCTAACATTCTGGCTAATTATTAGTCGATTATTCTAATTAATCGACTTGGTGTGTTGCATAAATGCCGCGCATTAGGGCGGTTTGTTCATACAAGAGTGTTTAGGCTTTTCCACGGGGCCATAATCGCTAATCTTTGCGCCTCTTCGGCTGCATTTGGGGATGCTGGCTGGCGCCAACGCTGTGTACCCCCGTTTATGTTTACCGAAGTTCGGTCGACCTAAAATTGATACACCCGCGAAAGGGGACACTTCATGAAACTTAAGAGATTTGGTCTTCGAGGCCTTGCTCTTGCGACAGCGGCGGTGATGGCATTTCCATTAGTTGCTGAAGCACAGAGTGTCGCCCTCGAAGAAATTGTGGTCACAGCGCGTAAGCGTTCTGAAAGCCTGCAAGAAATTCCCGTTGCCATCACAGCCTTCTCATCTCAGCAGATGGAAGCCATTGGGGCACCTAACCTCGTTGACTTGGCCAAATTCACACCTGGCCTGCAATTCAACGAACAAGGCGTTCAAGAGCCTGGCCGTGTTTACACCGCCATTCGCTTCCGTGGCCTTGGTTCTGAATTGAAAGAGCCGTTTGCACAAACTGGGTCCGCTTTTTTGGATGGCATCTATATGCCTGGCGGCGTGTCCAGCATGGGCAACGAAAACTTTGAGCGTATCGAAGTTGTTAAAGGCCCGTCCTCTGCATGGCTGGGACGTTCGACCTTCGCCGGTGCGGTGAACTTCATCACCAAAACACCGAGCACGACTGAATACTCTGGACGGGCCTCCACCCGTTTCGCCGAAGACGGCACTTATGATGTTACGTTTTCGCATGAAGGTCCGCTTGTCGAAGACAAGCTAGCCTATCGCGCCTTTGTCCGTGGCTATGGCACCGACGGCCAATACTCCGCCTCAGATGGCGGTGACTTGGGTGCGGAACGCACAGACACGATGATGGGCACTTTGTATGCGACGCCAAATGACGATCTAACGATCAAGCTGCATGCGATCTATTCTAAAGATAACGATAGTTCACCAGCACAGGCGTTCATCAGTGGTCCACTCGGACTGCGTGGCAATAACACCGCCAACCTGACCAACTGTCTTGCAACGCGCACAGCTGGCCAGACCAGAGCTAATGGCTTGCCCCTGACAGACTGGGTCTGCGGTGAAATTCCGGAAGTCGCTAGCATCATCGATTCCTCAACGGCACTGTCGCCTGATCTGATCAACTTTTGGAACAACGTTGTGCCTGATTTCCCCGGCGCACCGTACATTGATCAAGTGGGCCTGCGGCGCAACAACCTCCGCTTCTCCCTCAATGTTGATTACGATCTCAATGCGTCAGGGTTCTTCGAAGGGTCCTCAATCTCTGTCTTAGCCGGCTACGGCAAAGAGAACTCTGTGTTCATTCGTGACTTCGACTTGACGCCCGTTGCCAACTGGTTGTCTCGCGATCCGTCACAGAACACGGTCAAGCAAGCCGAAGTCCGCATCACATCAGGAGACGACAACGACCTGACCTGGATGCTCGGCGTTAGCTACTTTGACGGGGGCTTCCAAGCCACCTTCCAGGGTGGCGAAGTGGCTGTCGGCACAGATGGTGGACTCACTGGTCCTGCATCGTTTGATCTCGACACGGCTCTTGGCCGCACGGCAGATGGATTATGCCCGTGTTTCTTTCCGCCTCTGACCATTGGTCCTGAGAACGGTGGGGAAACCAAAGGTGTGTTCGGCACCTTCGGCTATCAGTTCACCGATGAGTTTTCGTTCGACTTCGAATGGCGTTATCAAGAAGATAACATCACTGTCATTCTTCCTGGTGTGACAGACACCCTTGGTTTTGCGCCGCAAATTCAAGCACTTGCCACCGGCAATGGCGGCGAACTTGGTCAGTCCTTTAAAAAGTTCTTACCTCGCGTCACCTTGCAGTACCAACCGAGCGATGCAACCAACCTGTGGGCCACATTCTCCCGTGGTAACACACCTGGTTACTTCAACGCCGACGTCGTCAACCGTCCTTCTGATGACATCGACTTGATCTTCTCTCAGATCGATACCGACGTGTTCTTGGGCGAAGAAACGCTCGACAACTACGAACTCGGCTGGAAACAGCAGTTCATGGACAACCGGGTCAACTTCTCCCTCGTTGCTTACTACATGAAGTGGACAAACCAGAAGACCAGAACTGGTGCGACAATCGAGCGGAACGACGCTGCAATGTCCCAAATCGCGTTGAACGCCACCATCGGTGGATTCAATACCGAGTTTAAGGGCGTTGAGTTCGAAGGATCAGCTGCGGTTACTGAAAACCTCACCTTTGATTGGGGTTTGAACTACGCCGAAGCTGAGTTCAAAAACTTCGAATGTGGGTTCACGGATGACTTCGCCCCGCCGGCCGCTGATGGCCGTTTGGTTTGTGATGGCAACCGTCCCGTTCAGTTCCCGAAATGGAGCGGCTCGCTTGCTGGAACATGGACCGACAGTCTGACCGACGATTGGGACTACTTCATTCGTTGGGATGCTTCCTACACTGGCAAGCGCTTCGCTGACGAAGCCAACTTTGCTTATGTGGGTTCACAGGTTCTGTCTAACCTGCGCATTGGCTTCACCAACGATACCGTGCGTTTGGAAGGCTTTGTTACCAACCTGTTCAACGATAAGACATGGCTGGCTGGACAACGCTGGACTGACTTCTCGGCTGACCAGGGCGGCCTGTTCCCGTTCGAGTTTACGGCACAACAGGGTATTGCTCTGAGCGCACCTAAATTGCGCCAGTTCGGTGTCCGAGCTTCGTACAACTTCTAGACCTCACAGTCTTACCTGAGACGTCAACGCCCCGGCTTCGGCCGGGGCGTTTTCTTTTGCGCTGATCGGATAGGACCCCTACCCTCGGGGCATGGTTCGGCATGTCCTTTTTGTCTGTCTATTGAGTTTGTGCGTTGTCGCGCATTCCAGCGCCCAAGATGTTTTGCGCATCGGCACCACCGCCTTGCCACCAACACTGGGCAACCCCTACCGCAACACCGGCACGCCGCACATCTACACCTGGTCGGCAACCTTTGACGGCCTCACCCGTATCGATGCACAGGGCGATCTTCAACCGTGGCTAGCGACGGATTGGGAAACGGTCGACGACCTAACATGGCGCATCACGCTGCGCGACGACGTGACCTTCTCGAACGGCGTCCCCTTTGAGGCGAGCGTTGTCGTCAGTGTTCTCGATTATTTGACGAGTGATGCTGCAGTACGCGAGGCCGTGGCCCGCGAGTTTTCGTTCGTCCGTACCGCGCGCGTCGTTGATCCCTATACGGTAGAAATCATTACAAAGGTTCCGACGCCGCATCTTCCGCGGGCCCTTCCTCTTTTGCATATGGTCGAGCCGGGCCAGTGGAAACGCCTTGGCGCGGATGGATTTGCGCGGGAGCCAATCGGCACCGGGCCGTATCACCCAACAAAATTTAGCGCGACCAAAATTGAATACGACGCCGTGCCAACATCGTGGCGCACACCGACCATCCCGCGCATGGAAAAGATTGCAGCACCCGAAGCCTACGCCCGCACCCAGGCCGTTTTGTCCGGCCAAATGGATATCGCCTTGGCGCTCGGACCTGAAGAGGCCGAAGTTATTGCTGATGCGGGAGGGCGTGGTTTGAGTTGGCCGACAGCGGCGATGTGGGCGATCAATTTTCATCACGGCCGCGGCAACCCGCTGGACGACGTGCGCGTCCGTGAAGCTTTAAATTTAGCGGTCGATCGCCGTGGTTTGGTTGATGGCTTGCTCGCTGGAATACCGGAGCTCCCGACCCAACCGGCACCCTCTGTGGTTTACGGCTTTGACCCAAACTTGCCGCCCATCCCTTTTGATCTGGACCGCGCTCGCGCGCTCTTGGCGGAGGCCGGATACCCCGACGGATTTACTTTCGTCGTGCAGGGTGTCATCGGGTCCGGCGCCAATGACGCCGCGATGTATCAAAAGGTCGCCCAAGACCTGTCGGCCATTGGCGTCATCATGGAAATCAGAACCTTTCCGGTTAGCCAGCTGATTCGCAGCGTCATGGAAGGCGGCTGGGACGGTGATGCCTTTGGTGTCACTTTCGCCGCCGAGCCGACGGTCGACGTGCTGCGGCCGTTGCGCAATCACTCCTGTCTCTGGGTTCATCCGTGGTATTGCGATGAGCGGATCATGCCGACCATCAATGAAGCGCTGGTGACCTTTGACGTCGAGAAGGGCTTGGCCTTGCGGCATGAGGTGATGCGGTTCTATCGCGAAGAGTGGGTCGCTCTCTACCTTTACCAAGTTGTTCGGTTCGCAGGCACGCGCGGGAACGTCCGTGGCTTTTCTGAAGTAAACGGTTTCGTGAGTTACGAAGACATTCACTTCGTAGACGAGTAATGCGCCCATTCCTCTTCACCATCGCTCTGTTCTGTTTGATCATTGCTGACGGTCACGCCAAGTCTCTTCGCATCGCTGTTCACGAGTTGCCGCCGGGGCGGGGCTACCCCTATCGCGTTATGACCATGCCGAGTTTGTATTCCCTGTCGGCTATATTCGACGGCCTGACGCGGATTGATAAAGACGGCGTCGTGCAGCCTTGGTTGGCGAAGACGTGGACACAAACAGATGACCTAACCTGGGTCTTGGACCTGCGCGACGATGTTATTTTTCATAATGGCAACCCCTTTACCGCCGAAGCCGTTGTCCATGCCGTTAATTATCTGACCGGGCGAGCTGGAACCGGTGAAGCGGTCGCGACGGAAATGGCCTTCCTGGAAGGCGCCACTGCGCTTGATGACCATACGGTCGAAATAAAAACAAACATCCCTGTTCCAATTCTGCCGCGGTTCTTGCCCGTGTTGCATATGGTCGAACCGGAGAGCTGGGCCGCCCTCGGGCGCGACGGATTTGCCCTCAAGCCCGTTGGAACTGGCCCCTTCATGGTCGAAGCCTTTGAAGCGACCCGTATCACCCTACGCGCGCATCCAAAATCATGGCGGCCGCCAAAACTCGACCGTTTAGAGATTCTCGCCGTGCCCGACGCAACGGCGCGGGTTCAAGGCCTAACGTCCGGCTCCGTAGATATCGCCTTGGCGTTGGGCCCGGATGACCGTGAAACCATTATTCAGACCGGCGGAACGTTTCTCGGTTGGCGCAGCGAGATGGTGCGCACGATTTCATTTGTCCTCACCGAAGGGCCAAGCCCGCTCGATGACATCCGCGTCCGGCAAGCATTGAACCTCGCCATCGACCGTGAGGCCATCATTGAAGGGTTGCTCGGTGGCTTAACCGTACCAGCGAGCCAAGGGGCAACACCGGCGGCGGAGGGCTACAACCCCAACCTTGAGCCCATTCGTTACGACCCGGACCGTGCACGCGCCCTTCTTGCGGAAGCGGGGTACGAAAATGGTTTCTCGTTGACGGCAGAAGCAGTTGTCGGCGCCAACGGGTCCGACAGCGCCATGTATCAACTCGTGGCAGGCGCGCTGAGCGACGTTGGTGTCGACCTTATCATCGCGCCGGTCACCATTGCCCATCTGTTCGATCACTTCGAACGCGGGGGGTGGCACGGCAAAGCGTTTGGCATGGTCTACACGATGGAACCGATCATCGATGTCATTCGAACTCTCCGTAACAACTCCTGCGACCGGCCGGCACCTTGGTACTGCGATACAGGCGCGACCGACATGATTCAAGATGCCTTAACTGAGCAAGACACCAAAAAACGCATCGCGTTGAAACAGAGTTTGATGGCCCGTTACCGAGACAACGCAGCTGCGATATTCCTGTGGCCTGAATTGCGGTTTGCAGGGCTGGGGCCCGGCGTAACCGGGTATGACGACGTACACGGCTTTATTAGCTACGATACCCTGGACGTTGACCCCTAGGGGACAACCGCGCTCAAAATACGAAAAGGGCTAAATTTTGCACCGCAGTCTCGCTCGTTTCATATCCACCACTCTGATGGCTGCGCTCTTTCTTGCGCCATCTTTATCTGCCGCCGCGGAATCAGTTATGCGGCTGGGCATCTCGAGCTTGCCGCTCTCTTTTGGAAATCCATTTCGGTCTGGCGCAACACCAACAATCTATTTCACGCCTGCGCTTTTTGATGGTTTAACGCGGATCGATAAAGCCGGCGCATTGCAACCGTGGCTCGCCGTTTCATGGGAAGCGGTCGACCAAAACACCTGGCGGATTAAACTCCGTGACGGCGTCACCTTTTCCAATGGCGTGCCGTTTACGTCTGACGCGGCCGCCTTCGCCATCAATTACCTCGCCAGCGAAGAGTCTTTGCCAGAAAGCTTGCGTCGGGAGCTTCCCACTTTTGAGGGCGCCGTGGCGGTCGATGACTTGACCCTAGACATAACGACACGCGAGCCAGATCCGCTGCTGATGCGATCCCTGACCATTCTTCCGATGGTCGACCCAGAGCAATGGGCCCGGCTGGGACGCGAAGGCTTTGCCCGTGAGCCCGTGGGCACAGGTCCGTTTCGCATCGAGAGCTGGGGACCAGCGGAAGCCAGAATGGTGGCCGTCCGAACATCGTGGCGGGCGCCGAATGTGGACAAGCTGGAGATATTGGCCATTCCGGATAAGTCAGCGCGCATACAAGCACTGCAATCGAACAGGATTGACGTCGCCATCGAATTCGGCCCGGAAGACGGTGCGACTATAGAAGCTGCAGGTCTAGACACGGAAAGCTGGATTGCTGCGGAAACCTCGGGCCTATCCTTTATTCTTCACGACCGCCCCAATTCGCCGTTGCAAGACGTCCGCGTACGGGAAGCTCTCAACCTCGCCATGAATAGAGACGCAGTGGGTGAAATTCTTCTGGAAGGGGCAACGGTATCTGCCAATCAGCCGGTGCCGCGCGCCGCTCTTGGTTTCAACCCAGACCTGCCCGCCATTCCCTATGACCCAGAACGCGCCCGCGCATTGCTGAAAGAAGCGGGTTTCGAAAACGGATTTTCTTTTGTTGCATACGGGATTAATGGGATCGGCGTCGGCGCTTCTGTGCTGCAGATCGTCGCCAACGAGTTCTCAGCCATCGGCGTCAATATGGAAATACGAACCTTACCCATTCAACAGTTTCTGAGATATCTGGGCCAAGGCACATGGCCAGACGACGTCGACGCCTTTTCCATGAACTGGCCGGTTTGGCCATCACTGGACAGCCTACGTGCGCTCCGGCTGCATTCCTGCCTGCGTCGCGAGCCATGGTATTGCGACGAAGCCATCATGCCGCAAATTCGTTCAGCTATGACCGAGTGGGACGAAGACAAAGCCATATCGATGCGGCGTGACATTATGGCGTGGTATCGAGATCAATACCCCGCCGTCTATATGTTTGAGACAGCACAGGTTGCGGGTCTGCGTCCCAACGTGACGGGCTTTACCATGGTCAACAACATCATTTCCTTCGAAACGCTCGGCTTTACAGACTAGCGTCTCAGCCGACCCAATTGCATTGGCAGAGGGGGATCAAGCTCCTAGGGTGAATCCGACTTCGGCTCGTCATAAACGGGGAAAGCTCCAATGAAAATTCAAACTCTCGCGCTGCTTAGTGTCTGTCTATTGTTTGCGGCACAGGCCGACGCGCAAGACCGGCGATACACGTTGGTTGAGCGTGAGTTGGAAACCCTCATGGAGATATGGCCCGGCGACCATGACAATCGGGAACAACTTCAGTTCGACTCCAATGTCGAGAAAAAATCTCTCGAAACAGGGGGGCACTTACGCGTGCACGGCCAAATAAGCCGTGTCGACCTCCCAGCTTTTGGCGAATACGTTCTCTACGTCGAAGAATACAAGAACAACGACCCCTCTTCGATCTTCCGGCAACGACTCTACGAGGTATCCGCCGATGAAGAAGAAGGTGCCATCCGGATTAAGTTACACTTTTTCAAAGACGGCGAAGAATTCCTCGGCGCTCATGACGCCCCTTCAAAACTTAAAGGGCTAACCCGAGACGACACCATGGTCTTGGACGGATGCGATATTTTCCTGCGTCGAGACGGTGACGTCCTCGCTGGCGGCATGAAAACCAAAGAATGTGTGTTTGGTGAAGACAGCGCTAAGCGATACTCCGACTATCAACTTCGCGTCGGTGAGACTGGGTATTGGTTCCGGGATCGCACCCTCTCGTTTGCTACGGATGAACAATTAGAGGGCGTGGCTGATTTCTCCTGGCACCAGTTAGAGCGCGCGCGCTGGTTCAGCTGCATGGTCGATTTCCCCAAGAAAGATGGTGGGCCGCCCGTCAACACCATCGACTACGTCCGCATCCACGATCAGGGTGGCACCTACCCCTTCACCTATCGAGATGGACGGGAGATGGTTTTCACATTCCGCAACACCTGGTCCTACGGCATGCAGCGGGAAACGTTGGTGGTCGTCGTACAAGACAAAGACGAGACGGGGCCAACGTTGGTCTATGGCTGGGGCCAGCCGGGTTCCGACCGCATTGGCGTCAACCCAGGTTGGATTCGGCTTCAGTGCGATCTGGATACGGAAAAGTTAGTGAAATTTCAGAATTGGCTCAGACCGGACAGCTAAGCCTGCACCTGCGTCCCTACGAATACAGCCGGCAAATTGCTTGGAGCACCAACAATGTCAGAGAACGCCATGCGTAAGAACGGGCGAGACATAAGCCCGTCCATGACCAGGAGGGGCGTTTTAGGCGGTGGTCTTGCAGCGTCTGCGGTCGTCGTGTCCTCACCCCATACCGTTAACGCTGCTGCGCCGGGCACAGACCAAGTCTCTGTTCGACAGGAAGGCTCATACGACACCGTCGCTCTTGCAAAAGACTCAGTTGAATACGCCTGCGTGCAACATCCTGTTCTGCCTGTCGATCCGGCTAACCCTCGCCCTGGGATCGCCGCCAATCTGAAACGCATGGTGACCCTGATTGATGAGCACGCCCACTGGGCTGGACCAGCTGACCTCTTATCGTTTCATGAATTCCCGATCGCTGGGTATGCGGGTTGGACACGGAAAGAGATGTTGTCCGTTGCCATCGAAATTCCGGGAAAAGAGACGGACGTGCTCGCAGCGAAAGCGCGTGAGTATGGGCTCTGGTTGACGTTTGGTTGTTACGCCCAAGATCCCGACTGGCTGGACCACGTCCTCATGCTTGGCGTGCTCATGAATCCGAAAGGCGAAATCGTCGCTAAACATTGGAAGGCGCGCGGCGGCCATGGACTCAACCCAGCGTTCGAGCTCATCACAACAACGGTGTACGACGTGTTGCCACGTTACGTGGAGATGTACGGCTGGGACGAAGTCATCCCAGTTGCGCGAACTGAGGTCGGGAACATTTGCATCACAGGAGTTCAAAACGACCCGCTTCTCTATGCCAGCATGGCCTTAAAAGGATGTGAGCTTTGTATCCGTCAAGCCTCGGGGTCAAACCCGACGGACGATGCCGTCATGACATCGCGGTATAACGGCTACTTCACGTCGATTGTGTCCAATTCGATCAGCCCGGGTAACCGCTACTTTGCCGATGCTGCGGGTGGCTTTGGGGTCACCCAGATTATCGGGCCCAACGGAACGCCCTTGGCCAAAGCCTGGGGACCTCATGAAGAAATTGTACGGGCAAAAATACCGCTGGCAGCGCACCGCGAGCGACGCACGTTGCCTGACTGGAAAATGGACATATATCGCCCGGTCTTCGACGCCTATCGCGCCCGGTTTGGCCCGGGTGAATATTTGGACGGCCTACCAGAGACCATGAAGGAGGCAGCCACGCGGTACTATCCGGACGGCCGCTGGAACTAGACCGCTTCCGCCAAGACGGTGAGCGGGCGTCCAGCGTCATCGATCAGGTGGCGCGCGACGAGCTCGTCAAATACAGAAACAAAATGACGTGATGTGCCAGGACGATCATGGAGCTCTAGCCAATTCTGCTCACAAAACGCGATGATCGCCGGACCACCGATTTCAACCTCCCAAAGTATGCCGAGCAGAGACGCTAAGTCCTCTTCCCGTTCTTTGGTGGCCTCATCAACACAGCATGCAGCCTCTGCCTTGTCCTTATACCCAGTCTCGGGGCCGGCCCCTAAACCGAAATCTGGCAGTACTCGACGCTCGGGTGGTGCGATCTGCCAGTGGGCGAATTCGTGCAATAGCACCGCTGTCTCTGTCTGACTTGCTACTGCTCCACCATCCCAACTGAATCCATCGGCGGGATCGGAATCCTGCAAGGGGATGCCAAGCGCCGAACCGAGACGAACGGCTTTGTCGTGACCGGCATGCAAATCTGCTGTCAGGTTCGGCGCCAAACAGACGGTGTCGGCGATACGGCGAAAGGCCAAATGTGCAGACGGATGCGCCGCCAGAGCTTGGTCCAACGCGCCCAAAGCATTCTCAAGTTTCGTCGAATCAAATGCGGATAACATCATGGTGGCTAAGTCTTACCGTGACCCAGGATGGGGGTCTAGGATAGGGCCAATTGAATTTGGAGATCTATTGTTATGACGACGTTGCGCGAAGACATGCCTCTCATCGCATCGAATGAAGGGGAATGGCAGGGCACCTATTCCTTTATTTCTCCCGCAGGCTGGATCAATGACCGATACGATTTTCGAATCGTCCTTAGTATTTTTGATGACCCGGACCTTTCGTACCGTCAGGAGAGTTTTTACACGTGGTCAGATGGGCGCACTGAGGATCTGGTTTTCGAAGCCGGCTACGACGAAGACGCCAATCAGATGGTCTGGGATAACGGTCGTATAGCGGGTCGATTGTGGGAGATCGATGAAACGTCTTTTCATCTGAGGTTCGGCTTTGCCGCGATGCCTGATATTCAGTGTTTCGAAACAGTACAAATGTTCGATGGCGGCGCCAAACGGGGGCGAACATGGCTTTGGTATCGGGGCGGTGATCTCTATCAATATGTCTTGATTGATGAACACCGAACCGCCTGAACAGGCGCGACGGTTAGGGCAGAATCTCGATCTGTTCCGGATGGGTGACGTCGACGAGCGGACCATTAAAGTCCTTTACCCAACCCCTGACCCTCACCGACCGATGCGCCAGAGATAACGGATCCAGACCGACCTCTTCGAACAGGGGCCAGGCTGCTCTGTCAATCGAGATAGTAAAATCAGTCCGGTAATCGTCGCCGAAATTAAGGTAAATGCGGCTACGCACCTTAGCGACGTCAGAGACTGTGCCTTCGATCAATTGGAACGTGCCGAAGTCTCGAGCCAAGGTTGATGGGTCTGCTGAGCGAACCGCGTAGTAATCAAGTGACCAAATCCCCTTGCGAGTTTTGCGGGCGGCTCGTTCTGCGACGAGCAATGCGGCTGCGAGTCGGCGATTATCTGAAAACGTGTAGACACGCGCCATGCCCAATTCAATCATCCTGAGCTGAAGCCAGACGCCGTTTTCGTTTACGACATGAGCTAGAATCCGCCGATGCCGGTCCTGACCGTTGCCATCGATATACAGCCCAACAACCTGCCCCACTGCCAAACCTTCAAGCGCCACATCCGCATCGGACGCGAGCGGCCAGGTCGGAAAGTTGCGCCGTCCCAAAGGCAACTTGGGCGCTTGAATACCTGTCAATCGAACTTCCTGGCCGTCCTCGAGAACAAGCGTATCTCCGTCGATAACGCTTACTACTGAATTCTGAGCAGCAGCCTTCAATTCCAGCGGGGATGCCAACTGAATAGACACCACATCTGCACCATAGGCAGCGGAAACGAAAACAGATGTGACGAGGACGAGGAACACACGGACCATATGGAACGTTATACTACGATTGGTGAAATTCAGGACTAAGGGATATCGCAGATGAGTGACGTAATGGAATCTGACAAGGCGTTGAGCCGTCGCGCACTGTTGACTGGTGGGACAGCGCTGGCGGGTCTGAGCTGCCTCGGCGGGTGCAGCACCAATCCCGCGACCGGACAAGACAGTGTCACTGGATTCTATTCTCTCAAAGATGACGTTAAAATGGGGCAAGCAGAATACCCCAATCTTATTCGAGCCTTTGGTGGCGCCTATGACAGCATCCCCCTGCAGAGCTACATCGCCCGCATTGGCCGCGACCTTGCGAGCCGGTCAGAACTACCAGAATTGCCCTGGGAGTTTACGGTCCTCAACACACCGATCGTCAACGCCCTAGCTCTGCCCGGCGGAAAGATTGCGATAACCCGCGGGCTTTTGGCCGTCGCCAGCAATGAAGCCGAAGTCGCAGGTGTATTAGCCCACGAAATCGGACACGTGACGGCGCGTCATACGGCGCAACGGCAAACCCGTGGGCTGCTCGCGAACCTAGGCTTAGCTGTTTTGGGGGTCGCGACCCAGAATGCCCAACTCATGCAACTTGGTCAGACCGTCGCCTCTGGTTACCTCCAAGGGTTTTCAAGAAGCCAGGAATTACAATCCGATACGCTGGCGGTGAGATACCTGAGCAGTGCATCCTACGACCCCGAAGCAATGGCAACATTTCTTTCATCTCTGCGAGAGCACAGCCAACTTGAGGCCCGTTTGCAGGGGCTGGCGCCAGGGGTTGTCGATCAACGAAACATGATGGCGTCCCACCCCCGCACTATTGATCGTGTTCGCCAAGCTCAAGCGGCCGCTGAGTCTGCCCCAAGCGAAACCACTGCCCGGCTCGAACGCGACACCTATCTGAGCGCAATTAATGGAATGGTATTCTCTGATGATCCGGATCAAGGGTATGTCCGGGGGAGAGATTTTCTTCACGCCGGGCTGAAACTCGGCTTTCAGGTTCCGCCAGGCTTTGTATTGCGTAACGGCACGAGCCAAGTGACCGCAGAAGATCGCAACGGCGCGGTGATCACCTTCGACGCGGCGAAGGCACAACGTAGCCGAACGTTAGCGGAGTACGTTCAAAATGAATGGACGCAAGGCGTAAACCTGTCTGACGTACAAGCCATCAACGTCAACGGACTCTCAGCGGCAACCGGGCGGACACGCCTCAACACCCAGCAAGGCGTAGCTGACCTCCGGGTCGTTGCCTATCAGTGGGAGGGCACCCAACTGTTTCGCCTGATGTTCTTGTCACCCGCGCGCAACGCATCGACTTACGGGGATGGCGTCCGCAGCACCATAAATAGTTTCCGCCAGTTGACCGATGCTGAAGCTGCGGAACTAAAACCATTGCGCCTTATCACCGTGCAAGCTGCGGGGACGGATACGATATCGACCTTGGCTCAGACGATGCCCTACGGCGCTCTGAACGATGATTGGTTTCGCATGCTCAATGATCTGTCGCCGGGACAGCCGGTTCCGGTCGGCCGGTCGATCAAAGTGGTTGCGTCTTGATCTCTGACCCACAAAAGAAAACGCCCCAGACAAAGTCCAGGGCGTTTAATTCTTAGGTTAAGACGGCGTCTTACGCAGCGCTTAGAAGCTTCTCTAGTTTAGCCGTTGCCGTCTCTGGCTTAATTTTTTCGACCGCCGCGATCTCATGGGCGAGGCGTTCCAGCGCTTGCTCATAAATTTGGCGTTCAGAGTAGGACTGTTCCGGTTGGCTATCGCCTCGATGTAGATCGCGAACGACCTCGGCAATGGATACGGGATCGCCAGAATTAATTTTGGCTTCGTATTCCTGTGCCCGGCGGCTCCACATCGCCCGTTTGACGCGGGCGCGACCCTTAAGGGTTGTCAGTGCCTGATCCATGACCTTGCGGGTGGAGAGTTTACGTAGGCCTGAATTCTCAACCTTGTCGACAGGCACGCGCAGTGTCATGCGGTCCCGTTCGAAACTCACCACAAACAATTCAATCTCTTGTCCGCCGATCACCTGCTTTTCAATGTCGGTGACTTTCCCAACACCATGAGCGGGGTAAACGACAAAATCTCCAGTTGAAAATACCATCCCTTTGCGTACGTCCTTTTCACGGGGTTTTTTTGTTTCTTTTGTTTCTGTACTGGTCTTTTTCGGCATTATTTGGCTCTCTTATTCCAGTTTAAGCCCAGATAGACCGGAACCTTGGCAACCCCCCAGCTGCACTCACGAATAAAGGGCCAGATGGCCCTTGAGGTTCCAGTTCCCTCTTCGCCAGCCCCTGCTCTTCTCACCATGGCGCCCTAAAACATCATGGGTGCCTATCGTATGCGCCTTAGTATTCTGTGATTTGCTGCAGCGCACAAAAGAACGGGTATGCCGAAAAAATAATCCGCCAGTTCTTTAAGCGGATTAAGTACTTATACCAAATTTGCGGTGCAAAAGACAGCCTAAAGTAGGCGCCGTTTTAGCGCCTACTAGCCCCTCAAGTGGGGGTTAAATCAGCCGGTGTTGCCTGGATTTGTGCTGAGTTGCTCTTTCTTTCCGGGCTTACCGTTCCATTCCTCACCATCCGCGGGTGCTTCACCCTTAGCGGTGATGTTTGGCCACTTATCCGCGTATTCTGCATTCATCACAATCCAATCTTGTGTTGAATCCTCCGAATCGGGAAGAATGGCTTCAGCCGGGCATTCAGGCTCGCAGACGCCACAATCGATGCATTCATCCGGATGGATGACGAGCATGTTTTCACCTTCGTAGAAGCAGTCCACGGGACAGACCTCTACACAGTCCATAAATTTGCACTTAATACAGTTCTCGGTGACGACGTAGGTCATTACGCATCTCTCTCCACATAACCCATCTGGATCTCATCCTTGGGTGGGGTTTTCCAGCTCGAGCCCGAGTTGCTCCAATGCAGCTTTTCGGGCTCGGCCACTATCTTGATCGGTAACATACAATAAACCGCTGACTCGGCGTACTAGATTTGCCTCGAAGTCGTCAAGTTGGCCGTCAGCATAAACCACTTCCCACAGCATTTGCATCAGCTCAACACGACCGTCGTAGTCCAAGCTATCTTTGACCGTTCTAGCAAAGCCGTACAATTGGTTAGATTGCGCGACCGTTTCCTCAGCATCCGCGATGATGCCATCAAGACTCTCTTCTGGAAGAGAGAACAGATGCACCAACACATCTTTGACCTGGGCCCGCTCTTGATCGTCGAAGGTTCCATCGGCCATAGCCGCCTCGACAAGCAGTGCCGCAGCTGCTGACTGGACTGTCGGCTCCTTCGATGACGTGTCGCTGATCTTGCGAGGCTCGCCAATAAATGATTTCAAAACATCAAGCATAGTGTCAGGTACCGGTTAGTTGGTTGGGGATCAAGGACCTTGAGGTCAAAAGCGTCAATCACTCAGATTCGTTGCGGAGAAAAAATTTCTCCAAAGCTCGCCGGTCCCGTTTCGTCGGCCGGCCACTTCCCGGTGTTCGATACAACGGCGCCATCTTCTTGGCACCGTCCAGACGCTCGGGCGGATTAAGCTCCTCATACAAAAGTACGGCCTCGGGCGCTGGTCCGCGACGAACACCGAGCGCGCTCACAGATACGGTGCGACGGATAGGGCCGATCGTTATGACGACCTTGTCGCCAGCCCGAATGAGACGATTAGGTTTCCCAATTTTTTCTTCGTTGACCGTCACTCGACCATCGGTGCACAGATTTTGAGCCAACGACCGAGTCTTGCAGAAGCGTGCAAACCAAAGCCATTTATCGATCCTCAATCCGTCACTCAACTTTTGACTAAGTCCTTTAACACCGCGAAAGGAGAATCTGGATCAATGGGCTTCTCAGCTGGTTTTCTTGGTCTCGGTTTTTTCTTCTCGATATCGGCCGCTTTGTTCGATGACTTAGGCTTTGCTTTAGGCGCCTTATGCCGTTTTGGTTTGCGCTTAATAGCAATAGCGATGCCCTCTTCGGTCACGCTAGACACATACCCAAGCGCGACAAGAAGCGTGACAGCGTTTTCGGCACCAATACCGAGAGGTGATAGATTCGCCGGCGGCAGTATTTTGATGCCCTCGCGAAGCAAGCGTCGGACTTCTGCAGAGAAGCGCTCGATCATATCAACCCGATAGGCCATGCCTTTGACCGTGTGAAATCCTGATGCGCGATAATAGGCTGCAGGGGCACCCTCCTCCGTCGGGAAGGAGACTCGGCCAGCCGGTGGCAGAGTTGGCACGCTGTCGGGAGCCGTGCTGACCGTCCAAAGCAGAGCGCGTAGGCGAACCGGGTCAGCTTTAAGAACGTCGGGGACATAGATAAAATTCAGACCAAAACGAATGCGGTAACCCGCTAGCGTCTTTCGATCCTCGTCGGTGAGAACGCGAACTTGTGCCTCTGCCTCTTTGCGATCCACGGTCCCCAAGGCTTCAGAAACTTGGAACGCAAGGCCGCGGGCTGCCCCTTTGAGTGGCGCAGCTTCAGCCTGTATCAGAGGCCCGAGCAATTTTTTGATGTGAGCGTCAACCCAAGCCTGGTGGCGAACAGCCAGTTGATCACACAGGGCACGGTCTAGCCGGTCATCAGCCTTAAGAAGCACCTTCGGAGAGAGGGGGCGCGGACCTGCTGTTAGAGTCGCCACGACAGCGCCCTGCCAAACGACGCAAGCGCTATCGTCGAGTGAGAACGCATCATCTTTGGCATCAATCTGTAAGCGCGCCCGGCGCTCAAGCTCGGGCACCAACGCGGAATCGGCTGCATTCTCGATGGTACGGTCTGCGGCCTTTAAGCCTGTCTTATCAGGCTCAAATAAAAGCCCGTTCAATTTCCCGATGAAATGGCCATCGACCTCGACGCGACCAGCCTCATCAACGGCAGCAACCATGCGATCTGTCCCTTTAAGTTTCTTCACCAAATGCGCGATGCGCCGATCAATAAACTGTTCTGTCAGTTTGTCATGTAACGAGTCTGACAAGCGATCTTCTACAACGCGCGTCTGGTCCTGCCAATAACCGGCATTCTCCACCCATCTCGGACGATTTGCGAGATAGGTCCATGTGCGAATGGCAGCAATGCGGTCCATTAACGCGTGTATGTCACCGTCAGCGCGATCAATGCGGCTAACATGCTCTGCGACCCAATCTTCGGGTATGCGTTCGTTGACGTCGCTAAGGTGCATATAGACCTGGCTCAGCAGACGCGCGTGGTTGTCTGGTTTCAGTTTCCTAAAATCGGGAACCTGCGTGACATCCCACAGCAACCTGACCCGATGAGACCCTTTGGCCCGCTCCTGAACATCGGGTTCGTTGGCTAAAATCTCCAATATAACTTGATCATCGGGGGTCGACGGGCGCATCAGGCCCGGACCAGGCGGCGGTTTTTGAAGGCCAGCAACCAGGGACTGAACGGTTGCGTACTGAAGATCTGAGTTACGCCAGTACAGAGTTTTTGCGGATTGGAATTCGTGGCTCTCAATGCGCGCCACCACTTCTGGATCGAGCGCCGATGCCTCGGCTGTGACACCAAACGTGCCGTCATTCATATGGCGGCCTGCACGCCCCGCGATCTGGGCCAACTCAGGTGCCGTCAGCGCGCGTGGTGCGCGGCCGTCAAATTTCGACAAGGAGGCGAAGGCGACGTGGTCCACATCCATGTTGAGGCCCATGCCAATGGCATCGGTCGCCACAAGGTAATCAACTTCGCCGGATTGATAGAGCGCAACCTGTGCGTTGCGCGCACGGGGACTGAGCGCACCCATAACGACCGCAGCCCCGCCGCGCTGTCGGCGGATGAGGTCCGCAATGCCATAAACTTCGGAAACGGAGAAAGCCACAACGGCTGACCGGCGGGGAAGCCGCGTTAATTTCTTTGGCCCGCTATATGTCAACTTTGAGAAGCGTGGTCTGGTAACGAACTTCGCGTTAGGCACCAACCGACGGATCAACGGTCGGACTGTCTCCGACCCGAGAAACATCGTCTCGACTCGTCCGCGGCTATTTAGCAAACGGTCCGTAAAAACATGACCCCGCTCTCGATCCGCAGCCAATTGAATTTCATCAACAGCCAAGAACGCAACATCACGGTCAATCGGCATGCTTTCGACCGTGCAAATAAAATAGGCCGCCCGCGGCGGGATGATTTTTTCTTCGCCCGTCACTAGCGCAACAGCACCAACGCCCTTTATCGCCACAGCCCGGTCGTAGTTCTCGCGCGCCAGCAGTCGCAATGGGAACCCCATCGTCCCGGATGCATGACCAAGCATGCGGTCCATCGCCAAGTACGTCTTACCCGTATTGGTCGGCCCTAGAACGACTGTGACGTCGTGGTCTGATTGATCGTGCCGAAAGGTCAAGGCGAAGGGCCCAAGCGTTGGGGACGGGGTGCTGACTCAATACAGCCGGGTTTACGGCTGCGGGTGATTATTCTTCGACGAGCTGCGGCTCTGGCCGTCGATCTATGCGCTTAATTTTCTGATTATAGTCTTTTAGCCTGCGCTCCATCGTATCAAAAGAGTCACGCAAAGCGATTTGAATGTCTTCATGGGCCCTAGTCTCTTTCGGGTCCCGTCGCACAACAAGGTCTTCTCCAGGCACGGAAAGATGAATCGCGACATGGAAAGGCGCGGCGTTGGTGTTCATGTTAGAATGGCTTTTATGATGAGATTCAACAACAACCCGGCAGCTGGTTATTCGGTCCGAGTAGTTCTCAAGCTTGTCTACTCTTTCTCTAATCTTGTTTTCCACTGCATCGGATTTATCAATCCCGTGAAAAGCGATCTGGATTGGAATCTGCATACTCGCCTCCGTTATCAACATGACAAACCAAACTAGGACAGCCGCCATGAATTTTGCTCGACTGCCATCATCTTATCATGGCGTGATCATCGTGCCTTCACAATGAGCGAGATCAAAGACCCGAGTGCGCACAATTTTTGAAAATAATTTTTAATTTCCCCTTGCCTCAGAGACCATGACACCCAATATGACGCCCGATTGAGATCAGCTTGTTTGTCGCGCTGACCACGGTATGCACATGGAGAGCATTTAAAGATGAGCGAAGAAAAACATACGTTCCAGGCCGAAGTTGCCAAGCTCTTGGATATCGTCGTCCATTCTCTGTACTCCAATACAGAGATATTCCTCCGCGAACTCATTTCGAACGCATCCGATTCCTGTGACCGTTTGCGGTATGCCGCTCTGACCGACGAAAGTTTGATGGAGGGCGGGAACGCCGACTTCTCCATTCATATTGCCGTCGACAAAGAGAATCGCACGCTGACCATTACTGACAATGGCATCGGTATGGACAAAGACGAGCTTGTTGAGAACCTGGGCACGATTGCCAAGTCGGGTACCTCTGAATTTATGAAATCTCTGACCGGGGATGAATCTAAAGACGTGTCCCTCATTGGGCAGTTCGGCGTTGGCTTCTACTCCTCTTTTATGGTCGCAAAAAAGGTTGAGGTATACGCACGCAAAGCCGGCGACACACAAGGTTGGCTTTGGACCTCCGATGGGCGCGGCAGCTACCGCATCACTGAATCAGACGACGTCGGCAGAGGTGCTCGTATTGTTCTGCACCTCCGAAAAGAAGGGGATGAGTATCTTGAGCCCCTGCGCCTGAAAACCGTCGTCAAAACCTATTCAGATCACATTGCTATTCCCGTAGTCCTCGGCGCTATTGCTGGCGAGGAAGACAGCGCAGAGGAAACACTCAACTCAGCCTCGGCACTCTGGACTCGGCCAAAGAACGAAATCACGGACGAACAATACTCGGAATTCTATCACCACGTCGCAAATGGGTTTGACGAACCCTGGCACACCCTTCATTTCAGGGCCGAGGGTGCAATCGAGTACACAAGCCTTCTCTACCTGCCATCGAGCCAACCGTTTGACCTGTTTGGGCCCGACAGGAAAAGCAAAGTGAAGCTGTACGTCAACCGCGTCTTTATCGCGGATGACCTGGAAGGGCTTCTCCCTCCATACCTGCGGTTCGTACGCGGTGTCGTTGATTCACCAGACCTGCCCCTGAACGTCAGCCGCGAGATGTTGCAGGACAACCCGCAGCTTAAGAAAATTCAAAAGGGCTTGGTCGGCAAACTACTCAAAGATCTCAAAGACCGCAGCAAAGATGCCAGCGACTATGAAATGTTTTGGTCCGCATTCGGACCGGTTCTGAAAGAGGGCTTATACGAGGATTTTGAGCGCCGGGATGAAATCCTAGCGTTAAGCCGCTTCAGGTCCAGCGCAAGCGACGACTGGCGCAGCCTAAAAGACTATGTCGCCGACTTTAAAGAGGGTCAGGGCGCAATTTATTATATTACCGGCAGCGACACGGCGGCCTTGAAGAAATCGCCGCAGCTGGAGGGCTATATCGCGAAAGGCGTTGAAGTCTTACTGCTGACAGACCCCATAGACGAGTTTTGGGTCACCTCTGTGGGTGTGTTCGACAAACATCCCCTCCGCTCCACGGCCCAATCCGCCACTGATTTGGATTCCATTGCGAAGAGCGACGACAGCGATAAGGACAAAGACGAAACCGAGGATGACGCGAACAATGCCGATATTGATGGCCTCGTATCGCGCCTAAAAGAAGCCCTCGGCGAGTCTGTAAAAGAAGTGAGAACGTCCAACCGTCTCACCGAAAGCCCGGTATGCCTCGTGGGTGAGCAGGGCGGCATGAGCCTCCACCTTGAACGTATGTTGAAGCAGCATGGCCAAGGCGAGGGGCTCACCAGCCCCAGAGTACTGGAGATCAATCCGAAGCATGGGTTGATCAAGAGGCTCGCAAATCAGAGTGATGAAATTGTAAGTGAAACCGCGCACCTACTTCTTGATCAGGCGCGCATTGTTGAGGGCGAAAATTTGCCTGACCCGATCGCGTTCGCCCAACGCCTTTCCCAAGCCATGGAGCGTGGGCTTCTCTGAGCTGACTAACTTATATACTAACGGCTAGCGCAACATTCGCCGTTCGGATTGCGAAAGCGTAACCTGCGCAGCCGGAATGGCGCGCGGAACAACGGATGCTGCTGATAAGATGCGTCCGACTTTGTCCGCCTGAACGAAGACGGCGACCCCATCGGACGACGACGCGTCAAGGTCGGACAATGAGAAGGTAAAAGACTGCGCTTTGCCTGCATATGGGGCCAGGGCTATCAACCGCTTTACCACGTTAATGTTGCTCAGCGTCCGGCCACGGTTCTCACCGCCACGAACGCGGGTAAATTTCTGAGAGTTATAAACGGCTGCATAGACTGTTCCCGTCTGACCTCGACGCATAGCAGGTACTGAAACTCTAATGCGGTCATTTGCGATCCGACCAACGGCAACAGTCGGCAAGCTCAATTGTTCTGATGCGGCACGGTTGATCGCATCGTTAACCAACGGACGCTGACCACCTGGAACAGCATAAGACCCGGCAACAACCATCTGTGGGGTGTAGACGTAATCCGTCTTAAGGGCCTCTCGGTACGCTTGCTGCCTCAAGCTAAAGGATTTGTGAGAGAACGGATCTTTCCACTGGTCCGTATTCCAGTAGTCGACATGGAAAGAAAGAGCGAGAACGTCCGAACGGTCTGATAGATCTTGCAAGAAGGCATCTGCTGGCGGGCATGATGAGCACCCTTGTGACGTATACAACTCGACCAAGGTGAGGGCTTCACCTCGCTCGCTCTGCAGACTGTCTTCTGAAAACGCTGTGCCGCCAGCGCTGCCGATCATGACAAGGCTCAAAGCGCACCGCAGCCACCACCGCTGCACACCAACAGCAGACCGAATGAGAGCGCCAGACTGGGGGATTCTTTTATGCATTGTGCGGTCCCTTCCCCACGCGACTAGTTAGATCTTAGTCGAAACTTTCTACCCTATGGTACTGAATTAACGCGCCTTCCCGGGAGAAGGTTGCATTCACTAGGGATTTTCTCGCCTTTTAGGATCGTGGCCAGGTGCGTTTGGTCAGTTAAGAAACCTTAATTGATCAGAACAGCAGTTGGAGTCGCGGCGAGGGTGAATTTGGCGGGCTATTTGCGCTCTAAGAAAGGCAGAAAGCTCTCGCCCCACTTGTAGAAATCTTCATCGAGAATCTGAAACTCGCACTTGGGCGCAGCCTCCGATGCTGCTCGCGTGTGAGAGTTATTGGGGTCCCATTCAGCGGTCGCAAGAAGCGTTGGAACCGGTGTGCGTGAAAGCTTCTCGTAGGTCGGATAAGTGAAATGAGCGTGATAAGCGGTGCGATACATGTTGCCCGCCTTGAGAAGGGAACACACCCGCTCGTGTACCATGTCTGTCGCGAGAAACGGCTCACGCCAAATGACACCCTGTCTCTCGCGTTTGAACCACGGGTAGTAAATGCCCTGATCCCGCATTTGATGCCAACACTGGAGGAGATGTCCGCCATGCCAGACCGGCGAAACATCCGGTGTGTAATTGGCGATCAGTTCCACCTGCTCCTCATCTGTGTGCTGGAACACGTTGCTCATGATGAGCCGACGGACTTGCTCTGGATTGTTTAGCGCAAGCTCAAGCCCGACAAAGCCGCCCCCCCACATCCCGTAGAAATCGATTTGGTCGAGCCCAATGTTATCTAATCCTTCCGACAGCACGTTAGCGTAGGCATCAACCTCAACGCCTTCAGTTGGAATAATGCGATCCGACTGTCCAGAGCCGGGCATGTCGAACGCAAAAACAGCGCGCTTGCCGACAAAAGATTGGGTGATCGGCTCAACGGTACCGACCGAACTGGCCGCATCATGTTGAACGAGTAGGGGCACAGTGTCCGCATCCGTATTGCACTGAAAATGCAGCTGTCCGCCATCAACGGAAACATAGTCGCGCCAGAGAACGCCAGCGATTGGTTTGACCTGAGGCGGTGGAGGCGTGTCGGTTTCAACACGTTGCTCTGTCAGAAAGGACAGTGCTTGAGTTTCACCCTTGGTCTGCTCGCCAGCGGTCGACCTGCGAATATCTGAGGCGGTGGAAGCAATGCCACGCCAAGGGTCAGCACCGTTGTATCGTTGCCTAGCGACGACCAAGGCCGGACAGGAAACAGTATTCAAAACCTCGACTGCGTTGAACGTGCGGGCCGCGTTATAGCCGGTCTCGTAGCCGCGCCCGTGTTTACCGGCGCTTAAAAACTGGTTCATCCGGCGCTGCAGTTCACGCGGGCTGGGCATACCGGAATCAACGCGGGTGTTGAGAGCCGGTGTATGCCACGGATGAAACGCGCTCTGTTCGCGCAGCATAGCCCAAAGCCAAGCCAGATGGCTGCCATCCCACTGCGGTTCAAACGACGGTAACGGTGCCTTTGCGCTGGGTGGCAAATCGAGGGCGCCTGGCAAATCAAGATCCCACGCCGCAAGCGAAGAGACACGGGTAGGGGCGTGATGAGCAAAGCTGAGCGCAAGAGCGGCGCCAGCTTGTTCGCCATAGAGCGCGACCGTGCCTAAACCGAGAGCATCGAGAAAAGCGCCAAGGTCGTCGCACAATGGGTCGAGACTGTCGGGTGGCTCGTCAAGAGCGAAGGACTGCCCGTAACCCGCCAGGTCTGGCGCAATCACCGTAAATCGGTCCGCCGCGGACAGGATAAACGGTTCAAGGTCTTCGGAAGATCGCGGTAAGCGGTGAAGCGCGATCAGCGGTGGTCCACTGCCCGCACGTCGGTAGTGGAGTTGCCGACGGCCGACGGTGACGTAATGGCGAGTCAGACCAGGGATAGCGGGCTCAGTCATCGCCGGCCCGTATCCCTGAAATCTGCAGAGTCTCTAATTTAGGCCGCCAAGTTGCGGAGTACGTAATGGAGTACGCCGCCGTTCCTAAAGTAATCGAGCTCGCCTTCGGTATCGATTCGGCAGAGCGCGGAGAACGTCTCAGTTGAACCATCGGGACGGGTCACTTTGACATCGACTGAACCGCGCGGAGTGAGCGCCGTTAGGCCCGCGATATCGAACATCTCCGTCCCATCTAACTTCAACGTTGTGCGGGTCACACCGCCGGTAAATTGCAACGGTAAGACTCCCATGCCAATTAGGTTGGAGCGGTGGATGCGTTCAAAGCTTTCCGTGATAACCGCCCTGACTCCGAGGAGGTTCGTGCCTTTGGCAGCCCAGTCCCGTGACGAGCCGGTGCCGTATTCTTTGCCGCCAATAACCACGAGGGGCACGCCGTCGGCTTTGTACTTCATCGCCGCGTCATAGATCGGCATAGCCATTGCACCAGGGTGATGCTTGGTCATTCCACCTTCGGTGCCCGGCACCATTTCATTCTTGATGCGAATATTGGCGAAGGTGCCCCGCATCATCACTTCATGATTTCCGCGGCGCGATCCATAAGAGTTGAAGTCTTTGGCATCGACACCATGCTCGACCAGATACGCACCAGCTGGGCTGTCTTTCTTAATCGCACCGGCGGGAGAGATGTGATCAGTGGTCACGGAATCTCCGAGAATGGCCAGCGGCCGCGCACCCGAAATATCTTCGATGGCGGGCGGTGTTTGAGTCATCCCTTCAAAGTAGGGCGGGTTGCGAACGTAGGTGGAATCACCCTGCCAGCCATAGGTCTCGCTGGGCTCAGCCTTAACCGCCTGCCACTCTTCGGGACCCTTGAAGACGTCCGAATAGCGGTTCGAGAACATTTCCTGGGTGAGGAACTGCTCGATACAATCGGATACTTCTTTGGGGCTCGGCCAGATGTCTTTCAAGAACACATCGTTGCCGTCGCTGTCTTGGCCGATCGCATCCTTGCTCACATCAATGCTCATGGAGCCAGCAATGGCATAGGCCACAACCAACGGCGGGCTGGCGAGATAGTTCGCCTTGATGTCTGGACTGATGCGGCCTTCAAAATTGCGGTTGCCGGATAACACCGACACCGCGACCAAATCACCATCGTTGATGCTCTTGGAAATGTTGGCATCGAGCGGTCCCGAGTTACCGATACACGTGGTGCAACCATAGCCAACCGTATGGAAACCCAACGCCTCTAAATCTTCTGTCAGGCCAGCCTTGTCGAGATAATCGGTCACAACTTTAGACCCCGGCGCCAGAGAGGTCTTGACCCACGGCTTACGGTTCAGACCTTTTTCACGGGCTTTGCGCGCGACGAGTCCGGCAGCAAACAAGACGGACGGATTGGATGTGTTCGTACAAGATGTGATGGCCGCGATAACGACGTCGCCATCGGTCAACGTATCCTTCGCGCCATCTCCGGAAAGACCCGTAACTGGCGAAGATGCAGCCGTCGCGTGGTCAAAGGTTTTGCTCAGTTGACCAGCAAACTCAGGGGCCGCTGATGACAATGGCACGCGATCTTGAGGACGCTTTGGTCCAGCCAAAGACGGCTCGACAGTTGAGAGGTCCAATTCCATGGTATCCGTGAATTCCGGATCAGGCGTATCGTCTTCCCGCCACATGCCTTGAGCCTTGGCGTAGGCTTCAACAAGAGCCACACGATCCGCATCCCGGCCGGTAAAGGCGAGGTAGCGACAGACTTCTTTGTCGATGGGGAAGAAGCCACAGGTAGCGCCATATTCCGGGGCCATGTTGGCGATGGTTGCACGGTCCGTCAGCGACAACCCGGAAAGTCCTGGGCCGTAAAACTCAACGAACTTGCCGACAACACCCTTGGACCGCAGCATCTGAGTGACAGTCAAAACAAGGTCGGTGGCGGTCGTGCCTTCTTTCAAGCGTCCATTCAACTTGAAGCCGACCACTTCTGGAATAAGCATGGAAACCGGTTGGCCGAGCATCGCGGCCTCAGCTTCAATGCCGCCGACACCCCAACCCAAAACAGCCAAGCCGTTGACCATGGTGGTGTGGCTATCCGTCCCAACTAGGGTATCGGGATAGGCAACGGTCTTGCCGTCATCATCACCGGTCCAAACAACTTGGGCGAGGTATTCAACGTTGACCTGGTGGCAAATACCGGTGCCGGGCGGCACGACGCGGAAGTTATCGAAGCCCATTTGGCCCCAGCGCAAGAACTCGTAGCGTTCACGGTTACGGCTAAACTCAAGGTCGATGTTCTTGGCCATCGCGTCGGAGGATGCATAAGCGTCGACCATGACAGAGTGATCGATCACCAAATCAACGGGCGACAACGGATTAATTTGTTGTGCGTTACCACCGAGCGCCTGCATGGCTTCCCGCATGGCTGCCAAATCAACAACGGCTGGAACGCCTGTGAAATCCTGCATCAGCACGCGCGCTGGCCGATAAGCGATTTCTTCACTGGACTTGCGGTCTTTCAACCAACCCGAAAGTGCTTTGACGTGATCCGTTTTGACCGATTTTCCATCCTCATAGCGCAGGAGATTCTCGAGCAAGACCTTAAGGGAAAACGGGAGTCGGGCGACGTCACCGATGCCGGCTTCTTCGGCCGCCGGGATGCTGAAGTAATCGTAAGACTTACCAGCAACGTCAAGCGTGCGGCGGGTTTTCAGGGTATCATGACCAGTGAGCGCCATAGCTGCGTTCCCCTTAATTATGTGAACAGGTGCGGTGCGGGATTATATCGAAAGAGTCCCGCTTTTCTGCGGCATCATCCACATCCCTCGGGGGTTGTCCAGTCCTGGCCGTGACGGCTGGCGGCGAACGAACAACGCCCTTTTCGCGATTTCTCCGTGAGTTTATGGCGCGTTTCGTTATGGTTCCGCCATGTCCGATAGAATGCAGCCCCCCACCGCTCTGAATGTCAGCGGCCTCTCCGCTCGCCGCGGCGGCCGAACGATCTTCGAGGGCCTCTCTCTATCACTGACCGATGGCCATGCATTGGTTGTCACGGGACCCAATGGCAGTGGGAAATCGACCTTACTGCGCGTCCTCGCCGGATTGCTTCGCAGTGAGGCCGGAACTGTGGTGATCGACCCTGAGGATGATTCGGATATTTGCTACGCGGGACACCGTGACGGCCTCAAGGGCAGCCTGACGGTTCAGGAGAACCTCGCGTTCTGGGCCAAGCTGTATGGCGCAGATCTGGGCGCCGTGGACGTGGCGATCAACCGCATGGCTCTGGAGACCGTCCTTGATATGCCTGCTGATATGCTGTCCGCCGGCTGGCGGCGGCGCGCAGGACTGTCACGATTGGCCCTCGGCACCTCGTCCATTTGGATTCTCGACGAACCCTACACGGCGCTCGACGCAGAAAACGTCATTCGGATCGACAGCCTCTTGAGCGAACATGTTGCGGCAGGTGGCATTGTCGTCCTGGCAACGCATCAGGCCCCTGGTTTTAACCCGACCCACCAGATCAATATGGCGGATTACCCCGCCGAAACGTCCGAGATGGACTGGTGAGCGCGTTCTTCATCTTGATCGGGCGCGACTTGCAGCTGTCCATTCGGCATCGCGCGGACACGATCATGGTGGCCGGATTCTTTGCGATTACCGTGATCCTGTTTCCCTTTGGGATTGGGCCCGAGCCAGGCGTACTTGAGCGTGTCGGCGCGGGCATCCTATGGGTCACAGCCCTTCTCGCCTCTCTCTTATCCCTCGATCATTTGTTTTCTGACGATGAGCAAGATGGTGCGCTCGACCTATTGCTCACAGCCCCAGTCGCGCCCACGACTGTTGTCGCCGCAAAGATAGCAGCGCACTGGCTGACCACCGGGCTGCCGTTGACCCTGTTGGCGCCAATCCTTGGCGTCGCCCTGCAAATGCCGAGTGAGTCGACGGTGCCGATGATCACAGCATTGCTGATCGGAACACCAACCCTCAGTCTGATTGGCGCAGTTGGTGCGGCTTTGACACTCGGCGCGCGAAGACGCGGCATTCTATTGCCCTTGGTTATTCTACCGCTCTACATCCCCATTCTTATTTTCGGCGTCGGTGCTATCGATACGTCAGGCATGGGCTTTGAAGCTGGTGGCCTCTTTGCGGTGCTTGGCGGCTTCCTTCTCATAGCTCTTGCGCTCTGCCCATGGGCCGCCGCCGTCTCCCTGAGAGTCGCCACGGAATAGCCCAATAACCGCGGCCAATAGGCCTATAACCACCGCCGAATTCCCCTGATTCCGGTTGGCAAAATAGGGCTGACCGGGTAAGAATTGACGATATGCACGCATTTGCTAATCCCACCCGTTTTTTAAAACTTGCCGCCGCGATCCAACCCTGGGCGGTTGGCCTCTGCATCATTTGTTTTGCTGTTGGCTTACCGATGGCCTTGGTGTTTTCGCCGCCCGACTATCAGCAGGGCGACACCGTCCGGATCATGTACATCCATGTTCCATCGGCGTGGATGGGCTTGTTCGCCTATGGCGTCATGGCCGCCGGGAGTGCGTCGTATCTCATTTGGCGGCACCCCGTCGCCAACATGGTTGCACGAGCATCCGCCCCTATTGGCGCAATGTTCACGGCCCTTTGTCTTCTCACTGGCATGTTGTGGGGAGAGCCTATGTGGGGCACCCCGTGGGTTTGGGATGCGCGCCTGACCTCGATGCTTGTGCTGTTTTTCCTCTACTTGGGATACATGGCCTTAGGCGACGCGTTTGATCGCCCAGAGCAAGGTGACAAAGCCGCGGCGATTCTTGCCTTAGTCGGGTCGGTCAATCTGCCGATTATAAAATTCTCCGTCGATTGGTGGAACAGCCTGCATCAGCCCTCGATCTTCTCGATGGCGGGCGTCTCCGTCGATACGGCGATGCTGCCCCCCCTGTTCTTAATGGTAGGCGCCTTCCAATTTTACTACGTGGTCGTCGTGCTGATGCGCGTCCGCGCTCATGTTTTGGCGGCGAAAGTCCGCGCCGCCCGCCTTATGCGCGCCGCATAGCAGATTTACTGATATACATGGCAGCAACACTCTCATCGGTACAATCGGTCTAAAACATTGAGCTCACTTCAAGACATATTAGATATGGGTGGCTACGCAGCCTTTGTTTGGCCGGCTTATGCTCTGGCTGTGATCGGACTCATCACTTTGCTCGTTATTTCGCGGCGGTCGGTCACGGCGCGGCAAGCAGAATTGGATCGCCTGCGTCCACCTCGGACGGAAACCCCAGCCGACCCACAAGACAATGGAGCGAACGGTGGCGAAGCGTAAAACTCAGAGACTTTATTTTGTTCTGCTCGGCGGGCTCGCAGTTGCGACTGGCATCGCGTTGGTGCTGACCGCATTCGAGGACAGCATCGTCTTTTTCTACAGCCCGTCCGAAATCAGCCGGCAAGAATTATCTCCTGGTCAGCGCATTCGGATCGGTGGATTGGTTGAAACAGGAAGCGTCAGTGCGGCGGGCGAAACGGTTTCGTTTACGGTGACCGATACGGCAGAGACATTGAACGTGACCTATCGCGGCATACTTCCCGACTTGTTTCGCGAAGGACAAGGTATCGTGGCCGAGGGATACTTGTTGGCATCGGGGGTCTTTCAAGCCTCCGATGTGCTCGCCAAACATGATGAAAACTACATGCCGCCGGAAGTGGCCGACGCAATCAAAGCCGCCGGTGAATGGCGTGGTGAAAACAGCGCGGCAAAACAAGAAACTGCTGCAACCGAAAGCATCGCCGTACCATGAACCCTGAACTCGGTCTCTTCGCTCTGGCCTTAGCGCTGCCCGTCGCCCTAGTCCAATCCATTGTTCCTTTGATCGGTGCCCAGCGCCGGGACGCGGCGTTGATGGCAGTGGCCGGACCTGCGGCGCTGGCACAAATGTTGCTGATCGGAACAGCCTTCGCCGCGCTCACCCAGGCCTTCATCGCTTCAGATTTTTCGGTAATGAACGTTTACCAAAACTCTCACACCGCCAAACCGCTGCTCTATAAAATTAGTGGCGTCTGGGGAAACCACGAAGGCTCACTGTTGTTGTGGGTGTCCATCCTCGCTGTGTTTGGTGCGGCTGTGGCGGCTTTCGGCGATGGCCTGCCCGACCGCTTGAAAGCCCGAGCCCTAGCTGTACAGGGATTAATCGGCGCAGGATTTCTCTCGTTCATTCTGTTTACCTCCAATCCCTTCCTGCGTATCGATCCGGCGCCGGTTCAGGGCATGGGCTTAAACCCATTGCTGCAGGACCCAGGCCTCGCCTTTCATCCACCAATGCTCTACCTCGGCTATGTCGGCTTCTCGATGGCCTTCTCGTTCGCTGTGGCCGCGCTCCTTGAGGGTCGGGTCGACGCCGCCTGGGCCCGCTGGGTCCGGCCATGGACGTTGGCCGCTTGGTCTTTTCTCACGGTCGGCATCGGGCTCGGCTCTTGGTGGGCCTACTACGAACTGGGCTGGGGCGGTTGGTGGTTCTGGGACCCGGTCGAGAATGCATCTTTCATTCCATGGTTAACCGGTACCGCCTTATTGCACTCAGCGATCGTTGTAGAGAAACGCGAAGCGTTGAAGAGTTGGACGATCCTGCTCGCCATCATCACGTTTTCATTAAGCCTCCTTGGCACCTTCCTCGTGCGGTCGGGAATTTTAACATCCGTCCACGCTTTTGCGGCCGACCCAACGCGCGGCGTGTTCGTGCTGGTGCTGCTCGCCATTGCGGTTGGGGGATCCTTGACGCTCTACGCTATCCGCGCACCAACCCTGGAGCCCGGTGGATTGTTCGCGCCGGTTTCACGGGAAAGCGGCCTGCTCATCAACAACCTGTTCCTGACAACCGCGGCTGCCACGGTTTTACTCGGAACCCTCTACCCGCTGATCGCGGAAGCGCTGGAACTAGGTAAGCTGTCCGTTGGTGCGCCTTACTTTAACACGGTGTTCATCCCCCTCATGGTGCCAATGGTCCTGCTTATGGGCATCGGCCCGATGATGGCGTGGAAGCGCAGCGACTTAGCCGGTATTTTGGGCCGACTCAAAGGGGCGCTGGCCGCCGTGGCCATTGTCTTTGCGATCGCACTCGCGATGAGTGGTGTCGCTATTGTTGATATCGCCGGCGCCGCAGGGATCGCTTTAGCCACATGGCTTTTTTCATCGTCCTTCATCGAATGGGCAGGACGGGTGCGCCTCTTCAAGGGAGCACCAACTGACACATGGCGGCGGGTGCGAGCTCTGCCCCGGGCTTCCCATGGCATGACCGTCGCTCACATGGGAATGGCCATCCTGATTGTCGGTGTCTCTGGTTCAAGTGCGTGGAAACAGGAAAATATTCTGACCATGGCGGCGGGCGAAAAAGTAACAGTCGCCGGCTATGAAATTACGTTCAATGGCGCTGAGCTCATCCAAGGCCCCAACTATGAATCTCTTCAAGGCACCTTCTCGGCCAAGCGGGGTGGATCATCCATACCCTTGACGCCGGAGCGGCGGGTCTATGACCAACCGGTACAGCAAACCACAGAAGCAGCCATTCATACGGCGTTCTGGGCTGACCTGTATGTCGTTCTCGGAGATGGTCCGACTGCAGATGGACGATACGTTGTGCGCGCCTATTTCGAACCCTTTGTTCCGTTCCTTTGGTACGGCATTCTTATGATGGGTTTTGGCGGTGTGATCTCCTTAAGTGATCGACGTCATCGGATCGGCGCACCCCGTCGCGCACCGGCAGCAGCAGAGCCCGCAGAGGTATAAGGCATGGCTGAGGTCGAAACCAAACGAAGCGTTGGACGCTGGACCGCTATCCTGCCGGTCATCGTAGTTGCCCTGCTCGTCGGCGCGTTTGCTAAACGTCTGATGGATGTCGAGGGCGGGCAAGACCCGTCACTGGTCCCATCCGTTCTGCTGAACACGCCTGCCCCTAACATCGACCTGCCTCCTCTCCCTGACCGCGGTGCAGGGCTGGCAACAGCAGATCTCAAAAAAGAAGTCAGCTTGGTTAACATTTGGGGGTCTTGGTGCATCGCTTGTCTATCGGAGCATCCGCTCCTTATGGACGTCGCAGGACAAAATGATATTCCTTTGCACGGCATTGCATGGCGGGATGATCCGACGGCAAGCGTCCGGTGGCTGGCGCGAAATGGCGACCCCTACGACCTGATCGGGCAAGACCCAGTAAGCGAGGCGGCCATCGCGTTTGGGGTGACCGGCGCGCCTGAGACATTCGTCGTCGATGCAGACGGCATCATTCGCTACAAACACATTGGGCCGATCACACCGGACGTTTGGACCAACACAATCGCCCCTTTGGTGGAGCAGCTGCGCCAGTGAAACCTGCAAGTACAATAATCAGCATCCTGTTCTGCTCTTTGCTCGCAGCAACGGCCTACGCCGTTGAACCCGACGAGATGCTTACCGATCCTGCTCTTGAAGAACGCGCACGCGTGATCAGCCAAGACCTCAGATGCGTCGTCTGTCAGAACGAAACCATAGACGAATCAAATGCCACCTTGGCGCAGGACATGCGTCGCCTAGTGCGGCAACGTATTCTAGCCGGCGACAGCAATCAGGCCGTCCTTGCTTACATGGTTGATCGATACGGTGATTTCGTGTTGTTGCGCCCGCGCGTCACGTCACAAACAGTTCTCCTGTGGTTTGGCCCGTTCTTATTGCTTCTCGGTGGTGCGGTTGTAGCAGCCAGGTATATAAAGCGACCGACGTCAGCGGCGGCGTCTGCATTATCAGACGAGGAAATGGCAGAAGTGGACGCGTTAATTCAAAAAACCGACCGGCCTGATACAAAATGATCTGGCTCGGATACGCTGCGTTGACCCTGTTGGCTGTGACGGCTTTGGTATGGCCTGTCATTCGCAATACCAGAACTACCGCACAAAACACCGAAGCAGACCAAGCGGTCTACCGCGCCCAGTTGGACGAAGTCGAACGCGACCTCACCAATGGATTGCTAACCGAGGCGGAAACTGAAACCGCTCGCCTTGAAATCAGGAGGCGTCTCCTTGCAGCCAGTCGGCGTGCAAGATCTGCAACTGAACAAGACGCACCCATCTTCAGGATGTTCGCTGTCACGGCCATGGCGGTGCTCGTTCCATTCGGCGCCTTGGCCGTCTATCTATCCATTGGAACACCGGGGTTGCCTGCCGCGGGCATGGATGATCGTCGGGCTGACGCGCTCGCCAACCCAGACCAAGCAGACTTCGATGTTCTGATTGAAGATTTGGCAGACCGGCTGCGACAAGACCCTGACAGTACTGAAGGATGGGTGTTGCTGGCGCGCAGCTACCGTCAGGCCAACCGGCTCGAGGACTCTGCCAGCGCGTACAGGCGGGCTCTCGCCAGCGGCGCCAATGACACGGATATCTATACCGAGTTTGCGGACACTCTAACGGCATCAAACGGTGGCACGGTAACGCCCGAGGCTGCCGATATCTTTTTAGCCGTCTTGCGTTCTGATCGAGAAGAGCCACGCGCCCGATTTTATTTAGGACTAGCATCAGCCCAAGCTGGCAACACAAAAGACGCCATTGCAATTTGGCGCGACCTGACCGCCAGCGCACCTGCTGATGCACCGTGGTTGGCGATGGTTCGCGATCAAATGAGCAAGGTCGCGATGGCAAACAACATCATGCCGATGACGGTCACGCCGCGTCACCCGCTAGCAGGGGAGGCGCCTCCTTCAGCAACAAATGCGGAAGCGCCGAAAAGCACAGCCGTTCCACAAGCCGATGAAGATGATTTCCGCCCAGACGTCAGCGCCCTCGCAGGGCGGTTTTCCGGCGACGAACTCACCATGATTCAGGAGATGGTTGGGGGGTTGGAGGCACGCCTCGAATTTGGACCTGACGATTTCGATGGCTGGATGCAATTGGGTCGGTCTTACGGTGTTCTCGGCGCGACAGAGAAATCTGCCAGCGCGTACCGACAGGCAGCAGAGCTAAAGGAAGACGCAATTCAGCCGCGTATCCTGTTGGCTGATCTGTTGCTCAAAGCCGTTCAGCCCGGTGACCCGATTCCAGATGAGGTGGCTGAATTGAGTGGTGAAATTCTTTTGCTCGACGCCAGCAGCCCCGATGGACTTTTCATTGCCGGTCTATCAGCCGCCAGCACCGGGGACATTGGCCTCGCAAGAGAACGATGGACACGACTCCTTGATTTACTTCCGCCTGGAGATTCTGCACGAGACGCCGTCTTGCGCAGATTAGAAGAACTTCCAGAGTAAAGAGGCTATAAAAGCCGTCCAGACCCTGTTTCGTCTTCAAAAAAATCCAAGGACAGCACGATGACCCCGGCATTGGCTAAGAGACTTATCATTGGCGGCATGGTGGCCATCGGCACATTGCTGATTCTTGCCTTGTACCTGCCGGGCCTCCGCCCTAATCCAAATGACAATACTGTCGAAGGGTCAGCTGCCATTGGCGGCGCATTCACGCTGACAGATCACACCGGCGCGACGGTAACGGAACAGGCTCTGCTCGGCCATTATAGTTTGATCTATTTCGGCTTTACGTACTGTCCCGACATTTGCCCAATGACCCTACAAACCGTCGCAGATGCAATCGAGATCCTACCTGGGCAAAAGGGTGAGTCCGTTCAACCCATCTTCATCACACTCGACCCTAAACGAGACACGGTCGAAACGATGTCAGCCTACGTCAGCAACTTTCATTCAAGTATGATTGGCCTTACGGGCACGCAAGACCAAGTTCAGAAAGCAGCCGATGCCTATCGTGTGTTTTTCCGTGAGGCGCCGATTGGTGAGGATGGCGACTACACGATTGATCACTCAGGGTTTCTCTATCTCATGAACCGCGGTGGGCGATACATTGATCACTTCGGAAAAGACGTTACGATGGAAGATCTCAGCGCACGCTTGAGAGAACTGCTTTGACGACATCCGATAGGTCAAACGACAAAGTGCCTTTCTGGCACACCAAAACACTGGGCCAAATGTCGCGACAGGAATGGGAAAGCCTGTGTGACGGCTGTGGGAAGTGCTGCCTTCATAAACTTCAGGACGCGGATACGGACGAGATCTTTCCGACCAATGTCGCCTGCCGTTTACTTGATTTAGAGACCTGTCGCTGTACCGATTATCCAAACCGAAAAGTGAAAGTACCTGACTGTGTCCAGTTGTCTCCGAAGACGGCCGGCACACTAAACTGGCTGCCCACAACCTGCGCCTACCGTTTGGTCGCTAACAGGGAAGATCTGCCACACTGGCATCCGTTGGTCTCCGGCAGCACTGAATCAGTGCACGCGGCTGGCGTGTCGCTGCGTGGACGGGCCGTGTCGGAAGTGGTTGCCGGCCCGCTCAGCTCTCACCTCGTCGATTGGCCGGACATGTAGCCGTGGCAGGCGACCTGAAAGACGGTGAAACTCTTGTTCTTAAAGTTAACGATCGAGAACTAAGTGTGCGTCTGTCTGAACATGCGCGGGCACGGCGCGTCAGCTTGAGGGTAGACCCCATAAAGGGATGTGTTGTTCTTGTAAAACCGAGGCGCACCAGCAAACGAGCAGCGATCGCGTTTGCTATCGATAAGGCGGATTGGATCGCGGCGCGGATTGCTGAACTCGTTCCGCCTATTCCGTTTTCCCACGGTGTTGAAGTGCCCATTCTCGGGGACCCTCATATCATTCATCATCACCCTGATGCGCGACGCGGGGTATGGCGTGAAGCGGGTGCGCTAAATGTCTCGGGTACGGGAGACCACCTATCTCGACGTGTCCATGATTGGTTTAAGGGAGAAGCGCGAAAAGTGATTTCACCCATCGCCCATAACTACGCCGACACTCTTGGAAAAACTATTGCTGCCATATCTCTACGAGACACACGATCTCGCTGGGGAAGCTGTACCAGTGACGGAAGGTTATCGTTTAGCTGGCGCCTTATGATGACCCCGATCAACGTCGTGCACTACGTCGTTGCTCACGAGGTGTCTCACTTGTGTGAGCTCAACCACTCAGCGCGATTCTGGAAGACCGTTGACCAATTGATTGAGGACCGGCGTCCACCGACGGCCTGGCTCAAAGAGCATGGCGGCGATCTCCACCGCTACGGCCTAGACGACTGGAAATCAGAACCCTAGCGGCTCGCGATCGCAGTTGGACGTGCTTGCCGGGATTCAACCCACTCCGAGAAACGGTGCAAAGCGGGGACCATTGGATCTCGCTTCTGAACACGCTTCGCGTATCGGCTATTTTTCAGATCCCGGTAGAAGATGTGACCACCGACAACGCCAGACACTTCGAGGTTATCGGCCCACGACGGATGAACGAATGCGGCGTGATACCACAGCGCCCCACCTGTGGGATCAGCAATGCCGGAGTCCTTTTGCAGAACCGCCGCCGCCAGTTTCAGTGACCGTTCCCAGGCCACATTGTTATACGGCGTGTCGGGCCGACCATCACAATACCAAGAGAACTGGCAGCGATGCATGACACGCGCCTTATTCTGTTGAATGACGTCGCAAATGTTCGCCGGGTAACGGCGATCCATCGCCCGGTTGATGACAACCTTAGCCACGGCCAATCGACCGGCAAGGCTTTCGCCGCGCGCTTCAAAATAATCGTTGAGCGCCAGGCATACGAATTCTGTTTCCGATACGGTCAGACTATCCAGATCAACCATGAGGTCGTCGGGAATGTCACCGGCGTGCACCACGGCAGCCGGAACAAAGACCGCAGCCACAGCTGCGAAAATATATCGTCGTAAAAAACGCATGCTCAGAGACACTGTCCTGCTGATCACGGGGTAACTCCTTGTTTGTCACATGTCGTGCAAAAGCGCCGGCCGACATGCCGCCTATCTTCGTGTGCGTTACCCTTGTGATCTTTGGCCTGGGTCGGACGTCGTTTATTTGTTTCTTAGGTGCTGACTCTATAGGGGTCAGATTTAACGAAGTCCTAACTCAGGTTCGCGGAGGCGCTCCCTGCTTTTCCAGCGCTCCGACAACGAGGTATATGTAGGGTAAATCCCCCGTTTCTCAACTTTTATTTAGTTGCTTTATTTGGGCCCTACCGCTCTGGAAGTTTCGTAAAAATCCGTTTTTGAGTCATTTATGCTCAAGGTTTGAATCGGGGCGAAACGACCTCACACTTTGCTGCCGGTACTGCCGTTCTTTTTTCTTTTGGGTTCTCGGCGATTTGCATAGTGTCTCACCACCGAGAACGGTCCCGTACAGGTGTTAACTTGTATCCGGTTTATATCTGACGGCTGAAAGCTCAAAATGACGGTGAAACTCAACCCTAAGGATATAAAAGTCAGTGTCCTTTTGACTCTTATGGTTGCTCTCGGGCCACTCTCAACAGACCTCTACCTTCCGTCACTACCGTCCCTCACCGAAACGCTATCGACAACGGTCTCTCGCGTGCAGGCGACGATGAGTGTTTTTATTGCCGGCTTCGCCTGCGCGACCGTGATCTACGGCCCGCTGTCGGATCGCTTTGGCCGACGGTCAGTCCTTATCGGTGGGCTTACAGTCTTTGTCATTGGAAGCCTCGGCTGCATGGTGGCGACAACAATTGAAGAGTTGATTGTCTGGCGGTTTATACAAGCCGTCGGCGGCTGCGCCGGTCCCGTGCTGGTACGCGCCGTCGTCCGTGACGTATACGAAAAAGAAGAAGCGGCGCGATTCATGGCCTACATCGCGTCAGCGATGGCGTTGGCGCCGGCGGTCGCACCGATGATCGGTGGTTGGCTTCATGTGCTCTTCGGTTGGCGCAGTCATTTTGTCGCCCTCACCATGCTCGGTGTTTTGTTCATTTGGGCCGTCTCCGTTTTGCTCCGAGAAACAAATGTGAACCGCGATCCCACGGCGACGCAGGCACGACAAATGGCAATCAACTTCCGGCACATTTTGAGGCACCCACAGTTCCTCGCGTATTCACTAACTCTAATGTTTTCATACGGCGCGTTGTTCAGTTTTATTTCGGTCGGTGCCTTTGTGGTGATCGGCGTGCTGGGTGTTGCGCCGGACCGATTCGGCTATTTGTTTTTCTTTGTCGCCCTCGGGTATGTCAGCGGCGGTCTCCTCGCCGGTAAATTGGTCAGTCGCGTCGGGGTCACGAATATGATCGGCACCGGCGTCGGCATCGGCGTCCTCTTCGGCGTTTTAGGGTTAACCTTGAGCCTGAATGAGGTACAGACGATCCCCGCCGTGATCGTACCAATTGTCGGCGTATTCTTTGCCTGTGGCTTTGTTTTACCAGCGGCGACGGCCGGTGCGCTAATGCCCTTCCCTCAAATCGCAGGAACCGCGTCATCTGCCATCAGCTTCTTGCAGATGAGTGGCGGGGCAATCATCGGGTTCTTGGCCGGGTACTTACATGACGGCACAACGGTGCCGCTCTTCGCCGTGATTTTTGCCAGCTGGATATGTGCTGCGGCGATCTACATGCGTGCGCGCTGGTGGGGGCCTATCCGCCCGTTAGCCGACGCCACAAACGGGTAAGCGGATCAACGGGCTCAGGTGGCGTCCACCCAGCCAGAGCCGTGACTGGCGTTCCGCGATGAGCGTTGAGCATGACGTCACGCCACACTCGGGCAGGTAACCCGCCCCCCGTCACGCCCTTCATACCGCTGCCATCGTCATTACCGATCCAAACACCCGCGACAAGGTCAGAGGTGTAACCGATGAACCAGGCATCTCTATAATCCTGGCTCGTGCCTGTCTTGCCGGCTGATGGCCGATCCAGCTGTGCTGTTTTGCCTGTCCCTTGCGTCATCGTTTTAACGAGCATCCTGTTCATCATGTTGATGTACTCGGGCTCGGCAGCTCGGCCCAGGCCACCGCCTTGCCGCTGATAAAGTACGCGACCGTCGGTGGTGACGACATCAAGGATGCCGAAGGGCACGATGGCAACACCACCATTGGCGAAGGGCGCATAGGCGGCCGTTAGATCTATCAAGCTGACTTCGGATGTTCCCAGGGCAAGACCGAGGTCGCTGGTCAGGGGGGTTGAGATTCCGACCCGGCGAGCCGTGCTGATAATCGCGGACGGCCCCGCCTTGCGCGCCACCCGGACGGCGACGGTGTTGATCGATCGCGCTAGGGCGTCTTCAACAGTGATCGGGCCTTCATAGGTGCCTGAGAAGTTTTTTGGCCGCCACCCATCTATGTTGATTGGTGCGTCTTCAAGTGTATCTGTTGGCGTTAGTCCCGCTTCAAGGCCAGCCAGAAAGACGAAGGGCTTGAAGGCCGAGCCGGGTTGCCGACGAGCCTGGACCGCACGATTAAATTGACTGGACTGGTAATCACGCCCGCCGATCATTGCCCGCACGGCGCCGTTAGGCGAAAGAACAATCACAGCACCCTGGCCCGCATCACGCGTCTTCGCGACACCTTTCAGGGCGGAGACAAGACTGCGCTCTGCCGCCGACTGCACAGAGGGGTCTAGGGTGGTGTGGACAATGAGGTCGTCTTCAATCGAGCCAACCAGATCGTCGAGGTTGGCCAACACCCAGTCCGCAAAGTATCGACCTCGCCCAGAGGGACCCTTGCTGACTTTGACCTGTCCGCCGCTCTTTGCCGTGTTTGCCTGTTCCGGTGTGAGGTAGCCCGCAGCGACCATGGCCTGCAGGACGACGGCCGTGCGGGAACGAGCGGCGTCTTCATCAGTCTTCGGATTGTAGCGGGACGGCGCCTTCATCAGGCCCGCGATCATGGCCGATTGATAGACCGTCAGGTTTCGGGCGGTCCGACCAAAGTAGGTTTGCGCCGCGGCCTCGACGCCGTAGGTGCCTGCGCCGAGATAGACCCGATTGAGATAGAGGGTGAGAATTTGATCTTTGGTGAACTTCTGCTCCAACCACAGGGCGAGAAGGGCTTCGCGAATTTTGCGCGCAATCGTTCGCTCGGGCGTAAGGAAAAGGTTCTTGGCGACTTGCTGGGTGATTGTGCTCCCACCTTGAACGACGGACCCGGCGCGCACGTTGGCCAGCATGGCGCGGGCAAAGCCGCGGGCATCGAGTCCCGCATGGGTATAAAAACGCCGGTCCTCAATCGCGAGCACCGCTGCGGGTAGAGCGGGCGGCATATCATCGACAGAGATCGCGTCGCCATAAAGCGCCCCCGCGCGAACAATATCTTCGCCTTGGGCATCCCGAACAATAACGATGGGCTGACGCCGGGTGGATGCAACAACGTCATCAACATCAGGCAGACCAAGAGCGAAATAGCCCAGCACTCCAACCGACAAAAGGACGAACCAGATGAACGCTGAGACGCCGTTAGACAGCCAGAACCACCAACCGCGCCGAGGCTTATCGGGCAGTGGCTTTTGGTCTTTATTAACGTTTTTGGGTTTCTTTGACGGTGCCATATTCCTCGCCGACCATGTACTTTTGGTCAGGTAGTATGAAAGTGTGGCATATCTACGGTTAGTTAGACATTAACACGGTGACACCAGCCAATACCCAACGTCACCACGAGGAGCGACCGGTGAAATCTACATCCGTCACGATCACTATTTCAGAAGAGCTAGAAGGCCGCCTGAAGGCCCTCGCGGATCGGATGGAGAAACCGGTGGAAGACGTCTTGGCGCTCGCCCTGGCGGAGTATGCCGAGACCTGGGAGGACCACCTAGACACGGTCGACGCCCTCAAAGAGGGTGATGACCGCGTACAAGTGGCGGTCAATGACCCCTAATTCCTCTCCGAAAATTCACAACCCATAAATCAAAACCGCGATCAGCAGGGAACGAGCCCATGCACCACGGTGTTTAGGGAACAGAGGCCTTCGCCTTCAAGGCCTTAGAAAATTATCAAACGAGTAAACGTCAGGACGAAGACGTAACCCGCTGACTCAGTTTCGCTTTATAGGTCTGATGTCGAGCAGGCAAAAGAAAACCGGCTGCACCCGAAGATGCAGCCGGCCAATCTTTGTTTGTGTCGTAAGAGGTTTAGAAGTTGGTCAGGAACTTAAGACCAAATTCTCTCTTACGGGGCAACGTGGCAAAGTTCTTACGGTTCGCGGAACCGAAGATGCTGGTTGTGCCGACCGCCGTGTTGTGGCTGAGGTCGTTGGTCAGGTTGGAACCGTAGAGCTCAACGGCGAAGTTGTCGC
Organism: Rhodospirillaceae bacterium; assembly: GCA_018666155.1. GTDB lineage: Bacteria > Pseudomonadota > Alphaproteobacteria > Rhodospirillales > Rhodospirillaceae > WLXB01. The sequence goes on along the minus strand of JABJAH010000018.1, from coordinate 69,411 downwards.
TGATGTCCGCATGGATCCGCGCATTGAACTTCCAGTAACTGGCTACCTTGTTGTACTCGAAGTTATCAACGAAGAAATTGCCCTGGTAGATACTGTCGACACGGAGCCAGATATCGTTCTCCATGCCAGCTAACGCACCAAGCTGGAAGGTTGTGGAAACGCTTCCGGTCCAGTTCGGCGTGTAGCGAGGACGATTACCCACCGCCGAGATTTGCTGACCGAGAGACAACACACCCGGGTCCGTCAGCACGGCAGTAGCAACGGAACCGGCGCCAGCAAAGTCCAGGAACTCAACGTCGTTGTAAGAGACACCACCTGTGAGTCTAAACCAGTCGTTCGGTGTGATATCAACTTCAAGGTCCACGCCTTTAATGCGTGAATCACCTGAGAGGTTGGCTGCGGTGAAGAATGGTGCCGGGCTGAGTTCGAAGAAGGTCTGGTTGTCCCATTCCATGTGATAGAGCGCGACAGAGTAATTGAGCCATTCGGTCGCGCGCTGTTTTATGCCAACTTCAAAAGCAGACAGAGATTGCCGAGGTGTGAAGTCACCAAGCGCAGCCGTCAGAGGCACACCCGTCGCTTCCTCGTAATCTGTGGCGTTTGAGGCGATGCCTTGCAGATAGCTCTTCGACCAACTGGCGTAGAAGTTCATCTCGTCTGTCGGCTGATAAGACAAAATCACACGTGGCATGAAAGCGTCATACTTCTGCTCTGCATTGACCGTCGGATCGGGATCAACACCGTTCAAAATGGAAATGCCGTCATACTCGGTGACTTGCGTATCCTCGTTCCAACGGCCTTCCAGAGATATGGTGAATTCATCGGACACGTCGTAATCAATCGACCCGAAAACACCAATGTTATCCCCGTCATTGAGTTGGATATTATAGGTCGGTCCAAACGCAGCATAGGCAGACTGGTCATTGGTCTGCTTGTAATAGCTGACGCCGAGCATGTAGCGCAGACGCTCTTCACCGCTGGAGGTGTAGCGCCCCTCTGCATAGGTATCCGTGACAGCTGTCGCGATAGCCGCGAGCCACGGGCCTCCGCCAAAGACGGGGGATGGTGTGCCGAAGTTATTGTCCCACATGACAAAGTGTGTGGATTCACCGCGGGCGAACTGGGCGCTTATCGTTGCGCCGTTGTCTAGGTCATAGTCACCCTTCAGATCAATGCGCCACAACTTGTATTCTGTGCCCAACCCATCGGGTGCGCTTGGAATACCTTTGCCTTCAAGCTCGGGAGGCAAAGTCTGGAAGAAGGACAAAGGATTTGAGAACAAGAAGAGCGGTGTGCTCGGTGTTAAAACACCCACCGAAGTCAGGTTCGGCTCAACCAAGTCCCAGTCGGGGATGTCGCCGCAGAACGTGTTGCGGATAGAATTAGACAAATCCGTCGTGAAGGAACCGCCACTAGACCCGTCACCCACATTCCGAATTTCTCCGGAGTACGTCAGATTACAGGTTCCAGCCAGTGTGTTTGCGTGTTGGGACTGCTGGGCCCGTGTATCGTCGGAACGGACATAGAAGCCAGAGGCTTTGAGTTTGAAATCTTCGTTGGGTTGGAACGTGGTAACGAGCGAAATCGCAGTTGTGTTTTCTTCACCGGCCGGATCACCATTGTCGTAATTAAAGTCCGCACCTTTACGATCATGGGTCGCGGCTAAGCGAAGACCAAAGGTATCCGTTATCGGACCACCGACAGCGGCTGTGACGTTGTAGCTGCTTTCTTGCGACGGTGAGAAGGCTACCGAACCCTTACCGGAAAACTCATCGCCGGGTTCTGCAGGAATATAGTTCACAGCACCCGCAAAGGTGTTACGGCCGAAAAACGCGTTCTGAGGCCCTTTAATGATTTCGACACGTTCCAGGTCGACGAGGGGCATAATGCCTGCACCGTCAGAGATGTAACCGCCATCCCAGAACACCGCACCAGCGCGGGAGGCTGGGCTAGGCTGTTGAACCGCAAGACCACGGAAACGGATAGATGGGTTTTGACGGCCACCGGAGCCACCAGGGCCAACGTTGTCGAGAACAAAGCCAGGCGTGACTTTTGAAAGTGCCTCGAGATCTCGTGCGCCCAGCGCATCCAAGTCGGCCTGTGAGAAGGCTGTCACCGACACCGGAATCTCAAGCAAGGTTTCTTCACGCTTACGAGATGTAACGGTGATTTCCTCAATGGCTAGGTTTTGCGCGACCGCTTCAGCAGCAAGAGAGCTGGAGAACAGCGCTGCGCTGCCATAGAGCGCCGCCTTCATTAGTGGTGTTCGACGTGACATGGAGTGGTATCCCCTTCCCAAGAATGAGCCCAAAAGGCTCGGAATTTTCTGAGATTTGCGCCTAGGGCGAGGCCCACGGGTCACAATTCTCACAAAGAATGCGTTTGACGGTTACAGAGAGAACAATCGCAGTAAAATGGCAAGCTGTATCCCACGCTGTAGAGCACGGTTTTGGCGCCCTATTGTATTTCCACCACACGTTGGTCAATTTGTGGCGAAAGCGTCACACTAAAGGACGAAATTCGCACGGATATGCGCATATGGGCATGCATAACGCGCATATTGCGATGCCCATTATTTATGTCGGGCGGTCACTTCTAAGTGCAAAAAGGCTGCGCAAACCACAATCAACGATTGTGACCTTACGTATCGAGGTTTTGGACGTTCAGCGCGTTATCTTGAATGAACGCGCGACGATGCTCGACCACATCACCCATCAACGTTGAAAACACTTCGTGGGCTTCGTCCGCATGACTGACCTTAACCTGGAGAAGCGTGCGCGCTTCCGCATCAAGGGTTGTTTCCCAAAGCTGATCCGGGTTCATTTCGCCCAACCCCTTGTAGCGCTGCAAGCTCGTGCCGCGTTTGCCCTCGACCAAAACGCCTTCGATCAAAGAAACCGGGCCGTGCACTTTTACTTCCTTGTCCTTGATCATCAGGATCGCTGGATGTGTGTATATTTCCTGCAACACTGCGGCCTGAGAATCGAGATAGCGCGCTTCGCTGGAATGCAATGTTGTTGCGTCTAGGACATGGGTTTCGGTTACGCCGCGCACCGTGCGCTCAAACACTAAACCACCTTTTTCGGCGGCGGCCCCAGTCCATCCCTTTTCATATTCACTTTCCAATATATCGAGACGACGCGCGATGTACTCAGCGGCCGGTCCGGCGGTTGCGCTGTCCGACAGCGCTTCCGCATTAAAGGCGCCGGCGATGGCAACCTGTTCAACGATGCGCATCGGGAACGCACGGCTCATCTGCACCAGTGTGTCTCTGGTATCCCGCGCTTTTAAAACCAAATCCCGTAGGTCTTCCCCGGCAATTTGTCCGCCCGCTTGGGTGATCAAAACCGCGTCGGTTAGGCCGCCATCAATGAGATGGTTTTCCATCGAATGATCGTCTTTAAGGTAAACTTCGGAGCTGCCTTTCTTGGCGCGATAAAGCGGCGGCTGCGCAATATAGAGATAACCCGCTTCGATCAATTCCGGCATTTGCCGATAGAAGAACGTCAGCAAGAGTGTGCGGATGTGACTGCCGTCGACATCGGCATCGGTCATGATGATGATCTTGTGGTAGCGCAACTTCTCGAGATTAAACTCTTCGCGGCCAATGCCCGTGCCCAGCGCCGTAATCATTGTGCCGATTTCGTTGGAGGACAGCATTTTGTCGAAGCGGGCGCGTTCCACATTTAGAATTTTACCGCGCAACGGCAAAATAGCTTGGAAGGCACGGTCGCGACCTTGCTTCGCTGAGCCACCGGCGGAATCACCCTCGACCAGGAATAACTCGGACAGAGCAGGGTCCTTCGACTGACAATCGGCAAGCTTGCCCGGCAACGACGAGATATCGAGGGCGCCTTTGCGGCGGGTCAGATCACGGGCTTTACGCGCCGCCTCGCGGGCCACCGCCGCTTCAACCACCTTACCAATGATCTTCCGGGCTTCACCGGGATGTTCTTCGAACCATTCGCTTAATTTCTCACCGACAACGCTTTCAACCACCGGCCGCACTTCAGACGACACAAGCTTATCTTTGGTTTGCGACGAAAACTTCGGGTCGGGCACTTTGACCGAAAGGACGCCGGTCATGCCTTCACGCATGTCGTCGCCGGTCAGATTTACTTTTTCTTTTTTCGTGAGCCCGAACTCGCCCGCATAGGTATTGATCGTGCGTGTTAACGCACCCCTAAACCCAGCCATGTGAGTACCGCCATCGCGCTGCGGAATGTTGTTGGTGAAACACAACGTGTTTTCGTGATAGCTATCATTCCACTCCAACGACAGCTCTACGACGATGTCATCTTTTTCGCCGATAACCGTGACCGGCGGTTCGTGCAGAGCTTGTTTAGAGCGATCCAGATACTGAACAAAGGCTTCGATACCACCTTCATAGTGAAGGTCGACGGTTTTGGTCTCGCTGTGCCGCGCATCGACCAATTGCAAATAGACACCGGAATTAAGAAAAGCGAGTTCGCGCAAGCGATGCTCTAGGGTTCCGAAATCAAATTCAGTCATCGTGAAGGTTTCAGTCGACGGCAGGAATGTAATTTCTGTGCCTGTCTTTGGCTTCCCATCGACCTTTGGGGCATCGCCGACAACAGCCAATGGCGCTTCCGCTTCACCACCACGGAACCGCACGTAGTGTTCTTTACCATTCCGCCACACGCGAAGATCAAGCCAGTCGGATAGCGCGTTCACGACAGAGACCCCGACGCCGTGCAAGCCGCCGGAGACCTTGTAAGAATTCTGGTCAAATTTTCCGCCCGCGTGCAGCTGAGTCATAATGACTTCTGCTGCGGAAACGCCTTCTTCCTTATGAATGTCGACCGGAATGCCGCGTCCATTGTCCCGCACGGTGACAGACCCATCACCATTGAGAATCACTTCATTGCGATCACAGTGTCCGGCGAGGGCTTCATCGATTGAATTGTCAACGACTTCATAGACCATATGATGCAAGCCCGAGCCGTCATCAGTATCACCAATGTACATGCCGGGACGCTTGCGCACCGCGTCCAGCCCTTTGAGGACCTTGATTGATTCGGCGTCATACGCGTCGGGATTGGCAACTTGTTCACTCATAAGGACACTCAGGCGCGTTGGGACTGTGGCGAAGGAAGAGACGAGGGGTGCGACACAACGGTCGCGGACGAAACTGGTAGAACAGTGCCGTCTGAAACGGAAAACATTTGGGCGGCATCTCCGAGGTCCGAAAACACGGAGACGTCTGTACCTGTCAGCCAGGCTTGTGCGCCCGACGCGGTCACCCGCTCAAACAAATAACGGCGCCGGTCTCGATCAAGATGCGCGGCAACTTCGTCGAGCAACAGCAGCGGCGGACAGCCGCGCCGTTCCGACTGCAAGTGCACATGGGCGAGAACAATAGAGACGAGCAACGCTTTTTGTTCGCCGGTCGAGCAATCTGCGGCAGGACGGCCGGTTTTTGCCATCACCACCATAAGGTCAGATCGATTGGGGCCTTGCGGCGGTGGCGCATCCCCGGTTCGAGACCAAGTTTGACGCGTCGACACGAGATCATTCCTAAAGGCGTCTTCAGCATCAAGCGCCGCAAGATGTTCAAGCCAGTCATCAACTTGACCCGTCAGCTTAAGATGCGCCGCTGGGAAAGGCCCTTCAGTCGCCACTAAAACATCATTGAGTTGAGCGACGGTATCCCGACGGGCCGCTGCAATGGCAATGCCGTACCGGGCGAGCGTATCTTCCAGCGCTTCGTACCAGGCATTGTCCGTCACACCATCGCGGAACAAGCGGGCGCGTCGTCGCGCGGCTTGGTCATAGGCGGCACAGCGAGATGAATGTTCCGGATCCAAAACAGTGACAAGGCGATCAATAAACCGCCGACGTTCTCCCGGCGTATCGGTGAACAATCGATCCATGGCCGGGGTCAACCAGATCGCGCCGACATGTTGGGCTAAGGCTGAAGCCCCCTTGGCTGGCTTGCCATCGATATGAACGGAGCGGCGATCAGGGGTGGCGGCATCAATACCTGTGCCAAGACGGGTCGACCCTGCCGGTGTTTCTATATCGGCCGACACAGCCCACGGCCGCTCATGCGCCTCGGAGGGCGAGCACCGGCCAACGTCGGCCAACTTCGCACCGCGCAATCCCCGACCAGCCGTGAGGAAAGACAATGCCTCGAGGACATTGGTTTTCCCTGCGCCATTGGCACCAGCCAGAACGACGGAGCGCGTATCAAGCTCAAGGTTCAAATGATCGTAGTTGCGAAAATCGGTCAGCATTAAACGCACAATGCCCATCACCCCGTGAGCGGGCGATGACGTTGTCCATTCTGGGCGGGACGTGTCCGTCAGAGCGTTCACACCCGCATCGGCATGAGGACGTAGACCGCCGACCCGTCAGACACATCGCGAATGACCGTCGGTGACGCCGCATCGGCCATCGTAAAGCGAGCTGCATCCCCTTCTATCTGCTGCATGATGTCGAGCAGATAGCGTGAGTTAAACCCGATTTCCAACTGTCCCGCATCGTAAGAGGCCTCAACCTCTTCAATGGCACTGCCGTTCTCTGGGCTGGAGGCTGACAATGTGACCAGCCCCTTTTCCATATTGAGTTTGATCGACCGTGACTTCTCTGAGCTGATCGCCGAGACGCGATCAACCGCCTTAGACAACATTTTACAATCGGTCTCGAGCACCTTGTCATTGCCGGTCGGGATGACGCGTTCGTAATCCGGGAACGTGCCGTCGATCAGCTTGGAGGTCAAAATTGTATCGCCGATGGAAAAACGAATCTTGGCATCTGACACCGACACCGTGACATCGCCTTCGGCTTCTTCGATGAGCTTGCGGACCTCAGCAACCGCCTTGCGAGGGACAATAATGCCCGGCATGCCCGCCGCGCCGTCGGGGAGCGGTAACTCCACCCGAGCCAAACGGTGACCGTCGGTCGCCACCGTCCGCAGTACCTCGACACCATCGCTGTCGGTGCCGTGGAGATAAATACCATTCAGATAATAGCGGGTTTCTTCGGTTGAGATCGCGAAGCGGGTGCGATCAATCAAAGACCTAAGGTCCGTCGCCGACAAGCTAAAGGTATGTGAAAAATCACCGGATGCCAGAGCTGGGAAATCGTCGACCGGGAGACAGGCCAGCTGGAAACGAGACCGGCCGGAACTGAGGGTCAGCTGACCTTCGCCGCCAAACGCCAGCTCAACCTGAGCACCATCCGGCAACTTGCGGACGATGTCATACAGGGTATGGGCTGGGGCTGTGGTCTCGCCTTTCTGGCTGACTTCAGCCGTAGCGGACTCAACAATCTCCAAATCCATGTCTGTCGCGTTCAGGCTTAAACTGCCCTTCGCCGCATCAAGACGGACGTTGGAGAGAATGGGGATCGTGGTACGCCGCTCAACAACGCTCTGGACGTGACCCAGAGATTTTAGGAGCGCGGACCTTTCAATAACGAGTTTCATAAGCGGCCGTATTCTTTAGCGTTCAACAGTAAGACCGCGAAGCAGAAACGCATTGCGGGTCTCGGCGAGTCTCCCTCTCTTGAAGCGGCCATCCGCCCCAAAACATGGCGGAAAAGCGCCCCTTTCAGAGCCCCTGTCAATAAACTGTGGGAGAGGCGCGACAAGTGGAGAATCCACCACCGCGCGACAGGGTATTCAGTATATCACAGGGATACCCTGAGGGTAGCGAAAAGGGCTAGCTGAGGGCCGTCTCGGAGGGCCACAGAAGGTCTCCAATCTCCCACGCTGGATGGCTGTATTCAGCTCTCGAGCATGCGGGTGAGCAGATCGACATCTTCGGCGAAAGCGACGTCCCCTGCCATCAGCTCTTCAACCTTGCGTACGGCATGGATGACTGTGGTGTGATCCCGTCCACCAAAGGCTCGACCAATCTCCGGCAAGGACCGGGAGGTCAGCTGCTTCGACAAATACATGGCGATCTGGCGCGGGCGAGCAACCGTTCTGGATCGTCGCGCGGAGCTCATATCAGAGAGCCGGATCTGGAAGTGCTCGGCCACCCGCTTCTGGATTTCGTCCATCGTCACTCGGCGATCGTGGGCTCGGAGGAGATCGTGGAGCAGGGTGTGGGCCAGCTCGAGGGAAATTTCGCCACCCACCAGCTGGACATTGGCGCTGAGGCGGGTCAGCGCGCCTTCTAATTCTCTGACATTCGAGGTGATGCGATGGGCCAGAAATTCTTTCACCTTCTGCGGCACCATGACGCCGAGTTGCTCGGCTTTGGCGTCCAGAATACCAAGGCGCAGTTCAAAGGTGGTCGGGTGTAGGTCTGCAACCAGGCCGGAGGAAAGGCGGGAACGCAAACGGTCACCGATCTCTTCAAGGTCGGACGGCGACTTATCGGCGGATAGGACGATCTGACGGCCTTGGTCGACCAGCGCATTAAACGTGTGGAAGAACTCTTCTTGCGTTGAATCTTTTCCGGATATGAACTGAACGTCGTCAATCATCAACACGTCGGCAGAGCGGAACTGTTCTTTGAACGACACCGTATCGTGATTCCGAAGCGCCCGGACGAAACTGTACATAAAGTTCTCGGCGGACAGATACACGACCCGGCGCTGCGGTGAGCGCAATCGAATCTGCCAAGCAATAGCATGCATGAGATGGGTCTTACCCAGCCCGACGCCACCGTAAAGAAACAAGGGGTTAAAACTGACGTCGTCAGAATCAGCAACCCGCTGGGCTGCCGCATAAGCAAATTCGTTCGGCTTGCCGACGACAAAATTATCAAACGTGTAGCGGGCGTCGAGAGGCGCGGACAGGGAATCAGCCAAAACGTCGCCGCCGGACGCCGTCGTGTTCGCAACCAGTCTGTGGGTTGGTGGTGGGGTTTGTGAAGCTTGAGCTTCAGGGTCAGCAAGCTTAGTGGCACCAGGCGCATCGACGTCAACAAGGACGCGACGAACATCAGCGTTCTCACCACTCCACAACGCCCGAATACGATCAGCGTAATGGGTTAGAACCCAATCGCGCATGAAGCGCGTTGAAACTTTTAAATTAACCGCCCCGTCATTGAACCCACCGAACTCAATTGGATTGACCCAGCTCTTGTAAGCCGACTCTCCGAATTCATGTTTCAGTCTGAGTTTAACGCGATGCCACTCTGCGTGACCTGACGATCCCACTTCCCCTCGTTTCACCTTAGGCGTCCTTGTCGTCTTTCCCACATACGATCAGCGGCGCTGAAAATTCCCCCGCAAAAATTTTCAGCTCACGCGATTGACTCTGGGTGGTTGCACGTCCGTTTTTTATCGCGATCACCGAGCTCTTCTTTAAGTGAGAGCGTTAGAATCGGGTGGCTGCGATGTGATCAACATTAGCCTTCAAACACTGAAAGACAAGACGAAAGATCGCTTGACAGTTTGTTGTGAAAATCACTTGTTCGAGTCACGATTCTAAGTGGTGATTGACGCAACCACAGGGCGGCCTTTTCGCCCTACATGTGGGGTAAGGTGAAGATCAAACGCGCACGAGAATTAGAATGTCGCAAACCGTATCCTGCAAAAACCTCAGGACACAACATAACAAAAATGGAATTGAAAAACTTCTCGGGCCTGTGTTCAAACGATGGTCACAGGCGACGGGCTAACGACAGAGAAGGGTTAGGCTGACATCGCCTTAATGCGAGCGTTCAGACGCGAAATTCTTCTCGACACCGTGTTGGCATGCAAGATGCCCTTGGTGCGGCCACGCATCAATTCGGGCATGGCTTCTTTGAACGCGTCCTGGGCCGCTGCCTGATCCCCAGCAGCAATCGCCACTTCTACTTTTTTGACAGATGTGCGTATCCGTCCCATGCGGGCATGATTGATCTCAAACCGGTGGGCGTTGCGACGAATACGTTTCTTGGCCGAAGCATGGTGGGCCATTTGGCAATCCTGTGTAATCGGGGAATCAAGGCGCGCCTTATAGTTAAGGCACGCCCCGACGTCAACCTCTCAGGCGAAAACGCCTGAATTTCTAACGATGTTTAAAGGTGGGTTGGCGCTTATCAACGAATGCGGCCATGCCCTCTTTCTGATCTTCCAGGGCAAATGTCGCGTGGAACATACGGCGTTCGAATCGAATACCTTCGGCCAGCGAACTCTCAAATGCGCGATTAACACACTCCTTGGCCATCATCACTGAGGGCAGCGACATATCGGCAATGCGCTCGGCGGCCTTCATGGCGACATCAATTAAGTCATCGGCTGGGACGACCCGGCTGACCAATCCGACGCGCTCAGCTTCGCCCGCATCCATCTGCCGTCCGGTCAGGACCATGTCCATCGCCTTGGCTTTGCCCACTGCACGGGTCAAGCGTTGGGTGCCTCCGGCACCTGGAATAATACCCAACGTAATCTCCGGCTGACCGAACTTTGCAGTGTCTGCCGCCAGGATGATGTCGCACATCATGGCGACCTCACAGCCGCCGCCAAGCGCGTAGCCCGCGACCGCTGCGATGATCGGCTTGCGGCATGTCGTGATGCGCTCCCACCCCTTGGTGATGAACTCGCCGACGTAGCAATCGACAAACGTCTTGTCGGCCATTTCCTTGATATCGGCTCCCGCCGCAAACGCCTTCTCACTACCTGTGATGACAATGGCGCGCACACCGTCATCATCCTCAAAGCCATCCAAGGCTTGGCCAAGATCAGCCACGAGACCAGACGACAGGGCGTTGAGTGCCTTCGGCCGGTTTAACGTGATGAGGCCGACGTGGCCGCGGGTTTCGACGAGAATGTTTTCGTAAGCCATTGGAAACAGGTGTCCTTGAGTGATGAGTACTTGAGTGTAAGTGGGTGTCGAGAAAGCGAGTGACTATTAGTTTGCCGTTGGCTCCACGAGAAACCGGACTTCTAACTTTTGATCCTGGGTCGTGAATTCAACTCTTAACGTTTCGCCTTCTCGGTGAAATTCGGTTTCGTCGACAATCGTCCATCCCAGCTGCGGCAGCGTCTCAGAGTAAAATTGGAGCACTGCAGACTGCGAAACTTTGCCGACCGCGGAGGCCTGTACAATGCGGCCCTGGGGTGTGTCAAACAGGATGCTGTTCCCGACCACCTGGGACAGGCCCGCCATCAGGGGTAAATCTTCAAAGCCGTAGACAAAAACATCCGCTCCACGACTGGGTGCGGCGCCCAGAGCAAAGGTAAAAATGACGGCTGAAATAAACCCAGTTCGGTATTTCATCTTTGGCACCTAGAACAAAAGAAAGTGGATCGCCCAGCCTGAACGATTCGTTTTACGAGGATATCCTTTTTTCCGTCTGAATCGCAGGAACAAGGTTTTCCCTCTCGTCCGTAGACGTTCCAACTGAACTTGAAATATCCCAACTCGCCAGATGGTTGAGCATAGTCTCGCAAGGTCGAACCACCAGCAGCAATGGCCTCCATCAGGACATCTTTAATGACCGGGACCAGACGGTCAGCACGCTTACCGCTCACCGTACTGGCTTTGCGACGGGGCGATATACCAGCGCGAAACAAGGCTTCACACACATAAATATTACCGAGGCCAGCAACCACCCGTTGATCAAGGAGGGCCGCCTTAATTGAGGTGCCTTTCCCTTTAAGCGCCGCCGATAAAACAGCGGCGTTAAAGCTGTTTCCAAGAGGGTCGGGGCCCATGCGCGCCAGCAGCTTGTGGGTCGAAAGATCGTCTTCGGTCGTGAGGGTCAGGAGCCCAAACCGGCGGGGATCATTAAACAACACACGAGTCCCATCGTCCGTATCAAAGACAACGTGATCGTGTTTTCCCGGTTGTGTCTCCGGTTGTGTAATGGTCATCCGGCCGGACATCCCGAGATGAGCCAGCGCGACCTGCCCGTCATCGAGATGCATACATATATACTTAGCCTGCCGGGCAATGCGCTCGATGGTGCGGCCCGTTAAGAGGTCGGCCAATCCTTTCGGGAACGGAATGCGCATGTTGGGACGCCTGACCTCGACGTTGGTCAGCCGCCGACCCTCAAGGACCGTCGCCAGGCCACGGCAGGTGGTTTCTACTTCGGGTAACTCAGGCATGCGGCGGAGACTGCGCTAGGACATCCCGGTTTGTCGAGGCCCTGCGGAGGCGTAAGGTTATAGGGATGGTTCACCTTAGGCGCTTCGTTTAAGCTCCCCACCATCATGAGCATCGACGTACAAACGCCTGAAAACGCGACCCATTTCGGGTTCGAGACCGTCGCCGCGGCGGAGAAGGCTGGGCGGGTCCGCGCCGTGTTCGACGCCGTGGCCCCAAAGTATGACCTTATGAACGATCTCATGAGCGGTGGCGTTCACCGGTTATGGAAGGATGCGATGGCCGACTGGCTCGCCCCCCGGGCTGACTGGTCGATCGTTGACGTTGCAGGCGGAACAGGCGACATCGCCTTTCGTCTCCTTGACCGAATGAGCCCACGGGCAGAGTCGGGATCGGTGACGGTCTGCGACATCAATCAGGCCATGCTGGAACATGGCCGCGACCGGGCCCTCGATTTAGGTAAACTTGGTGGATTAGATTGGGCGGTCGGCAATGCCGAGTCCCTGCCGTTTCCCGACATGCACTTCGATGCCTACACCATCGCCTTTGGATTGAGAAATGTCACCGAGATCCAAACGGCCCTATGCGAAGCCAAGCGCGTTCTAAAACCCGGCGGCCGATTCCTCTGCCTTGAGTTTAGCAAAGTTGTTCTGCCTGGATTGGACAAGCTATACGACACCTATTCCTTTTCAATTCTGCCCCGCCTCGGACAAATGGTGGCCGGTGACAGCGAAGCATACCAATATTTGGCGGAAAGCATTCGCCAGTTCCCGGAGCAAGACAGATTGGTCGACATGATGGGGGACGCCGGGTTTGGTCGCGTCAGCTATCGCAATCTGGCTGGCGGAATTGCGGCCATCCATTCCGGGTGGCGATTATAAACGGGCCAATCACCGGCACTCACCCTTTAGAAAATTGATTCGACCTCAATGATTCGTACGATCCGTAACCTGAGCCGCTTGTTTGCCATTGGGCGCACCCTCGCAAAACACGATGCGTTGTTTTTGTTTGAGGGCTACGCCGAAGGCAGAACACTGGCCAAGCTTGTTCGCCTCACCGCGAAGCCAAACCCGGCCCTGAGCGCGCAACGGCCAGGCCAACGTCTTGCTGCGGCCTTAACGTCTCTCGGCCCCACCTTCATCAAACTGGGGCAAGCCCTATCAACGCGACCGGATCTGCTCGGCCAAGAGATCACCGACGACCTCACAAATCTGCAAGACCGTCTGCCGCCCTTCGCTTTCAACGACGCGACCAAGATCATCGCGTCTGATTTTGATGGCGGCACCGATGCCCTGTTTGAGTCCATCGACCCAACACCCGTCGCAGCCGCCTCCATTGCGCAAGTTCATTTTGCGACAACGACCGCTGGAGATGACGTCGCCGTAAAAATTCTACGGCCGGGTATACGCGAAGCCTTCGCCCGCGACATTGATCTCTTCTACTGGCTGGCCGAGTCGGTTGAACGGACGCAGCCGAAGTTGCGTCGTCTTAAACCCATCGAAACCGTTCAGACCTTTGAAGAGTCCGTTCGGATTGAGATGGATCTGAGGTTTGAAGCCGCGGCAGCCGAAGAGTTGAGAGAAAACTTCGCAGACGAACCACGGTTCCGAATTCCTGTGGTGGACTGGCAGCGCACCTCTGAACATGTGCTGACCCTTGAGCGGGTCTCCGGCGCTCGAGTCGATCAACCAGACGATATTGTCGCTCTCGGACTAGACCCCGTCGAATTGGTGCGAACCTCCGCGGAAGTCTTTTTCCGCATGGTTTTTCATCACGGCTTTTTTCATGCCGATATGCACCCGGGTAATTTGTTCGTGGCCGATGACGGGACTCTCATCGCGATCGACTTTGGCATTATGGGGCGAGTCGATTCCCGGACACGCCGACATCTGGGAGAAATGCTCCTCGGGTTCTTGACGCGCGACTACACCCGCGTCGCCGAAATTCATATGGAAGCCGGCTTTGTCCCCACGACAAAAGATGTCGGGGCCTTCGCCCAGGCTTGCCGCTCTATCGCCGAGCCTATTCTTGGAAAACCGTTCAACGAAATTTCTTTGGCGCGGCTGCTTGGCCAATTGTTCCAAATCACCGAAACCTTTGAGATGCAAACCCAGCCGCAATTGTTATTGCTGCAAAAAAGCATGTTGCTGGCCGAGGGGGTCGGACGGGCGCTTGCACCCAACGTTAATATGTGGGAACTCGCACGCCCTCTAATAGAAGAGTGGATGGTTCAAGAACTCGGGCCCGAAGGACGCATTCGAGACGCCGTCTCCGATGCCGCAACGACCCTAGAAAAGCTGCCGCGCCTGATTGATAGCGTGGATGCGGCCACCCGACAGATTCGCCAACACGGCCTAAAACTAGACCCGGAAACAGCCGCCGCCATCAGAGGTGGCCCGCCCGGCCAATCCCGTCTGAACTGGTGGCCCTGGGCGATAGCGGCCGGGGCACTGCTGCTTTGGCTTTCCACCTAAACAAGGCCGAGGTGACGGCAGGACCCAGTTTCGTATAGAGTCCCGCGCAAATGAATGGCCCTAGAAGGGCCTGTCCCAGGAAGGCACAAAATCGTGCTTGAGAACCGACGCATACTCTTAATTGTTTCAGGTGGCATTGCCGCCGTGAAGGTACCAGACCTGATCCGCCGCCTGCGCGAGCGGGGCGCCGCTGTGCGTTGCGTTCTCACTGAGTCTGGCGCCCAGTTTGTTACCCCTATGAGTCTGGCTGCCCTGTCCGGAGACAAGGTCTTTCAGGACCTTTTCTCCCTGACCGACGAAAGCGAGATGGGGCACATCAATTTAAGTCGTGAAGCAGACATTGTTCTTGTTGCACCGGCGACGGCGAACATCATGGCGAAGATGGCCTATGGCATGGCTGATGACTTGGCGACGACGGCACTCCTGGCCACCGACAAACCGGTCATGATTGCACCGTCGATGAATGTGATGATGTGGGAGCACGCAGCGACGCAAGCCAATCTCGCAACACTTCTGGACAGAGGCATTCACATTGTCGGCCCCGGCGCAGGAGATATGGCGTGCGGTGAAGTTGGTAACGGCCGCATGGCCGAAGTCGCCGACATCGTCGCTGCCCTTGATGGCTTTTTTAAGTCTCGCCGCGAGCACGGCCCGTTGTCAGGACAGTCCGCACTGGTAACCAGCGGGCCAACCCACGAACCCATTGATCCGGTGCGTTACATTGCCAACCGCTCGTCGGGCAAGCAGGGGCATGCCATTGCCGCAGCGTTGGCAGATTTAGGTGCCAAAGTCACTTTGGTCTCTGGGCCCACGCAAGAACCCGATCCGGCTGGAGTCACGGTAACGGCTGTTGAAACCGCCGAGCAAATGCTGACCGCCTGCACCGCCGCCAAGCCGTTTGATATCGCTGTGTGTGCGGCCGCTGTCGCAGATTGGCGGGTTGCTGACTCCACCACATCAAAGATCAAAAAAACCGGCGATACGCCCCCTGCACTGAGCCTGACGGAAAACCCAGATATCCTTGCGACACTTGCCAAGGCCGGCAAAGACCGGCCCCACTTGGTGATCGGTTTCGCGGCGGAGACCGAAAACGTCATCGACAATGGCAGCGCGAAACGCAATGCAAAGAATTGCGATTGGATTGTTGCCAACGATGTCTCTGCCGGATTTGGCGGTGACAGCAATACCGTGCATCTCATTACAGAAGACGGCGCCGATAGCTGGCCAACCCTGAGCAAGCAAGCTGTCGCTGAACGGCTTGCGACTCACATCGCCGATCACATCAATAAATCTTAGCCCCCCGATTTCAGAAATAAGAGACACCATGCCCAGTACCGTTCCTGTTGCCATTAAGCGTTTGCCCCATGGGGCCGACCTGCCACTGCCCTCCTATCAAACCGACGATGCCGCGGGGATGGATCTTTATGCCGCCGTTGACGCGCCGGTCACACTGGCGCCGGGAGAGCATGCTCTGGTGCCAACTGGCTTATCCATGGCGTTACCGACCGGTCATGAAGCGCAGGTTCGGCCACGATCTGGGTTGGCCGCAAAGCATGGCGTCACCGTGCTCAACACACCGGGCACCATTGACGCGGACTATCGCGGCGAAGTGAAAGTCATTTTGATCAACCATGGCAAAGCAGCGTTTGAGATCACCCGCGGCGAACGCATCGCCCAGATGCTCATTGCCCCCGTTACCCGCGCCACATTGGAAGAGGTCTCTGAGCTTCCAGACACAATGCGCGGCGCGGGCGGGTTTGGTTCAACCGGTACCGGCTGACCTGAACCGAGCGCATTCATGAGCCTTTCAGAAGACCAAATTGAACGCTACGCCCGCCATATTCATTTGAAAGAAGTGGGCGCGGACGGCCAGGAAAAATTACTGGCCGCGAAGGTGCTTGTCATCGGAGCCGGGGGGCTGGGGTCGCCGCTCATTCAATATCTTACGGCCGCAGGTGTTGGGACCATTGGTGTTGTCGACGACGACACTGTCGATATCTCCAATCTGCAACGTCAGGTGCTGCACACGACGGCGCATGTCGGGGTGTCCAAAGTGGACAGCGCAACGGAAGGCGCGCACGCCATAAACCCTGGTGTTAAAATTATTCCTCACAAGGAGAGGCTGACCGCCGCCAACGCCCGCAGCCTAATCAGCGGGTATGATGTGGTCGCTGACGGCAGCGACAACTTCGAGACCCGGTTTCTCATTAATGACGCCTGCTTTTTTGAGAAGAAGACATTGGTCTCTGCCGCCGTGTTGCGGTTTGATGGACAGCTCTCAACCTATAAGCCCCATGCGGGCGGCCCCTGTTACCGGTGCCTACACCCAGAGCCACCGGCACCCGACGACGTTTGGACCTGTGAGCAGGCCGGCATCCTCGGCGCTGTGGCCGGTGTGATGGGGTCTTTGCAGGCCACGGAAGCACTCAAAGAGATATTGGGTATTGGAGACAGTATGGCGGGCCGTCTCTTGATCTATGACGCGCTTGATCTGTCGACACGGATGGTCAAGGTCAAGCCCGACCCGGGCTGTGCCTTGTGTTCAGATCAGGCGACTATAACGACCGTTACCGCTTAGGGCGGTAGGCACCACAGCTACCGCCTAAGGCGGAACGCTTACTTTTCGAAAATAACGTCGACGCGGCGGTTATCTCGCTCACGGGTGCCATCGGACTGAGATGTCCGGGGCCGTTCTTCGCCGTAGGCTTCGACCCGCATTTCGCTTTGATCGATGCCTTCTTCGGCCAACGCGTTGTAGACCGTTTCAGCCCGGCTCTGGGACAACATGATGTTGTAGTCACTTGAACCAGCAGAATCCGTATGGCCGATCACCAGCACTGTGGCCGGGTTGTATTTTTCGTGGGCCTCTGAGATTTGGGTCACGACGGCCTGCGCTGCGGCGTTCAGATTTGCAGAATCAAAGTCGAAATAAATCTGGAACTGGTCGGGCATGGAAGAAGCGGGGGCAGCTTGTGCAACCGGTGCCGGCTTAGCGGCTTCTAAAGCGCGCAGAGCGGTGTTGAAGCTCGACCGGCAAGCCGCAATGTCTTCGGGCTGGCGATCTTCTTCTTCTTGTTCTTGCATCCAGCAATCAAATCCGGACTGGGCCATCGCGGCCATGACCGGCATGCTGGTACGCGTGCCGTCGTTCAAAACAGCAATCAAACGGGCGCGGGCGTCACCGATAGACTTGGACGCATGGCCGGGGATGTCGCGGTTGTTGAGCGTTTCAGGCGGGAATGTTTCACCGGTGGCGGCGCGGCGGGCTCTGGACACAAACTCTCTGGCGTCGGCCCAGTCAGCCTCTGATTTTTCAGAGGCAGCCAAATCGGCATAGTCCGTTTGCAGGGCGCGATGAAAGTCTTCGCCACGATTGGGCAGGGAGCGCGCTCCCATAACATCGTAATTAGCCCCACAAGCTGCCAAAGATAAAGCAGCTGTTGCCATCATCACCGCGCGTAACATCATGGAATCCCTCTCCCTCAAGCGACGTCCCCGTTCTCATTTTCCAGACCCGCTCTCAGGCCACTCAGGGCCTAGGGTCCGAAATTCCCCGAGAAACGGGACCGGACCGTCTTTTTAGCGTCGTGCCCCGGGAGTGATAAGAACCCTTTGCGATTCAGAGGATTAAGCGTAAGAGGGCCTATGCCCGATACCGACCGCCCCGACCTGACCTCACTGGCCGCTGCCGGCCCTATAGCGGCAGATGGCCGCCTGCCGTTGATCGGCCTCGATAAGGCTGAAATGACCGCTTTAGCCGTGGACATGGGCGAGAAACCCTACCGCGGAACCCAGCTGTTTCAATGGATTTACAGCAAAGGCGCCCGCACTTTCGAGGATATGACGGACGTATCCAAGGAATTTCGCACCCGGCTGGCGGACACGTTTACCCTCGAGCGCCCTAAGATCGCCCAAGAACAGCTTTCGGAAGACGGCACCCGCAAGTGGCTTCATGCCTTCGCCGACGGACAAAAGGCGGAGGCCGTCTTGATTCCCGAAGACGACCGGGGAACCCTGTGCATCTCATCACAGGTGGGCTGCACCCTGACCTGCCGATTCTGCCATACGGGCACCCAACGGCTAGTGCGCAATCTGACGCCTGGCGAAATACTCGCCCAAATTATGGTGGCCCGTGATGCCCTGGGCGAATGGCCAACGCCAAAAGATGACTCGAGGCGGCTGACCAACATCGTCCTCATGGGCATGGGCGAGCCACTCTATAATTTCGAATCCGTAAAGAAAGCGATGCAGATCGTTATGACCGGTGACGGGATATCGGTCAGCCGACACCGCATTACCTTATCAACCTCGGGAGTCGTTCCCGAGATCGCACGATGTGGCGAAGAGCTCCGGGTCAATCTCGCGATCTCGCTTCATGCGGCGAACGACGACGTTCGATCGCAAATCATGCCGATCAATAAAAAGTATCCGCTTAAGGAGTTGATGGAGGCGTGCAGAACCTACCCGGGCGTATCCAATGCGCGGCGGATCACTTTCGAATACGTCATGCTCAAAGACATCAACGATTCTGAAGCGGATGCCCGCGCGCTGGTGGCCCTGGTTAAAGACGTCCACTGCAAATTTAATCTGATTCCGTTTAACCCGTGGCCCGGCACGCCCTACGAATGCTCAGACCGAAAAACCATCGAGCGGTTCCAAGAGGTTATGACCAGCGCTGGGTTGACCTGCCCGATCCGCACACCACGCGGCCGCGACATCCTTGCCGCTTGTGGACAATTGAAGACCGACTCTGAAAAACTGTCGGCCAAAGAACGACGTGTCCAGGCGGAAGAAGCCTGGGCTGAGAAGGAAGCGCAACTCGTTTTGTAAAGCTACGGGGCTGGCAAAACCGCGCTTGCTCTGCACCGCTTGCTCCCTATACTCCGGCGCAAATTGGGCTCACTTTGTAGGGTGGGCGGATAAACGGGAACTAAGAGTATGAGCCGCGACAAAGTCGTTCTTGCCTACTCGGGCGGATTGGACACCTCCATCATTCTGCGCTGGCTGCAGGAAGAGAAAAATTGCGAGGTGGTAACCTTCACCGCCGACATCGGCCAAGGCGAAGAACTAGAGCCCGCTCGGCAGAAAGCCGAGCTGATGGGCATCGAGCACATCTATATAGAAGACCTGCGGGAAGAGTTCGTGCGCGACTACTGCTTTCCGATGTTCCGGGCCAACGCCCTATACGAAGGTGTGTACTTACTCGGCACGTCGATTGCGCGGCCACTGATCGGCAAGCGCTTGGTCGAGATTGCACGAGACACCAATGCCGTGGCGATTTCACATGGCGCGACCGGCAAGGGCAACGACCAAGTCCGTTTTGAACTCACCGCTTACGCTTTGGAGCCGGGGATCAAAGTGATTTCTCCCTGGCGCGAGTGGGACCTGAATTCCCGCGCTAAGCTGATCGAGTATGCCGAAAAACATAATATTCCGATTCCGACGGACAAGCGGGGTGAGGCGCCCTATTCCATGGACGCCAACCTGTTGCATGTTTCCTACGAAGGAAAAGCTCTAGAAGACCCATGGTCAGAGCCGGACGAGGATATGTTCCGTCTCACGGTTGCTCCCGAAGCGGCGCCAGACACACCTGAATACGTCGAGATTGAATTCGAAGCCGGTGATCCCGTAGCCATCAACGGTGAGCGTTTGTCTCCCGCCGCCTTCCTAACCAAGCTCAATGAGCTCGGCGGCAAACACGGCATTGGCCGGATCGACATGGTGGAAAACCGTTATGTGGGGATGAAGGCCCGCGGCGTTTATGAAACGCCGGGCGGCACAATTTGGCTCACAGCGCGGCGGGCGGTGGAAAGCATCACCCTCGATCGTGAAGCGGCGCATTTAAAAGATGAGCTGATGCCCCGCTATGCCAAACTGATCTACACCGGCTACTGGTTTGCGCCCGAACGGGAGATGTTGCAGGCCGCGATCGACGCCACACAAGAGTACGTGACCGGCACGGCCAGACTTAAACTCTATAAAGGCAACGCGATTGTTGTTGGACGCAAGTCGCCGACCAGTCTTTACAGCACGGAACATGTGACCTTCGAAGAAGATGACGTGTTCAATCAACACGATGCCGAGGGCTTCATTAAACTGAATGCGTTGCGGCTTCGCCTGGGAACACTAGGCCGTCGCAAGTAGAAGAGCGGAGTTAAGCGATGAGTGAGCATATCAAAAACAGCCACGCTGGCGGCGTCCTGACGCTCACGATCTCTCGGCCGGAAAAAAAGAACGCATTGACCGCCGCCATGTATGCGGCGCTCGCCGACGCCATTTCCGACGCGGACAGCAACAAAGATGTTCGAGTGATTTTGATCACCGGCAGTGAGGACAGCTTCACGGCGGGCAACGATCTAAAAGACTTTCTCGACAATCCGCCGGTCGACCCATCAAGCCCCGTTTTCCAATTTATGCACGCTATTGCGGGCGCGAAGAAACCTGTCGTTGCGGCAGTCAATGGCTTGGCCATCGGCATCGGCACAACGATGCTGCTGCATTGCGATCTCGTCTACGCCGTCGACACCGCACGGTTTCAATTGCCCTTCGTGAACCTTGGCTTGGTGCCCGAACTCGGGTCGAGCCTTGTTTTGCCCGCACTGGCGGGGCGGGCACGCGCAGCCGAGTTGCTCATGTTTGGCGATCCGTTCAATGCCGCTACGGCAAATGAGATCGGTTTGATCAACGCCGTCTGTTCAGCAGCAGACCTATTGAGCACCGCACAGAAGGCCGCAGAGAAATTGGCCGCCAAACCACCGGCCGCTCTTCGAAAAACCAAGGCGCTTCTAAATATGAGTGTAGAAGACATCCGCGCCCGCATTGACCAAGAGGCTAAGGTGTTCGGCGAACAATTGAACAGCGCCGAAGTCAAAGAAGCGATTGCCGCCTTCTTTGAAAAACGCGCCCCTGATTTCTCAAAGTTCGATTGAGCGCCGTGACCAACGCGCTGAACACGGACTTTAGTTTCTACGATATTGTCCCGGACTTACCGCCGCTCAAAATTGTTGATGTTGGGGCGTTGCCTATTGCTGGCGCACCCGAAGCTTACGCGCGACTTATAGAGCGCGAAAACGCTACTGTGATCGGCTTCGACGCAGATGCCGCAGGTTGCAAGGCCTTAGCTGAAAAATATGGCGCGCCGCATCGTTTTCTGCCCTTCGTCATTGGTGATGGCAGAAGCGCTACCTTTCACCGCAACACAGAAGTGATGACCAGTTCCCTCTACAAACCCAACATGGAATTGATTCAGAATTTCTCTGGGCTTGAAAATGTGGTCATTCCGGAAAGCAGCCAGCCGGTGCAGACCCACACTCTCGATGAGGTGGTAGACTGGGATGAGCTGGATTTCTTGCAAATGGATGTTCAAGGCGGGGAATTATCGGTTCTAGAAGGCTGTGCCCGACTTCTGCCGACCGCCCTGGCTGTTCAGACGGAAGTTGAGTTCGTCGAAATCTATCACGATCAACCGATGTTCGCGGATATAGACCGGCACCTGCGGGACGCTGGGTTCCAATTTCACACGTTTCTGGGGTTCGGGCAGAGGCCCTATAAAACGGGCAGCGCTTCGATCACACAAACGCGCCAAGTTCTATGGTCCGACGCCGTCTACATTCCTGACGTTACAAAACTGAAGGACCAAAGCACGGAACGTCTACTAAAACTCGCGGCGATTTTGCACGACCTCTATACGTCCGTCGATCTCGTGTTGCATGTTCTCGCTGTGGTGTCCGACCGTGGCTCGCCCGAACCACGGGACCGTTACCTGAGTCGCTTAGGGTCTCAACAGAGTTAAAAACTGGTCGGTAACGCAACGTCCTCTAAGCCATTTTGTAGCCGGACCGCGCGCAGCGCGTTGAACATGAGGCAAGCGATGGTCATGGGACCAACACCGCCAGGCACAGGGGTAATGGCTGAAGCGACCGAAGAGACCGCATCGAAATCGACATCACCAACGAGACGGTCTTTATCTCCGTCACCGGGTAAGCGATTGATCCCGACATCGATAACGACAGCGCCGGGCTTAACCCAATCCGCCTTGACCATCTCAGGTCGCCCGACAGCCGCAACCAGAATATCAGCGCGACGGCAATGACCGGCGAGATCCGCGGTACGGGAATGCGCCGTGGTCACCGTGCAGTTTTCTGAAAGCAGTAACTGCGCCATCGGTTTGCCAAACAACAACGAGCGGCCGATCACGACCGCATCTTTGCCAGTCATGTCGCCAATCTGGCGGCGAAGAAGCAGCTGACAGCCGAGCGGTGTGCAGGACACCATGCCAGTTTCACCGGCCATGAGCCGTCCAGCATTCTCGGGGTGCAAGCCATCGGCATCCTTCAACGGATCGATCGCTAAAATCACCGGCTTATCATCCAAGTGTGCCGGCAACGGTAATTGAACCAAGATGCCGTGGACCTTCGGGTCATCATTGAGCTGTTGAACGAGCGCAAGCACGGTTTGTTGGTCCACATCAGCCGGGAGCGTGTGTTCAAAGGATTCCATGCCCAGCTTGACCGCCGTCTTGCGCTTACTGCGAACGTAAACCTGGCTGGCCGGGTCTTCGCCAACCAAAACAACGGCGAGGCCAGGTTTAAGGCCATGCTTCGACGTCAGCTGCGCGATCTGTTCACCGATCCACGATCTTAATCCAGCCGCTATGGCCTTGCCGTCGATGAGGGTCGCTTGGCTCATAAATCACTCCATTGGTCCGCGATTGCGGCGAGCTTAACTGGATCGCCGACAACCCGCACTACCTTGTGTCGGTCTGTGGAACCGGAAACTAAAGTCACACTATTTTTGGCGACGTCAAAGGCTTTGGCAAGCAAAGCGGTCACCGCCGTATTGGCCTTACCTTTGTCAGGCACCGCCGTCACAGCAATTTTTACAGCGCGCCCGTCAGACGTATTCATCACGCCGAGGATTCTGTTTTGCGAGGCTTTAGGGGCCGCACGCACGATCAGTGTAAGGCCCTCGTCGTCGAGGTGATAAAACGCGGACGACGCCACTGGGACGCCTCTATTGGGCGATCATCCAAACAATCAAAATGCTGACATAGGTCTGCGCCAACCAAAGACCGAGCATTAGAACAATCGGGGAGAGATCAATGCCACCCATAATCGGGATGTATCGACGAATCTTTCTGAAGACCGGTTCAGTCAGCTGCGTCAACGCAGACCCGATGATATAGACGATCCGGTTTTGGGTATTGATAACACCAAAGCTGACCAGCCAACTCATGATCACGGCGGCGATAACGACATACCAATACATGCCAAGGATGATTTGAAAAAGCTGAACAATGGGAACGAGAAGAGCCACCCATTTACCTCCGGGTTGTCGTTTGTAGAGAGGACGTGAAAGGCTACCGTACTGAGCCGAGATCAAGCAGACAAGTGCAGCAACAGAAAGCCAAACCTGTGACCCAAACAAAGCGCCGACTCACCTTCGTCCTCGCTGTCACGACCCTAGGACTATTCGGCTGCGATGAGCCTCCAGAGACCTGGCGAACGGAAACAGTTGTCACCGGCCTCCCGGTGCACGGCGTGCATGGGTTGGCTTTCGGGCCGGACGGCGACCTCTATATCGGCAGCGTCATGGGGCAGTCGATTGTGCGGCTCGACGTCGAAACTGGCTTAATGGAAGACGTTGTTGGGGCGCCATTGGGCGAAGCAGACGACGTCGCCTTCGGGCCAGACGGGTCAATGGCTTGGACAGCACTCAACCAAGGCGAACTTCGACTGAAAGAGAACGACGGCACGATCCGGACGGTAGCGACCGATTTACCCTTCGTGAACCCCGTCACCTTCGGGCCAGATGGAACGCTTTATGGCGCGACACTATTCGGGCCCGATCGACTGTGGGCCTACAACTTGAAGGCAAACACTGCACGGGTTGTTACGGAAAACGTCGGTGGTCTCAACGCATTTGAATTTGGCAACGATGGATCGTTGTATGCGCCGCTCCCTATGCGCCAGTCCGTCGGCAAAATCGACGTTGAATCGGGTGACCTAACGATCATCGCTGAAGGTATCGGCAATGTGGTCGCGGTGAAGTTTCATCCAGACGGGTTTTTATACGGCGTGTCCTGGGATGATGGCCGCGTCATCCGAATCGATACAGACTCAGGTGATCACACTCTTGTGGCCACCGTCGAGCCGCCCCTCGACAATTTGGCCGTCGCACCAAACGGAACGATCTACGTCACGCGACCCTCAGACAATGGTGTTGTTGCGATCGATCCCGAAAACGGCACCAGCCGAACGGTGATGCGCAGCGACCTGGCCGCGCCGGGTGGCATGACCTGGGTTGAGCGATATGGAAAGAAACAGCTTTTGGTCACCGATATCTTTGGCTATCGCTTTGTCGATCCGGATACGGGCGCGACAGAAATATTGCCCTTCGACCTGGAAGGTGGCCCGTCCGCCGATGGTGACAGCCGAGACGGAATGATCGCCCTGACCTATGTCAGGCGAAACCGGGTTTTATTGAAAGACGCCTCGAGCAATGACCTAAGAGCCAAGTGGGCTGATGTGTCTCAACCCTATGGTGTCCTCATTGAACCGACGGGCTCGGTGTTGGTCGCGAGCCATGACGCAGGAACCGTGATTCGATTATTTCCTAATGATCCAGATACACGCACTGTCGTGGCGACCGGTCTGGTCGGCCCGGTCGGTTTGGCCTGGGCAACGGATGGGCTTTCGGTCTACGTGGCCGAATCTGGAGCGGGGCGGATCAGCCTGATCACCCTAGCAGCGGACACACGGAAAACTGTGGCCGGGGATTTGGCCCAGCCAGAAACCATCGCCCTCTTGCTCGACGGCCGCGTTGTTGTTGCTGAAGTCGGCGCTGGTCAGATTAGCGCCATTGACCCTGACACCGGCAATAAGACGGTATTGGCTACGAGTCTCGCTCTGGGTGGCTTGATCTCGCGGGCACCAGATCCAGTGGGTATGCCAACCGGTATCGCTGTAGGAGACGACGGATCTGTCTATGTCGTGACCGATGCGAACAATAGCCTCATCCGCCTGGTTCAAGAGTGAGACGAAACACATATTCCTGTGCTTGACTTAGACCATCGCTCCGCACAGTATCCGCGCCGTTCCCTGGGGGGCCGTAGCTCAGTTGGGAGAGCGCGACGTTCGCAACGTCGAGGTCAGCGGTTCGATCCCGCTCGGCTCCACCAAATTCTCCAGAAAAACAGTTATCATGAACTTTGAGGTGATCTCAAAGTGAAGACGTCGGAGGCGCAAAGTATGGGCAGGTTCTTTTCCGAATTGAAACGCCACAAAGTGATTCGAGTGGCCATTGCTTGTCTGGTCATTGGTGGTGTCCTCGTCGCGACATGGACCCCTCACATGGCAGTTGCCCAAGAAACTCCTACGGTCTTGATCACTGGGTCGAGCCGAGGCATGGGATTGGAGCTGACAAAGCAATATGCAGCAAAGGGGTGGAAGGTCATTGCAACCTGCCGCACACCTGTCACAGCGGACGCATTGAATGCGTTGGCAGAGGAATATTCCAGCATCGCGATCGAAGAACTAGATGTAACTGATCACGCTGAGATCGAAGCATTGGCTAAAAAATACTCAGATGTGCCAATTGATGTTCTTATCAACAATGCTGGTATCTTTGGTCCCGCTGCGAAGCAGACATTGGAGGACCTGGACTACGACACCTTCACGAACGTTATGGCCGTGAATGTTTACGGTCCCCTCAATATGTCTCAGTCATTTGCTGACAATGTGGCCGCGAGCGAACAAAAGAAAATCGTGACGATCACAAGCGGGCTTGGCTCCATGGCTTTGACCGACAAGAATGGTGGCTACTACTTCTACAGAATCAGCAAAGCTGGCGCGAACATTGTCGGGCGTACTTTGGCCGCCGACTTGCGAGATCGAGGAATTCTCATCGGCCTGTTTAATCCGGGCATTGTCGACACGGAATTTGGCAGAGACACCGGTTATAACGGCCCGCGACTGAAACCCGGCATCGCTGTTGGTGCCCTGATCGGATTCATTGAGGAGCTCGATGCGAAGAATGCTGCCACGATGATCAATTACGACGGCACACCCATGCCATGGTAGTAAACAATAATCTCCGGTTTTGAGATCTACGAAGCCCAACCCTCAGTGAAGCGAACGATAATAACTCTGACGGAATCCCATCTAGACGGGTTCACGGCGTCGAGGGCAGCGGTTCGATCCCGCTCGGCTCCACCAAATTCTCCACAGGTAAAATAATTTTATCCCGCTTTAGCTGCCTTGCGGTGCGCCCAGCCATGTCCACAGCCAACGCCGCCCACACCGCGTTCTCTGCGCCACGCACAATCGTATTGGCGGCCCAAACGGTTGCTATATGTCCACCCGGTTCGCTTCGACTAAGTGTGAATGCTGCCGTTGCTTCCGGTACGTCGTAGAAATATCCCCCTGTGGTGTATCCCGGACTCTCCTTGATCTCGGTGATCGTCTCGCCCTTCTTTTCATAGGTGGTGATCTTGGTTTCACCGGGATGGTGAACGAGCGGTACGTTTATCGTGACATAGCGTTGGCCTATCAGGCGCATGGTCAGCAAAGCATCCGCCCTACTGTCGTTCCGGACAGGCACAACACCCATCGCCGAAAGTTCGTCGGCCAGCTTCTGTTCTGACCAACTCCGACCAGGCTCTGGTATATCCTTAACGGCGATTGCGACCCGGGACACAAAAACACCGTTTTCGTAGCCAGGCGCGACGACACTCCACACAGCCGGGTCGGCGCAACCGGTCAACAGCATCAAAGCCAGAGTTATCGTAACGTTACGCTGGGCCCACATCTCGCCTCTCCAATTCTATTGAAAGTGCGTGTCGTGTTCTGATGCTTATGGGACGGGGAAATTACGGCGTGATTAAGACAAGAGCGTAGACGGTAGAACACAAACCTGCGATCTCTGGGCGAGGTGCGCGCAACGTCTAGGTCAGCGCTTCGATCCGGCTCGGCTCCACCAAATTCTCATTCGACAGCTCGCTCACTCCGTTGTGAAGGCCCGCGCCGTTCACAGCGGAGTCATGCGATCACCGCTGCATAGACGCCTCGGCCTGGGCCATATAGAACCCAGCAGACATGAAACATTCGCTGTTTGATTTTTCGGGCCTGCGCCAGGCCTTCGCCATCCGCAATTTTGCTATTTATACCGCCGGCAATACGCTGTCGCTGATCGGCATGTGGGTGCAACGGCTGGCCGTCGGTTGGTTGATGTGGGAATTAACCGAGTCTGGCGCATGGCTCGGTGCCATCGCCATCGCTGAATTTTTCCCGATTGTCATTCTCACCCCACTAGGCGGTGTGATCGCAGACCGCTTCGACCGCCAACGGATTTCGATCATTGCCCAGACCTTTGCCTGTGGCCAAGCCATCGCCCTCTGGGTTTTCACTCTAACGGGAGCGATATCTCCAGAAATTTTAGTTGCGCTGATGGCCATCGGTGGCGTCACCAACGCCATGAACCAAGCGGCCCGCATAACATTGGTCGTGAACATGGTGCCGCGCGAGGTGATGGGAACCGCGATTGCGATCAGTTCCATCATCTTCAATGTGGCCCGTATCATTGGCCCAGCCATCGCTGGAGTGCTCATTGCGACAACGGACATTGCGTGGGCGTTTTTGTTTAACGCCGCATCCTATGGCGCAATGATTGTGGCGCTTGCGATGATTCGCATCCCCCGCGTCAAAGACAGTGTGCCTCCAACCGGTTCGTACTTCCGGGATTTGATCGAAGGCGGGAAGTTCACCTTCACCCATCCCGGCGTCGCCGCCATTATTGCGCTCACGGCCGTGAACTCCCTCTTCGCTCGACCCTTGATCGACCTTCTTCCTGGGTTTGCCGGAGAAGTATTCAAGTCGGGTCCACAAGGGTTAGCGATCTTAACCTCCGCCATGGGTGTGGGGGCGATCTGCGCCTCCATTTGGTTGGCCCAGCGAGGTCGGATCACAGGACTCACGGGCATCGTGTTCATCGGCGTCTTGGTCAACGGCGCGGCTGTGGCGGTGTTTGCCATGTCGACAAACCTATGGACCGGCGCTGCACTTCTGGCCGTATCCGGTTTTACCCAAGCCTGCACGGGTACCGGGACACAGACATTAATTCAGTCATCCGTCACCGATCGATTGCGCGGGCGGGTGATGAGTGTGTGGCTGGTCATTGGGCGCGGTGGCCCTGCACTGGGTGCCATGGTGATGGGAACGTTGGCCGAACTGGTGGGCTTCGGCCCGCCGCTTTTGACTGGGGCACTGGTCACGTTCTTGGCCGCTGCGATTGTCATGCCACGGCGGCAAAAAATCGCTGGAATTCTGGAACGTGCGCCCGTTGTGTAGCCGCTAAACCGGCACAGACCCAGCGACCGTCGTGCGATGCATATGCCGAATACTGTCGGCCGGATAGGGCGTGGCGTGATGCATCAGGCAGCGGTTATCCCAGAACACCAAATCTCGCACCTGCCACGAATGACGATAGATCACCGCCGGATCGGTGGCATAGCCAAATAGTGTGTCGAGCAACGTACGGCTTTCGTCTTCGGCAACATCGATAAGAGATTCCGTGAATCCCGGATTGACGTAAAGCGCCTTACGGCCGGTCTCCGGATGGGTGCGCACGACGGGATGCACCGCCCCGACCAACTGTTTCTGTTGTTCGTCCGTCAACGGTTTGCGAGTGCTGCCTTTAGACGCTTGGATCTGCGTATAGTTAAATCGATGGCGGGCTTTCAATGAGGAAGCGCGCTCTTTGAGGTCATTAGGTAATTTCTCATACGCCCGGTACTGGCTGGCAAACATCGTGTCGCCGCCTTCCGCCGGTACTTCTAATCCGTAGAGCAATGAGCCCATCGGCGGCACCGCTTCGTAACTAACATCCGTATGCCAATAACGGCCGGCATCTTCGATCCCGAGGGGCTCACCGGCGTCATTCTTCTTGTTGGATACGGCCAAGAGTTCCGGATAATCGGGCAACAGATACTGGGTCAGGATATGGCCATTGAGATCACCCCAGCGTTTTGAGAACGCCAGATGCTGCTCAGGCGTCAACTGCTGGTCACGGAAAATCAAAACGGAATGATCGGAAAAGGCCTGA
Source organism: Rhodospirillaceae bacterium (assembly GCA_018666155.1). Taxonomy (GTDB): domain Bacteria; phylum Pseudomonadota; class Alphaproteobacteria; order Rhodospirillales; family Rhodospirillaceae; genus WLXB01. The sequence goes on along the minus strand of JABJAH010000018.1, from coordinate 39,825 downwards.
CGGACAGCGGCAAAGGTTGCGTCATCAATGGCGCCACCGCAATCGAAGCCGACAACCTCGGCACCACAGACATCAGAGAGGGGGTTTACTTGCATGGCTTATCTTAACCGTGGATTGAGGGCATCGCGCAACCAGTCTCCGAGCAAGTTCACAGACAGAGCCAGTAAGATCAAGGCCAGGGATGGGAACAAGGTGATCCACCACTCGCCGGAAAATAGATAGTCATTGCCGATGCGAATTAAGGTGCCCAAGGACGGTGTGGTCGGCGGCATGCCGACGCCGAGAAAACTCAACGTGGCCTCGGCAATCACCGCTAGCGCCAACCCCAAGGTGGCGAGCACCAGAACAGAGGTCATGACGTTGGGTAGGATGTGGCCAAACACGATAGCCGGATCAGACGCGCCAATCAGTTTTGCCTGGGCGACATAGCCCGACTGCTTTTGCAACAACGTCGCCGACCGCACGACCCGCGCATACTGCGGCCAGTCGGCGATCCCGATAGCGAAGATCAACATATAGAGCGCGATCTCGTCGTGAATCTCCGGCGGCAAAACCGCGCGGGAGAACCCATCAACCATGAGCGCAATCAGCAAGGCCGGGATGGTAAGCTGAACATCAGCCAGGCGCATCAACAGCGTTTCAACCCAGCCGCCCGCATAGCCGGCGACTAGCCCAACGGTGACCCCCAAGGTCGCAGCAAAACCAACGGCGGCCAGACCAACAGTGAGGGAAATGCGGCTGCCGTACAGAATGGCCGAGAGCATGTCGCGGCCCTGATCATCGGTGCCGAGCAAGAAGGCAGGGTCTCCACCAACGGCCCACGCCGGCGGCAAAAAGGAGTTAATCAGTTCAAGGTTGATCGGATCAAAGGGGTCTTGCGGTGCCAGAAGCGGTGCAAAAAGTGCCCCGAATAGAAACATCACCACAAAGGCTGCCGCCGTCATCGCAACCGGGCTGCTGCGAAAGCTCATCCATAAGACGGCGCGAGGTGACACGTTGACGTCATTCATTTGACGCCCCCCGACTTGTCCGCAGACGCGGATCGACCACAGCGTAAAGCACATCGACAGCGAGATTTATGATGACAAAAACTAGCGCAACCATAACCAGATAGGCCGCCATGATGGGGATGTCAGCAAAGGCGACGGCTTGAATGAATAGCAAACCCAATCCGGGCCATTGGAAGACCGTTTCCGTGACGATGGAAAACGCGATCAACTCGCCTAGCTTGAGACCTATCACCGTGATCACCGGCAACAGGGTGTTCTTTAAAGCATAGACATAGTGCACACGGTTACGGGGCACACCCATAGCCCGGGCGGTGCGGATGTAATCCGTGCCGAGCACTTCAATCATCTCGGCGCGTACAAGACGCTGGATGAAGGTCATTTGAAATAGGCCAAGCGTTACGGCGGGAAGCACCAACGCCTTAAGGCCGCCAGCGGTTAGAAGTCCTGTTGTCCAGAATCCGAGGGATACGGTGTCGCCACGCCCGAAAGACGGCAGCCATCCAAGAGTAACGGAGAACAAATAGATCAAGCCGATACCAATTACGAATGTCGGCAACGACACACCGATCAGCGACACGGATAAAACCAACCGACTCAGCACACCTTCACGATGGATCGCCGTATACACGCCCATGGGAATTCCGAGCAGAAGCGAGAAAAGCGCGGATGCCAAAACCAGTTCGACTGTTGCGGGAAGACGTTCGGCGACAAGATCTGAAACCGGACGCTGCATGCGATAAGAGATGCCGAAGTCGCCCGTCAGGGCGTTGCCCATAAATCGGATGAACTGCACCGGTGCGGAATCATTCAAGCCAAGGCGATCGCGCAAGGCTTGACGGTCTTCAAAGGAAGCCTCTTGGCCAACCAGATTGTTAACTGGATCGCCGACGTAGTTGAACAGCAGGAAGGCGGCAGCACTGACCAAAACCATGACCAGAGCGGCCTGACCGACGCGGCGAATAAGAAAGGACGTCATAGGGCGTTTGTGGCACGCCCCGGCCTCAAGTCAAGGCGCAGCGCGTTACGCTGCCGACAGGGGCACACCGATAATTAACACACGCTCCGGCTGTTCCGGGATGATGGGTTGCGCCACCACGACATTGAAATAGCCGTTCAATTTCTCATGCCACCAGGGCAGACCTTCAACAATGAGATGGGCATTGCGGCCATCGGCCAACGTCTTCTGCGCGAGCACCGTATCGACAATAAAGAAGGCGCCGCCGAGACCTAAGGATTGAATGTGGGATAGAACATCACCCAAACAATCGGGCTCGATATGCTCGAGCACGTCGATACAGACGGCAAGATGGACAGGGGATGGTTCGCTGTCTTTGCCCGGCATGGCTGGGTCGTATTCTGAAACGTCTAAATCTGGCGCCAAAGCCAACACCGCTGGACGCAGCGTCCCCTTGCCACAGCCATAATCAAGCAACGACTGCGCACCAGTTTCCTGAGCCAGCTGAACCACCATGGGTGCAATCGCATGAGCGGCCCGGCCATAGTCGGGGTTGCTGCGATGCAGTTGAAGATTCAGTTTGCGGTACTCGGGAGAAATGCGCACGGAACGGTCTTTCTAGTCTGTAATCCGTGCCAAACGGAACTGGGGCTGGTTGTCGGGTTGAATCGGGAGGTGCAGGCGGTCTTTCATAGCCCATGCCAGGCCTTGATGATGCAATGGAATATAGACGTCCGCGGCCTTCAGCCGCAACCAAGCCTGGTTGATCATTGCATCCCGTTTCGCAAAGTCGGTTTCCGTTGCGATGTCGTCGATCATCGCGAAGAGATCAGGGTCATGGAGGCCAGTGCGGTTCCATACCCGGTCGGGCATGGCCAAGAAATCGAGATGATAGTGACTGTCCATGGTACCCGAACCCCAGCCGAGCAAATAGAAATCCGTTTGTTCATTTTGAATTTTTGGGAAGTGCAGCGTTTTTGACTTTGCGTCCAGACGCACCTTGATACCGATACGGGCGAGCATCCCGACCACGGCTTGGCACACCGCTTCATCATTCATGTATCGATCGTTGGTGCAATCCAGGGTGACGGAGAATCCATCGGGATACCCGGCCTCATTGAGAAGAGCGCGAGCAGCTTCTGGATCAAGCGCAGGCAGCGCGTCGATCTCTGCGGTGTACCCCCCGATCCCTGGCGACAACAACATGCCTGCCGGTTCTGCCATCCCCCGCATAATGCGCTTAACAATGGCTTGGCGATCCACCGCCATATTCATGGCGCGACGCACCCGGATATCGGCAAATGGGTTTTTACCCTTAACGTTGGACGAGCGCAGTTCCTCTCGCCCGGTATCCATACCGATAAAGATAGCGCGCACTTCTGCCGTGGATTGCACGGTCAGACCCGATGTACGCCGCACACGCGCAAGATCCTGCACAGGGGTATCTAAAACGAAATCCAGTTCACCAGACAGCAACGCCGCGACCCGTGTCGCTGCATTGGACACCGGTGTAAAGATGATGCGGTCAACGTTGTGCGGGTTTTCGTCTTGGAGACCCCACCACGCGCTGTTCTTGACCAAGATTGTGCGAACATCTGGCTCCCGTAATTCTAAAACGAACGGACCTGTGCCGTTGGTGTGACGGACGGCATAGGTCTCCTGACCCGCAGCGACATCCTGTGGTTCGGTGACAGCGTTTGCTTCAGCCCAACCACGGGACATCATAAAAATATCGTTGATTTGCTGAGGCAAAATCGGATTGGGGCCCTCGGTAACAATACGAACCGTAAAATCATCAACGGCCACGACATCGTGGACCGTCCCAATGATGTCTTTCATATCCGATGCGGGTTTGAGCGCCCGTTCAAAAGAAAACACAACGTCCGCGGCGGTGAATGGCTGCCCTTCGTGAAAAGTTACGCCCTCGCGCAATTTGAACTCCCACACGGTGGGGTCGTCGGTCAGCCCCCAAGTCAGGGCGAGGCCCGGGGTCAATGCCATGGTTTCATCGCGATTAACCAACGGCTCATAGATTTGCTGCGCCGTCGCCAGAGTCATGCCTTCATTTTGAGCGTGGGGATCAAGGGTGATGGCGTCCCCTGTGGCCGACCAGCGAACGACGTTATCGGCGTTGACGGGCGGTGCCGCGAATAGGAGCACCGTAGACAGACTCAGCACCAAACTGAAGATACGCATCATGACTTCGTCTTCCAGTTACTGCTGTTCGAAAAATTCTATGCGCGCGCCGTTGGGCGCTTTCAACGCCATCATCTTAACCGGGCCGTAGGGCGGTAGAGTTAATGACGTCACTGGGACATGGATGGGATAGCCCTTCGCTTCAACATCTTTGGCTAGAGCGTCAACATCATCGATGGGAACCCGCATGGTCAAAATACCAAGGTTGGGCGGCTCTGCTCGATCTCGAAAATCAACGCCCGTGAGGCCTTCTGTTTTGAGGATCTGCAGCGACCCATTGCGATCATTTTCACTATTGGCGTAAGCCGCAAACCGGCGGGGTAAAGTGCTGGCCAGGTTGAGTGGGATCGCCGTTGGGTTGAGGCCAGGCGGCGGCGTTAGGGACTCGCCATTGAGATGAACGGTCCAGCCAAGAACATTTTCAAAAAAGTGTCTGTTAGCGTCGTAGTCGGACACCATCAGCGCTGTGTTAAAGGGCCAGCTCATACCGCTTTCCGAGGCCGCTGCGACTTTATCGTAGGGCGGCGCGTTGCGTTGCATCAGTACAAGAGCTTCGCCGTTAGGGCCACGGGCAATCGCTTCGGTAATGTCAAAAACCTGAAGGGTGTAGTTCACCGGATCGGTGTAGCCCTGCCAGCCCCGTTCGCGCAGTTGCTCGAACACCGTTTCGACGTCACTGACATAGACATAGAGATCAAAAAACCCACCCGTATCCCACGGCATACCGGAAGATCGAATTTGCACTTGGGGCAGGCCATAAATTTTCACCAGCCTGACAAGACCGCGACTGCCGTTTCCTTTGCGCAGAACGACATTGTGGATCGGTGTATCGGCGGGAAGGCCCCAAAAGGCGGCGAGCCCCGGCTCCACCGGCCCATCACACACCACCTCATAGCCACCGACCGTCTGCCAGGTTTCATTGGCCGCATCGAGATCGCCGACGCTGATCACCGCCTCTTGGAAGCCGGTAACTCCTGCTGACGACAAATCATCGACGGTGCACGTGGCCTGAGCCGTAAAGGCAGAAAGTGAAATTGCTGCGATGAGTAAGAGGCGCATAGACTCTCCTGTGCTGCCGTTAAACCAACGGTTTAAAGATATTTTCGATGACCTTGTGGCGCGTCGCCTTGGCCTCCACATTGGGGTGCTGGCCAAAAACGACGTGGTTGGGCGGAATATCACCACCGAGAATCAACGTGCCGGCGGAGATCAAGCAGTTGTCGCCAACTGTGACTTTGCCGACGATACGGCTACCACCGTACATCACAACGCCGTCCCCGAAAATCGGGTGATTACCATCCAAGTCAGCGCCGACGGAGACATTCTGATAGGCACAAAAGTAGTCGCCGTAAGTCGCACGGCCGAGCACCGTGCCTACGGGGTGAACCAGGGCAAACACAGCGGGTAGTTCGACCTCATAAAAAACATCCAGACTGTGAAGCGTTTTGTTCAAAGCGTATGTTTTCTCTGCGACGGGCACCGGTCCGCCCATGTCAAAAACTGTGTTCGATAAATAATAGAGAAACATGGCGTGCTGATCGGTGTGCAGGTGGTGGTAGCGCGGCCCATCTTTAGTGTGAAACCCCTTGAGCGATGCACGTAGAACACAATGCTCCATGCGCTCGAGCGCCGCAGTGACGTAGCGCTTCAACTGGGGTCGGACAGGAAATCCATCAGGGAAGAACGCATCCATTTGGGTCGCGACGTATTCCGTCAGGTCATCACAGGAGAGCGAGGCCTGAAACACTGGTGGTTCTTCTGGAGTGGGAGGGCGGCCCATGGGCAAACAGGTTCCTAGTTACGGCTGGTTTTACTCGCTCTCACGTTAATGCCGTTGGAGACAAGATGCGAGCGCAGTTTAATGGGGCTGTGATCCGTAAACAGAAACAGGGACGATATGGCGACCGCAGAGGCGCCGGACGCAAAGGCATCGATGCAATGCTGCAGCCCACCGCAGCCGCCCGATACCACCAGAGGCACATCGAGTTGCTCATCGAGCTGGGCGATCATATCCACATCATAGCCAGACATCATGCCGTCCCGATCAATCGACGTCAGAAGGATTTCGCCGCAATTGGAATCCTGCGTGCGCAGCGCCCAGTCGACGGGATTATGACTGGTCTTCTCGCGGCCACCATCAATGAACACGCGCGGCACACCGGGTGATACCTCTTTGTAGTCTATCGAGACAGCCATGCATTGATCGCCGAACGCACGTGCGGCCTCCGCAACGAATGACGGATTGCGCACGGCATAGCTGTTGACTGAAACTTTATCGGCTCCGGCACGAAGCAGTCCGTTAACATCGTCCAGAGATGTCACCCCACCACCAACCGTGAATGGCATAAAAATTTCTTCGCTCATCGTCTTAACGATATCGCGCACCTTAGCCTTCGACTCTTCACTGGGCACGATGTCGAGGACGATGAATTCGTCAGCGCCGTAATCGTTATAAACCTTCGCGGTCGACACCGGGTTGCCCGCTCGACGTTCGTCGTCAAAGAACTGGCGGTATTTGACCAAGCGACCGTCGCGTAACAGAAACTTCGGGATGATACGTTTTTTCAGCATGCGCCTACGGATTCCACCGCGTGAAGTTCGTTAGGACCTCAAGACCAGAGTCTTGGCTCTTCTCTGGATGAAATTGGGTGGTGACAATGTTGTCCCAGGCCAACGTCGCCGTGAACGGTTTGCCGTAATCACTGGTGGCGAGAACTTTATCAGCGTCTTCAGTGGTCACCGCAAAACTATGGACGAAATAGAACACCAGAGTTTCGGTTTTAATGCCGTCGAACAAAGGATGAGCCCGCGTGGGTGTCACACTATTCCACCCCATGTGGGGCACCTTTAGGCCATCGGGACCAGGGTCGATGCGCCGCACCTCGGCGTCCAGCCAGCCAAGGCCGGCGTGCTCGCCGTGTTCATAACTTTTACTGGCCAGCACTTGCATGCCAACACAGACCCCAAGGAAGGGTTTGCCCTTATCAAAAGCTTGGCGATGGAGAACCTCGGGAAGGCCACGTGCCTTTAAGGCATCAACGGCGTCACCAAAGGCGCCAACCCCCGGCAACAGAATATGAGACGCGTTGTCAATCACCGCTGGATCATCGGTAACGGTTGCGGTGACGCCAATGTAGTCCAGCGCGTTGAACACCGAACGAACATTGCCGCGCCCGTAATCAATGATGGCGATAGAAGTCATGGGTCGGTTTTCAGCGGGAGGCCGTTTTTTGTCAAGGCGCGCCAGCGAGGTGATGTGAAAAACGCCTCAATCAGGCCACATATAGGGGCAACCATTTGGCATCTGTTAGGGACTCATAAACGTTGGATAGGGTATATAATGACCCAGGGTAGGATGGCGTAACGATCATCCGAAAAGGACGTGACATGATAGGACGACCCGCGGCCGCGGCGATTGGGCTTTTTTTGATCAGTTTCGCGACGCCGGCCCTCGCTCAAGACCCTCTCACCGAAATCCGCGCGCGCATCGCCGATAAAGGCCAAGCCACCGTTCTGGTTAGGATGGCTGTCGCCGAACCTGCCGCTGCAGCTGAGCCCGCCCGAGAAGGCCCTGCAGTTCAATCCGCCAATCCCATGACACCGCGCGACCGTTTAAACCGTGTGCGCGAAGGCATTGCCTCTCGCCGTTCCGGTCTTGAGAACTCGATGGCAGCTCATGGCATCACGATGCAACGCACCTACGAAAACTTGCCGTTTTTCGTCACCACCGTCGACGAGGCGGGCCTAGAAGTCTTGCTTCGCGATCCAGGAATCACCGCGGTCACACTCAACCGAGCCCGTCGACCAAATCGGGACGTAGTGCGAAAAGTGATCGTGTCGGATAACGAACTCGCAACTCTCAATGCTTCAGCCAATGGTGCAACTGCAGAAGACGCGGCAGCTGAACGCGCCGCGCGAAGCCATGCAACGTCATCGTCAACCAGCACACCCAGTGGCGCGGCAACGCCGTTACTCGATACCTCAGTTGGATACATCAATGCCGAGCAGGTCTGGGCTCAAGGCGTGATCGGAACCGGACAGGCCATCGCTATCCTGGATGACGGCATCGATGCGAACCATGACATGTTCGCCGGTAAGATCGTCGCTGAGGCTTGCTTCTCCGACACCTTTGACGCCGCGGATGAATCCCTATGCGCCAACGGCAACGTCAGCCAGATCGGGACCGGCTCGGCTAGCCTCTGTCCGTCTGGTACCACGGTCTGTGACCACGGATCTCATGTCGCAGGCATTGCAGCCGGCAATGACCAAATTGGGTCAACCACCCGGCGGGGTGTGGCGTACGGCGCAGACCTCATTCCCATTCAAGTATTTACTCGAGTGAATGATCCGGACTCCTGTGACGATGAACCTTCCTGCGAGCTCTCCTATGACTCGGCGACAGTGGCCGCCCTCAATCACGTCATCAATCTAACCAGCTCGTTCTCCATTGCCGCCACCAATATGAGTCTCGGGTCCGAGCTCACCAACACGGCCTGTGACAACAATGTTCACAAGACCGCCATCGACACTTTGCGTGACTTGGGTGTGTTGACCACCATCGCCGCTGGCAATGCCGAAGCTGTCGGCTCCGTTGAAAACCCAGGCTGCATCTCGACCGCAATCACAGTCAGCTCTTCAATCATTACGGTGCCCGACAGCACCGTAAACCATGCCCCTATGGTGGATGTGCTGGCACCGGGCGTCTTTATCGTCTCTGCCGTTCCTAACAATAGTTACGCGACCTTCTCGGGCACCTCCATGGCGACGCCTCATGTGGCGGGAGCCATCGCCCTTCTTAAATCCGCCAACCCCAATGCCACTGCGGACGAAATTGAAATCGCTCTGGAAAGCACGGGTGTTCCCACCACACTCGCCGCATGGACATGGAGCACACCGCTGATCGATGTGGAGGCTGCGCTCGCGTTCATGGGCGGCAGTGGTAACCCGACAGGGCGCGTGATCGCTGGTGCCTTTGCCTCCAACCGCACCAAAGCGCAAAGCAACATCCGATTTTATAATCCGGGTTCCAATTCAGGAACTGTGACCGTTGACGTGGTTGACGATCTCACTGGTGAGACAGCAGGCACTTATACGCGCAGCGTTACCGCCGGTGCATCCATACAAGTGAGTATGGAAAACATTGAAGACGGGGCATCGCCCGCGATAACACCCGCCGGAGGTGACACCCAAAGCTACACCTTGCACGTCACGGCAACGTTCAGCGGTTACCTTCAACATGTCTTGTGGAATCCGGCCGGTGGCTCGTTGACGAATTTGTCTGGTTGCGGCAACGGCCTCGCGAACACGGTGCGCGATATCGGCAACGTGCATACGTCGATTATCACCGGATATCCGAGTTATTTGTTGGTCCATAATTCGGGAACGTCTGAGGCCAATCCAACCTTTGTGGTCACCGATGCGCGAGATGGCTCTTCTCTCGGCAATTTTAACTTTACTAGCGGCGTTGCACCGAACACGTCATCGATGGTGCTCGTCAGTGATCTGGTCGAGTTTTTCGGCGGCACGCCCGAGAGCGATCAGTTCCACCTGAATTTGGAATTGCAGAGCAGCTTTACCGGCTTCGCGCAGCATATCGTCGACAATGAAGTCGGTGGGGTGCTGACCAACATGACTGCCAAGTGCGACCTGTAGCGCCGCTTTAGCCGCCGATTTTCATACTGGGGCGATCGGGCCACGGAACCGTGGTGCGGTCCCAAGAATCCATGTCCGGCATGCGCTCGCCGTCTTCAACCTGATTGGGCTGAAAGCGATGAGGATCAACCTGATGAGACATCGCGGCCTCAAGGAATTCCTTTTCCGTCATATGAAGGTATTCCAAAAAGATATCGAGAGAGGGCGGGCGCTTACCGTCATATTCACGCTCAAGCCGCTCACCCTCTTCGCGGGTCATCCGACCATTACGAATTTCGATGTTGGCGAGGTGATTGGTCCGCCCCATCCCACGCTTGATGTATTTTAGGTAATCGCGGATGCCTTGCATGTGGCATTCAATTTTCTCGTAGTCGAACTGCGGCGGGATTCCTTCAACGCGATCCCCCTGCCAATCAAGTTCCTTTTTGATGATCTCGACCTGCTTCTTGGTGTCCCACTTGATGTAACTGCCCAGGCAGACCGACCGACAGCCGAGCTTCTGCAACTCTTTGCGTGGCGGATAGGCAAACGGATAGAGATCGCGCTTGGTGACTCGACCGCCGAGAAACTCGAACATGTCGTCGGCGGTCATGCCGAGGTTCATGGCGCGGTTGAAACGCTTCTCGTCAACCTCTTCCATTTCTTCGTAGCTATAGAAGCTTTGGTACTCCGCTAAGCTTTCGCCCCAGAACAATAACGGTATTTCATAGCGGATCGCTATTTGCATGGTGTGGGCATAAATGCCCGTATGGCAGTGCCAACAAAAATCGCCGCGGCGCTTTAAGCTCTCCAGCATCAATTCGCGAACGACATGCCAACTGGGCGTGAACTGCACCACGTCGACGCCGAGCATCTTGAACGTGCGCTTATTATTTTCTTCCAGAGTTTCGCGATAAAACCCGTGATCAAAGCGGACCACCAGTGGCTTCATTTTCAACTGGGTAACGATGTACCAAAGTTGGTAGGTGGAATCCTTACCGCCTGAAAAAGGAACAATGCAGTCGTACAACCCTGTGTCTTTGTATTGGGCGACAAGGACATCCAGCTGGCTGGCGCGATCTACCCAATCAACCTTTTCTTCCTTGAACTCGATCTGGCGGCATACGGAACAGGTGCCAGTATCGTCAAAGGTCGTGGCTTCGGCCGTTTCGGGAAGGAGGCATTGGGCGCAGGATTTCATGGATGGACCTTAGCTGGACGCAAACAAAGTGATTGGCCAATTTGTAACACGGCCCTTGGACAAGGGGTACAGAACCTTCCATACTTACCCGCACGGTACTCGGCAACAAGGCGGCCCTCTGGTGGTGAAGACACACAATACGAACGACTCAGATTTAGTGTCGGTCATCATTCCTCTGTTCAATGAAGGTGAGAACGTCGAACCGTTGTGTGCCGCATTGACCCCGGCTCTGGATGGTCTCAACCGTCCTTACGAAGTGATCTTTGTCGACGACGGATCGACGGACGACACCTTGGATCGCTTGACCGCTGCTGCGGCAGAGAATTCTAAGTTCAAAGCGCTCAGCTTTAAGCGCAATGTCGGACAAACACCGGCGATGATGGCGGGCATCGATCACGCCAAGGGTTCGGTTATTGTTCCCATGGATGGTGACTTACAAAATGATCCTGCAGACATAGGCGCATTGCTCGAAAAGCTGGACGAAGGCTTTGGTGTTGTTTCTGGCTGGCGCAAAAATCGGAAAGACGCATTTTGGTCTCGGATATTTCCATCGCGGATCGCCAATGCCGTCATCTCGTGGGTCTCTGGCGTGCGCCTAAAGGACTATGGCTGCACCCTTAAGGCTTACCGGCGCGACATGCTCGAAGATTTCCGTCTCTATGGAGAGATGCATCGCTTTGTTCCCATCTATGCCCATTGGCAAGGCGCGAAAGTCGCCGAAGTAGTCGTCACCCATCGCCCTCGAGAAAGAGGCCAATCCAAATACGGCATGAGCCGTGTGTTCAAGGTGCTACTCGATCTGTTGGTGGTGAAGTTTCTCACCCAGTATGAAGCCAAACCAATTTATATTTTCGGCGCCGTCGGCTTTGGATTCTTCGGCATCTCTTTCATTGCCGGTGTATGGGCTCTTTACCTGAAGTTATTTGCAGGCACGTCGTTTATTGAAACGCCATTGCCGCTGTTGTTCACATTAGGCTTTATCACCGGCGTGATGTGCCTTCTCATGGGCTTGCTGGCCGAAGTGTTGGTTCGGGTTTATTACGAATCCCAGGGCAAGCGGCAATACACCGTGCGCAGCAGCATCAACATGGACGAGCAGCCGTGATCTCTGCCTGTCATCGCCCATGTGCGGCCTAGCGGGATTCGTCGGCACCGGCGACGAAGACATTCTGCGCGCCATGACCGCCGCGCTGGTTCATCGCGGCCCCGACGGCGAAGGCTATTACCGCGACCACCATGCCCCGGTTTTTCTTGGCCATCGCCGTCTGATCGTTCTCGATCCGGCGGGCGGCACACAACCCATGTGGGATGCCGAAGGCACCGTGGCCGTTGTGTTCAACGGGTTGATCTATAACCACCGAGCTTTGCGCGCGGAGTTGGAACAGCTCGGGCATCACTTCACGTCGGACCATGCCGACACCGAAGTCTTAGTGCACGGTTGGAAAGCCTGGGGACACGACCTCTTTGTTCGCCTCGACGGCATGTTCGCCCTGGCAATCTATGACCGCAACAAAAGCACCGTCACTCTGGCCCGTGATCGGTTTGGTGAGAAGCCGCTTTACTACGCGACTCGGCCCGATGTGTTTGTCTTTGGCTCAGAACTCACGGCGCTGCTGCAGCACCCATCCCTAAGTGATGCCTCTCCGTCAAAGATCGCGCTTCAGAAATTCTTTGCGCACGGGTTTTTTCCAGCGCCGCACACACCCTACGAAGGGGTCTCGAAACTGCTTCCAGGGCACTGCCTGACCATCGATGCCAAAACTTTATCCATACAGGTGAAACAATACTGGCGGTTTTCTCTGGGCAACTCAGAGCATCCAGCCGGCACGGAAGACGACTGGGCGTCAGAGCTCAACGGGTTGGTTGGCGATGCGGTAACGTCTCGCCTCGAGGCAGATGTCCCCCTCGGCCTCTTCTTATCGGGCGGGGTTGATTCCAGCGCCGTATTGTCCTGTGCAGCGGATGTCCAAACGCCATCTTCATTGAATACGTTTTCAATTGGCTTCCGAGAGACAAGCTTTGATGAGACGCCCTGGGCAGAAGAAATGGCGTTGCGGGTTGGCAGCACGCACCATGTCGAGATTTGCGATCTTGATGCCGCTCAAGCTGAGCTTCCAGAGTTGCTCTCGCGATTGGACGAACCGCAAGGTGACCCGTCTATTTTGCCGACCCATCTGTTGTGCCGCTTCGCCCGCAAACATGTGACGGTCGCGCTTTCCGGTGACGGGGGCGACGAACTGTTTGCCGGCTATGATCCATTCCGGGTTCTAAAGCGGGCGGCTCTGTATGACCAAGTCGTGCCGCAGCCCATGCATGATGCGATACGGTATGTGGCCGGATGGTTACCGCGGTCCGATGCCAATATGAGTTTTGATTTTATCCTGAACCGAGGCCTGCGCGGTCTTAAGCATCCGCAAAGCCAATGGAACCCACGGTGGCTTGGCGCGCTCAGCCCGGAGGACATCGGTGATTTGTTCAACGAACCGGTTGCTGCTGAAGACCTCTATAGTGAAGCTATCGCGGCCTGGGACGCGTGCGAAAGCCCGCACCTCGTTGATAAGAGCCTCGACTTCTACACTCGGTTTTATTTGCCGGACGGAATTTTGACCAAAACGGATCGAGCTAGCATGGCCGTTGGTCTTGAAGTTCGCAGTCCGTTTCTTGCTAACGGCGTGGCTGAGTTTGCTCAACGGCTACCGTGGCAGGTGAAACTGAAAGGCCGTATGACAAAGTGGCTGCTCAAACGCGCTTTGAAAGACCGCCTGCCCGCGAACATTCTGAACCGCAAAAAGAAGGGCTTTGGTATTCCACTGTCACGGTGGCTTCGCAGCATGGAGCCGCCCCAAAACAGTGTGCCCCATGCAGATCCTGCTTGGCTAAAAGGCCGATGGAAGGATCACCAATCGGGAAAACGGGATGACCGCGCAGCTTTGTGGTGCTGGATGGCGTTGTCCCATGGTCTGAGACCATCCTCATGAGGTCGGCTGAGACTTTGTCCACGCCCGACTGCCAAATCACCGACGAGGCCTTCGCCCGCGTACGCGACAGCCAGGGGGCATACTTTGAACCCGTTCAGGGCCTGGACCCCCATCAGTTCGCGGCTGACACGCTGGACCCGGCCCGGGCCATGGAAGCGGCGGCCGTCTTGCAACGCGTCACGCCTCTTAATGGTAAACGTGTACTCGAGATCGGTGCTGGATGCGGTGTGACCCATATCGTCTGGACCAAACATTTTGGGATCAACGGGACAGCGGTTGAACCTGAAGGCGAAGGGTTTGGTGACTCCGCGGCCATAGCCCGGGACCTCATCGCTGCAAACGGCTTAGACCCGGAGCGCATTGTCGGTGCCACCGGAGAAAACTTGCCCTTCGACAACGACCACTTCGACATTGTCTATTCGTCGAATGTGCTGGAGCACACCGCCGACCCGGCCCGCGTCCTCCGCGAAGCCCTACGCGTCGTTAAGCCTGGTGGGATCGTGCAGATCGTGTGCCCCAATTATTTGTCCTACTTTGATGGACATTACGCGGCGTTTCATCCGCCAATTTTTTCTAACCGGTTCTTTTGCTGGTGGATGAAAACCATCTACGGCAAAGACCCCGCTTTCGCCGCGACCATTCGCACCGAGGTAAACCCGGTATGGGCGCGACGGCATTTGGTTGAGATCGCCCACACCACGCCGATTGAAATTATTGGGCTGGGACAGGACGTGTTTCGCGAACGCATGACCGACGGTGCAGTCGGGCGATGGATGGCGTTGGGAAAAGTTGGGCGCTTGGTCAAGCTCGCGGCCACACTGAGGCTTAACCGCCTAGCCGCAGCTGTCGTTATCGCCCTTCAGGGATGGACGCCGCTGATTATTACGGTGCGGAAGAGGCCATCACCCTGACAGCCCCAATCGGAGACAGGTCTATTGAGCGACCAGGTCTATTTCAGACTCAGTCACCACCCGATGCTGGCCAATGGCGCCACCACGAATGCGGTACTGGAGATCTGAGCCTGCTGGTGGCAAGAGCTGCATAATCTCGTAATTTTCTTTTGGTGCATCAGGGTCGGCGACGCGTGTCGTGAGCCTAAGGGATGGGGCATCAAATTTAACTCTCTGCCCAACTTTGAATTTATGAACGCTCACGAAGACATCTCCCTGGGGTGTGCATATGCGCTTTGAAGAAGGGTGTGTAAGGCAAAACGCCTCAGAACGCTCGGTTTTTTATTGTTTTTATTCATTTAGGCACTGCACGACTGCAATCGCGGCTGAATCAAGCACCGTCACCGCACCATCGATGGGGTAGAGATCCCGTATTCAGCTACGGTGAGGCGCGAATCGGGCCGCCACATTGACTCAAACTGGACCTGTTCGTACCAGTAGCCCTTGGAATACGTACCGTCTCTCAGCGACGTCAGGAAGTATAGTTGATGAAAATCACTCGCCATTTTGTCCGAGTCGGGGAACGAGAAGTCCATTATCGGTGCGCCGGATCGGGCCCACCCTTCGTCCTGTTTCATGTCAGCCCACAATCCTCAGCCTTTGTCTTGCCGGAACTTCTGGCGCTGGCAGACCGCTATACCTTGATCGCGCTGGACAGCCCCGGCTACGGCGAGTCCGACCCATTGCCCCTAACCGCGCCCCAAATGGCCGACTACGCGGATGCGGTGATCGAGACTTTAAGCGCCCTGGGCATAGACCGGGCACCGCTCTATGGCTCTCACACCGGGGCCAATATTGCCGTTGAAATCGCGCGCCGTGCGCCAGATCGCGTTGCCGCCCTGGTGCTCGATGGTCTCTCGCTGAGCACGCCCGAAGTGGCCCATGATCGCATCAATCACTACGCCCCGCGTTTTGAGCCGTCGGCGGACGGTGCCCACTTGGCCTGGGCTTGGCAGCACACCCGCGATCAACTCCTGTTCTGGCCTTGGTACCAACCTCACAAAGCCAATCGCTTGCACGCGGATATTAAGAACGCTGAATACCTGCACGATGTGGTGCTGGGCAAAATGGCGGCGGCGGATTATTGGCTCGGTTACCGAGCAGCCTTTGGCCATGACAGCCGTGATGCTTTGAAGCAAGTCACCGTCGATACCTTTTTTGTGACCGCCGATGCCGACGCGCATACGGCCATCGAGCGCAGCCTGCCCGACTTACCCTCCAACATTCGTTTCGTTGACACGACCCACGACAGTCAGCTCGATGCCATTCGCACGGTGCTGTCGGCGGTCAACAACAACGGCACCTTTGATCCACCACCGGAACCTGCTCACCGAGATAAATTGTACCGGTCGTTGATACCGGTTGACGGCGGGCAACGACTGGTGCGTCGAGGCGGCCCAAATCACGGTCGACCATTGGTGCTTTTACACGGCGGCATGGGGACGTCAGCCTTAATCGCCGGTCGTGCGGCAGCGTTTGCTGCGAGCCGCCCGGTTTTGGCGCTCGACATCGCAGGCAATGGAGACTCTGACCCTCTGTCGCAGGCCGGTGCAAATGTGGAGGCCTTTGCCGATGACGTGCTTACGGTTCTGACAGCCTGCGGTGTCGATGACTTTGATCTTTACGGAGAATCCTCCGGCGCCACTCTTGCTGCAGCGGTCGCGCAACGAGCCGGGCAACACGTCGGAAAAATAATTCTCGACCGACCCGAATTTCCCGGTGACGGAATCAGAACCGACTTAATCGCCAACATCGCGCCGCCGATAGAGGCGACCTGGGACGGCACTCATTTCCTAACGGCGTGGCATATGCTGCGCGACGCCGCCCTGTTCTGGCCTTGGTACAATCGGACTCGGGAAGGTGTGCGAGACATCGAGCCGGATATCGAACCCGTGGCTTTGCAAGCGCGCTTGGTGGCTTGGCTTAAGGGTCGACTTACATATGGAGACTACATACGCGCGACCCTTGGCACCGACATGGGGTCACTGCTGCAATCTGTGTCCCAGCCCGTATTGGTCTTCGGCACGACAGGTGACCAGCTAGAGGCCCACGCCTGCAAAACCTCAGAGGCCCTGAACACGGCCGAGCTTCAGATCACCGATCAATTGCATGCACCAACGTCCGCTATGACTACGTTTCTGTCGGACTGAAGCGCCGGAGCAGCGGTTACGATTTTCGGCTTTTGAGATCGGCGATCGCGCCGACGACGGCACCGAATAGAGTGTAGCCAAGCAGCGCCAAAGAAAGCGCCACCGCGTCCGCTGGCGCAACACCAACAAAGCCCAACAAAATCACCAAACCACCTTCACGCAATCCAACCCCCGCAACGGTGACCGGTAGCAGGAGGACCAGAGACACCAATCCAACCACCGCGACCCATGCGGGGAAGGACAAACTGATGCCCATACCCGTGCCGATATAGGCAACCACGATGACCGACAAAATTTGGAACGCGATCCCCGTGAATAAAGACCCGAACAGTGGACCCCAATCTCTGGCCGAGGCGTGCCACGCGCGAAGGAACCGCCCGAGAGCATTGTCGAGAACATTGGGGAATTTCGGCACCACCAGCGGCAACAGAAGCGCGAGGACCAATCCCGCCAGCAACGCAAATGACAGCGCTGGAAACGCGTTGGGAAACCCGCGTGGATCGATCAACAGCGCCAAACCCGTAATAAGAACGAGAGCCACGAGACCGGTAATTTTATCCACCACCACAGCGGCAACCACGGTCGCACCATCATCGCCGGGACGAACCAGACGATAAGCCTTCATCGCATCGCCTAGCAGCTGGCCGGGCAGAACCGTACCGTAGTAAAGCGCGACAAAGGTGTAGCGCACCAAATCCTTTAAAGGCCGGTCCGCCATCAGCACCTGGAGTTTAACGCCGTTCAAACCGTGAGCCAGGAGGTAGAGGCCAGCGGCGACAAGTATGGTCTCGGGAGTTAGGCGCGAAAGCGCTTCGCCAACGGCCCCTAAATCCAGCCGCCGCAGCACGAAAATAAGAAGGGCAGCGCTGATACCAAACTTCAAAGCAAAGATAACCGACCGGTTTGACCACATCTCTTTGATTGCCTTCGTCTTTGAGCCTTCGCGCTTGAGAAAGTCGGGTATAGTCTGCTACTTCCGCCGCGACAACGCCTCGCGCGCTCACCCCAACCCCCAGAAGGCCATGACCGCGCCGCGCCCTCCTCACTTCCTCTTTATAAACTATGAGTACCCGCCAGTGGGCGGCGGCGGCGGCAATGCGACTCAGCAGATCGGCCGGGCGCTGGTGAAACGGGGCGCTAAAGTTAGGTTTTGACCGCGGCCCAAGGCAGCCTGCCCCGGCGAGAAAACGATCGTGGCGTACAGGTCTATCGAATCTGGGCGGCCCGTCGGCGACAGGACCGATGCTCGATCCCCGAAATGCTTATGTTTATGGCCCACGCCCTACTGACCGCTCCGGGGCTAGCCCGGCAAGTTAAGGCCGATGCGGCATTGGTCTTTTTTGGCCTGCCCACGGGACCGATTGGCTGGTGGCTCAAACAGCGCCTCGGTCTGCCCTACGTGGTCTCGTTGCAAGGCGGCGACGTGCCCGGATTTATGGGCGAAGAGATGGCGCTCTATCACCGCCTCACGGGTCCGACAATTTCGGGCATATGGCGCGTCGCACACGCGGTGGTCGCTAACTCAAACGGCCTGGCCAGTCTGGCGCGATATCATGCGCCGGACATCGATATTGATATGATTCCGGCAGGGGCCGATCTCGACGCTGTGGTGCCCGCGACAGTACCGACACTGGAAGGCCCACTTCGACTTTTGTTTGTCGGGCGTCTCGTCAATCAGAAAGGGTTAGACGTTCTGTTTCGCGCTCTGGCAACAATGAAAGATCACCCCGATTGGACACTAACCATCGCTGGGGAAGGCCCGCTCAGAGATGAGCTAGCCTTGGCGGCTCATGGACTCCGGCTATCGGATCGGATCGTGTTTAGGGGCTGGCTCGAGCGTGACCATTTGCCCGCCGTATACGAACAAGCCGACGTGTTTGTTTTGCCGTCGCGGGACGAGGGCATGCCCAACGCAATGCTCGAAGCCATGGCCGCAGGACTGCCAGTGATCGGCAGCAAAGTGGCGGGGGTGGATGAAGTCGTCATCGATGGCGAGACCGGGTTCTTGATTCCACCGGAAGACGCAGACGGTCTGGCACACGCCTTACGCATTGTGATTGAAGATCGCGATCGTGCTTTCGAAATGGGTCAGGCGTCGCGCAAGCGGGCAGAACAAAGATACAGCTGGTCTCTTGCCGCCGATTCTTATCTCACCCTGTTGTGTGAGGCGGCAGACATCGACGAACCCGATGAGGACGCTGAACCGTGACAGCAACACCGATCAGTGCTGAAGCCTATGACGATTTATGGGCGGCAGGTTGGGATGACACCCGACTCTATGGACCGATGGCGCGCCACAGCCGCCGTTTATTTGCGTCTCTAAGTTCTGATTTAACGCCAAGCTCCATCCTCGATGTTGGTTGTGGAGAGGGGTCTTTGTTGAGTGCGCTCATGACAGAACACTCTGGCGCCGCCGGCACTGGTGTTGAGGTCTCTGACCACGCGATCGCCCTGGCCGCGAAAGTGGTGCCAACCGCGTCCTTCAAAAACTGTGACGTTGCTACTGCCGCGTTGCCCGAGACCTTTGATCTAGTGGTGTCTGCGGACGTTGTCGAACACATCGCTGACGACGCCACGGCGATCAAAAACATGGCGGCGATGACAGCACCCGGCGGTCGGCTTATTATTTCTACGCTGCAGGGCCGCATGCGGAACTTTGAGCGCCAGGTCGGTCACGTGCGCAATTACGCTCCCAATGAATTAGAAAATAAGATGCGGGATGCGGGCCTGAAAATTGAACGCGTCGTGGAATGGGGTTGGCCATTCTATTCGCCGCTCTATCGCGATCTACTCGATATTATGGACAACAAGGGCACCATGGGTCGCTTTGGTCTGGTGCGGAAAACCATCTGCCACATTCTTTATGGCCTATTTTTGCTAAACCGCTCGACCAAGGGCGACTATATTTTTGTACGCGCGGTTAAGGAGCATGGGGATGTCTGATCAAAAACCCAACTTGGGTAAAGTTTTGGTGACGGGCGCAGACGGCTTCATTGGCTCTCATCTGACCGAAGCCTTGGTTGCGGCGGGGCATGATGTCCGTGCCTTCGTGCAATACAACAGTTTCAATTCTTGGGGCTGGCTTGATCACAGCCCCACCGAAATGCGGGCAGAGCTCGACGTTTTTGCCGGTGACGTGCGTGACCTGCACGGTGTGCAAACGGCGATGAAGGGATGCGATACGGTGCTGCATCTCGCAGCGCTGATTTCAATTCCCTACAGCTACCATTCTCCCGCAGCCTATGTAGAGACCAACGTCTCGGGAACCCTGAACGTGGTTCAAGCAGCCCATGACCTCGGCGCATCGCGGATCATTACGACATCAACATCCGAAGTGTATGGCACGGCGCAATTTGTGCCGATCACCGAAGATCATCCACTGCAAGGACAGTCCCCATACTCGGCGTCGAAAATTGGTGCCGATCAAATTGCGTTATCCTATCACCGCGCGTTCGACACACCGGTCAGCGTGATCCGGCCGTTCAATGCGTACGGGCCACGTCAGTCAGCCCGCGCCATCATCCCAACCGTCATCACTCAAATTCTGGCCGGTCAGAAACAGATCAAGCTCGGCACACTGCATCCAACACGGGACTTCAGTTACATCGACGACACCGTCGCTGGCTTTCTGGCGATGGCAGCCTGCGGCGAGGCCGTGGGCGAGGTTGTAAACATCGGCTCGGATTTTGAAATCTCAATGGGCGACACGGTCGATTTGATCAAAGAAATTATGGGAGCGGACGTTGAGATCGTGACCGATGATCAACGGGTGCGCCCCGACACTTCGGAGGTGGAGCGCTTGTGGGCATCAAATGCCAAAGCAAAAACTCTATTGGGATGGACTCCTGATCACGCCGGGCATGATGGATTAAAATGTGGCCTTGAGAAAACCATAGACTGGTTCTCCGACCCAGCGCATCAAGCGCTATACAAGGCCGACCGATACAACATTTAGACTGGAGTCTTGTTAGCCATGGAGATTCCCACACTTGAGACCGAGCGGCTGATACTGCGGCCGTTCAAAGCCGACGACATCGACGCCTATGCCGCGATGGTGGAAGATACTGAAGTCAGCAAATTCATCAGCCTTGGTGGCAAGCCGATGGATCGCCTAGAGGCATGGCGGTCCATGTCAGCCATCATCGGTCACTGGCACCTACGCGGTTTTGGACAGTGGGTGGTTGAAGAAAAGGACACGGGCACATTTGTTGGGCGGTTGGGATTGTACTACCCGGAAACTTGGCCCGGGCCTGAACTCGGATATGCCTTAGCCCAAGAACATTGGGGTAAGGGTTACGCCACCGAAGGAGCAACAGCCGCCCGCGATTACGCGTTCGAAGTATTGGGCTGGGATGACATTATTTCGATCATCAGCCCAGTGAACACGCGGTCACAAGCCGTCGCCAAGCGGTTAGGCGAATCCTATCGCGAGGACCTGAACCTGAAGGGTATGGCGGTTCATGTTTATGGCCTGACTCGTGCCGACTGGGAAAAGTTGGACCGCTAGACAATGACCTTCCTCGACCGGCATTTGCGATTTCCTGGCACCATCAATTTCCGCGACATGGGCGGCTATCCAACTGAGAACGGAGGCCGAGTTTGTCTGGGCCGGATGTTCCGGTCGGGCCATCTCGCGTTTGCGGACGCCTCGGCGCAAACAGACATTGCTGCTCTAAACATCGGCGTGGTGTGCGACTTTCGCACCGATGACGAACGACGCGAGCACCCTAACCAGTACGCTGAAGGTCACGCGCCCGATATGAAAGCGCTACCAGTGTGGCCGGTCGGCACCCCAGGGATCGACGACACGGTCGGGCGTTTTATGCGCGGTGAAATCAATATTGACCATGCTCTGACCGACCAACAAAACGGGTATCGGGAATTTGTGCGTGACCAGTCGGGACAATTTGCCAAGATGCTTCACGCCATACTTGGGTCCCGCCATGACGCCATCCTGTTGCATTGCTCTGCCGGTAAAGACCGCACGGGAATTGCGAGTGCCCTTCTGCTAACAACATTAGGCGTTTCGCAAGGCGACGCACGAGCAGACTACATGCTGTCGGCAGAGGGATATGGTGCTGTCGCGCAGACTCAATTTTATGTTGATCAGTATTGGAACGCCCACGTGTCATCGTACGGCACGGATCCCGTTTGTACCTTGCAAGATGTCCATCAGTTGTTTGCCGTTCAGCCGGAGAAAATAGAGGCGGCCTTTGACGAAATGAGAATCGTTGGCGGGTCCATCGATGGATACGTGCGTGACATCTTAGAGCTCAGCGATATCGACCGCGCTACGCTACGTCAGCGCTACCTGGAAATCGTTTAACCGTTTTTCTTCAAGACAGCCGCATAAAAGCCGTCGAGACCGCCACGGTGATGCCAATAGTAGGGCAACGTGCGCAGTGCGCCCGCACTGTCTATCCAGTTGGAATCAAGCCCAAGAGGCGCTGGGTCAATCGGCTGGCGAGACAAGCCCGCGTCTTTGAGCACAGCGTCGACAACGCCCTGACCTTCTTCGGGCTCTAAGGAACAAACCGCATAAACCAGCACGCCCCCAGGCGTGAGAAATTCAGCGGCTCGTTTAAGGAGAGCCTTCTGAGTCTCGGGGTAAGCAAGGACATCTCGTCGTTTTTTGAGATAGCCAAGATCGGGATGGCGGCGGAGTGTTCCTGTTGCTGAACAGGGTGCATCGAGCAACACCGCATTAAAAAGCTGAGGCGGTGTCCAGCGCATCATGTCGGCGTGAACGATCTCCGCCTTCAGAGACATGCGATCAAGATTCTCCTGCACCCGCGTCAGGCGGGTTTCGGAAGAATCCATGGACGTCACTTGGCGTCCCGCCGCCGCCAACTGAAGCGTTTTGCCGCCGGGAGCTGAACACAAATCAGCGACACGCGAATCGGTTGATGTGGCAGTAGCCTGCAATAGTATCCGGGCCGGCATTGCGGCTGCGGCATCCTGGACCCACCAGGCGCCCTCCGCGAAACCTGGGAGGTCTTGAATCATGCCCGATGCGGTGTGACGCAAAGATCCGGTGGGAAGCAGTTCGGCCTCCAAATCCTTAGCCCACTTCTCCGACGACGCCGGGTCTTTCACCGTCAGGTCGAGCGGCGCTGCAGCCAAGTGCGCTTCACCCATGCGATGCGCTGTCGTCTCGCCATAGGCCTTGGTCCAGCCATCCCACAACCAACCCGGCGTGTTCAGGCGCGGCCAGTTTTGATCGGCGACAATGTCTTGGCCCGTGGCCGCAACTTTGCGCAGAACGGCGTTGACCAGACCGGTCAAGCGCGGTTGACGGACCCGCTTAACCAATCCCACCGAGGTGTCGACGGCGGCATGGGGTGCGGTTTCAAGAAAAAGTATTTGCGCGGTGCCGAGACGAAGGATGTCTTCAACCTGGGCTGGTGGCGCGCGCGTGGTGAAAGTTTTGAGGACGGCATCAATTTGACCAAGACGGCGAAGTGTTGTCGCCACAAGGTGGCGTACGAACGCTCGGTCGCGCGGTTCAAGCTGTCCGGCGATTTTCTGGAACCGCTTATCGATGGCCTTACCTTCACGCACCGCACCGCTGAGGAGTGTCAGCGCAGCAGCACGGGATGCAAGGGGGTCGGATTTATCGTTTGAGTCGGAGTGACGCTGACTCATGCGGCCGGATCAATCATCGGGTAGATTCAAATCAGTGGGCATAAGGGCAAAGCGATCCAGCCAGGCATCGGACGAGGGGCCAGCGATATTGGTCGTGGTGAAGACGCGGCCATTGGCATCGGCACGACCGGCAGCGGCGATAATGACCGTGGCCATGTCTTCGCGACCTATGAACATACCGCTCTCATATTCACTGCGTGGAATAAGGCCGATCGCTTTTTCACCGCCGGGGCTGTCGTCAATACCGGCCGGTCCAACAACGACATACTCAAGGCCGGAGTCGACCAAAACCTGTTCAGC
Source organism: Rhodospirillaceae bacterium (assembly GCA_018666155.1). GTDB lineage: Bacteria > Pseudomonadota > Alphaproteobacteria > Rhodospirillales > Rhodospirillaceae > WLXB01. The sequence goes on along the minus strand of JABJAH010000018.1, from coordinate 15,809 downwards.
TTTACCCTTCCAGATCAGGACATCACCACCGATCGTGTTGAGAAAGTGATCCTTCACGCCGGACGACGACGAGGTAATGATAACAAAGCGGGTGGCACCCGCAGCCTTTGCGGCCTTGGACAGATTGATCGTCCCTTCGTAATCAACTTTCTCAGACCGGTTGCTGCCTATCGGCCACGCCGTGGCAACAGCGGAGATAACAATATCAACACCCTCAACCGCTTTGGTTAGGGTTGCAGGCTCAGTGACATCCGCCTCCACCCAATCATATTGGCTGCCGAATTCTTCTGCGGCGTCTTCAATGTCGCGGCTCATCGCCCGCACGGTCAGCCCAAGATCGCCGAGGCGTTTGAGAACATACCTGCCGTTCTTGCCGGTCGCCCCCGCAAGCAAAATGGTTTTGCCTTGAAGGTTGGCCAGCGCTTCTGCGCTAATGGACGCCTGTTCCGCCTGTGCCGTTATAGACGTGAACAAAATCGTCAATGCGAGGGCGAGAATTCTCATCTTGATCTCCGTGCGTTTAGTAGATTGAGAGGGGTTGTAAGCCCTTAGGCTTGATCTAGGAAGTCCCGCACGATGGCAGCGGCTTCTTTTGTCTTGAGATCAAGAAAGCCATGACTCCATCCAGGCAGATCATGGATACGGCTGGCGGCGTGGGTCAGCGACCCTTTAGCGCGGGCCGTGCGTTCCCATACATCATCTTCGGGCCGCAGAACCAAGATGGGCTGCGTCACTTTGGGTATGTTCGCCGGACTGTCATAGGCGAAAGCGGCATTGTGCCCCCACCACGAAATCGAAGGATTCAACAGCCTCGCCCAAAACACACGACCGATATCTTCTAGAGAACGGCCCGTCATGCTCCAGCGCACCGCCGACTGCCACCAGGCCTGGACATGCGACCCATCTTCTTTGAGCGGCTCCGGACCATAGATCCGTTTGGCCTCGGCCAATTCCTCATCCGTATACATGGGGGCCGAGACCATAACGACCCGATGAATGAGATCTGGGTTTTGAATTGCCGTTTCGACGGCGACCTTGGAGCCGGTGTGATAGCCCATGAGATCGACAGAGGTGAGATTCAATGCTGACAAGAGATCAGCCGCGGCACCAGCGTAGTCCGGAATCACCGGGGGCTTGGACGGCGGGTCGGATTCTCCGAAACCCGGCGTATCCATAGCAATCGCAACCCGATCACGGCCTACTTCACTGAGAAACCGCTCATAGATAATGCTAGAATAGGGGCTCATATGAAAACACACCAACGGGCGTGCTTTGGTCGCCGTTTCAGGCTGGGCGATACGATAGTGGATCTGGCCAAAGCGACCATCGACATAGCCTTTACGGACGGGCACCCCAATCACGAAGTTGTTTCCGAATCCAAAAACTCGCGGACAAGCGCACAAGCTTCGTCGGTGTGAATATCGAGGTATCCGTGGCCCCAATCGGGCAACTCGTGGATGCGACCGTTCTGCATAATGCCGTCGGCCCGACGCGACTGCTCGACGAGATCGTCGTTCGGATTAAGCACCAGAACTGGCTGAAGCACTTGGCTCAATTTATCCTTCATGGGGAAATCGAACGCAGCACTATGACCCCACCACGAAATATCAGGTCGACGTAAGGCATCTGCGAACTGCACGGCGACATGTTCCATTGTCCAACCTGGTCCAGCCCAATGCAGATAGGATTTCCACTTCTCAGCCACATGGCTGCCGTCTTCGCTCAACTCGGGTTTTGAGTAATGATCACGGAAACCTGAGAGTTCTTCGTCCGAGAAAATCGGTGCCGAGGTGAGGATCAGTTTACGCACGCGGTCAGGCTGCTGCAACGCAAGCTCAACACATGTTTCTGACCCTGTGTGATAGCCCATCACATCGACCTGCTTTAGGTCGAGCGCATCCATCACGTCTGTCATCGCCGCGGCATAGTCTGAGATCGATGGTTGCGACGTTGGTGGGTCTGACTCACCGAAGCCTGGGGTATCAGGCGCGACGGCTAAACGGTCGACCCCCATGTGACCCAGAAACGTTTGATAGATAAGGCTTGAGTTGGGGCTCATGTGAAAACACAGAAGCGGGATTTTCTCCGACTCGGACTTCGGTTTTGCAACCCGCATATGGATTTGGCCAAAACGACCGTCGACATACTGGCGGCGAACAGATGTGGGGCTATGTTTCATACCTTGACGGTCGGTCGATAGCGCGGTTTGGTCAAGCATTAAAGACGCGTGGCCTGCCATCGTTCGGACAGGGAATACAGGCTTGCGGACCCGTGACGGATAAAATTCCGTCGCTATGATGTCCAACAAATAGGGATCAGGAGATAACAATGAGCCAAGACTGGGACGTCATCATCATCGGCGCAGGGACAGCAGGAATGCCAGCGGCAATCTTCGCGGCCGAGCGCAATGCCAAAGTTTTGGTGCTTGAGACCGCTGCCGAAGTCGGTGGCACTCTGCATCTCAGTTCTGGGCAGATGAGCGCGGCGGGGACCCGCTTGCAAAAAGAGAAGGGGATCGACGACACACCGACGATGCACATTGAAGACATCATGCGCATCTCCCAAAACACCGCCGATCGCGATATTGCCGGCTTGGCCGTAGACAACGCCGCGGAGACTTTGGATTGGCTTGAGACCATCAATTTCAAGCCGCTGCCCGATCACCCTGTCAAAGGGCAAGCCCACGAGCCCTACAGTGTTCATCGTTACGTCTGGGGAGAGCACCTCGGTAAATCAATCTTGGAGGTCCTAATACCGCCGTTTGAATCTGCCGTTGCGAGTGGACGGGTCACCCTCAAGCTCAACACCCGGGTCACGGCGCTGATTCAAGGCCAAGATGGGTCTGTGACGGGCGTGACCACGCAATCTGATGACGGCGGGAGCGATACCTATTCTGCCGATTCTGTGGTCATCGCAGCGGGCGGCTATGTCGCCAACGGGGCTATGTACAAAGAGCTGAGTGGTCACCCTGCCTACGGCGACCACTCCTATCCCCATTGTATCGGCGACGGACTGAACCTGGGTTTAACCGCAGGTGGCACCGCCTGGGGCCATGAGAACTACCTGACCAGTTTCGGCGTGGTGATGCAGTCTTATGACGTGCCGAGCAAAGTGCGTTGCCGTCAAATCCATTGGCCGGAACGGCGCATGCCCTGGGAGATTTATATCAACGCCCATGGCAAACGCTTTATCCGTGAAGACGAACCAAGCGTCGACGTGCGTGAACACGCCATTCAAGAGCAGCCAGACCTGCGCCATTGGATCGTATTCGACTCTACAACGCTGAAAGAGGCCCCGCCTTTGTTTGCCACCGTCAGCGCCGACGATATCAAAGCAGCCGCTGAAAACGGTGAGCCAATGTTCTACGTCGCTGACAGCATTGCAGCCCTAGCAGAGAAGGCAGGCCTGCCATCAGACGCCTTGCAAGAAACCGTCAACGCCTACAACGACAGTCAGGGCTCTGGGCAGGATTTACTCGGTCGCAAACATATGCCCCGCCCAGTTGCCGACGGGCCGTTCTACGCCATCCGGTCGCAGGCATTTTCGGTCTCGAGCACAGTTGGGCTTAAAGTCAACACCGACCTACAGGTGATCCGAGAGGACGGCACGCCTATCGCCGGATTATATGCGGCGGGAGAATCCCTCGGCCAAGGGGCGATGATGGGCAGTTCTTTTTGCGGCGGCATGCTCGTCACGCCCGCACTAACCTTTGGACGGATGCTTGGGAAAAGTCTGCTGCCTCTGGACCAAGCGGCTAGAGCCGCAGCCGAGTGACATTTTAGTGAACACCCGTAGACTGAAACCTTAGACGTCTGAGCAACACGGAGATTGTAAAATGGGCATTGAAGTCGGCGGTCTATTTGGCCTGCTTATTCTCATCGCGGATGTTTATGCGGTCGTAAAAACGATCCAGAGCTCTGCCACGACGGGCACCAAAGTGTTGTGGATCGTCTTGATTCTGGTGCTGCCGTTCCTCGGGTTGATCCTCTGGTTTCTGTTTGGCCCCAAGGCGTCTTAGGTGTCACAGGATACCCGCTCACCTCCGCGCTCTGAAAAGAAGGAATCAGAGAAGCCGGCAACGCCGATCAAGCCCGGCAAAACCAGCGACACTGATGCCGACGAAGTTGGTGGGCCAAAGGGTCCCGAACCAACCCGGTTTGGTGATTGGGAACGAAAAGGACGGTGTTCTGACTTCTAGTACGTCGGCCGACATCGCCTACCGCTCTTAAACTCTTATTTAAGCCAAAATTAGTAAGCTAATGACTCAAATGCCTTATTAGATTTATCCACAGCATTAGATTTATCCACAGCCCAATTTCGGGATGGAACGATACAAGGGCTTACGCGGTATACTTAATCCATGATCTTAACCGCCTTCATTGATCGACTGAAAAGCCAACCGAAAGATAATGATTCGGTGCTGGACCTCTACGATCCGGAAGATGTGTTCTATGCGGTCGAGCCGCTGACCCTTCTCATATGCCCCATGGCCGGTGACTCATCGGGACGATCTGCCCAACATATTGCGACCCGTTTGTCGGGGCGCTTGGGTTTGAAAATTCAGGTTCTGGATCGCGCGCTCACGTCTGCCAAAGCCGATACGTTTTTGCCATCGTCCCTCTCTATGGCGGCGGAACTTGGTGCAGGCTGGCTCAAACGTCATAAGGCAGATCTCCTCATCTGGGGCGACACGACTAAAACCGGTGGCTGGCGTCTGCGGTTTATGAGTAAGTCCGTTGCGGTGCAGCCCGGCGCATCAACCTGGACGGCGATGGATCGCCTCGAAGTCCCGGCTCTGTTTCCCGACACCTATAGCGACGTGGTCTTCGCCTGCGCATTGGCAATCGCCGACCTAGAAACCGGTGCACAATATCAAGCGCGTCGCGCCTTGTTGGATCCACTGATGACAGCGGTGCGTAATCTAGCCGATGGCGACCGCTCAGGCACCGTTGCCGAAGGGGCAACCGCGCTCAGTGCCTATGGCGCCATTTTGTTGCTGCAGGGCGCTGCCAGCGGCGACGTCAAAACCCTCGAGAAGGCCGTGTCCCTTAGCCAGGCCACACTGATTATGGGACAGGATGCATTTCCACCCCATGAAGAGGCGATCATCGGCGCACGCATTGCCGATGCCATGTCGATCATCGGCGACCTTAAGCCCGGAACAAAGTTACCGACCAAAACCGTGGACTATTATCGCACCGCGGTAAGCATGATTGATCGCGGCGAGTTTCCCGATTACTGGGCGGCTTTGAATGTGCGGTTGGGGTTGGCCCTGCACGGCCTCGCCCTTGCGGACGAAGACATCAGCTTGTTGCAGCAGGCCTCCGACGCCATGACCGACGCTACTCGGGTGTGGACCTTGACCGAACATCCCGTGCGCTGGGCCGATATTCAAAATTCCTTGGGTGGCCTGTTGTTGACCATGGGCAAATTGAGCCAGGCTCCGGACCTGTTCGACAAAGCCATCAACATCTTTCTCTCGATTGCCAGCGTCTGGACCCGGACGAAAGCGCCGCTGGTCTGGGCGACCACACTGGCCAATCTTGGGGCCGCTCTCAAAGAAAAAGGCGATGCTCAAGGCAGTCGCGCCATCTTGTCGAAGGCTGCTGACGCCTTTCGCCAAGCGGGCGAGGTATTCACTGAGCTCAACATGGAACGCTATGTGGCCATCGTTGACGCCGAAGTTGAGGCTATTGAAAGCCAGCTCGCCGCCAGCACCGCTTGATCGTTGCTATACCGCGTCAAACGCGGCGTGATACTTCACAACCCCCGATGGGATATCTGCGGCGCCCAACTTAACTGCCTGGAAATATGGGCCGACGTCCTTCTCCCAAGGTAAACCAAGCTCCGTTGACGGTTGAAAACCAAAGCGGGTGTAGAAGGCAGGTTTGCCGAGCAACACCATACCTTGGCCGCCAATGGTCGCAGTCTCCTTCAACGCCTTAAGCATCAGAGCGGTACCGATCCCCTCGCCTTGGTGTTTGGGGTGCACAGAGATCGGACCAAGCCCATACCACTGCGCCTCATCTGAGTCGTTAATCGTCACCGGACTGACGGCAACGTGACCGACCAGCGCACCGTCTTGTTCTGCGATAAGTGAAAGGGACAGCGCGCCTGCGGTACGTAATAAATCAACCAGGCCCGCTTCAGCAGAGGTCTCAAACGCCGTCGCGTGGAGGGCATGGATCGCTGTTTGATCTTCTTCCGTTTCTGGCCGCACGATGGTCGACGGGGACGTCATGCTCCTGCCCGATTCGCGACGAGGTCGTCGACTACACTTGGATCAGCCAAAGTAGACGTATCACCCAAGGCCTCCACTTCGTTCTCGGCGATCTTACGCAAGATGCGGCGCATGATTTTACCGGAGCGGGTTTTTGGCAAGCCGGGCGCCCATTGCAAGTGATCCGGCTTGGCGATGGCACCGATATCGTTGCGCACCCATTGGATCAATTCGCCGTGGAGTTCTGCTGTGGGCTCGACGCCCCCCATTAAAGTGACATAGGCGTAGATGCCTTGACCTTTGATGTCGTGGGGAAATCCGACTACAGCCGCTTCAGCCACCGCTTTATGTGCAACCAACGAACTTTCAATCTCAGCGGTCCCCATGCGATGGCCCGAAACATTGAGCACATCATCCACTCGGCCGGTGATCCAATAGTAGCCATCTTCGTCGCGCCGGCAGCCGTCGCCGGTGAAATACTTCCCGGGGTGCTGACTAAAATAAGTGTCGATGAAACGTTTGTGGTCGCCGTAAAGCGTACGCATCTGTCCCGGCCATGAGTCCTTGAGACAAAGGTAGCCTTCAGCAGCGCCCTCAAGCTCGTTGCCGTCGCCGTCAACCAGACAAGGTTGAACGCCGAAGAAGGGCCGCGTGGCCGAGCCCGGCTTCAAGTCCGTCGCCCCGGGTAACGGCGCAATCATGATGCCGCCAGTTTCAGTCTGCCACCAGGTATCGACAATCGGGCAGCGACTATCGCCAACCACGCGGTGATACCACAGCCACGCTTCAGGATTGATCGGTTCACCGACGGACCCGAGAAGACGCAACGTCGTGCGCGAGGCTTGCTTGACCGGCGCGTCGCCCTCTCGCATCAACGCCCTTAAAGCCGTCGGCGCGGTGTAGAATGTATTGACGCCGTGCTTATCGATCACGTCCCAAAACCGGCTAGCGTTGGGATAATTGGGCACACCTTCAAACATCAACGTGATCGCACCGTTGGCCAGCGGACCATAAACAATATAGGTGTGGCCGGTGATCCAGCCGACGTCGGCGGTGCACCAATAGACTTGGCGACCATCGTAATCGAACACGTATTTATGGGTCATGGCGGCGTAGACCATGTACCCCCCGGTGGTGTGCAGTACGCCCTTAGGTTTACCGGTGGAGCCCGACGTATAGAGAATAAACAACGGGTCTTCCGCGTTCATCTCTTCCGGTTCGCACCAGCTGCCCTGGTCTCCAGTGAGAACGTGATACCAATGATCACGGGCCGCGTTCATCGGTACGCCAACATCCGTGCGCTCAACCACCACCACATGTTCAACCGTGCCGCAAGATTCCAGCGCTTTATCAACGTTAGCCTTGAGCGGCACAGTTTTACCGCCGCGCACGCCTTCATCGGCGGTGATCACAACCGACACACCGCAATCGTTAATGCGATCCGCGAGTGATTGCGGTGCAAAGCCACCAAAGACCACTGAATGCACAGCGCCGATGCGGGCGCAGGCCAGCATCGCGACCGAAGCTTCGATAATCATCGGCATGTAGATGCAGACGCGATCGCCTTTTTTGACGCCCAGCATGCGCAACGCGTTTCCGAGCTTGCACACCTCTTCATGGAGCTGACGGTATGTGACGTGCTTGTGCTGGGTCGGGTCATCGCCCTCCCAAATGATTGCCGTTTCTGTGCCCAGCTTGTCTAGGTGGCGGTCTAAGCAGTTGTAGCAGGCGTTCAGGGTTCCATCTTCGAACCACTTGATAGAGACATCGTCTTTGCCGTAGTTCACCGACTTCACGGTGCGATAGGGCGTAATCCAATCAATGATTTTGCCGTGCTCTCGCCAAAACCCTTCCGGGTCATTGACGGATTGCGCATACATGTCTTGATACTGGTCATCGGAGACGAGTGATGTTTTCGTCCAGTCCTCAGGGACAGGGATCACAGTTGAATCAGCCATGGTTTTCTCCGGTGCACCTTGAAACAGCGGCCCTTGTGAGACCGTCTTAGCAGCGATCATACCCAACGGGATTGATCCACGTCACCCGCAAGTTGGCGCGACCTAGTCTGCTTCGGGCACAACCACGATATTGTCACCATCCACTTTGATGGGGAATGGGCGAAGGCTTTTTCCCCGACAGGGACCACGGGTGCAGTACCCGTCCGTAGGCCGGAAGTGGGCACCATGCATGGTGCACAGAAGATAATTTCCCGTCAGATCGAAAAAGGTGTCGCCCACCATATTGAGAGGCACCCGCGCATGGGGGCAGGAATTGACGAAAGCGTGGATGTCGCCTTTCCACTCGACAACCATGATCGAGTATTGCTCGTCGCCATTTTTTATTGTGACGTCTTTAGCCTTGGTCGTGGCCAAGTCACCCACCTGACACAGCACCCGGCCAGCCAGTTCATTTGGATCAGGAAACATCAGATGCGGTTTAGGCGAGCGGTAAAATATTCTTGCTGAGACGCATGGTCACAGACTCAAAAAGGTCTGCTTTGTAATAAGGCTCGTTCGCAATCCAAGCACGGGCGGCGGCAATATCAGCAAAGTCGAGAATGTAGAGGCTGCCCTTAAAGGTCTCACCGTCATCGTCAAACAGCGGGCCGACATAGGCTCCTTCAGGCATATTGGCCTTGAGCCATTCTAGATGGGTCGGCCGCGTGGCCATGCGCAGATCAAGGTGATTGGGTTTGTCGAGACACATGATAGCGACGAGCATAACGTTGTCCTATTCGTGGAAGCGTTGGGTTAACCGTGAAACTGGATGAGCCCGGAGAGCGTGCTGGGCGCAATGGTGACTTGGGCTAAAACGTCTCCGGTCTCAAGCGAAACTTTAACGACCTCTCCGGTGAACCAATTCGCTGCATAGGCATAGACTTGATCTATACCGGGTGCGGCTAAGGCCCAACCAAATCCGGGCAACGGCACATCTTTTATGATTTCGCCGGATTCTGTGAGGACTGACAGTTTTGTTCCGAGCGGCATCACCAACTTATCGGCCATGCTCTTGACGTCGAACATCATGGGCGGTGGTCCACCACCAGACCCGGACGCAAATGTCATCAAGTCATCGCCCTGCTCGCCGGTCTCGAGATTGAACTGCATCAACCTTGGCCCCGTTTCCGACGTGTAGATCAAAGTTTTGCCATTGGAGCCGAGCGCGGTATGGGTCGCCCCCATACTACCGCTAACGCCGCCATGGACGTCGGGTTCGAGCGTCTGCACCAACGCTTCATTGTTATCGTAGATGTGAATTTTGCCCTGACCGACGTTTTCGGGATCATCAGGAAGGTAAGGGTAACGGGTGGTGAGATTTTCTGGCTGAGCGCTTCCCTTAAGGTATTCAACCAACGCAAAATTTCCATTAGGCAAAAACTGCACGGAGCCAAAAGGCCGATCGGCAAAGGACTTTGTTGGTAGCAGTGTTGCGTCGGGCTTCACCCGCACTACTTTCCACGCGAAGGAATCAAACGCCCACAGTGTGTTGTCAGGGGCGAAGTTGAGTCCGCCGATCAAATGCGTTGTGTCATCAACCCAGAGCACCCCTTTGAGCTTAAGGTCTTGATCAAACTGAAGAATGCGCCCGCGACCGGCGTGATCATCATCGGGGTTGTTGAGGAATGTTGCGCCGAGAAAGACGTCACCTTTTTCAAAAGGCTGAAGGGTCGACTCCGCTGGTTCATAATTGTTCATGACACCATCCTCACCACTTGCCGCGCCGGCAAACATAAGGCCGCACACAACCAAAACATTTCTCAACAACACTCAACGCGCTCCGCTAGTTTTCACGGCCGTAGTCATCGTCGAGACGAACGATGTCGTCTTCACCAACGTATTCGCCCGATTGCACCTCGATCATCTCCAGGTCAACTTTGCCTGGGTTCTCAAGGCGATGGGTCGTACCCGCCGGAATAAAAGTCGATTCATTTTCACCGAGCATGATTTCTTGATCACCGTTGATGACCTGAGCCGCGCCTTTGACCACCACCCAATGTTCCGAACGATGCCAATGTTTTTGCAACGACAGCTTGGCACCGGGCTTCACGCCAATGCGTTTCACTTTGAATCGATCGCCTTCATCAACGGTCTGGAACCACCCCCAAGGCCGGTAGGTTTTGGCGTGGGCAGTGGCGACATCATTCCCCGCCTCTTTGAGATGGGTGACGACATTTTTGACTTTCTGATCATGCGCGCGGTCTGTGACCAGCACAGCATCGTCGGTGACAACAACGATAGCGCCGTTCAATCCAACCACGGCGGTGGTCTGCCGCTCTGAGCGCACGTATGTGTTCTTACTATCCAGAGAAACGACATCACCGATAAGGGTGTTGCCGTCGCCATCTTGCTCGCTTTCGTCATGCAGAGCCGACCAAGACCCAACATCAGACCATCCCATATCAACGGGAACCACAGCCGCTTTATCAGTGCGTTCCATGACCCCATAATCGATCGACTGACTGGGAACCGTTGCAAAAGTCTCCGCATCGAGACGGAAGAAAAAGAGATCGTTGGATCCTTTGTCGAGCGCCGCCTGACATCGCGGTGCAATGTCGGGTTCGAAGCGATTGAGCTCATCGAGAAAAATTTTCGCGGGAAACAGAAAAATACCACCGTTCCAGGAGTACTCACCTGAGTCCAAAAAGGACTGGGCGGTCTTGGCATCGGGTTTCTCAACAAAGGCGGCGACATCGAACGCGCCGCCATGAAGAGACTCACCTTGCTTGATGTATCCATAAGCTGTCGACGGATCTGACGGTGCGATGCCAAAGGTCACGAGCTTGCCGTCCTTAGCCAGAGGCACGGCTGTGGCAACGGCGATCCGGAACGCCTCAGGCTGGCGGATCAGATGATCAGAGGGCATCACCAGAAGCAGCGCGTTCGGATCATCGGCGACGACCTGCGCCGCGACGGCGATAGCGGGCGCCGTGTTACGCCCTTCCGGCTCGATGATGATCGCTTTGGGCTCAATGCCGACAGCACGAAGTTGCTCGGCAACAATAAAACGATGGGCGTCATTGCACACGACTATGGGCGCAGCCACTGTCGGTGTCGTGTCGGGACCAAGCCGTAATGCTGTGTCTTGAATCAGAGTATGCGCGCCCGTTAAGGCTTGGAGCTGTTTGGGAAATTGTTCCCGGGACAGCGGCCATAGGCGCGACCCAGAGCCGCCGGACAGAATAACTGGATAGATGGTCGGCGATGGCGCCACGTCGATTTCCCCGATGCCGAGCTCAGCCAAGCCGAGCGGTTATCCACGGTCATAGCGCAAAGAGACGGGGTCAGGCCAGTAACGGTGTGTGAGTAGGCTTTTTTTCTGGCCTTGGTTAACCGAAATCCAGCTCTTCTTTGATCGGGCGATCCAGCAATTCAGCAATTGCAGCATCGACGGCCACACCTTTGTTGAGAATCTGATCTATGGCGCGGCAGATGGGCATATCAACACCCTTTGATTCAGCAAGCGAGACCACTGCTTCGGCCGTATAGACGCCTTCGGTCACAGCCCGGCGTTCGCCCAACACCTCGTCCAAGGTGCGGCCTTGGCCCAACGCGGCACCAAGAGAATAGTTTCGGGACTGCATAGATGTCGCGGTCAACAAAAGATCACCCAAGCCACAAAGACCCATCAGGGTTTGCGATTGACCGCCAAGCGATAAGGCCAGACGCACGACCTCAACCAAACCACGCGTGATCAGCGCGGCGCGGGCGTTGTCGCCAAGCTGTTTGCCCTCCACCAGACCACAGGCGATGGCGAGTACGTTTTTGACGGCCCCGCCAATCGCCGACCCAACAAGGTCAGTCGACAGATAAGGCCGGAAGGTAGCGGTGCCGATTGCGGTGGCCGCCCGCTCGCCCAAAGCGGCATCTTCGCAGGCCAGCGTTACCGCTGTCGGAAGACCAGCCGCGACTTCCTTAGCGAAGGTCGGTCCTGACAGCACCATCGGTGGCGCAGCCGGAAGGGCTTCTGCAATAACCTGGGTCATTAATGCGTTAGAGCCGCGCTCTATACCCTTGGAACAAATGACGGCGGGTACGCCTGCTTTCCAGTCGGCGGTGAGTTCGGCACAGACGCTGCGTAGGTGTTGCGCGGGCGCGACCAAAAGGACGAGATCGGCGTCCACGGTCTCGGCGTAATCGCTGGTCGCGCGAATGCCTGGATCAAGCGCGACTTCGGGTAAAAAAACGTCGTTAACGTGGCGGGCGTTAATGCTTTCAACGACCTCGTCTTCACGGGCCCATAGGGTGACGTCTCGTCCTGCCCGGCGCGCCATCGCAGCCAAAGCGGTGCCCCATGCGCCTGCTCCGATTACCCCGATACGCTGCATAATTCACCTCCAAGCCGGTCGTCCATGACATGTGTTTGGCACGACCAGCCGGACAGAGTCCATGCCAGCCGAATAAGCTGCGGTAGGCCGTAGTTGGCAACGCCCTTGCAAAGCAGGAGGCTGTCCGCCACAACCGATGTCATGACTGTTCTGGTAACAGGGGCCGCCGGCTTTATCGGCTTTCACACGGCGCGGCGTTTATTGGCTGACGGCGAAACAGTCGTCGGCATCGATAATTTCAACGCCTATTACGACACAGAGTTAAAAGAGTCCCGGTGGTCCATTCTGGCCGAGTCCGACCGTTTTCAAGGCGAACGCCTCAACATCGCTGACCGTGCCGAACTTGAAGCCTTTTTCAACAACATCAAACCAACCCGCGTGGTCCATCTCGCCGCTCAGGCTGGCGTGCGCCACGGTGTTGATCATCCTCACGAATATGCCGACGCCAACTTGGTTGGGATGCTCAACGTTTTAGAAGGCTGCCGACAATGCCAGGTCGAGCACTTGGTCTATGCTTCAACTAGCTCGGTCTATGGTGCCAACCAAGCCATGCCGTTTTCAGAGCATCACGGCGCAGCCCATCCCGTTTCACTGTATGCGGCCACAAAACGGGCCAATGAAGCGATGGCCCACGCCTATGCTCATCTCTATGGTTTTCCCGCAACAGGCTTGCGGTTCTTTACGGTCTATGGGCCGTGGGGTCGGCCGGATATGGCCTTATTCATGTTCACCAAAGCCATTCTTGCCGGCGAACCCATTCCTGTATTTAACGACGGCAAGCTTGCACGAGATTTCACCTTCATCGATGACATCGTTGAAGGCCTAGTCCGCGTGTTGGCAACGCCAGCGACAAAAAATGAAGCATGGGCATATAGCCAGGCTGACCCGGCTAGCAGTGGCGTCGCACCGCACCGACTGTTCAACATCGGCTGCGGCAACCCGGTTAAACTGATGGACTTCATTGCGATGCTGGAAGACGCGTTAGGGAAAAAGGCGATCATCGACTTCCAGCCGATGCAGCCGGGCGACGTGGAACAGACGTGGTGTGATGTCACCGAGTTGGAGAAGGCTGTCGGCTATCGCCCAGCCGTTGATCTGAAGGAAGGAGTCGCCGCCTTCGTCGATTGGTATCGCGACTTCTATAAGACCTAATCGCCTCAGTTTTTATGAGGCGTTGGCCGCATCGAGCAGCCCCAGCTTTGGTTTAGGTGTTGGCCGCGTCGAGCAGCCCCAGCTTTGGTTTAGGCGTTGGCCGCGTCGAGCAGCCCCAGCTTTGGTTTAGGCGTTGGCCGCGTCGAGCGGCCAACGGGGCTTTGGTTTGAAATCAAGCGGGTCCGTCAGACCAAGACCCAAACGCTCCAGCCCGGCCCAGGCGATCATCACCGCGTTGTCGGTGCATAGTTCAATGGGTGGCACGACGAAGGGTATTCCTTGGTCTGTGGCCAAATCGGTCAGCGCCGTTCGCAAAGATGTGTTGGCGGCAACACCACCCGCTGCAACGAAAGTCGTCGGACGCGTTTCTGCCATCGCAAAAGCGTTTTTGCATCGATCAACAATATGGGCCACGACGGCGCGCTGTAACGAGGCGGCGAGATCATCGGCGTCCCGAGCGCGCAAAGACCCAGGAGGCAGAGCCTCGACGGTATGCCGGACCGCCGTTTTCATACCGGAGAAAGAAAAATCGCAGCCGGCCCGGCCCTTCAAAGGACGCGGCAATGAAAAACGATCCGCCCGTCCTGACTGCGCAGCCCGCTCAACGGCGGGGCCGCCTGGAAAACCCAGTCCAAGCATCTTTGCCGTTTTGTCGAAGCATTCACCGGCGGCATCATCAAGCGTTGTGCCCAGCCGACGATATTCGCCGACACCTTTGACCTCGAGCACCTGGCAATGCCCTCCCGACACCAGGAGCAGAAGGTAGGGATACACCACGCCGTCAGTAAATCTTGCGGTCAGCGCATGGCCTTCAAGGTGATTGACGGCGATGAACGGTTTCCCATGAACCGATGCCAAAGCTTTAGCGGTCATCACTCCGACAATCACACCACCGATCAACCCGGGGCCTGCCGTCGCGGCAATGCCATCCAGATCGCCAAATTCGAGGCCGGCGTCAGTCATCGCTTGCTCGACGAGCCGGTCGAGCCGATCGAGATGAGAGCGCGCAGCAATTTCGGGCACGACGCCGCCAAAGGGTCTGTGCTCCTCGATCTGAGACGACAAGGCATGGGCCAAACAGCGACGACCGTCCGCGCCGTCTTCAACGACGGCGACCGCAGTTTCGTCGCAGCTGGTTTCAATGCCGAGCACACGCATGAAATCGCATTCCTTGTTTTGGCGCTAGCCAGCCTCTACAACACGCCAACCGCCCTGCCTAGAGCCCTACACAATCTAGCGCCAATGCCGGGCCGTGGTACGGTAGTGTCGAACCTATGCGCATTTTGATTACCAGTCCCGGTCCAGAGGCCGTCGATTTAGTCGCGTCGTTGTCCGCCCGCGGCCACGATGTCGTCGCGATCCCGCTGATTACCCCAGAACGGATCGACTCTCCGGAAATTAAACTCGAAGGGGCCCAGGGCTTTTTGGCAACCTCTGCCGAGGGCGTGCGCGCCCTGGCGGACACCATCGCCGTTCGGTTTTTCCCTATTTTTGCTGAGAACGCCGAGGTCGCCAAAGCGGCAGCGGATGCAGGCTTCACAAAAATTAATGTGGCGAAAGGGGACGCATCCGACTTCGCCAGCCTGATTGAGAATACGGTCAACCCGGATTCTGGTGCGCTGGTTCATGCCTGCCATGCCAACGAAACCACAGCCGTTACAGGCATGCTGGCCAACATGGGATATGCGATCAGGCCGCTCAAGCTTTACACCCTGAAGCGTGCTGATGCGCTGCCCCACGCGTTGTTAACCGACCTGAAAGCAGGGGCATTCGACGGCTCAGTTGTTCTGAGTGTCGACGAGGCCCGCGCCTTTACGACGCTTTTACAGCGAGCAGAATTGGAACATCTGGTTAAAGACTGGGTGGTCTACGCCACATCAACCCTGGCCTCAGCGCCGATGCGCGCGCTCAAGGTTGGCCGCACCGTCGTGGCGCCCGACCCTGACGTTGAAACCCTGTTGGCTGTTTTTGATCAAGATCTGGCAAACCCGCCGAAGCCAGAACCTGAGCCGGAACCCGAACCTGAGCCGGAACCTGAGCCAGAACCCGAGCCCGAGCCCGAGCCTGAACCTGAGCCCGAACCTGAGCCCGAGCCCGAACCTGAGCCTGAGC
>JABJAH010000017.1 GCA_018666155.1 Rhodospirillaceae bacterium | reverse complement strand
GGCCAGCGGCAATCCTGCAGATCCAGCGCCTACGCAAATGATGTCCCAGTTGTCTGACATGTCGTCCCCCAAAGGTTTGATTTGTATTTGGGGTCAGTCTAATGCGCTTGGTTTCTTCTGCCTATAGGGCGTTAAACTCATCAAAATGGACACGGGCCTTGACGTTGCCACGGTGGATTACGGTGGCTGGGATCATCACTTCGAAATGAATCGGTACTTTCCTGATCATGCGGCAGAGATGTCAAAAAGCCTCAGCGCGTTTTGGCACGACATGGCGGATTATCAGGACCGCATAACCGTGGTTGCGATGACGGAATTCGGCCGCCGCCTGGAAGAAAATGCCAATGGGGGTACTGACCACGGGTCCGGCGCTTTTATGTTTGTCCTTGGCGGCGCGGTGCAAGGCGGCAAAATGTATGGCGACTGGCCTGGTCTCAAGACCGATGATCTGCGGGAAGGGGACCTCCGGGTGACGACCGACTACCGTCAGGTCATTCAGGAAATTTTACTTAAGAGACGTGGCGAACCCTCGCCGAAGGTCGTGTTTCCATCCCTTGATTATCAACCGCTCAATTTCATCAAATCTGTATAACGGGCCCCACTTAACCCTAGAGGCGAACGCACTCGCTGATGGGCGTGAGAAACGGTACTTTGATGGTCCGAATGACCCGTATGGCACGCACCGACAAAGGACTGCCTCATGACATCATCAAGCAATAACCCAGGCAAAAACCAACCGACGCGACGCCATGCGTTGCGCGCTGGAGCGGGCCTGGTGGCCGCTGGTGTTTTGAATGGGGTGCCGCGAAATTCTGCATCGGCGCAAGACGCATCTACGTTCTATCCTCCCGTTAAGCCGGGGATCGAGCCCAGGGGTGCGAAAGTTCCGCTTTATAAAGCGGCGTGTGTGCAATCGAGGGCGGCAGAGACATTTGATTCATCCGGCACGTTCCTGCCGGAGGTGTTAAAACAGAATGTCGATCATTTTTGTAATTTGGTGAGGCGCGGCGCCGACGAACACGGCGTACGTCTGATGTCTTTTCCTGAGTTTGGGCTGCAAATTCCCAGTTCAAGGATCAGTGCCGCGCAATGGGTCCCCGGGACCATTACCGCCGATGGGCCTGAGGTTGAACAAATTGGGAAAGCGGCACAGGACGCCAGCGCCTTTGTCGCCTTTAATGCGATCGAGCGGATCGAAAAGTTTCCTGGCCGGTATTTCTTGGCGGGCATGATTGTCGGTCCCAGTGGCGACCTGGCGCTCAACTACAGAAAAATGACCAGCCTGACGACCAAGAGCCGTCCTGGCGATCTTCTCACCGCATGGCTAGATCACTTTGGGGAGGAAAGCTTATTCCCAGTCGCCGATACGGAAATCGGAAGGCTGGCCTGTGTGATTGCGGCGGACATGTATGTTCCCGAGGTAATGCGCGGCATGATTCTCAATGGCGCGGAAGTCATTTCGAACCCGACCGCCTCGGGCACTCTCCCGGATGATCACAATTTTGACGTTCCCATCGTTACCACCATGGCAAGACGTGTCCGGGCGTACGAAAACTTGGCCTATGTGCTTCTGTCTAATCTCGGTCCCGTTGGCGCAGATGCCAAACCGCCCTTTGGCCGCAGACAGCCGTCTGAAATCATAGATTTTAAAGGCAACATGTTGACCGCGACCCAAACCGGTGGTGAAGAGTTCGCCGTGGCCACCATCGATATCGATGCTCTGCGGCGGACGCGCACATCCCTCGGGGGGCAGAACACGCTGGCATCCTTCCAGGCGTCACTCTATCGGCCCAACTATGAGTCTGCCGATTTCGCGCCTATCGATACACACATTGATGCACCATTGTCTTCAACCGAGGAGCACAACGAAACCATGCGTCAGACGATCAGCGATTTGGTCGAGCGCGGTGTCCTCGTGCCGCCCGGTGTTTAGACGCCACGGCGGGCCCGAGTGGCGTGGACCGAGCCGGCTACGCCCCTACTTCCAGGGATAAGTGCGGAGATGATCGAGAATGAGATCTTCTGCACGATCATCGGTTTGGTAGTCGATACCCAAAAGACCTTCCGTATGGACCAGGCCCACATTGCCGTTCTTGCTTGAGAGTGGTCCGTGGGGAATGCCCGGCGGCCGCGAATAATAGCCGCCCACGCTGCACGTATACCCAGGCTTGCCATCAACCGTGGCGATGTTGACGTCACCGCTGATGATGATGCTTTCCTCGCGCACTGGGTGAACCTCGATGCCTTCTTGAAACCAACCTGGCATCAAGCCGGCCAAATGGGTGCTGGTCCCGGTCTCTGGATCAGTGCGTAAAACCTTCACGAAGATTCCAGGATGAAACGCAACACTCGGTTTCGATGCAGCGAGGGGGTCAAACCACTCCATCGTCCAAGTGTCGAGGGTTGCCACGGTCTGATCTGTCTTTGCGTCAGGGGTTGAGGTTGTCGCGGCGGTGTATACGGGCGCACGATCAAAGATGACAAAGGCAGTGCAATCTTCTTTCGCTGTCCAAGGCGGTTGCACTACACCGCGCGGATAAAAGCTGAACGCTCCTGATTGGAGTAGGTCATCCCCGGCGTCCAACGCGCCCTCCATCAGGAATAAATCTTGGTTGGCTGCACACTCGGCGGATTCTGTTCGCGCCCATCCCTTGGGAATGTGAATCACGACCGAGAGCGCGCCGGTGTCCGGATCTTCGTTTAAGCGCCGCGCCTGCAGGCCATCGGCCAACCCGGGGACGGACCAGCTGCTCGGCTCGATATCAAACGCGTTAAGGTTTTCTGTTTGCGGGCGTGTCATGGAAGGGCTCCCAGTTAAATAGCGCGGCGTTTGCAGAAAAAATGGCGGAGAGGGTGGGATTCGAACCCACGGTCCGCTTGCACGGACAACGGTTTTCGAGACCGCCCCATTCGACCACTCTGGCACCTCTCCGCGGTTTTCTAGTATAGCCTGGGGTCGAAAGCGCGCGGACCGTACAGGAAGGCTGCTCGGCTCGCAATCGGCAGAATGGCGTTTTTCCCCAGTTTTGCGCTGGTTTTTGGTTTGCCCGGGCCTGGGGTGATTTTGGCCAAAAGGCGCAGATTTGCTTGAGAAACAGGCTAGAATCGGTGCCAAAAGCGTTGACTCAGGCCAGCGGGTGCGTATATTCCCGCCCAACCGCGCGGGCTTTGGCCCGCCGTTTTGTTTTTCGGAAGATCAATTATGCACGCAGTTATTAAGACAGGCGGTAAACAGTACCGTGTAGCCAAGGATGACGTGATCACCGTTGAGAGCCTTAAGGGCGATGCCGGTGCCTCTGTCACGTTCGATGAAGTGCTAATGGTCGGCGATAAGATCGGCACCCCTCGCGTTGAAGGTGCTGCTGTCACGGGTAAGATCGTTGAGCAGGCCCGCGGCGATAAGATCATTGTGTTCAAGAAGAAGCGCCGCCAAGGCTATGTGCGTAAAGCCGGACATCGTCAGGATCTGACGGTGGTTCAGATTACCGATGTTGGCGGGGCCGCTAAGAAAAAAGCACCAGCCAAAAAGGCTGCAGCTAAAAAAGACGATGCGGCTGACGCGTCGGCTGACGACAGTAAGTAG
Source organism: Rhodospirillaceae bacterium (assembly GCA_018666155.1). Classification (GTDB taxonomy): domain Bacteria; phylum Pseudomonadota; class Alphaproteobacteria; order Rhodospirillales; family Rhodospirillaceae; genus WLXB01. The sequence continues at coordinate 53,205 of JABJAH010000017.1, read as the reverse complement.
GAGACGGGTTCATGGCGCATAAGAAATCAGGTGGTAGTTCCCGGAACGGCCGCGACTCAGCCGGCCAGCGGCTTGGCGTGAAGAAGTTCGGCGGTGAGCAAGTCATTCCCGGGAATATCATTATTCGTCAGTGTGGCACGAAGTGGCATCCCGGTGACAACGTTGGCCTCGGCCGCGACTTCACAATTTTTGCGTTGACCGAAGGCAAGGTTAATTTCCGCAAAGGATATAAGGGTCGTGTCTTTGTTTCCGTTGACCCGGTGAGCTAACGTACCCAACTACGACGTTCCGTCACCACACAAAGTTATGCGAGGGGAATGGACGTCCATTCCCCTTTTTCTTTGTTTAATGACGACAAGAGTTCGACAAACCAATCATGAAGTTTCTTGATCAAGCCAAGGTCTTCGTAAAAAGCGGCAAGGGCGGCAACGGCTGTGTTGCGTTCCGGCGGGAGAAGTACATCGAGTACGGAGGTCCCAACGGCGGCGATGGCGGTCGTGGTGGCGACGTCATTTTTTATACCGACCCCAACCTGAATACGTTAATCGACTTCCGTTACCGCCAGCATTTTAAAGCCCCTGTCGGCCAAGATGGTCAAGGCAAAGATCGTGCGGGTAAGGGTGGCGAAGATCTTCGGATCGCTGTGCCCATCGGCACGGAAATACTGGCCGAAGATCGCGAGACCGTTCTGGTTGATCTCACCGAAGCTGACCAAGAGATCGCATTGCTGGAAGGCGGCAATGGCGGCTGGGGGAATACGCGTTTTAAGAGCTCAACCAACCAGGCACCTCGGAATGCCAATCCGGGTCACCTAGGAGAAGAGCGCTGGCTCTGGCTCCGATTAAAGCTCATCGCCGACGTCGGCCTGGTGGGTTTACCCAATGCGGGCAAGTCGACGTTTCTGTCCATCGTTACCAGCGCGCGGCCGAAGATTGCGAGCTACCCGTTTACGACACTGCATCCTAATCTGGGTGTTGCCTATCTTGATGGGCGGGAGATGGTGCTTGCGGATATCCCCGGCTTGATCGAAGGCGCCCACACGGGATCGGGTCTGGGCACGCGGTTTCTCGGCCATATTGAACGCTGCCGGGCGCTGCTGCATCTCATTGACGGAACAGCCGACGATGTTGTGTCGTCCTATCGCACCGTATGCGCCGAATTGGCGGCCTATGGCGCGGGTCTCGATGATAAGCCAGAGCTTATCGCGCTCAATAAATGCGACGCGCTTAACGACGACGATATTGCCGAGAAAAAAGCAGCGTTGAAGAGCGAGGGTGTCGAGCACGTTTTCGAACTCTCAGGGATTTCCGGCCATGGGCGCACAGAGCTTTTAAGGGCGCTGTTTGAAACCGTGCCGGCCAAGCGCAGTACGACTCAGCAAGACAGCGAGGCGCTGGAAGAAGAGGTGGTGCCATGGTCGCCCTAACGACACCCGATATTGCTAAGGCTGAACGCGTTGTCGTTAAAATTGGATCAGTCCTGTTGGTCGACGAGGCGACAGGTGCCTTGCATCGGTCTTGGCTCGACGCAGTTTGCGATGACATTGCCGCCATGCGTGCACGCGGCCAGGATGTTGTTGTGGTCACGTCCGGTGCCATTGCGATTGGGCGTGGCCCTCTCAACCTCACCAGCCAAAGCCTGCGGCTTGAGGAAAAACAAGCCGCGGCCGCAACGGGGCAAGTGCGATTGACCCAGGCCTATCAGGAATCCCTTGGTCGTCATGATTTGACTGTGGCGCAGGTCTTGTTGACGGTTGACGATACAGAGGATCGCCGGCGTTTTCTCAATGCGCGGACGACGCTCGATACGCTGTTGCAGCTTGGCGCCATTCCGGTCATCAACGAGAACGATACGGTTGCGACGACAGAGATTCGGTTCGGCGACAATGATCGCCTGGCTGCGCGCGTGGCTGCGATGATCGGTGCGGACGCCTGTATTCTGCTCTCTGACGTTGATGGCCTCTATGCATCAGATCCGACAGACAACCCTGACGCTGAACACCGCCCCCAAGTGAAGGTCATTGATGATGCGGTGCGCGCTATGGCGGCGACAGCGAAGCCGGGGCACGGGACAGGCGGTATGGTCACGAAGCTGATGGCGGCAGATATTTGCATGGCGGCAGGCTGCCATATGGCAATCGCCCTTGGCACTGTAATGCGTCCGCTTGACGCTCTTGAAAACGGGGCGCTGTGCACTTGGTTTGTGAGCGCTGCGGAGCCCCGCGCAGCCCGCAAGAAATGGATCGCCGGAACGTTGAACCCGACTGGAAAACTGGTCGTGGATGATGGCGCCGCCAAAGCTTTGAGCGCGGGCAAGAGTTTGTTACCCGCCGGCGTGATCGACATTGAAGGTGAATTTGGTCGGGGTGACGCGGTCGTCATCGTGGGTCAAGACGGATCCATCTTGGGCAAAGGGCTAAGCGCTTTTAGTGCAGAGGATGCGCGTCGCATCAAAGGCCATCGATCCGACGCCTTAGAAGGTATTTTGGGTTACCAAGGTCGATCAGAAGTGGTTCACCGGGACGATCTCGTACTGAATACGTGAAACTCAGGTATACTAGGTACATGTATCGTATGCCCGGGTGATTGGCACGATAAAGGAGGCTCGCCATGAATGGCGGCGGACAACCAGAAACGGATAGCAGCGATATCGACGCGATCATGGATATGGTCGGTCATGGTGCTGTCGCGGCGTCCCGCGTTCTTGCCAACACTCCAGCTGAGACCAAGAACACGGCTTTGAAAGCGGCCGCAGCCGCTTTGCGGGAGGATTCTGAAGCCCTCATTGCTGAGAACAAAATCGACATGGATGGTGGCCGCGCGAAGGGTCTCTCGGCCGCCCTCATGGATCGACTTGAACTGAATGCGGATCGTATTGAAGGCATGGCCAAAGGGCTCGATGCTATTGCGGCGCTGAAGGATCCTGTCGGTGAGATTATCGCGTCCTGGGAGCAACCAAGCGGACTCAAGATCGAGCGTGTTCGCATGCCGCTCGGCGTTATCGGCGTGATCTATGAGTCCCGGCCTAACGTTACCGCTGATGCGGGCGCTTTGTGTCTTAAGGCCGGCAACGCTTGCATATTACGCGGTGGATCTGAAAGCTTTCGTAGTTCTCGGGCGATCTTGTCCTGCCTACACAAGGGTATCCGTGAAGCTGGGCTTCCATCTGCGTGCATTCAAATGGTTCCGACCACAGATCGCGCTGCAGTCGGAAAAATGCTCACCATGACTGAGTCTATCGATGTCATCGTTCCGCGCGGCGGCCAGTCGCTGACGGAACGGGTCATGAAGGAAAGTCGTGTTCCCACGTTCCAGCATCTTGTTGGGCTATGCCATACCTACGTTCACAAAAATGCGGACCCGGACAAAGCGCGCAGTGTTGTCTTGAACGCCAAGATGCGACGCACAGGAATTTGCGGCGCTATGGAAACACTATTGGTTGATCACGACGTTGCGGACTCAATTTTACCTCCCATCCTCGACGACCTGATCGCAGCTGGTTGCGAGGTTCGGGGTGATGGCGTGGTTCGATCTCTGAATAAGAACGTAATCGCCGCGACAGATGAGGATTGGGATACCGAGTATCTCGATGCCATCGTATCGGTGAAAGTGGTGGATGGAGTCACCAGCGCGATCAACCATATCAATACTCACGGCTCGGAGCACACGGACGCGATCATTACGGAAGATCCCACTGCCGCTGAAGACTTTATGAACGGCTTGTCCAGCGCGATTGTCATGCACAACGTCTCGACACAATTCGCTGACGGAGGCGAATTCGGAATGGGCGCGGAAATTGGAATCGCAACGGGTAAAATGCATGCCCGCGGCCCCGTTGGTGTCGAGCAGCTTACCACGTTCAAATATAAGGTGCGCGGCAACGGCACCACGCGTCCGTAAGGTTTGGTCAGTCGTGTTTTCACCGCACCGATGGGGAGACCGCCGCCGCATGAAGGTCGGCCTGCTTGGCGGGTCGTTCAATCCTGCACATGGTGGTCATATGCACATCAGCAGTGACGCCAAACGACGCCTGGGTTTGGATCAGGTTTGGTGGCTTGTCAGCCCGCAAAACCCACTAAAATCCACGACCGGTATGGCGATACTGTCTGATCGCGTTGCTGGCGCTGAAGCGGCGGCAATGGCTCCATGGATTAGGGTGACCGATCTCGAGCAAGATTTGGGCACAGATCGCACTTGGAAAACGCTTCAAATGCTGCGCATTCGGTTCCCCAAGGTTCAGTTTGTGTGGCTTATGGGCGCAGATAACCTTGCCCAGGTTCCTAAATGGTCGCGGTGGTCGAAAATCTTTCAAACGGTTCACGTTGCAGTTTTTGACCGTTCCCCGTATTCTCACAAAGCGTTGTCTGGAAAGGCTTCGTCGCGATTTTCTTCTCGCCGTCTTCGTGCTTCACGGCCCATTGCCTTGTGGCAGAAGAAAAAGCCCATGTGGGTTTATGTAGCGCAACGACGCCACGGTGCATCGTCGACCGCAATTCGGTCTGGATGCGATGACTAGAACGCTCGATGAGTTTTTCATCATATATAGATCCACAAAGGGAGTTGATCATTAACTCACTACATACTCCGGTCGACCTGGAGACAATGGTCGAATGTATCCAAGCGTCGCTTGAGGATGATCAAGCCCTGGATGTTGTCACCATCGACCTCGTCGGCAAAACTTCCATTGCAGATAGAATGATTGTTGCGTCAGGCGGTTCTGGCAGACTGGTCAGCGCTATGACTGAGCATATTGTCGAGAAGCTTAAGACGATTGGTGTTATTCCTAAGACGGAAGGTCGCGCTCAAAGCGATTGGATTCTCATCGATGCGGGCGATATTATTATCCACATCTTCCGACCTGAGGTGCGCGCCTTCTACAACATCGAAAAAATTTGGGCCATGTCTCCGGAAACGGATGGACAAGACGCGCCATCAGTCCAGACCGCTTAGCCAACCGCGGTCACGATTGGTGGTCTTGGCTTTAAGGTCTGAGCAATGAATTTCGTTATTGCTGCCGTGGGGCGTATGCGCCCGAGTCCCGAGCAGACACTCATTGAGTCGTATATTAAGAGAATGCCTTGGGCCGTGGATGTGCGCGAAGTCGACGTCCGCGGTAAGGCCGACGCAACAGCGCAAACCAAGCAAGAAACTGAAGGGCTACAAGCAGCCATTCCTCCGGGAGCTAAGGTGGTCTGCCTGGATTCGCGTGGCAAATCTTTAGACAGCGAGGCATTTGCCAACCGTCTCGGTCAATGGCGCGATGATGGCGAACAAAATGTTGCGCTAGTCATTGGTGGTGCGGACGGTCTTGACGCCAGCATTACCGAGCGTGCTGATTTGGTTGTCGCCTTCGGCGCAGTGACCTGGCCCCATATGTTGACTCGGGTTTTGGTGGCGGAACAGCTATACCGTGCCCACTGTATTTTGACGGGTCACCCCTATCATCGTGGGCACTAGAAGGGTCGAGCAAAAAACCAAATGAACAAGACATCTTCATCTTGGCGTTTGACCTATACAGGTGTTGCCTTGGACCGGGCCGCTGCTGTGCGATCGGTCGCGGCGGATGTTAAGGCGCTTCACACGTGCGACTTGGCGCGTGTTCTGCCTGTCTGGAATGGCAACCACCTCTTCGAACCCAATGGCGTTGGAGCCAAAGCCATCTCCGTAGCGGATGTCAGCACCCTGAGTGCAGCGACTGGTGACTTAATTTTCCTTGGATTGTCAGACACCACGCCTTGGTTTGCTTTGGCTATCCATGCGGAAGAGGAGCCGGGTGACGCCCAGCTTGCGGGTGTGTTCGAACCGCTGCATCCACGCGTCGGAAGCTTAGATGCCGACCAAGCAGCAATGCTTGCGTATGCGCGCGGCATGGTGTTGTGGCACGCCAATCATTTGCATTGTGGCCGCTGCGGCGCGCCAACAGAATCGCGGGAGGGCGGGCACGTCCGCACCTGCACCAATGAGGATTGTGGTTACCGCGCTTTTCCGCGAACCGATGCGGCCGTCATTACCTTAGTCGAGCATCCGGATGGAAAGCATTGTCTGCTCGGTCGGCAAAGCCGCTGGCCAGACGGGATGTATTCTGTGGTTGCAGGGTTTGTTGAGCCTGGCGAATCCCTCGAGGAATGCGTTATTCGAGAAGTAAAAGAAGAGACCGGAATCGTTGTGACGGACGTGCAGTATCAGGCATCTCAGCCTTGGCCATTCCCATCATCCCTCATGCTGGGGTTCACAGCTAAAGCGTCGACGACTGAGTTTAAGCCCGATGACGATGAGCTCGATGATATCCGCTGGGTTAGTCGGGATGAGTTAAACGACTATGGCGAAACCAGCGACGACACGCCCGGTCCCAAACTACCGAACCGTCATTCTATCGCTCGCATGTTGATCGACACCTGGCGCGCCGAGCACTAACGGTTGGTCAGCTTTCCTCTGGGGAAGCAGATTCAAGCCTGTAGGGGTGTGCCGGATAGGTGCCCAGCACTTTTAATTCCTTTGAGTAGAACGCGAGCTCTTCAAGCGCGAGTTTGACCGGTCCGTCTTCCGGATGTCCCTCGACGTCTGCATAAAATTGTGCGGCAGTGAAATGGCCATCAACCAGGTAGCTTTCTAACTTGGTGATATTGACGCTGTTGGTGGCGAACCCGCCGAGCGCCTTGTACAAGGCAGCTGGGACGCTGCGGACGCGAAAGACAAAAGATGTCACGACCGTGCCGTTGTCTTTTGGCGGCATCACCGGTTCGCGGGCCATAACAATGAATCGCGTTGTGTTGTGCTCAGCGTCTTCAATATTCGAAGCCAGAGTTTCCAGGCCATAAATCTCAGCTGCCAGGGACGACGCGATGGCGGCGACAGTCGGGTCGCCTCGTTCGGCCACGTCTTTAGCGGCACCGGCGGTATCCCCAGCGGTGACCTGCTGTAATCCATGCTCGCGAATAAACGTGCGGCACTGAGACAGGGCAGGAAGCTGGCTCTCAACGGTCTTCAAACCATCCAACGTTGCGCCTTTGATGGCGAGCAAGTGATGATTCACGCGCTGAAAATGTTCGGCCACAATATGCAGACCAGAATCCGGCAGAATGTGATGAATGTCAGCAATCCGTCCCATGACGGAGTTTTCAACCGGTATCATGCCGAAAAGTGCATGGCCGTTGGTCACCGCGGCGAAAGCTTCGTCAAAGGTCGCACACGGCAAAGGGGGCATGTCCGGATAGGCGGCTTGGCATGACATATGAGAATTCGCGCCAAGCACACCTTGGAAGGCGATTGATTTTTTTGGGTCGGACGTCGTTGTCATGAGGGCGCTTCTGGACCGGTTAGGGAGCCAGAATACGTCTGGCTCGTTCGAGGTCGGCGGGAGTATCGACGCCGAACGGAATGGTGTCAACGAGACCAGCGGAGATACGCATGCCGTTTGCCAGGCCGCGCAATTGTTCGAGACGCTCTCTTATTTCTAGGCTTGCCGGTGGTAGTGCGACAAAACGTTTCAAAGCATCACGGGTGTAGGCATAGATGCCGATATGATGAAATGCCGGGCCTTCTCCTGACGGAATCCGGTTGCGGCTGAAGTACAGCGCCGGTGCAACGGTTTGTCCGGGTGGAAAATGAATCGCCACTTTTACGACGTTGGGGTCTTCGGTCTCGGCCGGATCGGTGATTTCGGCGACTAGAGCGCCAATGTCCGCTTGGCCCTCGTGAAGGGCGGCAACCGCAGCCTTGATGAGTCGCGGCTCTAATGTCGGCAGATCTCCCTGTACGTTAACGATGCAATTGTGTTCGCCGTCTGGGTCAAATTGTTGGGCGCCCGCCCATACCCGGTCAGATCCGCTTGGCAGATCGGGGTCGGTCATGACGGCTGTCCCGCCGACTTTTTCAATCGCTTCAGCAATCGGCGCGTCGCCGCAGGCCACGATAACCGGGCCCGTGTCAGCCTCCATGGCCCGTCGCCAGACATGGACGATCATTGGGTCGTTGCCGATGAGCGCCAGGGGTTTGTCTGGTAGCCGCAAGGAGGCCAACCGTGCCGGAATGACAACCAACGTTTTATTCTGTGTCATAGCGGCTTTCGCCCCTTTCTACTGACTTTACGCCCAAACCCGCATTTTCATCCAAGTCACGGAAAGGCTTCACTTTTTTGCCGAGACCGGGATAATAGGGTCACTTACAGGATACCTGTTGAGATTCACCGCTGAACCCTTTAAGGGAAAGCGATAGTTACCCGCTGGGGACCAGAAAATGGCCGAAAAACCCTCACCCGACAAGTTTAAGTCCAACTCCGCCATGATGGCCGGCTTTGCCGCGATCTGGCTGACCGTTGGTGCCAATGAAGCCAGCCACTTCTTGGTGCCCGACGATGAGGGTGTTTCTACCTTCGGGTATGAGATTGAAGTGCCTGAGGGTTTTGGCTCTGGCGGTGGCGCTGCGGCCGAAGCTGATATTCTCGTTGATATTAAGCCGTTGCTCGCTTCGGCTAGCGTTGATGACGGCGCCAAAGTGGCGCGCAAGTGTCAGTCCTGCCACACATTTGATGCTGGCGAACGCAACGGCACCGGTCCGAACCTGCACAACATTGTTGGTGCCAATCTGGCTGGTCGCGATCGCGGTGACTTTAAACTGTCCGAATCCATTCTCGCGGGTACGGATGCTTGGACCTACGACGCGCTGAACGCCTATTTGGAAGACCCAAAGAATGTCGCGCCCAAAGGCACAATGTCCTTCGTCGGACTGCGTAAGCCCAAAGACCGCGCCAACGTAATCAAATTCCTCATGGCAAAAACAGAGAATCCACCGGAAGTGGTTCTTGATGTGATTGAAGCTGTGATCGAAGAAACAGCTGAGGTTGTCGAAGGCGCTATGGAAGCGGCAGAGGACGCCATGGAGTCCGTGGATACGCCGTAACAGTATTCCCTATGTCCGTCACAGCCCCGGCCGAAGCGTGCGTTGCTTTGGCGCACACGCTTGCGGATGCTGCCGCTAAAATTACGCTCCCGTACTTCCGTACCAATCTGACCATTGAAGACAAATCAGACGATAGCCCGGTCACGCGTGCAGATCGTGAAACTGAAGCCGCTCTCCGCAAACTCATAAATGAAGCTTTTCCAAGCCACGGCATTATTGGCGAAGAATACGGCGCTGAGAACGAAGGTGCTGAGTTTGTTTGGGTGCTTGATCCCATCGACGGCACTGTTTCATTCATTAACGGCGTGCCTTTGTTTACCACCATCGTCGGTATCTTGAAGGACGGTGTGCCTTGGTTCGGACTGGTCGATCAACCGGTGTTGAAAGACCGCTGGGTTGGCGGTGCCGGTTGTCCGACAACGCACAACGGTCAGCCCTCCACGGTGCGTGCGTGCGAAAGTCTCGATCACGCGTCAGTCTACATCACCGCGCCCGATTTCTTTTCAGCCGATGAATTGGTGTGTGTTGAACGGCTTACATCAGCGGTGAAGTTACGTCGGTTTGGTGGCACGGATTGTTACCACTACGGCATGGTCGCCAGCGGCTGGACGGATATGGCCTGCGAAAAACTAAGCGTTTACGAGTACGGTGCCATGGTGCCGGTGATCGAGAACGCCGGTGGCATCATGACTGACTGGCAGGGCAAACCACTAACCGGAACAGAGGAGCGACAAGTGTTGGCCTCGGGTGACCAGCGTGTGCACCAGGCCGCTGTCGACGTTCTAACACAGGAGTCTGCGTAAGGTGAGCATGCACCAACAAAACTGGCGGCGTATTTGCGTCGCCGTGCTTCTAGCCATCGGCCTTTCCGTACCGTCGGCTTCAGTTGAGGCGATTGAGCGCGGCCGCCCGGTTCACGCCCTGGCGCTACATGGCGAGCCGATGTATGGCCTGGGCTTCACCCATTTTGGCTATGTGAATCCGGATGCGCCCAAAGGCGGCACCCTTACGGTGCCGAATATGCGATTCCTCACCTTCGATACGTTTAACTCGTTCAACATTAAGGGAACGGTCGCCGTCTACCTTGAGGTTATGCATGATTCTTTGATGGGTGGCGGGCTAGATGAGGCGTCCGCTGCATATTGCCTTATTTGCGAAACCGTTGAGGTGGCGCCGGACAACAGCGCCGTTACCTTCGTTCTTAGGCCGCAGGCGACCTTCAGTGATGGCTCACCCATTACACCTGATGATGTGCTGTTCTCCTTCAATATTCTGGTCTCCGAAGGTGCCCCCGTTTATCGGACCGTTTGGGCTGACGTTGAGCGGGTAGAGGTCGTAGACGGCAGAACCGTGACGTTTCACTTCAGTGCAACAGATCAGCGCGACTTGCCCCTTACGGTTGGCGGTTTGCCCGTTCTGTCCAAAGCGTATTGGGAGACGAGAGATTTTAAAGAAAGTTCGATGGATATCCCGGTGGTTAGCGGGGCCTATGTAGTTGAGGGTTTCGACCCCGGCCGATTTGTATCTTATGGTCGCGTCCAAGATTACTGGGCGCAGGATCTCCCGGCCGCCAAGGGGACAAATAACTTTGACAGTATTCGAGTTGAATATTTTCGCGATGATGATGTGCAGTTTGAAGCGTTTAAACGCGGTGTGTACGAATTTCGTCGTGAAGTAACGTCGCGTCTTTGGGCTACGGGGTATGATTTTCCGGCGGCGCTTGATGGTCGCGTACAGCGACTAACGGTACCGACAATTCTTCCCATGACAGTGCAGCATAATAATTTCAACTTGCGGCGTGACAAGTTCAAAGACCGCCGTGTCCGGCAGGCCATCAATTACGCCTATGACTTTGAATCGCTAAACCGGACTCTGTTTTACGGGCTTTATGAGCGGCTACGCAGTCACTGGCAGAATTCTGAACTAGAGGCAAAAGGCCTACCTAATGAAGCGGAACTGACAATATTGGAGCCTTTTCGCGACAAAATTCCGCCTGAGGTTTTTACCAAAGATTATGTTCAGCCCTCAACGGATGGTCGTGGCAATGTCCGCGAAAACCTGCTCAAAGCCAGGCAACTCTTGGGTGAGGCTGGGTATGACGAGGTGGACGGTAAGCTGATCAACACGCAAACCGGCGAACAGCTTTCTGTAGAAATTCTTATCGTGCAGGCGAGCTTAGAGCGGGTTTTCTTGCCCTTTTCACAGAATCTGAAGCGGCTCGGCATTGATGCGACACTGCGCATTGTCGATACATCTCAGTACACGAATAGAATAAATGAGTTTGATTTTGATTTGGCTGGGTATGTCCAGCCCTCTCAACTCTCGCCAGGACCAGCCCTGAGGAGGTATTTCGGTTCAGAATCTGCCGATCAACCGGGGAGCTACAATTGGACGGGCATGAAGGATCCGGTCGTCGATGCATTGATAGACCAAATCACCAATGCAGAGGATAGAGAAACCCTGGTGACCACGGTTCGCGCTTTAGATCGTGTGCTGCAATGGAACTTCTATCGTCTCTTGTCTTACGGATCATCCGACGAGCGCTATGCTTTCTGGGGCAATCTCAAACATCCTGATCGGCATCCCGCTCGAGGTTTAAGCTTGGGAAGCGATGTCCCGGTGCTTTGGTGGCACGATCCAGACTCGCCCGACGACGCTGAAGAGCTAGTCGCTCAAGCGTCTGGTGGAGTGGCGGCTGCCAATGATAACGAATCTGCACAAGTGATCGATGATGCGGGACAAGAAAATCCGGAGCCTCCCTTTTTGATCATCGGGATCGCATTGGGTGGTGTGGCGCTCTTGCTCTGGAGTCATGTGCGCCGCCGGAATAGGAAGTAAGTTTTGGGATCGCTCCCAGCATGATTGCCTACATCGTCCGGCGCATTGCGCTGATACCGTTAACACTATTCGGAATCGTCTCGCTCAATTTCCTGATCGTTCAGTTCGCTCCTGGTGGGCCAGTTGAGCAGGTGCTTGCTCAGGTTCAAGGTATAGCGACCAATGCCACGTCGCGTTTTTCTGGAGGTGGCAGTGAGATCGGCACAGGTGGTCCTGTCGGCGCCTATCGTGGGGCTCAAGGGCTTGATCCCGATTTCATAAAAGAAATCGAACGTCAGTTCGGGTTTGATAAGCCACCGCTTGAGCGCTTCGTCCTCATGGTCAAAAACTACGCCACCTTTGACTTAGGTGAGAGTTATTTCCGGTCTCAGCGGGTCAGCGAACTAATTATCGATAAGCTGCCTGTTTCGATTTCTCTCGGCTTGTGGTCGACGCTGATTATTTATCTGGTCTCCATCCCTTTGGGCATCGCCAAAGCGGTGCGCGATGGGTCGCGGTTTGACGCAATCACCTCCTATGCGGTTTTCATCGGCTATGCGATGCCGTCCTTCCTGTTCGCCATCCTGCTCATCGTGTTGTTCGCCGGCGGACAGTATTGGAGTTGGTTTCCGCTACGCGGTTTAACCTCTAATAATTGGGATGAGCTAACGGCGATCGGTAAGGTGCTCGACTACCTGTGGCATTTGGCCTTGCCGGTCACGGCGATGGTGGTTGGCGGGTTTGCGTCACTGACCATGCTGACCAAAAACTCATTTCTTGAAGAGATCAACAAGCAGTATGTCTTGACGGCACGGGCAAAAGGTTTGGCTCCCAATCAAGTGCTTTACGGCCACGTGTTTCGCAACGCCATGCTCATCGTTATTGCCGGGTTCCCGGCGACCCTCGTTGGTATGTTGTTTACGGGGTCGGTCTTGATCGAAGTGATTTTTTCGCTAGATGGGCTTGGCCTGCTCGGCTTTGAAGCGATTATCAACCGCGACTATCCGGTTGTATTCGGCACCTTGTATGTTTTCAGCCTCATTGGCCTCGTACTCAATCTGGTGAGCGACCTCACTTATCATGCGATCGATCCTCGTATCGATTTTGAGGCTCAATCCGCATGAGCGATGGTCAAATTACGGGCCCAAGCTGGCTCTCCCCTATAAACCGCCGCCGCATTGCCAACTTCAAGGCGAACGGCCGCGGGTATGGGTCCTTTCGTATTCTGCTCGCCCTTCTAATAATTTCTCTGTTCGCCGAGTTCATCGCCAACGATCGGCCGCTCGTGTTGTCCTTTCAAGATGAACTCTATTACCCCGTGTTGTTCGACTATCCAGAAACAGCGTTCGGCGGCGATTTTGAAACATCGACCGATTATCGCGATGCCTACCTGGTCAATCTGGTGGAGCAAGAAGGCTGGATGATCTGGCCACCAGTCCGCTTTAGTTATGGCACCATTAATTTCAATCTTTCGGTTCCTGCACCCTCCCCGCCAACGAGTGAAAATTGGCTGGGTACGGATGGGCAGGGTCGGGACGTGTTCGCGCGGGTGTTTTATGGATTCCGTCTGTCCCTTCTATTTGGCTTAACCCTGACGGTTGTGTCTTCGGTGATCGGCGTTGCCGCCGGCGCTGTGCAGGGCTATTTCGGTGGCTGGCTGGACCTGCTTTTCCAACGCGTCATCGAGATTTGGAGTGGGCTGCCTCAGCTGTTCATTCTGATCATTGTTTCCTCTTTTGTGGTGCCGGGGTTCTGGACGCTGCTTGTTATTCTATTGCTGTTTAGTTGGACGGCCCTCGTCGCCGTTGTCCGGGCGGAGTTCTTGAGAGCCCGCAATTTCGACTATGTGCGTGCTGCAAAAGCGCTCGGCATGGGCGACGCCAAAATCATGTTTAAGCACGTGCTGCCCAACGCTATGGTGGCGACCATTACATTTCTACCGTTCGTGCTGTCGGGTTCTGTCATCGCACTGACGTCTCTCGATTTTCTTGGGTTAGGTCTGCCACCGGGCTCGGCGTCCCTTGGCGAGGTGTTGAGACAGGGCAAAGAAAATCTACAAGCCCCCTGGCTGGGCCTGACCGCGTTCTTCGCCTTAGCGGGTATGCTAACGCTGCTGGTGTTCATCGGTGAAGCAGTGCGCGATGCCTTTGATCCGCGCCGAGGTGTGTCATGACCGACACCTCTCAAGGCAAGCCAGATTCGGTGCCGGTTCTTTCGGTTAAAGACCTCCACGTTACCTTTGGTGAGGGGGATGTGGCTGTTCAAGCGGTGAGGGGTGTCTCGTTTGATCTTTTCCGTGGCGAAACGCTGGCTCTGGTCGGCGAAAGCGGATCGGGAAAATCGGTCACGGCGCTTGCCGCGCTGCAACTGTTAGCCCCGACGGCCCATTTTCCCACCGGCGAAATTACGATGTGCGGCACGTCGGTGATTGGTGCACCCGAAGAAACCATGCGCAATGTGCGCGGCGATGCGGTCGGCATTATTTTTCAAGAACCGATGACATCACTCAATCCGCTGCATTCCGTCGAGAAGCAAGTTGGTGAAGTGCTCGAAGTCCATCGTGGGATGGATAGAGAAGCTGTGCGCACGCGGGTGCTCGAACTGCTCGAGCTTGTCGGCCTCCGCGATGCTGAACGACGCTTGACCGCATTGCCCCATGAACTTTCGGGCGGGCAGCGCCAGCGAGTGATGATCGCCATGGCTTTGGCCTTGGAGCCAGACGTCCTTATCGCCGACGAGCCGACCACGGCCCTTGATGTCACGATTCAGGCGCAAATCCTTGCGCTTCTCGAAGACCTTCAAGCGCGGCTCGGTATGGCCGTTCTGTTCATCACTCACGACCTATCGATTGTAAGCCGGATTGCTGACCGGGTTTGTGTGATGAAAGACGGAGAGCTCGTCGAGCAAGGCGCGGTCGATGTTATTTTTAAACAGGCGACCCATCCGTATACCCAGCGCTTGCTCGCTGCCCAACCGCGCATCGGGGTGCCGCGAGAGGTAGTGCCGCCTGAAGAGTTAGTTGGCACGGAGAATCTCAAGGTTTGGTTCCCGATCAAAAAAGGCATCGTTCGCCGCACCGTTGACCACGTGAAGGCCGTGGACGGCGTGACGTTTTCTTTGCATCCAGGGCAGACGCTAGGCGTCGTCGGCGAAAGCGGGTCTGGTAAAACCACGTTGGGTCTCGCTCTGCTACGGTTGATCGATAGCGACGGAGAGATTCGCTTCGACGGCCAACGGATTGACGACCTATCCCGTAACGAGGTGCGCCCGTTGCGCCGACGCATGCAGATTGTCTTCCAAGACCCCTACGGGTCCTTGAGTCCAAGACTCTCGGTCGAGCAAATTATCGATGAAGGTCTTGTTGTCCACGATATGGAACTCAATCGGGCAAACCGTCGCGCGCGCGTCGCGGATGTACTGACGGATGTAGGGTTGAGCTCAGATAGCATGGACCGCTATCCCCATGAATTTTCCGGTGGTCAAAGACAGCGCATTGCTTTGGCGCGGGCTTTGGTGTTGCAGCCGCGCCTTCTTATTCTTGATGAACCCACGAGTGCCCTGGACGTGTCTGTTCAAGCTCAGATGGTCGACCTGCTACATGAATTGCAGGATCGCCACGGCCTGGCTTATCTATTTATCAGCCACGATCTCCGTGTGGTTCGGGCCCTGGCCGACGACATTCTTGTCATGAAAGCGGGCCGGGTGGTGGAGCATGGCGTGGCACAGGACGTGTTCGACAACCCTAAGGAACCTTATACTCAGGCGTTGCTTGCGGCTGCGCTGGATCTAAAGGTGGCTCATGCCCAGTTGGTTGCCGACTAGCACGCTTATGCTGGCAGCCTGTCCTTCAATCGCCTAAACATTGTCTATGCGCACCCTTTATCATCACCCTTTGTCCACACAGTCGCGCCTCGTCAGATTGGCGATGAACGAGAAGCATCTGGTCGCCGACGAACGAGAAGAACCTTATTGGTTGCGTCGCGGCGATTTGCTTTCCCTCAATCCTTCGGGGGATGTTCCTGTGTTGGTTGAGGAAGATGGTGAAATCATCTGCGGTGGCCGAGTCATTTGTGAGTACCTCGAAGATGAGAGTCCCGAGGTGTCATTGTTGGGGGCCACCCCGAAAGCGCGTGCCGAAACACGGCGCTTGGTCGACTGGTTCGATAGTAAGTTCTGCACCGAGGTCACGCAGTTTCTTGCCGGCGAAAAACTCTACAAGCGTGTTGCGCTTGGCGAGGTCCCCGATTCACGAGCTATGCGGGCGGGCCGGGAAAACATCCATGCACATCTTGAATACATTGCGTGGCTAACGGATCGACGCAGTTGGCTTGCGGGTGATGCATTGTCACTGGCCGATCTCGCAGCCGGTGCGCATATCTCACTGGTCGACTACACCGCCGACGTACCGTGGTCGGATCATCCTTTGGCAAAAGAATGGTACGTGCGGTTAAAGTCCCGCCCAAGCTTTAGGCCCCTATTATCGGAAATGTTCCCAGGCGTGGCCCCGGCCGCTGTCTATGCAGATTTGGATTTCTAGGGGTCTGGAACCAAATCCATCTCTTCAATGTGTCGGCGGACAACATCGGCGACCGCGGAATTCGGCTCTAGTTCTAAAATTTTGATCCAGGCCAGCCTTGCCCCGGTTTTGTCGCCGCTGTCCCGTGCCAGCAAGCTGCGTTCTAACAGTGCATCAATATTGTAGGGCTGGGCGGCTAACGCGCGATCAATGTCGTCTTTAGCGAGATCCGTGACCTCAAGCTGGCGGTATGCGCTGCCCCGCAATATTAGGGCGTCTATAGCTCTAGGCTCGCGATCAATAACGCGGTTGAGATCGTCTACTGCGGACCAATAGTCCTGGAGAGCTGCGTGAATGAGAGCTCGGTCCAGAAACAGGCCTGCGTCTTCTGGTTTCAGGCTCGCTGATTTATTTAGAGCGACGAGTGCTCGGTCGTAGGCTGTGCTTTCCATCCAGGCTTGCGCCGCCTGGGCATAAAGCCCCGCCCGCACGGGCGCCATGGCCGTTGGTTGATCCGCCAGTTTTTCTAGGCGTTTAGCGGCTTCTTCCACATCGCCTAATCCCAAGAGGGCGATTGCCTGGCAATGCTCGGCAGGTTCTCCGCCGGTTAGTCGCTTCCAGCGTAACGCCATTTCCATTCCCTCTTCGGGGTCTTGTTGGGCGGCGGTGAGGCAGCGCGTGTAAGTGTCTTCGAGATTGTCTGCGACGATGGACGTATCGAGTAGGGTTGTGGATGCGCTGTCTTGTGCAATGGCAGTGCCACCCCAGACGATGCAGGCAAGTAGAACAGAGAACTTATGAGCGGACATCTAACCCCGCTTTGGTGTGGACAAAACGGCGCACTCGGACAAGGCGCCCGGTTTTTGGATCGACATCGCCTTCGGCGCCGATGCCACCCAGCTTGTAACCCAGGATGCCGTTGATCAAACCAAGAACACCAACTTTATGGTCGCCACTGTACATGCCGGTCTGAACAGATTTGTGTTTGGTTAGCTTCTCAGTGCATGACACCCGGGCGTTGACGAGTTGGGTCAGTGCCATCGGGTCGCGGGTTAGCGCGTCGTTGAGAACGTCTAGCGCCTTCTGAACATTGGGGTCGGGCGATTTCATTGGTCGGTGACCTTGGCAAGAATGGATTCGAGCGTTTCCGTAAGGAGATCAAGATCGTCGGGGCGAGACAAGTTGTGTTTTCCATCTTTAACTAGAGTAACGGTGACATCTTCGCCCGTCAGGTGTTCGGCCGTTGTCACGCTCACCTGCCAAGGGACGTCATCGTCGGTCAGACCGTGAAGGAGTCGTACGGGCCCCGAAAAGGAAATGGGCTTATTCAAGAGTAAATTGGATCGGCCGTCTTCGATGAGTGTAAGGCCGATATCGTAGGGTTCTTCTTGATACACACTGGGCATCTCAAGGCGACCTGTCGTCATAACCGACTCCCGTTGGTCCTGGGACAGAGAGCCCCAAATCAGAGTCTCGGTAAAATCAGGAGCGGCCGCAATGCCGATGAGCCCCTTTATTCGGTCGGGCCGGGCAAGGGCAGTTTTCAGCATCACCCACCCGCCCATACTGGAGCCGATTAAGACCTGAGGGCCTTCCGTCAGAGCATCGATGACGGCTAAGGCGTCGTCGGTCCAGCGTGAGATCGATCCATCGACGAAGTCTCCCGACGAGTCACCATGGCCAAACATATCAAAGGTGATAAAGGGTTGATCGGACGCTTCGCAGTACTTCAGCAAGTGGGCAGCCTTTGTTCCACGCCGGTCGGATTTCAGTCCGTGGAGAAAAATCACCCCAGGTCCGTCTCCAGAGATTTGGTCATAGGCAATTGTCGCTCCATCGGAGCGTGTTAGGATGTTTTTTTGAGAGTTATCTGATCCATTCATCGGAACCGAGCGTTCTTTCTGTGAAGGTCTCCAACGCGCCGTCTGCGCCACAAACCGGTTAAGCCATAAGGTGCCGAACACTACCACCGAACTCATCTCCCGCCACACCGCCAAAGTGTGCCTTCAAGTCCTTCCGGCAATGGGTACCGGCGGCGTCGAACGCGGCACGATCGAGGTGGCCGAGGCGCTAACGGCGGCTGGATGGCGGTCGCTTGTCGCCTCCCAAGGTGGCCCGCATGTGCGCGAATTGGTCCGTGTCGGTGCCGAACACATAACCTTGCCGCTTGCTTCGAAGTCTCCGCGCGTTATCCGCCAGAATGCCGCAGCGCTATCTGATCTCATCACCCACAGGTCGGTGTCGCTGGTGCACGCGCGGTCCCGCGCGCCCGCATGGAGTGCGTTCGTAGCGGCGAACCGGACCAACACACCGTTTGTCACAACCTTCCACGGTGTCTACGGGCTTGGGCCATTCGGACTCAAAAAGCTCTACAACCGGGTGATGGCACGCGGTGAGCCGGTTATCGCGATTTCAAAATTTATCGCTGACCACCTCATTCGTGAGTATGGCGTAGACGAAAGTCGGCTGAGACTCATACCGCGTGGAGTCGACCTGTCGGTTTTTGATCCGGACACGGTCTCGTCGGCCCGTATGGTTAGATTGGCGACGGAATGGCGACTGCCCGATGATGGACCGGTGATTATGCTTCCGGGCCGTTTGACGAGCTGGAAGGGGCAGGGATTACTCATAGATGCTCTATCGGTTCTGAAAAAATCTGGCCGGCTTCATGACGGACTTAGGTGTCTTATGGTTGGCCCTGGTTCGAGAGGGTCCTCCTACCGGCAACGGGTCGAGACCAAGTTGGCGTCGACCGGATTAGATGGTCACGTCCAAATTATTGAAGATTGTCGCGATATTGTGGCTGCTTACATGATGACGGATGTGATTGTTTCAGCGTCGACACGTCCCGAAGCGTTCGGGCGGATCGTTGCAGAAGGGCAGGCGATGGGTCGGCCTGTCGTTGCGCCAGCCCACGGCGCTGCTCCTGAAATTCTATTGCCGGGTGTAACCGGCTGGCTGTTTACGCCAGGAGATGCGCCCTCGCTCGCCGGAGCTCTTGAGCAAGCGCTCGGCGTCCCGGCGGAGCGGCGCGATGAACTGGCCGCCCAGGCGAGGTCTCACATCGCGGAACACTTCGATCGGGACATGATGACGTCGGCGACGCTCGCGGTATATGAAGACCTTGTATCAACGCGATCCAAAGGCGCGGTATAGGTTTTGGAACACAAACCACCTGAGCCCGATGGCCCTGATTCTATTTTGGTCATTCGTACCGGCGGGATCGGCGCCTTTGTCCAAGCCTTGAGCGCGTTCGCGGCCATTCGCATGTTTCATAGCGGTGCTCGTATCACGCTCCTGACAGATGCCGAGTTGTCTAGCTTTGCCGCCGTCGCACCCTATTTCGATGTCATTGAAACCGAGGCCGGTCGTGCGGGGGGCTTACATGGTCTGGTGCGAGAGCGGCCTTGGTCGATCGTCTATGACCTTGATACGTCGTCGCGTACCGACCGACTGTATCAATCCAGTAAAACCTGGCGCCAGAAATTCGGCCTTGATACGCCGGTGCGGTGGTGTGGGACGGCGAAAGGGTGCGCGCTACCCCATGACAACCCTGATCGGCTCTCGATGCATGTCAGTGATCGGATGATGGACCAGTTGGTTCACGCTGGCCTTGAAGACAATCCGCCGGTGAGCTTGGCTTGGGTCTCGCGCTCAGTCGGGACTTTCTCGTTGCCGATCTCTCTAAGCGAACCATTCGTATTGATTACGGTCGATGCGTGTGAGGCCAATGGCGCGCAGTGGACGCCGGCCCGCTGCATGGAGTTGGCGGAGCTCATCACGGCCCGTGGCAATCGTGCTGTACTCGTCGGCGAAACCGCGGCGGATCCCATTCGAGAGGCAGTTCTTGATTCGGTTCCCGATGCTGTTGACCTCTGCGGTAAGGCGTCTCATGTGGAGGTTGTTTTTCTGGCATGGGCGGCTGTTTCGGCGGTTGGCAACGATAATGGCTTGATGCGCCTCATCAGCGCAGCCGGGTGCAGAAGTATCGTGCTGTATGATCCTGGTTCTGACGCTGCTTTGGCTGGTCATCGTGGCCCAGACGTCACTATTCTACGTCGACATGACTTGGCGGCGATCACGGCCCCCGAAGTGATGCAGCGGCTTGATGCGGGTTCCGCTGCTTGACTTGGCAGCCTATCGCCGTAGATTGCGCCCGCTTTGAAACCTTATAATACGCAAAGGGATTCCCATGGTTGCCATCACCCTGCCAGACGGTAGCGTCCGGAGCTTTCCAGGCTCTGTGACCGGCGCTGTGCTGGCTGCAGATATCGGTCCCGGCCTTGCGAAAGCAGCGCTGGCTATTCGCCTCAACGGTGAAATGACTGATCTGGCAACTGAAATCACGGAAGACGCCAGCGTCTCTATCGTGACGGGTAAGGATGAAGACGGATTGGAGCTGCTTCGGCATGACGCGGCGCATGTGATGGCTGAGGCCGTCCAAGATCTGTTTCCTGATACTCAAGTCACAATCGGCCCGGTGATTGAGAATGGCTTTTTCTATGACTTCGCGCGGGAAAAGCCATTTTCCCTTGATGACTTCGAGAAGATCGAGCGTCGAATGGCCGAGATCGTCGACCGTGACGAAGAAATCGTGCGTGAAGTATGGGATCGCGAAGACGCGATCCGCCACTTCAGTGAGGCTGGTGAAACGTATAAAGCGGAGATCATTCAGGATTTACCGGTAGGCGAAGACATCAGCGTCTACAGGCAGGGGAGTTGGCTCGATCTCTGCCGTGGCCCTCATCTGCCGTCGACGGGCAAGCTGGGAAAAGCTTTTAAGCTGATGAAGCTGGCCGGTGCCTATTGGCGTGGCGACCACCGCAACGAGATGTTGCAGAGAATCTACGGCACCTGTTGGGCCACCGAGAAGCAGCTCAAAGCCCACCTTCTGATGCTGGAAGAAGCTGAGAAGCGTGATCATCGTATACTCGGTCGCGAGATGGACCTCTTCCACTTGCAAGAGGAAGCTCAGGGTTCTGTTTTTTGGCATCCCAAGGGTTACACGATCTGGCTCGCCCTAGAGAGCTATATTCGACATCGTCTAGACGGCGCCGGTTATGTTGAAGTGAAAACGCCTCAGCTCCTTAATTCAACGTTTTGGGAACAATCCGGTCACTGGTCCAAGTTCCGTGAAAACATGTTTGTCGTGCCCGATGAAATTCCAAGCACGGACGATGACGCACCGGTCCTGTCAAACGATTCCAAACTTATGGCGATCAAGCCGATGAACTGCCCGGCACATGTGCAGATTTATAAGAATGACATTCGCAGTTATCGCGATCTTCCGCTCCGCATGGCGGAATTTGGGTGTTGTCACCGCAATGAACCCCATGGGGCTTTGCACGGCTTGATGCGCGTACGCCAGATGACTCAAGATGATGCACATATCTTTTGCGAAGAAAGCCAGGTGACGGAAGAAACGACGGCTTTTTGTGCCTTACTGCAGTCCGTCTACAAGGATCTCGGTTTCGACGAATTGGAAGTGAAGTTGGCGACGCGCCCAGAGGTTCGTGCTGGCGAAGACGCGACCTGGGACCGCGCCGAGGCTGCTCTAGAGGCTGCGGTCCAGGCGGCCAATCTCGACTATGAGACCACCCCTGGGGAAGGCGCATTTTACGGACCCAAGCTTGAGTTCCATCTCAAAGACGCAATTGGCCGGACGTGGCAATGCGGCACAATCCAGCTGGATTTTGTGCTGCCGGAACGACTCGATGCGTCGTATATCGGGCGGGACGGTGAAAAACATCGTCCGGTGATGCTTCATCGCGCGATTCTTGGCAGTCTCGAGCGCTTTATTGGAATATTGATCGAAAACTATGCGGGTAAGCTACCGCTATGGCTTGCGCCAGTTCAGGTGGTGGTCACAACAATTACGTCAGACGCTGATGCCTATGCGGCCGAGGTCGCGGAAGCGTTGAAGGCCAAAGGTCTTCGCGTGGAAACGGACGTCCGCAACGAAAAGATCAATTATAAGATACGAGAGCATTCTCTGGCCAAAGTGCCGGTTATTGCCGTTGTCGGCCAAAAAGAAGCTGAGGCCCAGGCCGTTGCTCTTCGGCGCCTGGGCGGAAAAACCCAAGAAATCCTTGCCCTTGCAGAGGCAACCGATACACTCGCCCGCGAGGCGGCCGTGCCCGGCTCATAAGGGACGCGTGGACCATCTACAAACAAGGGATATGATCTGGCCTTCAAATGGCCGGGCAGTAAAACCCTGAGTGCGATGGCTACGATTTACTGAAAATTGAAAGAGGAGATTCGTTCATAGCTAGACCGATGATGACGACGCCGCCGTCCAAGGGTGGACCGCGCGTCAACGAGGCCATTGATGTGCCGAATGTACGTTTGATTGGAGCCGAAGGCGAAAATATTGGAGTTGTGACCACCACCGAGGCCATGGGCCACGCCGATGAGGCTGGACTGGACTTGGTTGAGATTTCGCCCAATGCCGATCCGCCGGTCTGTAAAATCCTCGATTACGGCAAGTTTAAATACGAAGCCCAGAAAAAGAAGAACGAGGCCAAAAAGAAGCAGAAGGTCATCGATGTCAAAGAGATCAAGCTTCGGCCCAATATCGACGACCATGATTACGACGTGAAAATGCGTAATATGCGCCGTTTTCTCGACGATGGAGACAAAGTTAAGGTCACTTTGCGCTTTCGCGGACGGGAAATGGCCCACCAGGAATTGGGTGTAAACGTTCTCAAGCGCGTCAAATCTGACACTGAAGAGATCGCGAAGGTCGAGCAGGAGCCTAAAATGGAAGGCCGTCAGATGGTGATGGTGGTGGCTCCTCGGTAGTGTAGGCCTTGATTTCTTTGGCTTTTCGGCCCGCTCTGTGGCTTGCAAAGCCCGCTTTCACCCTGTATAAGCCCCGACTTCCGCTCAGTTAATAGCTGTGTGGATGCCTTAAATTTAAGGCCAAAGACGGTCCGGCAAAAGGCACTTCGAGTGCCTGGGCATGCCCATCCGTCATGATAAGAACTCTAATTCGAGGGATCAAAAATGCCCAAAATGAAGACGAAAAGCTCCACGAAACGGCGCTTCCGTACGACTGGTTCTGGCAAGCTGAAGGGCAACTTCGCCTATAAGCGTCACTGCCTTGGATCCAAGTCTCAAAAAATGAAACGTAAGGCGAGGGGATCTTTCCTCTTGGCGGGTTCTGACGCCAAGATTGTGAAGAAGTTCCTGCCCTACGGCACATCGTCGTAACGGAGGTCAGCCATGTCACGTGTATCACGGGGTGTGACCACTCGCGCCCGTCATAAAAAAGTGTTGTCGGCGGCCAAAGGCTACCGGGGACGTAATTCAAAGAACTTCCGCATCGCCAAACAGAAGGTCGAGAAGGGGCTGCAGTACGCCTATCGCGACCGCCGGGTTAAGAAGCGTAATTTCCGCTCCCTCTGGATTCAGCGTATCAATGCTGGTGTGCGGGAACACGGAATGACCTATTCCCGATTTATGGACGGGCTCCGGAAGTCTGGTGTCGAATTGGACCGTAAGGTTTTGGCTGACATCGCTGTTCGTGAGCCCGAGACTTTTGCGAGCTTGGTCAAACAGGCTCAGTCGGCGCTCGGATAAGGCTTTGCCAGCGCTCTTATAGAGTGCTGGCGACCCCACAAGAGGAATGTCTCAGAGGGGGCCACCAGAGGGTCGGCCCCCCCTATCGGTATGGACCTAAACCCGTTCGGAACGAGACAGAGACATGGATCAACTTGAACAGCTTCGTGAAGCGCTACTGGCAGAGGTCGCTGGTGCAGCGGATCTAACGTCGCTTGACGGTGTTCGGGTCAGTGCGCTTGGCAAAAAAGGCCGCATCACGGCAATGATGAAGGGCTTGGGTGGCATGGACCCCGAAGCTCGAAAGTCAGCCGGGCAGGCCTTCAACGTTCTTAAAGACGAAGTCGCCACTGCTTTGGATGCCAAAAAAGCGGTTTTAGAAGAGAGTGAAATTTCGGCACGTTTAGCGTCAGAAACTTTGGACGTATCTCTGCCCGTTCGGCCGGTCACTGAAGGTCTCTTGCATCCGATCAGCCAGACCATTGAAGAGGTGGTGGAGATTTTCGCCCCAATGGGGTTTGAGGTCGCCGAAGGCCCCGACATCGAAGACGATTTCCATAACTTCACGGCTTTGAACTTTCCACCAGATCACCCAGCCCGGGAAATGCATGATACGTTTTTCCTACCGCGTCAGCCTGGCGGTACGCGCCATTTACTGAGGACGCATACGTCGCCGGTGCAAGTGCGCGTCATGCAGGATAAGAAGCCGCCGATCCGTATTCTGGCCCCTGGCCGGACATATCGTTGTGACTATGACATCACCCACACGCCGATGTTCCATCAGATCGAAGGGTTGGTGATCGACAAGGCGATCCATATGGGTCACCTCAAGAGCTGCATCATTGAATTCGTCAAGGCGTACTTTGAGCTTGATGAGCTGCCCACTCGGTTCCGTCCCTCTTATTTCCCGTTCACGGAACCGTCGGCAGAAGTTGATATCGGCTGCTCGCGGGAGAACGGCGAACTAAAGATTGGCGCTGGCGCAGATTGGCTCGAGATTCTGGGTTGCGGCATGGTTCACCCCAACGTGCTCAGTGCTTGCGGTATCGATCCTGACGAATATCAAGGCTTCGCGTTTGGACTCGGCGTCGAACGCATCGCGATGCTGAAGTACGGCATTCCAGACCTGCGGACATTCTACGACAGTGATCTACGGTGGCTCCGCCACTACGGTTTCGCCGCTCTTGATGTGCCGACCCTGGCGGGAGGGCTTAGCCAATGAAATTCACATTGTCTTGGCTCAAGGATCATCTCGATACCGACGCTGATCTTCAGACCATCACTGATAAGCTGACCGCCATTGGTTTAGAAGTTGAAGAAGTGGTCGACCCAAGTGCCGCCTTGGCGCCTTTTGTTGTGGCTGAAATTGTTAGCGCCGAGAAACATCCCGACGCAGACCGCCTCAAGCTTTGTCAGGTGTCGACCGGCACCGAAACGGTGCAAGTTGTCTGTGGCGCACCCAATGCACGGGCCGGGCTTAAAGGTGTTCTGGCGCGACCTGGTGACGTCATTCCAGCAACGGGCGTCAAACTCAAAACCGGAAAAATTCGCGGCGTCGAAAGCCAGGGCATGATGTGTTCGGCACGTGAGTTGCAGCTCGGCGAAGATCACGACGGCATAATCGAACTTGATGACGATGTTTCCGTTGGCGTGTCGGCCGCTGAAGCGTTGTCCTTGGAGCCGGTGATCGATATTGCACTGACACCCAACCGGGTTGATGCCCTTGGTGTCCGCGGTGTGGCCCGTGACCTCGCGGCCGCGGGAATTGGAACCCTAAAGCCAATAGATGCAGCGCCCGTTTCCGGAACCTTTGATAGTGAAACATCTGTGGCGATGCGCTTGTCCGGGGATACCGCTCATCTATGCCAGCACTTTGTCGGGCGCACGATCAAGGGCATAAAGAATAGCGAGAGCCCACAATGGCTCAAGGATCGCCTGACAGCGGTTGGATTGCGCCCTGTGTCGGCAGTGGTCGACATCACCCAGTACATCAACATTGATCTCGGGCGTCCGCTTCATGCGTTCGATACCGCGAAGCTGAGCGGAGATGTTGGACCGCGGCTGGCGTCAGACGGCGAGAAAATAACAGCGCTCAATGGCAATGACTACACTCTCACGGACGCGATGCTAGTGATTTCTGATGACGTGAGTGCGCAGGCGATTGCCGGTGTCATGGGTGGTGAGTCATCCAGCTGCACGGAAGAAACAACAGAGATATTTCTTGAGTCGGCCCTGTTCGATCCGATCACAATTGCGAACACTGGCCGCGCCCTCGGAATTGTTTCAGATGCCCGCTACTGTTTTGAGCGGGGCGTTGACCCGGCTTCGACAATAGATGGCGCTGAAATTGCGACCCGCATGATCCTCAAGATTTGTGGTGGCGAGGCGTCTCATTTGGCTATTGGCGGTGCCGCACCGGATATTGGTGCGACGGTGTCATTCCGTCCCACGCGTGTTGGCCAACTTGGTGGCATTGCGATCACGGCAGACGCCGTTCAAGAGATATTGAAGCGCCTCGGGTTTGCGATCGGGAACGCGGAGTCAGAGGCGTGGCAGGTAAGTGCACCGTCATGGCGTCGTGATGTTGAAGGTGAACATGACCTGGTCGAAGAGGTGCTGCGTATTCATGGGTACGATGCCATTCCGGTCGAGCCCTTGCCACGACCAGCCGTGGCCAAGCCAGCGTTTACGGATGATCAACGTCGGGCGGGAGTTGTAAGACGCGCACTCGCTGGTCAGGGGTTGTCAGAAACCACGACTTGGTCATTTTTGTCCTCCGCCCACGCAAATCTCTTTTTAGAGGGGTCTGCGCCAGTGGTGCTAGAGAATCCGATCAGTAGCGATCTTGATGTCATGCGACCGTCCCTACTTCCCAATTTGATTGCTGCCGCCGGACGCAATGCCGCGCGGGCGATGCCTGATATTGCGCTATTTGAAATTGGGCCGCGGTTCGAAGGTAGTAGCCCTGGAGAACAAACTCTTATGGCTGGTGGCTTAAGGGCTGGTCAGACATCCCCGCGCCATTGGGATACTAAAACTCAACCCGCTGATGTGTTCGATGCTAAGGCCGATGCCCTAACGGCGCTCAAGGCCGCAGGCGTGCAAACCAACCGTTTACAGATCGGGGCTGCTGCCAAAGCTGGAGCGCCATCTTGGTATCATCCTGGGCAATCCGGGACCCTATGCCTCGGGCCTAACGTGCTGGCAGAATTTGGCGCCCTTCATCCGCTAACGCTTAAGGGTATGGATGTTGATGGGTCGATGGTTGGGTTCGAAGTGTTCTTGGACCGGATTCCAAAGCCTAAACGGAAGTCTGGGCCCGCACGGGCGAAATTCTCGCCCTCCTCATTTCAACCGGTGGAGCGCGACTTCGCCTTCCTGCTGGATGAAGATATCGCCGTTGATGACATGATCCGGGCCGTTCGCAGTGCCAATAAAACACTGATCGCGTCCGTTGATCTTTTTGATGTCTATGCTGGCGACAAAGTTGAGCAGGGAAAGAAATCGGTGGCGTTGTCGGTCCGGTTAGAGCCTGTCCAGGCAACGCTAACGGATAACGAAATCGAAGACGTTTCCCATCGTATTGTGGCCGCGGTTGAGAAAGCCGTTGGTGGCCAGCTGCGAAAATAAAGAGAGCCGCCGCGCCCCTATGATCGATACCGCGCTTATTCGCAACTTTGCCATCATTGCTCATATTGATCACGGGAAGTCGACTCTCGCCGATCGCCTGATTCAATTCTGTGATGGCCTCACCGCTCGTGAAATGAAAGAGCAAGTCCTCGATAATATGGACATCGAGCGCGAACGCGGCATCACGATCAAAGCGCAAACCGTGCGGCTTTCATACAAAGCGAAAGACGGCAAAACCTACCAATTGAATTTGGTGGACACGCCCGGACACGTCGATTTTGCCTATGAGGTCAGCCGATCGCTGCGGGCTTGTGAAGGATCGCTTCTGATCGTTGATGCATCGCAAGGTGTGGAGGCGCAAACGCTAGCGAACGTTTATCAGGCCTTGGACGCGAACCACGAAATTATACCGATCCTCAATAAGATCGATCTTCCAGCGGCGGAGCCCGATCGAGTCCGTCAGCAGATTGAAGATGTGATCGGCTTAGACGCGTCAGAGGCAATCGAAGTGTCTGCCAAGACGGGGGTCGGGATCCCCGAGGTTCTCGAATCACTTATTACGAAGCTTCCTGCTCCAGTTGGTGACCCTGATGTATCGCTCAAAGCGCTCCTTGTGGATTCCTGGTATGACACCTACCTCGGTGTTGTCATCCTGGTGCGTGTGGTCGAAGGCACCCTGCGCAAGGGGATGAAGATTCGAATGATGTCCAACGATGCGTCCTATGATCTTGATGGCGTAGGCGTTTTTACACCCAAGCGGGTCGATATGCCCGAGCTCGGGCCTGGTGAGATTGGCTTCATCAATGCCAGCATTAAGTCGGTCTCCGATTGTCAGGTTGGTGACACGATTACGGAAGAGAGACGCCCGACCGAGACGGCATTGGACGGGTTCCGGCCCTCCACCGCTGTGGTCTGGTGTGGTTTGTTCCCAGTGGATGCATCGGACTACGAGGATCTACGAGACAGCCTCGGTAAACTCCACCTCAATGATGCCAGCTTCGAGTATCAAGCTGAAAGCTCTGCAGCGTTGGGCTTCGGTTTCCGCTGCGGCTTTTTAGGCCTGCTGCACATGGAGATTGTTCAGGAACGGTTGTTCCGTGAGTTTGGCTTGGAACTGATCACGACCGCCCCAAGCGTGGTCTATCGCCTCCATACAACCCAAGACGAGACCTTAGAGCTTCACAACCCCTCGGATATGCCTGACGTCACCAAGATTACGTCTATGGAGGAACCTTGGGTTAAGGCAACAATTCTAGTGCCTGACGAATATCTGGGTTCTGTTCTGCAACTGTGTACCGAGCGCCGTGGCGAGCAAATTGACCTGACCTATGTCGGTACCCGAGCCATGGCCGTCTATCGACTGCCGCTCAACGAAATTGTGTTCGACTTCTATGATCGACTGAAGTCAATTTCAAAAGGCTATGCCAGCTTCGACTATGAGATGGAAAGCTATATCGAGAGTCAGCTGGTGCGAATCAATATATTGGTCAATGCCGAGCCGGTTGATGCGTTGTCGTTTATTGCTCACCGGTCACAGGCAGAAGCGCGTGGTCGTCAAATCTGCGGCCGGCTGAAAGATCTTATCCCCAAGCACTTGTTCAAGATCCCCATACAAGCAGCGATCGGCGGTAAGGTCATTGCGCGTGAAACGATTAGCGCGATGCGTAAGGATGTGACGGCCAAATGTTATGGCGGTGACATATCGAGAAAACGCAAACTGCTCGATAAGCAAAAGGCGGGAAAGAAAAAGATGCGTCAGTTTGGGCGCGTCGATATTCCGCAAACAGCGTTCATCGAAGCGCTGAAAATGCCAGAAACCTAGATATTCAGTTTATGCAGTGCGGAAGAGGCGACCGCGCGGCGGTCGACGACGGCAAGCGTGCGCCAATATAACACCCGTTGGCCCTAAGACGGCCCAAGCGGGTAATGCCATGACCAGGGCGCCAGCAAAGCGCCATAGATCACCAGAGAATCCAGCTTCAAGAAAATTAGGGGTCTGTCCCCACAGCAGGGCCCAGATGTCGCCTGTTGCCAGCCCCTGGTAGCTTCCAGTGCCAAGCGCCATAACAGCCTCGCCAGACGCCATAAGAATGGCCGCGAGTACCATAGTCCAACCAATTGCACGCCCAATTAACATTGGTGGTGTCGGTCCCTGAGTCAGTTAGTTCCCCTATAAGATCAACTATAGGGCCCAAGACTCTCAAACTACAAGCATTTTTTGGGTCGTTTCGATAAGAAACTAATTAGTGAAGCGTTGCCAGACCTCAATCCCTGCGTTAGGTTCCGCCGCTTCTGAGCAGGAGGGGTGGCCGAGTGGTTGAAGGCGCACGCCTGGAAAGTGTGTATGCGGGAAACCGTATCGTGGGTTCGAATCCCACTCCCTCCGCCATCAGCCCTAGTTTTGGTTGCGTCGCAGCAATGAGGTTTGAATAACGGCCTGGAACAACCTAGCGGCCGGTTCTAGCCCTCTTCCTTGACGACACTAGCCATAAATTCTGCTTTGCCGGCTTCTTCGAGATTACCGTACAGGCTGCCAAAAATTCTTTGACTGAAGACTTTCCGAGCGTCTTTCAGCTCTTGCTTCATCTCCGAGTCTGGCTTGAATTCTTCGATCATCTCTGGCGTGACTTTTCCCTTTGTCGCAAGGAGATGTTCCATGACGGTTTGCCGGTCTCGATTAACCCAAATTTCACCGGCAAGCTGAAGGCAAATCTCTAGCAGGTGATCGGTCATCTGGTCATTGAAGTAGTGCGGATGGCCTTTTTCGTAACCGGGAAGATCTTTTACGTAATCCAGGCCCGCGTTCAGGTCAGTGCTCTGTTTGTCTTTTTGTGGCATCTTAATTTTCCTACCGGCAACTCTGTGGCTTAGTTCTAACTACGACGCGCCGTATATTCTCGCAAGGTCATGGTCATGGGGAATCGACGTAACGTGTTGAACATGAGTCATCTGGAATCATGGATTAGGGCCGCATTTCTTGCGGTCGTCGTCACTTCTGTGTGCTGGTCGGCCTCCGCTCAGGCGGAAAAGACCCTCCGCGTCGCGGTCAATGCGCTACCGCCGTTTCTAGGCCACCCCTTTGCGACAACAGCCCGCCCAACCGTATTCACGACCGGCGCGATCTACGATGGCCTTATCAAGTTCGATGGTGATGGAACGCTGATGCCCTGGCTTGCGACGGCGTGGGAAAATATCGACGAATTCACATGGCGTTTCACCTTGCGTGACGGTGTTACTTTTTCAAATGGAACGCCGTTGACGTCGGATTCCGTCAAGGCAGCAGTAGACTGGCTAACAAGCGACGCGTCTGTGCGTGATGGAGTACGAGGAGAAATTCAGTTTTTAAAAGGCGTGAGAATTATAGACCGGCTCACCGCTGAAATTACAACGACAACTCCCGTCCCGAACATGCCGAATTACATGGGGTCCCTAATAATGGTCGACGCCCAGCGTTTTAGAGAGCTTGGACGGCAGGGTTATGCGGAGGCTCCTATTGGGACTGGCCCTTTCAAAGTCGATACCTGGAAGGCATCGTCAATCGCCCTGACGGCCAACCGCAGTTCCTGGCACGCGCCTAAACTGGATCGTTTAGAAGTCATCGCCGTGCCTGATATTTCGGGCCGTGTTCAAGGGCTCCTATCAGGGCGAATAGACATTGCCATTGGTCTTGGCCCTGATGAACGCCTGTCCGTCGAGGCCGGTGGCGCTGTGTCAAAGGCGTGGCTTGATCCATCAGTCGCAGCCATTTCGTTTGTGACCGTCCATGGTGGGCCGCTGGCAGATGTGCGAGTGCGTCAAGCGTTGAATTATGCGGTCAATAAAACGGCGATTATCGATAACTTGTTCGGGGGTTTAACTACACCGGCGACCCAGGGCGTGTCTCATCAAGCCTACGGTTATAACCCCGATCTTCAGCCCTATCCCTACGATCCCGACAAGGCAAAATCATTACTGGTTGAAGCCGGTTATCCCGATGGTTTCGAATTCGTGTTTTTAACTCAAACAGGTTTGGGTTCAGGGACTCTCTTGTTTCAGCAAGTTGCCGCAGACCTCGCTAGGGTTGGTGTCACTATGGAAGTACGGCAATTGCCCGCGGCAGCCTATCTCAATACGATATTACGAGATCCCACCCATGGCGGCGCAGGAGCCCATTCGACCATTTGGCCAGCCTGGCCAATCTTCGATGCCCTAAGGCCGCTACTGATGCACTCCTGTCGACGTGTGCCCGCTTGGCATTGTGACGAGGCGATCCAACCGAAGATCGAAGAGGCGTTGGTTGAGTGGGATCCAGAGCGCGGCTTAAAACTTCGCCACGAACTCATGGCCTATACCCGAGATACCGCCCCGGCAATTTTTCTTCATGAATCACCGGAGTTCTCAGGTCTTTCTCGTCGCGTCACCGGATATAAGCAGATGCACGGCTACATCAATTACCATGAGATTGATCTGGTTGACTAAGACGTCTCCGCTTGCTCCATAAACGCAATGATGTCGTTCAATAATTGATCTCGCTGTGGGGTGGCCGACCAGTTTAGAAAGCCATGGGTCGCGCCGTCGTAGACTTTGAATGTCGGAGGGTGTCCGAGTTCAGTGAGATGATTTCTGTACAGTTCCGATGATTGTCGGAGGGGGTCTTCACCTCCTACCGCGAGAAAACACGTGGGATGGTTTGCGAAGGTGACATCCATGGGCGTGATGGCATGGTCAGCATCTACGGTTTGCAATAAAGCCTCTTGCCCCCCGTAGGCGGCGACCATGGCGCTGCCGCCAGGAATGTTGTTGTCAAAGCAGGATTGGCGATCAAGAACCCCATACAAGCTTGAGACAGAGATTATTGCCGGTAAATCTTTAATGTCAGGGATCGGTTCGATCGGTTTACGCAAACTGGAATTCATAGCCACCAGCGCCGCCATAATAGCCAGCGTGCCACCGGCCGAATCACCGATGAGGTGGACACGCGTTGCGCCTTGCTCACGCTTTATCCAGGCTAGTGCCGAGAAGATCGACCTCAACATATGGGGGTGCGGATGGTCCGGCGCCTTGGGGTATTCGATATTGAAAACCGTACGACCAGTCGCTTGGATCGGTTCGAGGTCGGCCCGATAAGAGTCCTTGCGGCCCATCGTCCAGCCCCCGCCATGGATGAACATCACAGGCGACAACTCCGAAGACTCGCTTCCCTCCATGACATCCAAACACTCGTCCGGATGAGTTCCATAGGCATGAGTTTTGATTTGGCCCTTATCGCTATCTCGAACCCAGTCAGATGTCCCAGCGAAGGCGGAAGAGTAAATCCGAGTCCAGGCGAGGCTGAATTCTTGGCTAATCGTTAGCGGTGTACGGGCCATGGGTTTGGCCGTTGGCTATTTGTCGGCGCTTTTTGCGTGCGCTTCAACATCGGCGAGAACGCGCAGGAGGTTGCCGCCCCACAGCTTTGCGATTTGTTTTTCTGTATAGCCGCGTTGAACCAACTCAAGTGTAACGTTGAAGGTCTCTGATGCGTCAGACCAGCCTTCTATGCCTCCGCCACCATTGAAATCTGATGCGATACCAACATGTTCAATGCCCACTTTGCCGACGGCGTAGTCGATATGGTCGGCGAGGTCTTTGACGCCTGCCCGTGGATAGGCCAATTCGATTTCACTCATTTGAGCGTCGTAGGTATTAAGGTCATCACCCGCCAACTTACGGAAATCGCCAAAGGACTTAATACCCATCTCTTTCCAGAGGTTCGCAATGGCATCCTGTTTGCCTTGAGGAACCGCGCGCAGGTAGCTATCGAAGGCAACGACCTGGACAACGCCATTGGAGCCTTTGATGGCCATCAGTTCTTCGTCGCTCATATTGCGGGGATGATCGTAGATTCCCTTGAGACTTGAGTGTGAAGCGATAACCGGCGCTTCTGACTCTGCGATAATGTCGAGGGACGTCTGTTTCGACGCGTGAGACACGTCGACCATGATTCCAAGTTCATTGAGTCGCTGTACAACCTGGCGACCAAGATCGGTCAGGCCGCCATGTTCTTCTTCGGGCTCGCCCCGCCGTCGATTGGGGACAGACGAGTCTCCAAGATCGTTGTGTCCCGTGTGAATGAGTCCGAAGTACCGCGCGCCGTAATCATAGAACTGATCGAGCAGCCGAAGGTCTTTACCCATCGGGTAGCCGTTCTCCATCCCAATCAGAGCGACCTTTTTCCCAGCTGTATCGATGCGCCTTACATCGTCTGCAGTTCTCGCCAACTCGATTTGGTCGGGATACATATCGGCTGTAACTCGGTGGATCGCCGCGAACTTCACAAAGGAGTCGGACAGCGCTTTCGCGTAACCTGCTGTTGTGCGCGGACCCTGGCCGACGAATACGATGATGAAAGTGGCGTCCAACCCCCCTTCGATCATGGTTGGAATATGGACCTGCTGACCGCGCGGTCCGGGCTTCATCGGGTCATAGGCGTCGGTCGCGAAGTTGGGTGGAATGTCGACGTGGGTGTCGACCGTAATAACCCGCTGATGGATGCCGCGTGCGCGCTCAATCATATCTTGAGTTGTTTCGGCCGTAGCGCTGTTTAAGGCCATAAGCGAAAGGGCAAAAGAGAGAGCTAGGGTGCGCATGACACGATCCTTCGAGGGCGGAAATTCGAGACGAAAAAGAATAGCCGGAGAGGCTAGCGAAAGACCACTGTCTTGGTGCCGTTCAGCAATACGCGTCGTTCCGCATGCCAGCGCACGGCACGCGACAGGACCGAGTTCTCGATATCCTGACCCAGCAATACGAGGTCCTCTGGACTCAGAGTGTGGTCGACACGCTCAACGGCCTGCTCGATGATTGGGCCTTCGTCGAGATCGGGCGTCACGTAGTGTGCGGTCGCGCCGATGATTTTGACGCCCCGCGCATGCGCTTGATGGTACGGGCGTGCACCCTTAAATCCAGGTAAGAAAGAGTGGTGGATGTTGATGATGCGACCCGGCAGTTTTGCACAGGTATTTTGCGACAGGATTTGCATGTAGCGCGCAAGAACAAGAAGCTCTGCCTTGGTCGACGACATCACATCCAACAGCTTTTCTTCTTGGGCTGTTTTGGTGTCAGCCGTGACCGGTAAATGGTGGAATGGAATCTCATGCCATTCGACAAGATTGCGGAACGTTTCGTGGTTCGATACGACGGCCGTGACCTCGACTGGGATCACGCCGATTTGGACGCGATGCAGCAGATCATTCAGGCAATGCCCGAATTTTGAAACCGCTATTACGGTCTTAATTTTCTCTTGGGATCCAAAGAGATCCCAGTCCATCTTAAATTGATCCGCCAGCGATTTAAACCCGGTTGCGATGTCGCTCTTAGGCAAGGGGTCGGTCGTGGCGGATCGAAAGACCGTGCGCATAAAGAACTGCCCCGTATCTGGATCTCCGTAGTGCGCACTTTCCGTGATAAAGGCCTGATGTTTCGCCAAGAACGTTGATACTGCCGCGACGATACCGATTGTGTCCGGGCATTGGATGTTTAGGACGTAACAGTCCTCGCAATGGCTTGGCGCGGGCATCTCTTAAACTCCGAACGTCTTTAGCATCTTGTTGACGGCCAGCGCCGGCGTGACGCTGCCATCCGTTACGGCGGATTCAAGGGTCGGCACCATCGCCATAATTTCGGGATGGGCTTTGAGTTTTTCCACGAGGCGATCTTCGACCATCGCCCACATCCAGCGCACTTGCTGTTGCTGGCGCATAGTCGCAAGGCCACCGCCGTCGGTGAGTTGAGTATGCCGCTGCGTAATTCTGTCCCACAGATTATCCAGGCCGCGGTTCTCGAGCGCGCTAATGGTCACGACTGGTGGCGCCCAATCCTTGTCCTTGGGCGCGATGATGCGCAAGGCGTGTTGGTATTCGGCTGCGGACGCTTTGGCTTTGATTTCGTTGTCACCATCCGCCTTATTCAAGGCGATCATATCGGCGATCTCCAAGACACCTTTTTTTATGCCTTGCAGTTCGTCACCAGCGCCGGCGATTAACAGCACCATAAAGAAGTCGACCATCTCAGAGACGGCGACCTCCGACTGTCCCACACCCACGGTTTCGACAAGAATGATGTCAAACCCTGCAGCCTCGCAGACCAGAATCGTTTCGCGTGTCGTTCGAGTAACCCCACCTAAGGTCCCCGACGTTGGCGACGGTCGAATAAAGGCGTCTTCGTTTGTCGCCAAATTGGCCATTCTTGTTTTATCGCCGAGGATCGATCCTCCGGTCCGGGCCGAGGTCGGATCTACAGCGAGAACAGCGACCTTATGCCCGGCCTTGGTGAGGTTTGTCCCGATAGTATCAATGAACGTGCTTTTGCCTGCGCCCGGCACACCGGAAATGCCCACACGGACCGATTTTCCAGAAAGGGGCGCGAGCTCAAGCAAAAGCTCTTGCGCTTGTTCTTGATGCTCCGGTTTCCGGCTTTCGATTAAAGTGATGGCCTGAGCCAAGTTGGCTCGGTCGCCGGATCGAACGCCAGCAACGTATTCTTCGACCGACAAGCGCGGGCGGCTAGCAGAAGAGGGTGCGGCAGTTGCCGGCATCACAGATGCCCTACTTGGCTGTTTTTGAGTTGTGGCCGAGGGATTGGCCGAGCTTCTCCAGGAGGCCGACGGCGGCCTCGCTGATTATTGTACCAGGCGGGAATATCGCTGCTGCGCCAGCTTGGGTCAGAGCGTCGTAGTCCTGGGGTGGGATAACGCCACCAGCCACGATCATAATGTCGTCGCGGCCCAATTTTTTAAGCTCATCTTTCAGCGTCGGCACGAGTGTCAGATGTCCCGCCGCGAGTGAGCTGGCGCCAATGATATGCACATCGTTCTCGACGGCTTGGCGCGCGGCTTCCCCCGGCGTCTGGAAAAGAGGACCGATATCAACGTCGAACCCAAGGTCGGCAAAGGCTGTGGCGATGACTTTCTGGCCACGGTCGTGGCCGTCTTGTCCCATTTTTGCGATCAGAATACGCGGTCGACGACCCTCGTTCTCCTCGAATGTGGAGACCATGGCCGCAACCTTAGTGACTGTTTTGTCAGACTCGCCCACTTCTTTCCGATAAACCCCCGAAATAGATTTAATCTCAGCAACATGGCGGCCGTATACGACTTCCATGGCCATCGTAATTTCGCCAACCGTAGCCTTTGCCCGGGCGGCGTCAACTGAAAGAGCCAACAGGTTACCATCACCGGTCTTGGCGGCGTTGGTTAGAGCAGCCAAAGCCGCCTGGCACGACGTCTCATCCCGCTCTGCCTTTAGGCGTTTTAGTTTCTCAAGCTGAGAGGTCCGGACCGCCGCATTGTCGACCCTTAGGACGTCGATGTTTTCGGTTTCATCTAAGCGGTACTTATTCACCCCGACAACTGTTTGTCGTCCAGAGTCGATCCGGGCCTGGGTGCGGGCCGCGGCCTCTTCGATCCGTAATTTGGGAACCCCGGCCTTGATGGCCTTGGCCATGCCGCCCAATTCTTCGACCTCTTGTATGTGATCCCACGCACGCTTGGCGAGATCATGAGTCAGGCGTTCCACATAGTAACTGCCACCCCAGGGGTCGACGGTTCGGCACGTCCCCGTTTCTTGCTGAATGAACAACTGCGTATTGCGGGCAATGCGGGCAGAAAAATCCGTCGGCAAGGCTAATGCTTCATCAAGCGCATTTGTGTGGAGTGATTGCGTGTGGCCATGAGTCGCGGCCATCGCCTCGATGCAGGTCCGGGTCACATTGTTGTAGACGTCTTGCGCTGTAAGCGACCAACCCGAAGTTTGGCAATGTGTGCGGAGACACAGAGATTTATCGCTCTTCGGGTCGAAGGGTTTGATCAATTTCGCCCACAGCAAACGCGCCGCACGCATTTTTGCAACTTCCATGAAGAAGTTCATGCCGATGGCCCAGAAGAAAGACAGTCGCGGTGCGAAGGCGTCGATGTCCATCCCGGCGGCCAGCCCCGCGCGGGCATACTCAGCCCCGTCTGCCAGGGTATACGCCAATTCCAAATCGGCGGTCGCCCCAGCTTCCTGCATATGATAGCCGGAGATTGATATGGAATTGTATTTGGGCATCTTCTCAGAGGTGTAAGAAAAGATGTCAGAAATTATGCGCATGCTTGGCTCTGGCGGATAAATATACGTGTTGCGCACCATGAACTCTTTAAGAATGTCGTTCTGGATGGTGCCCGACAACAATTCCGGTTTTACGCCTTGTTCTTCTGCCGCAACGATGTACAGCGCCATAACAGGGAGCACAGCGCCGTTCATCGTCATCGACACTGACATACGATCTAACGGGATACCGTCGAACAACGTGCGCATGTCGTAGATCGAATCAATTGCCACACCGGCCATGCCAACATCACCCGTAACGCGAGGGTGGTCTGAATCGTAGCCACGGTGGGTGGCTAAGTCGAAGGCGATCGATAGGCCTTTTTGTCCAGCCACTAGATTGCGCCGGTAAAATGCGTTTGAGTCTTCGGCGGTCGAAAACCCGGCGTACTGACGGATGGTCCAGGGCCGGCTCGCATACATGGTCGGGTAAGGACCGCGCAGAAACGGCGGAACACCGGGTAACGTGTTCAGAAAGTCGAGGCCCGCCACGTCCCCCGAGTTGAAGGACGGTTTGACATCGATGCCTTCAGGTGTGGACCATATTAAGTCAGACGGGCTGTCGCTGGTCGTCTGCTCAACAGCGCCGGCGGTCTTCAATGGAATGTCTGAGAAATTAGGAATCTGGTTCATGAGCTGATCCCGAGGCGTTGGTGGGTGTCATTCAAAACAGCCAAGACATCACAACCCAAAGAGATGAAGCCGTCGACGCCGGCGGATCGCAAGGCTTGCTCATGGTCACCTGCGCGACCGGCCAGATAGATCGTTTTGGCACCTGCTGCCTTCAATTCCGTCGCTAGGTTTTCAGCGTGCTCAGAGTAGAGGTCGTCGGTCGCACACATAACAGCGGCGACGGCACCTGTTTTTTTGTACTCGGCAACGATGCCGTTTGAATCGATACCCCCGCTTCCGGCTAGCGCCTCAACACCGCCGGCCTCAAAGAAGTTCTTGGCGAAAGAAGCCCTAGCGGTGAAGTCGGAGACGCGCCCAATGTTGGCGAGAAATATCTGTGGCCGTGCGTTGTGCTGGGCGGCGTAGGTATCGCTCGCATCTCGCAATGCTTCATAGTCTTCTGCCAACCGGTGTTGCGGTAACGGCGCAAGTTCCAACGATGTTCCTTTGAGCGCGGCGCCAATAGTCGGTGCCGATGTATTGTTTGCTGCGGCTTGCACAAGGGCTGCCATCAGTGCGCCGTCGCTGTGCTCGGGTAGGCTGTCGACCATGCCGGGCGCATTTTTGGCGCGCTCGTCTGCTAAGGCCACGATCGCAGCAACGTCGGGCGTATCGATTTCGACTGGGTCTTCGGCGAGATTTGGAAACTCGCTCACACCTGTCAGAGCATCTTTGCGCGTCGCGATATTTTTTGCCCGAGCAAGTTCTGTTTCAGCAATTCGAGTAGCTATTTTGCCGTTGGCGAGAGACTCTGCCATGCCACCTGATTTTTCGATGTCCTGGAAGGTTGACCACGCCATCTCGGCCATTTCGTCAGTGAGTGCGTCCACCATCCACGATCCGTCGGCTGGATCCGCGACTCGATTGATCGACGATTCCTCCTGCAGAATAATTTGCGTGTTGCGAGCAACGCGGCGACCTAACGATGTTGGTAGACCAATCGCGCTCTCAAACGGCAGGACGGTTATCGCATCGGCGCCGCCGGCTCCAGCTGCAAAACAGGCTGCTGTGCCGCGCAACATATTCACCCATGGATCGCGACGGCTCATCATGCGCGGCGCTGTGACCGCGTGTATTGGGGCCGCAATGTTAGCGCCACACACGTTAGATATCCTCGCCCAAAGGCGGCGGGCGGCCCGAAGTTTGGCGATGGTTAGAAACACATCGGTGTCACAGGTCAGCGTAAATGCGACCTGACGGCAGGCATCGTCAATCGATACACCCGCCTTCGTTATATGGCGGAGGTACTCAACCGCTGTGGCCATCGCGATTGCTAGCTCCTGCGCTTCAGAGCACCCAGCGCTATGGTAGACCGTTGTTGCGATGTTGAGGGCCTTGGCATTTGGGTAGGTCTTAGCGGTGTGGGCAGCAAGGTCGGCCATCCGTCCGAGGAGCGATTCCATCGGGACGATCACTTTGCCGACAGCGGCAAGAGTGCTCAGCGGATCGGCGCCGAAATTTCCTGTGAAGGCCTCATGCGCAATATTTTTCCGTGTCAGCAAATCCATCAGATATGCAGCAGGCGGCAAAGAGGGCCCGCCCGGGTCAAGAGTCACGGGTGCAAGATCGAGGAAGACACCATCAAGTAGTGTTTCGAGGTCGCCGCGAGATTTGATGACCGTGCCGGTGCGCCCGGTTGGATCTAGCTTAAGCCAAACTGAGGCCGCCCCTTTTTCTAGGTCAGCCAGAATCTGTTTGTTCGCCGTGCTGGGATCGGGATGGGACGATACGCACCGGACATCCCAGCCCGATTGTGTCGCGCCTGACGCTGTTACTCCAGTATTCGGTGCCGAAGGGTCAGCCGTGTAGAGCGTTTTAATCGTTAGGCCGTCGTAGCTTTTTGAGGCCAATTTTTCATAAGGCCGACCACCCAGGGATTTTTCGACCAGGGTCAACCACGCGTTTGGATCCGCCGCCGGAAAATCCGCCGCCAATTCTAGGGTCTGACTATCAGGTGCTGCCGGCTTGGTCACCGCTTTGCTCCACCTTAGAGAAACAGGAAAAACGGGCGCGTAACGCCTACTATCCATATGCTCTTAGGCTTTTTGCTGCACTGCGTCAAATTGCGTCAATCGGCTGCGGCGGACTCAACAGCGCGCCAAACCCGAGCAAAATTCCCCCACCACAGTTTGGCAATTTGATCCTCAGTAAAGCCTCGGGAAACAAGCTCTTCTGTAACCCCAGACGCCTCACCGGCGGTCATCCAGCCGGTAACACCCCCGCCGTGCTCCATGTCAGAGCTGATCATGACATGATTGATGCCGAGCAAATTGACGGCGTACGCGATGGAGTCGACATAGTCGGTAACCGTCGCAGGTGGGAACTCTTTTTCATAGGCAGCAAAGTCAATTTTGAATTGCTCAACTTTTTCAGCAGAAAACGATGCTGTAATCTCCGCCAGATTCGTCGTGCCATATTCACCTAAAATAGCTCCAAATACTGGGCGTTGTCCGGGAAGCGAAGGGCGGAGATAACTCGAGAACGCGACGATGCCAACCGCGCCGCCTGTCTTCTTTATGGCGAGCATTTCTGTATCGGTCAGGTTGCGGGCTGTCTTGATGATGTTTTTGATGCCGGAATGAGACGCAATGATCGGTGCGCGGGACAACTCTGCTGTTTGAAATACGGTCTGCGATGAGACTTGTGAGACATCGACGATGATGCCGAGCTCATTCATCGTGGCAACCAAGCTTCGGCCCAGCTGGGATAGCCCAACATGCTCTTGTTTGTTGTCGTTGAGTTGTGCGCGTGGCCGCGATGAGTCGGAGAATTGATTATGGCCCGCATGATTGAGCGTGATGTTGCGTAGCCCGCGATCAAATAGCTCGGGTAGCCACGTGAGGTCTGGACCAACTGGCCAAGCGTTGACCATGCCCATGACAGCAAAGTGTTTGCCTTCCGCCACGAGCTTTTCAGCGTCATCTGCGGTGCGAGCGAGTCCAATGCGATCCGGATAAGTCTGAACCATGTTTTCGATAGCTGCGAATTTCCTCTCCGCGTCCGAGCGGGCGGTGGCATAGGCCGTTGGTATTCGTTCGCCCTGTAGGACCCAGCTTACGAAGAGGGCACCGTCTAGGCCGCCGCGGTTCATTTTTGGCAAATCGACCTGCATGCCGGTTTCGGTGCCGACATCGTTCGCGCCGTTCATGAACTCAAACGGGATGTCCATTTCTGCATCAAAGGTGATGATACGGTCATGAAGCGCCCGCGCCTCTTGTGCAGAAGGGTCTGATGGGGTTGCCAACAGCAAGGCCATCAGACCTAAACCTGTTAACGCTATACGAAACATTGATCGCTCCTCCTCGTTGGGCGCCATGCTACCTTTCTCGGCGAGCAGGAGTCGATGAATAGCATGCCGTCGGCAGTTCATAGGAGGGGTTCATCCAGTATGTCGAGCTTTGATCGCCCCAGTGATCCGGATATTCCAGCCTCCGCCTGGGTAACTCGGTTTACATCTCTTATCCGAACGGGGGGAAGGGTGCTCGACCTGGCCGCCGGACATGGGCGCCATACCCGTTATTTACTTGGTGAAGGGTATGAGGTGACTGCGGTTGATATCGATGCTTCAGGACTGTCGGATCTTTCAGGATGCGAAGACCTAACGGTTCTAGAAGTGGATATGGAGGGTGGTGCTTGGCCGTTCCCAGCGAATACCTTCGACGGCATCGTGATGACGAACTATCTCCACCGGCCTCATTTTCCGTTTCTAGCCAAGGCGCTAACGGCGGACGGCGTTCTCTTGATTGAAACCTTCGGGGAAGGGAATGAGAAACTCGGGCGTCCGAGGAATCCAGACTTTCTTTTGCAGCCAGGTGAGTTGCTGAACGCCTTCGCGGGTACGCTTGTGATCGTTGCTTACGAACATGGCGTGGAAGAGAGACCGAGACCCGCTGTTCGCCAGCGCTTATGTGCAACTAAAGCCACTGCGCCGGTCTCGCTGGGTCGGTTCGTCGACTAAGCCGTTTTCTCTTCCGGTGTGGCAATGATCATTTCCGGCTTGCCCGTTCGGCGAGATTTGACTTTGGCCTGATACATGGATTCGTCAGCGAGTTGAATCAACAGGTCCGCGTCCGTCGCGTTTTCGGGATAGAAGGATACGCCGAGGCTCCCGCCGATCTGATGATCAACCCCATCGTATGGGATGGGATCGGCAAAGATGTTTATGATTTTATCGATGACTGCGAGGGCCGCCTTTCGATCACGAAAATCTTCTAGAATGCAGGCAAATTCATCACCGCCCAGGCGCGCAGGCGTATCGGTACGGCGCAGACATATCTCAAGGCGCTTGCCAATTTCTCGAATGACCTCATCGCCGGCCTGATGCCCGTGGGTGTCATTAACGGCTTTGAATCCGTTGAGGTCGATATAGACAATTGAAAGCTCTTGTTTGTGGCGATCCGCCCTAAACAAGCCCTGCTTCAGCCGATCGAAAAAGGCTCGGCGGTTCGGTAGGCTTGAAAGCTCGTCGTAGAGAGCCGCGTGAACCAGTCGATCTTCTAATTTGCGCCGGATGATCGTGTACCGGATGGTTCGCTCTAGTAGCTCGGGGTCGATTTCCGAATGAATGAGGTAGTCGTAGGCCCCTCGTTCCATCGCCCCAGAATCAATTTTCGAGTCTTTTGCTTCGGCTGTCATGATGACAGGAACGGGGTTACCCATCCTCATCAGTTCTTCCATTAGCTCGAACCCGGTATGCGATGGCAGGTTATAGTTGATGAGGGCGACCTGTAGGGTCTCTTTTTCGACCGCATTCACTGCATCGTCGAAAGATCGAGCGACGACGATATTGGCCTTCCTGAAACCAGCCTCACAGAGGCTCTTAACCAGCGAGTCTGCCTCGGCGTCGTCACCATCAACGACTAAAATGCGGATGGTGTTGTGCTTGAAGTCAGTGTCCCGTGGCATGCAGTGTTCCCCGCTTTATGGGCTTGGCTAGTCGATC
This sequence comes from Rhodospirillaceae bacterium, assembly GCA_018666155.1. Classification (GTDB taxonomy): domain Bacteria; phylum Pseudomonadota; class Alphaproteobacteria; order Rhodospirillales; family Rhodospirillaceae; genus WLXB01. Next base: position 10,068 of record JABJAH010000017.1, on the reverse strand, counting down.
GCCGCCCATTTCCCCTTATTTAATACAGAGTATAATGAAAATACAACCAATAAGAGTGTGGCGTGTGAAGAGAGAGGGGCCGATTCTAGCCGCAACTCTGGTTAGGCACCGGGAAAGCGGGGCTTAGGCGTGATTGTGCGATTGGGGTTAGTGGTCACTATTGCGTGAGGGCCTCATGGACATCTATACCGGCGCCATGAATGCGACCCAGCCCAAATCGGAGTCTCACTACGGCAACACATCGACTGTTCAGGTTGATGCGAAAAGTGGGTCTTACCGTTTTCAATTTCCCGACGTCGCTAACACGGGTCAACATGTTCGCCGCATTCTTGAGGGCAAGGACTATCCAATCTTAGCGATTTCGGGTTACGAGGTTGAGACCATCGTGGACGTCGGCGCAAACGTCGGGGCGTTTACGGTTTTCATGGCAGCTCACTTCAGCAACGCTCGCTGTTTTTGTTTTGAGCCATCTCCAGGTGCTGTCGAATACTTGCAACAAAATGTTGCGCGGTTCCCGAATGCAGAAGTGTTCCCGATTGGATTGTATTCAGAGGACACGAGCATGCCGCTTTTTGAAGGCGCATCTCAGTGTTTGCAAAACTCTTTGTACAACAGTGCTGAAACGTCTGAGTCGACGCAGACTGTTGAGCTTCGACATGCCGGCCATATGTTGGACGAACTTGAACTCAATCAGATTTCCATTCTGAAGATCGATACAGAAGGTGCGGAGTTACCCGTGCTCGGCGCTTTGAAGAACAAGCTAGGTGATATCGATCAGATTTATCTTGAATATCATTCAGAAGATGATCGTCGCGACATTGAAGCGCTTTTGGCAGACACCCACGTGCTGGCTGCCGCCGCCGCTAAATATATCCATCGCGGTACCAACCATTATGTACGATCAAGTTTATTGAAAGATTACCCCACGCTTAATGCTTTACGTGTGGATCGTTCATAGCGCTGAGGATTGCTCGGCTATTGGCGCTCTTACTCAAGCGGGCCGTACTCTCCAGTCAAATCCATCACGATTTTGCTGACTAGAGCTTGGCGGTCTGCGGTGAGTTTCGCGTCCAGTTCCGCATCGGGTGCGTAGGTATCAACGTCTTCACTGATGTCGATTCCGCGGGCTTTTAAAACAGCTTCGGTTACGGCCTGCCGGTCCTTCACGGCCCAGAGCTCTTGCGCCAAAGTAAGGATTGCCTGGCCAACGTTATCTATATCTTCAGGACGAAGGGCCTGGCGTTTTCTTGGTTTCTTCGTCGCGGGGTAAGTTTTGCGGTCTGACATTATAAATTACGGCTTCCGACCATAGGTCATCCAAGGATAGTTGTTGGGTGCCATGCCCTCGTACTTCACGTCGACAAATCCGATGCTTTCCATCAGGCCAATCATGTCCATGGTGGAAGACCCTCGCCAGAACGGTTCACCGCCATATTTGGCCATGTAGTCGGTGCGCCATGCGGCTGTTTTGCCGAGTGCGTTGTACGGCGCGACGTCGCCAAATAACAAGTCGCCGCCTGATTCTAATGTGCGGAACCCCTCGCGCAGTATGTCTGTAATCACGTCGACGGGAAGTTCATGCAGAATGATATAGGACGTGAACAGATCACAGCATCCGTCTGCCAAGCCAGTCGCGCGCCCGTCGGCATGTAATAGGTCCCAACTGTGGCCGAGCTTGTTGCCGTTGCGTTGCGCTTGTTCAAGTTGGGCAATTGAGATGTCGCACGCCGATATCTTTGCCTTAGGGAAAACGTCGGCTAGTTTTGTTGTATAGGGTCCTGAAGAGCATCCAATCTCGACGACATGGCTGTAATCGCGGCGCGGGGCCTGCTCAGCGAAATTCCGGCGATCTGCGTAGATGTCGGTCGGAGCTCCTCCAGCCGCAGGCGGCTTCGACGCTTTTCCTACGATATAGCGATGAACCAATTCGCCGTGAATGAAACCCATATGACGATGACCGTCCCAACCGCCCGTCGTTCGATGAATGGGGTAGGGCCAGTACTTTGGTATTTCTAGGTCCGGGTTGTAAGTAAGCGTCGTTCCGCCAGACGCTAGCTTTTCAAAGTCAGGGGCGAGGTCATCTTTTATATCCTCAAAGGCCGCCGCGGCCGTACGACCATGATGCTCGCCGTGCCATTCGCCGACTAGGTTGGTAGTCCGGAAGGCCGGCACTTTCGCGAGCACCGACTCGATTTGCTTGGCGCGTTCATCAAGGTCATCGGCCAGTGTCTCATCGTTGAGGCCGGCAGACTCGAGGGCTGCATGCTGGTCTTTCATCAACGGGCCAATCGACGGACCGAAAGCCGACAAGAAATCCAGAGTGGCGCGACCGTGTTGGCGAAGGGTGTAATCCATCATGGCGGGGAACCTCACGAAGCTTTGATAAGGTCCGAAAGTATCAACGAAGGGTCTGTGGCGCTAGGGAGCGCCTGGGAAAAGCCGCACAATGATCACAATAACCCTGCTTAGAGGCTTCAAAACCATGCATGTATGTTTGGTGCTCGCGGGATGATTGATTGGTCGAAATTCGTCTGTCTTCTTTGGTCCCCGATTATCGCTATGGTACACCTAACGCATAGAAAATGCCGCTTTGAGCCAATCCAAGGAAGCCTGTCATGACCTTTCAACCGTCTCGTCCCGCCTCGTCAAAGACTCGATTGAGCCGCCGGACATTTTTTGTAACCTCGGCCGCAGTGGGTGGCCTGGTTCTGGGTGCGCGATTGCCTTTATCAGCAGCGACAGTGGCGGGGGGCGAAAACGCCGAGTTGAACGCGTTTGTTCAAGTTATGCCGGATAACCGGGTTTCCATCGTCGTTCCGGGCGTCGAGATCGGTCAGGGCGTATATACAACCCTGCCGAAGATTGTTGCCGAGGAGATGGATGCGGATTGGGATTTGGTCGAGGTCAGGCTAGCGACGGCTAATCCGGCGTATGGCAATCCAGCGAAAGACGGCCGGCAATCTACGGGCGGTTCTGATGCGACCCGTGGCTACTACGACGTACTTCGGAAAACCGGCGCCGCTGCAAAAGACATGCTGGTCCGTGCGGCCGCCCAAAAGCTCAACGTTGATGCGGCAGAGCTATCCGTAGATCGCGGCATTATCACCCACGCAGAATCTGGCCGAACCGTGCGCTTTGGCGATGTGGCCGATGCTGCGGCTCAGTTGGTTCCGTCAGAAGAGCCTGCGCTCAAAGATCGCTCCGACTTTAAGCTCTTGGGCAAAGTTGTGCCGCGCAAGGATACGCCGGCTAAAGTGGATGGCTCAGCGGACTACGGTGCGGATATCGCGTTAGACGGCAAACTTTATGCGGCGTTACGGACGTCACCGGTCTATGGCGGCGAAATCATTCGCGATGATCGTGACGCAGTCCTCTCCCATCCCGGCGTTGTTGCTGTGACTGACGTTGATGGCGGTATCGCGGTGATCGGTGAGACGTTTTGGCAGGCCAAGAAGGCCGCTGAATCTCTTGATGTCGAGTGGGACTTTAAGGGCATGGATAGCCTCAACTCCCATGACATGTGGCAGGAAATGCGTGCGTCTTTGGACGACGAAGCCAGACCTTTCTTTGGTACCAAGGGGGATGCCCCCGCCGTCATCGCCGAGTCCACACGGTCTTTTGAGGCAGAGTACGAAGTGCCCTTTTTGGCTCATGCCTGCATGGAGCCAATGGCGTCGACGGCGTTGGTCACCGATGGTCATTGCCAGATGTGGTCGCCCCACCAACAGCAGGATTTGGCCCGAGAACAAGCGGCAGAGATCACTGGGCTCTCGCTAGAAAACGTAAGCCTTCAAAACACATTTGCCGGCGGTGGCTTTGGCCGCAAATGGGAACCGGATTTTGCCCGTCAATCGGTGCAGGCCGCTATGGCAGTCAAGGGCCGGCCGGTGAGTCTGATCTGGACCCGTGAACAAGACATTCAACATGACTTCTATCGCGCGGCTTATGTCGCGAGGATCAAGGCATCACTGGATGACGAAGGCAATTTGGTTGCCATGCATAGCCGCTTGGCCGGTGAATCAATCCTTCAGTTTCAGAATCGACCGCGTAATTTTCCTGATCCGACGTCTCTCGGCGGTGCGATCGGTGGCTCATACGCCATTCCAAACACGTTAGTTGATTATGTCGAATACAAGCCGGTTGTGCCGGTTGGTTTCTGGCGCGGCGTGGCGTCATCGCAAAATGGTTTCTTTTCCGAAAGCGCAATGGATGAGCTCGCCTACTTCGCTGGCAAGGACCCCTATGAATTTCGCCGCAGCTTGATTATCGACAAACCACGCGAGATCGCTGTGCTGGACAAAGTTGCGGAGATGGCTGGATGGGGCCGGGAAATGCCATCGGGCCGTGGCCTTGGCATCGCTTTTTGTCCCGGGTTCGGTTCGGTGAATGCGCAGGTCGCAGAGATCGATATCTCTAGCGGTGATCTCGAAGTGGTCAAAATTTGGTGCGCCTACGATTGTGGTTTCGCCCTGGATCCATCCAATGTCGTGCATCAAATGGAAAGCGGCATCACCTACGCACTTAGCGCGACGATGTTCGGCGAGATTACGGTCAAGAATGGCGTCGTCGAGCAGTCCAACTTCCACGACTACGATGTGATGCGTCTGGCAAACATGCCAGAAGTTGAAGTGGCGCTGCTGGAGTCCAAGGAAATCGTTGGCGGGGCCGGAGAAGCCGCGGTGCCGGCAACGGCGCCGGCGGTTGCCAATGCGATCTTCGCGGCAACAGGCCAGCGTCTGCGGCGCCTGCCGTTGCCGACGTCCGGATACGGAATCGCCTAAGCCCTAGACTCCTATGGTGAGTCGCAGAGGTCTTCTCTAAGCTCTTTTCTAAAGAGGCGTGGAAACATGCGCTTCATAAGGGAGGTTCAGGGTGAAGACGGTTGCGGCGCTGGCGATTATTCTGGAGTCTCTCTTTGGCGCTGCTCCAGCCCACGCAGGCCCCGGCGACATCCTTTCTGATTGTGAATTCTGTCCCGAGCTGGTGGTTGTGCCCGCTGGTGAATATCGCATGGGAACGCCGCTCGGCGTACCGGTCCATAATGAAACCGGGGAACAACCTCCCGTCCAGATGACAATTCCCAACGCATTCGCCATCGGGCGTTTTGAGGTCACCCATGGCGAGTTTGCCGCGTTTGCCAGAGACACAGGTTTCGAACCGACGGTCCGCTGCCGGGTCTGGAACGACGATCTGCAACGCTACGACGACGATGATAACCGGACGTGGAAACGTCCCGGTGTTCCGGCGAAGCCCAAGCCGCACCATCCGGTGAGTTGTGTCTCATGGCAGGACGCAAAGGCTTACGTGTCGTGGCTCGCCAACAAATCCGGTCTCGCCTATCGCTTGCCGACCGAGGCCGAATGGGAATACGCCGCCCGTGCCGGATCAAGCGCGTTATATCCCTGGGGTAACAATCCCCATCAAGGGTGCGCTTGGGTCAACGGGTACGATCTGGATAGCCGCGAACGCTATCCCCTAGCGTGGACGCACATGGCCTGTCGCGATGGCTTTGAAGGTGTTGCTCCAGTGGGATCGCTCCAGCCAAACGCTTTTGGCCTCTATGACATGCTCGGAAACGTCTGGGAGTTTGCTGAAGATTGCGCGACCAAATCCCATATCGGCCGCCCTAAAGATGGCAGTGCTTGGGTTTGGGAGGGCGGCTGCGCCCGCATCATTCAGCGCGGCGGAGGGTGGATGACGTCGGTCGCCCGCATTCGGCCCGGCTATCATGGCGACGCCAATGCGACTCATCGCTTCGACTTCGGAGGGTTCCGGGTCGCCCGTGACCTTTCGACCGCCGAACGGAGCGCGCCATGAAAACAGTCATTGGTTTGGTAGCGTTCTTCTTTGCGACATCTGCATCCGGGCAAGAACCGGGTGTCGTGATCCAAGACTGTGATGACTGTCCACGTATGGTCGTCATTCCAGCGGGTGACTTTGTTATGGGGACGCCGGTCGGCGCCTATGAAGTGAATGAAGAGTCCGGTGAGGGGCCGCCGATCCGGGTCTCGATTCGGTCAGCCTTCGCCATCGGGGAAACCGAAGTGACCATCGGTCAGTTCCGCGCGTTTGTCGACGCCACCGGATACGATGCCGGTGTCGGGTGCAACGTCATCCAAGGCGGCAATACCGAGGACTCGAAAGCGAGTTGGCAAAAGCCAATTCAGCCGCGTCGGCCGAAAGATAATCATCCGGTGTCCTGTATCGATTTTGCGGCCAGCGTTGCCTATGCGGATTGGCTGTCCGACGTGACGGGTCAGACCTACCGGCTGCCCTCTGAGTCTGAGTGGGAATACGCCGCCCGAGCCGGAACAACAGCGCCGCGGCCTTGGGGGGCGAATAATTCTTTTGAAGGTGTGTCGCTGTCGCTGACTTGCGAACATGCCAATGCTTACGATGGCGAGTCTCAGAAAGACTATACGCTGCCCTGGCCCTATGCTCGCTGCAACGATGGCTATGCCGATGTGGCGCCGGTCGCCAGCTTTGCACCCAGTACCTACGGCCTTTACGACATGATGGGTAATCTCTGGGAGCGGGTGCAGGATTGCTACACCACCAGTTATTGGGGGCGTCCAGCCGACGAAAGAGCGTGGGTTTGGAACGGCGGCTGCGAACGCCGGGTCGTGCGTGGCGGTGGCTGGTACAGTCGGCCAACGAATGTTCGTCCGGCCCGCCGGGCCAGCGGAGCCCCAGAAGGCCGAGGCAATGATCTTGGTTTTCGTGTCGTCCGTGAGTTGAAGTGAGGGAGAAGACTATGAATCGATTTTTAGTTCTGATGGCGACGCTCGCCTTCTCATCGGCAGCCACTGCGCAATCCGATGATCGGCTCAGTGCTGGCGATGTCGTCAAAGATTGTGACGATTGCCCGGAGTTGGTGGTGATCCCGAGCGGCACATTCCTGATGGGCACGCCGATCAGTGACCGCGAGGTTGATCTCGTCCGTGGTGAAGGCCCACAGGTAAAAGTCACGATCGATTATATGTTCGCTGCCGGTCGGTTCGAGGTGACCCATGGTCAGTTCGAGGCCTTCGTCGAGGCGACGGGCTACGTGGTCAAAGACGAATGCCGGGTGTGGAACGATGACATCGGGTTCAACGATGACCCCACCGCAAGCTGGCAGGACCGCCGTCAGCCCAAGCGGGTGAAGGATGAACATCCGGTGGGCTGTGTGTCGTGGAACGATGCAAAAGCCTATGTGGGGTGGCTCGCTGAGATCACCGGCAAACGCTACCGCTTGTTGAGTGAAGCGGAATGGGAATATGCGGCGCGGGCCGGCACGACAACGCCGCGCTTTTGGGGCAGCAGTTCTGGTCAAGCCTGCGCCTGGGCCAACACGTTCGATCTCGATGGCGCCGAAGAATATCCGTTCCCTTGGTTCCCGGCGACGTGTCGCGACGGCTATGCGGATCTCGCCCCGGTGGGGCAGTTCAAGCCCAACGCTTTTGGTCTCTACGACATGATCGGTAATGTTTGGGAGTGGACCGAAGATTGCTGGGCGGCAACGCATGTCGGACGACCACGCGATGGCTCGGCCTGGAAATGGGATGTGGGCTGCGACATGCACACAACGCGCGGTGGCGGCTGGCTGTCAGCGCCCGAACGCAATCGCATTGCTTGGCCCGGGCGTGATCCGATTGAGAAACACAACACCCAGTTTGGCTTTCGGGTGGCGCGCGATCTCGGTACAGGAGGCGAAGTTGGCGAGGGCGGCAGCATTCGTCGCATGACGTTGTTCACCTCGGATGTCGAACTGTCTAAGGCGTTTTGGTCAGACGCCATGGGCTATCGCGTCTCGTTTGAGGATGAAGAATTCGGTGGCGAGGAAACCGCTGGATCGCTCAACTTGGATGAGGGCAATCGCGCGCACTTTGTCATGATGACCTCGGCTGGTGGGACTGGCCCGATGATCGGCCTGCTGGGCTCGAACGGTGATGAGTTCGCGCCGATTGAGCGCGAGGGGGCACAGCGTCCCCGCGCTGGCGAGTCTCTACTGGTGGTTAAAGTGGCGGACATCTTCGCGACCTTTGAAAAGCTCGAGGCCATGGGTGTGCAGATCGCCTCGCAGCCTTCTCGTCTGTCTGGGCAGATGACCAGCGTGGTCGGCTATGAAGGCACGGTGTACACGCCCGATGGCACACGGATTAACGTGCAACAGGTCGATTCCGGCGGCTGAGCGAAAAAGTTATATGGAAATAGAGAGGAACGAGCCCATGCACTGTTCGTTCCTCTCATCGAGCCCATGCAGGTGCGTTTGGGTAAACGACCCCATGCACCACAGAAATACAAACGAGCCCATACACTATGTTTAGGGGCGCGAAAGAATGCTGCGCAGGGTGTAAGCTGCTTGATCCCAAGCTGCGGAGAACAACGCCATGACCACCACGTCCTTTCTATCCAGACGCACCAGCCTCGGCCTGATGGCGGGGACGGCGTTGGCGACCGGGCTGACACCGCGCCGCGCCCGCGCCGCCGATACCGCTGATGTGATTATTGTTGGCGCGGGCCTCTCCGGCCTCACCGCGGCCAGCTGGCTCGAGAGCGAGGGCTACACCACCGCGATTGTTGAGGCCAAGGACCGCATCGGCGGTCGCTGCTACACCATGACCGACTTACCCGGTCAGCCGGAGGCGGGTGGCTCCTCCGTCGGCGCCATGTACGCGCGTTTCCTCGATTTTTGTGACCGCCTTGGCGTCAAGCGCTCACCGGCGCAGGGCAGTGGCTTCGGCAGTCACATCCACATCAAGGGCACGAACATTCTCAACAAAGACTGGGCGGATCATCCGCTCAATCCGTTTCAGGGTGATGCCAAAACGCTCACGCCCGCCGCCTATCGCTTCCGCATGATTGATAAGTACAGTCTGTTTGATGACCTTGAGTCCTGGTGGGAGCCAAGCATCACCCAGCACGATGTCTCCTTGCGCGACATGATGTTGGCCAAAGGGCACAGCGAAGCGGAAATCCGTTTGGGCATGGATACCAACCCGGGCTACGGCCACACCATTGATGAGTTGTCCTCCGTGCACATGATGCACGTGTGGAACTTTGCCAAATCCCAATCCGAGCCGGAGCCCCCCAACTTTTGGAAAATTGAAGGCGGCAACTCCAGCCTGGTCAACGCCATGGCCAGCGCGATGACCGGGGCGATTCATCGCAACACCCCCATTGCCGGTATTCGCACCGGTGGCGCGGGTGTTGAAGTGGTGGCCGACGATGGCCGCGTGTTTACCGGCAAGAAGGTGATTGTCACCCTGCCGTTCTCGGCCTTGAAATTCGTGACCTTTGATCCGCGCATCACCGGCCCGCAAGCCGAGGCCATTCAAACCATGCCTTATGGCTCGTGCTTCCATGCCTTCCTTGAAACCGACGCCCCCTATTGGGAGAACGATGGCCTCCCCGCCGGCATGTGGATGGATACCTCACCGGGCCGCATGGGCCCGCAGACAGAGAACGGCGAAGCCGTGGGCATGTATGTGTTCTCAACCGGGCGCTTGGCCGAGTTCCTTAATCGTATGCCCAAGGCGCAAGCCGAGGCGCGCTTGATTGCCGACCTTGTGGCCGCACGACCGGCGGCCAAAGGCAAGGTGCGCGTGGCGCGCTCCTGGTCTTGGGCGAAAGACCCTTACGCCGGTGGCATGTACGCCTATTGGCGGCCCGGCATGATTGCCAAATACAAAGAGACGATGGCGCAACCCTCTGGCCCCATTCACTTCGCCGGAGAACACACCTCGCAATCCACCCGCGGCCTCGAAGGCGCAATGGAATCCGGCGAGCGCGCCGCGTTTGAAGTGCTGGATGCGTTGGGGTAATGAGGACCGTGGGTTCGAATTCCGCCCTCTCCGCCATACACCCCTAATATCAACAACTAAGATGGGTTAAGCTCTCACTTAGGTTCACAACCCTACTGTTCCAAATTCTCTGACGACGGACAGTCGCGTTGGTTCGATGAGGCTTCAACCGTGACTAATTTAGCCGGTCGAATTTTCGGCGCCGCAGACGTCTCTGACTCTCCGTTATCAGAACAGCCGACAATCAGGACCGTCGCAACGAGTGCAATTGGGAGTATTGGTT
>JABJAH010000001.1 GCA_018666155.1 Rhodospirillaceae bacterium | reverse complement strand
TAGCGAAGACGACGAAGTCGATATCATGGCCGAAATGGACTCTATCGCCCCAGATGATGATGGCGATGAGGCTGATTCGATGGCTGCTGAGTGGGAGGCTATGCTCGGCGGTGATGATGACGATGATTTAGGTGGAATGGGCCGCCAAGGCAATAGCCTCGCGATCCGCGTTGATCACAAAGAACGCAAAAAAGAGCAGTAACACCGTCTTTCCGACGCGATTATCTTAAAAGAGCACCATCATCACAAAGTTATCAAGAAGACGTTTTGGTGCAACTGCGGCTAGCGGTTCGGTCGCTTATTTGTCTGCTCTGCAATCCAGTACTGCCGCTGAGCCATCTCCGTGGGGTGATCCAGCAGATCAATTAAATACGATGATTCGGATTATGGGCCGCACGGACGGTGGCGTTGCCATACGTTGGACCCATGGTGTGCTGTCGGCAATTATTGAACAAGAAACCACCCAGTTGATGGGGATCTCACAGCAGGTCTTTACCCGTCACCGCCGCAATGAAGACGGCAGCTTTGATGCTGTCTATTTAGAGTTCGTGTTCTTTACCGATCTTGCTTCGGGCGCCGTGTTAGAGACATGGGATAATCCCTACACAGGCCGCACGGTTACCGTGCCAGCACAGGTGTTAGGACCGAGCCGGATTAAAATTCCGTTGAGCCTTAAAGTCATCAACGAGCCCTTTGCCATGGAGGGTATCGTCAACACGCACTGGTTAGAGCCTCTACCGAGCCATGGCGGAGATATCACCTTTAACGAGCGCATAGATTCCTATGTTCCACCCATGACGGAGGATGGAGCGCCGTTAAAATTTCACGAGGTGTTTGCGTTTAGAGCAGACAGCGCAGCATTGGCGGATAAGGCGTTGGCTCACGTGCCCGCGACCGTAGACAAAGTGAATATCATAAGCTGGCGGCCGTGGATGGATATGGCGGAAATTGACGGTGCTACGATGTCACGTGGGGCAGGGCGGGTCATTACCGACTATGATCAGCTCCCCAGTGATCTTGCTCAGAACAACCAAATACATTTTCCAGATATCGTGGCTGAGCTGGACGACTACCTCGAGCTGTAAGGCCGATCGAGCACCACGTGAGTGCCCGGTCTGTTGGCTTTTCAGTGGCCATAGCTCCTATGCGGATTCGTCAGGCCAGACATCGTTTTGCGGCTATTGCCAAAGCTTAGCTGGCCCATTTAGGTTGGTAATCAAACATATATAGGTAGCCGTGACGGTCTCGTCCGCACCTATCCAGGAGGGATACATGAAATTCTCAATCATTCTTTGGGGGCTCGTCCAAGCACTGCGGCTAGCGACCCGCATCTATCCCAAGTACGCGGAGCGCGTGAAAGAGAAGAACCTGGTTGCGCAATTTAAGCTGAAGGACAATTCAGCGGGCCGCTGGATCCAGTTTAAAGACGGAAAAATCAAATCCGGAAATGGCATCCACGAGAATCCCGATCTTTCAATTTTCTTCCAAAACAAAGCCATAGCCGTAGAGTTTCTGACGCCGCCGTTTGACCAATTGACGCGCATCGATGCTGCGAAAAACTTCAAAGTTGGCATGTCAGGCTCAGACGCTTTGATCGTGTGGTTCACCTCCACACTGACTTATATGACGACCGTCGGCTGGAAGAGCGGCACCGACATGGGCGACGGTGTTACGCGTTATACCAATGGCACCAATGGCGGTCCGATCTTTGTCTACGTCAAAGATGGTAAAATCATCAGGATTACGCCGATGGAATTCGATGATGATGACGCTGAGTCATGGACCATTGAAGCGCGCGGCAAGAAATTTACGCCGCCACGCAAAACGACTTTGGCGGCGCACGGTTTGGCGCTTAAATCCATGGTCTATTCAGAAGACCGCATTATGAGCCCGATGAAACGGGTGGACTTTGATGTTGATGGTGAGCGCAATATTCAAAACCGTGGCAAGTCGGAGTTTGTGCCCATCAGTTGGGATGAAGCCCTCGACATCGTCGTCAAAGAAATAAGACGATCCAAAGCAAAGGGCCGTGGCGCGATTTTCGCTAATACGGGGTCCCATCACCAGTGGGGCAACTTCGGACACTATTTGAGTGCCTTTGGCCGATTCACCAATCTGCTCGGCTGTACCAAGATGATGGGTAGTCCGGACAGTTGGGAAGGGTGGTTCTGGGGAGCGATGCACCATTGGGGCAACAGTATGCGCCTTGGTACGCCCGAGTTTTACGGCACCGTTGAGGATTGTCTCAAAGAGACCGAGATGATGGTGTTCTGGTCGAGTGATCCAGATAAAACGTACGGTTATGAGGGAACCATTCGTCGTGCTTGGGCTAAAGAGCTCGGCATCAAGATGGTGCACATCGATCCCTATCTCAATCACACGGCGGCTCTCATGGGCGGCAAATGGTTTGCACCCAAGCCGGGAACAGATGCAGCCTTTGCTCAAGCCCTTTGCCACGTCTGGATCACTGAAGAGACCTACGACAAAGAATTTGTCGAGAAAAGAACCCAAGGCTTCGAAGAGTGGAAAGACTATATTCTTGGCACCACGGACGGTTCGGCGAAGTCTCCTGAATGGCAGGAAGCGGAAACAGGAATTCCAGCCCGCGACGTGAGAGCACTGGCGAGAGAATGGAGCCGCAAAAAAACCTATCTCGGTGCCGGAAGCTGGGGCTGTGGTCTCGGTGGCGCGGGACGCGGCCCGATGGGGGCACAATGGGCGCGAATGATGGCCATTCTCGGCGCAATGCAGGGATACGGTCGGCCCGGCGTTAATTTCGGTAACTTACAGTTTGGTGCGCCGCTCGACTTTTCGTTCTATTTCCCTGGGTACGCTGAAGGCGGTATGTCCGGCGAACTGACTCAAAGCGCCAATGCGGCCAACAACTATCAGCGTATGCCGCACGTTGTGACCATGAGTACGGTAAGGCAGGCGATCCCACGTAAGTTTATTCCTGAAGCCATTCTTGAGGGTCGGGCCTTTGGCCATCTGACCGATGTGTCTACTGTGCAGGGTCAGTTTATGAAGGTGGGCTATCCCGCGCCGGGGCACGCCAAGATTGAGATGATGTACAAATACGGCAGTTCATCCATGGGCACCCAGATGGACTCCAACCGTTACGTCGAAATGTATCAGTCTGAAAAGCTTCCCTTCGTTGTTAATCAGTCGATCTGGTGGGAAGGGGAAACCAAGTTCGCTGATATTGTTTTACCGGCCTGCACCGTGTTTGAGCACGACGATATCGGGGAATGGTACAATGTGGGTGCGGGCTATGTGCACCACATGTACTCCATGAACAATCACCGGGTCATATCAATGCAGCACAAATGCATTGACCCCGTGGGTGAGTCCAAATCCGACCACGATATCTTACTTGAGATCATGAAACGCCTCGACATGGGTGCCATGTACTCGGAAGGCGGTAATACGGAAATCGACTGGTGTAAGCGGGCGTTTGACTCGTCCGACATGTCCAAGCACACAACCTGGAAAAAATTCCTCAAAAAGGGATACTACGTCGTGCCTCCCGTATCAGAGGGCACACGAGCACCGACGGGGAACCGCTGGTTCTATGAAGGTCGGAAGAAGGATACGCCCGAACCCTATCCGTTGCCGGCGGATTACACAGGAAACTTTGGTGAAGGATTGCAAACACCGTCAGGGAAATTCGAGTTTATCGCTACGACACTCAACAATATTGATGATTCTGGGCGGCCGCCGCTCAACAAATATATGCCAACCTATGAGGATCCAGAGAGAGACCCGCATCTCGCTGATTTCACACTGCAACTCCTAACACCCCATACACGCTATCCGTTCCACATCATGGGAGATGAGAAGGGGTGCACGATTAGAGATATTAAAGACCATCGTGTTCGGGTCGACGGCCACGAGTATTTGGTTGCGACGATCAGCGGGCAGGACGCAAGAGACAGAGGGATCAAGAGTGATGACCTCATTCGTTTGTGGAACCATCGCGGTTCAGTCGTCTGTGCCGCCTATGTCACGGATCGTGTACAGCCCGGTGTTGTCAGTGCGCCGACAGCCTCTGCTGAGTACAGACCCGCTGGAGAGCCCGGCAATTCAACGGATCTCGGCGGTTGCGTCAACATGCTGAATTCCAGCGAGAACATGACTGAACACACCCACAGTATTAAGCCCAATACGACTCTCATTCAGATGGAGATATGGACCGGCGTCGATACATGGCAACGGGCGGAGGCAGTCTGATGAGCAAGAAATGGAACCTGATCGTCGACGTTGCGCGCTGCGACAACTGCCGGAATTGCTTCCTCGCGACCAAAGACGAGCACATCGGCAATGAGTTCCCTGGCTATGCGGCAGCTCAGCAGGAAAAAGACCACAGTTGGGTTGATATCCATCGTAAGGAACGGGGCAGTTACCCTATCGTCGAAGCCAACTTTATGCCGGTGATGTGCAATCATTGCGACGATGCACCGTGCATGAAAGTTGCGAAAGACGGTGCCATTACAAAGCGTGCCGATGGCATCGTCATCATCGATCCAGAGAAATCCAAAGGACAAAAAGCCATCGTCGACGCGTGCCCTTACGGTGCCGTGTATTGGAATGAAGAAAAGCAAATTCCTCAGGCCTGGATTTTCGATGCACACCTGCTAGACGGCGGATGGACCAAACCCCGTGTGCAGCAAAGTTGCCCAACAGATGTGTTCAGAGCGCTAAAAATAGATGATGGCGAAATGCAGCGGATCAAAGAGGAAGAGGGACTTGATGTCCTTCTCCCTGAACAAGCGACTAAGCCACGTGTCTACTACAAGAACCTCCATTTGATGACCGACTGTTTCGTCTCAGGCTCCGTGATCGTTGACGTCGACGGCGTCGAAGAATGTGCTGAGGATGCTGATGTCATTTTAAAACAAAATGGTAGTGAGGTCGGGCGCGCAACCACGGATGTCTTTGGTGAGTTCAAGATCGACCAACTTGCGCCACAAAGCGGCTCCTATGAGCTACAGATAAGCTCTGATTCTGGGGGCAAGTTTTCGACCGACGTTACTATCGCGGACGAAAGTCTTTATCTTGGCGAGATCAGATTCTAGTCACTTGCAGACACGCAACACTAATCAAAAATACTGAAATAGCCGGTAAAAGTTAAAAGGTAGAAACATGATCAAAACCTTGAAGTTTTTCAGTCTTGCATTGATGAGTTTGACGCTCAGTTCACCCTTGGCAGCAGCTGATAAAGTTGTCGTCGTAGGTGGGACGAGCAAGACTGGCATTGCGGCGATTAGATTGGCGCAAGAGGCTGGCTATGATGTTACTGGCACCACCCGAAGCCTTGAGCGGGCTCAGGAACGCTACGGTAATGACATCGATTGGGCCGTAGTTGATATTAAAGTGCGAGCCACTATTACGGCCGCGTTCGAAGATGCCGACTACGTTATTTCTTCAATCGGTTCACTTGAGCCG
>JABJAH010000016.1 GCA_018666155.1 Rhodospirillaceae bacterium | reverse complement strand
TGGTGTACCAGTTGTTCCGCCAGGAGCACCGCTGGGTAGCTAAGTACGGACAGGATAACCGCTGAAAGCATCTAAGCGGGAAACCCCCCTCAAAACCAGGTTTCCCTTGAGAACCGTGGTAGACCACCACGTTGATAGGCCAGGTGTGGAAGCGCTGTGAGGCGTGTAGCTAACTGGTACTAATTGTTCGATAGGCTTGAGATTCCGTATACTCAGACGCCAACTTAAGCATCAATATGTTCAGCGCTGCTGAACTGATGCCGGCATTCATTCTTCACTTTGACTTTTGATGACCTGGTGGTTATTGCGAGGACGAAACACCCGATCCCATCCCGAACTCGGACGTGAAAAGCCTCAGCGCCGATGGTACTGCATCTTAAGGTGTGGGAGAGTAGGTCGCTGCCAGGTCTTCTAAAGTCATAGTAAAAAGACAATTGTCTCATCTATTCATAGTGTCTACGCAGCTGTCACGCGGCGCAACCAGACCCGTACTTGATATCGACAGCTGTAGCTGCCAATTGCGCGATTAGCGCGGGATGGAGCAGTCTGGTAGCTCGTCAGGCTCATAACCTGAAGGTCGTAGGTTCAAATCCTACTCCCGCAACCAAATTACCCCGTTAAGTCAATGACTTAGCGGGGTTTTTCTTTTGGTGGTTTGGTGATGCCGAGGTGGAGGGCGTAAGCCGACTTTGTGCTGAAAATGGCGCACTTGTTGCGCAAATTGTGCCGCATGGAGAGGTCTACTTTGAAACCGGCTCATACCATTTTCCTGTGACAATTTTGCTAGCGGGCTTAAAAAGAGTGGCCATTTATTGCTCGTTCAATAACATTTCAATCATGCCCCGCGTCACTCCGTCGCCACTTGTGGGGTCTGGCCAGCTAAGCGTCGCTAGACAGAACCCCAGGCCACCCAAAACATGAGCGTTGCTAAGGCGATAAATCCTGTCTCAAATTGACCTGTAGAATGTATTCCATGAGCGTATTATTTTTGAGGATCAAACATGTTTGATAATACAGACCTGATGATTCCAGGGCCCGACGGGCAGCTCTCGGTCCGTACGCGAGGCATTGAGAAGTCCCGGGGCAAAGTTGCCGTTCTTGTTCAAGGCGCAAACGTCTCTGGTCAGGCCGGGTACGATTTTAAATTCGAAGGCGGCACGGACTATTCTTTTATGGATGGCCTAGCCACTCGGGGTGTCGGCTCTGTCACCTTTTCCATTCGCGGATATGAAAAGTCAGAACTCAATAGTGATCCGTTGTCCGTGCAGACAGAGCAGGCCATTGAGGATCTCGCCGCAGTTGTCGATTGGCTCGGGTCAGAAGGCATAAGTACGCCTCACCTTCTCGGTTGGTCGTGGGGTGGGAGAATCGCTGGACGCTATGTCGAAAGCAATCCAGATCGCATAGACCGGCTTATCCTTCTCGACCCAGCTTTGGGCGGGGGGCAGTTAATTCTTCCGCACCCGTCAGAAGAGTGGTGGGACAATACATACGATTATTTTTTCAATCGGTTGGAAGAAGAGTTTACCGAGTTGGAGGCTCGCAAGGCCTTTGCGGCGCTCGTCTCATCCACTGAACCAAAAGCGCCAAATGGAATTCGGCAGGAAAACGCGAACGGCAGCGTGCCCGCTGACCCAGCGGCCATAACCCGTCCGACGATGATGATCTATGGTGATGCAGCTGGCGCGGCAAATTACATGAACGGCAGCCAGCGGCGCGGCGATTTCTTCGAGAGCCTCGGAACCCAAGACAAAGCGCTGGTCGTTATTCCCGGGGCCGGCGACTATGCGCATATCCAGAACCCGCGCCATCGGTTCCAGAAGGCGGTGGCTGACTTTCTGACGTTGTCATAGATCTGTATCAAGAAAGCGTCCTTGGTTTGATCTCACAGAAAACGATGACAAACACTAGAGCTAGGCGGAAAGGTGACACATGACCCTTGCTGACGTTGAGAATAAGGCAGGACTTTGCCGCATCACCTGCGGCTGGAAAAAACCCGAGCTACCAATTGACTGGGTACGCCTGTATTGGCGGGATGTTCACAGCCCAGCTATTGCCCGGCGCGCGGGGCTCTATGACTACCGACACTATCAATATAATCCGGTACGAGACGATGTATTGGCTCCCATTGAAGGTATTGAATATAACGCGCCACCTCTTGAGCAGTTGATGTGGACGTCCGATGTTCGCTATCGCGATGAGGCGGCCTTGGCCATTTTCGATAAATCGCCTGAGGGTAAAGCGAAGTCCGATATTCTTGGTGATATTGATATCATTGTTGACCAGAGCACCACGTATCGCGCAGTCGATGAGAACGCGGTTACTTACGTGGATGATACCGGCATCGCGATGCCACAGGGGTCATATGCCTCGCCGACCTTCGCTCTGTTCATTCGCAGTCGCTCAAGCGAAGAGCAATTCCGATCCTGCCTGCGTCAAATTGCAGAAGCATGGTCTAAGAAAACCGGTGTTCTCCGCCTGCGCCTGAGCTTGTTTGATGCCCCCGACATGGAGAAAGAGCGTAAGGCGGGTTACCCCGTAAAGACCCATCCGGTGGAGAGCCAGTATCAGGCCCTGATTGATCTGACTCTAGATACTGAGGCTCGAGGGCAAACCTTAGTCGGGGATAATGACGGCATTGATTACGCCGCCCAAATTTCAACGATTCACACGTATCCGGTGCGTGCCATCTACACCAGCAACTACAATGGCAAGCCGACTTTAGTGGGTTTGCGCGGCTATCCCGCTTACCAAGCTCTGACGGCTCTTGATGCTGAAAATCAGCGACAAACGAGTCTGCTGGAATGGATGTACGGCGATGTTGCCAAGAACGGCACTGCAGAGGGTTCCTAATGCTTGAGGCTTCAGTATCAGAGCGGTTGATTGATTTCGCCTTTGCATGGAAAGAGCGAGGCGTTCCTGAGGACGTAACCCATGAAGCCAAGCGGCTTCTTCTCAATCAACTAAAGGCATCGGTCGGTGCAACGCAGACCGATACTGTTCGAATTCTTCACGGCTCTATTTCACCGCCGCGGCCGGATCAAAAACCTGCCCACGTCATCTGGCTGGGGACGCAAACCACTCAAGAAGATGCAGCTTTGGTCAACGGCGCGCTCTATGAGGTGCTTGATTTTCACGATACTTATATTCCCTGCTATATGCACGCGACGTCGGCTGTTTTACCGGCGGTGATGGCGGTTGCTGAAAGCAGAGGTCACAGCGGTAAAGACGCCATTGATGCTTTGGCGCTCGGTATGGAAATCGAGTTGGCCATCGCGACAATGCTCATGCCAACGGCCTACTTTCGCGGTTACGTGCCCGCCGGGTTGACGGGCAGTGTCGGTGCCGCAGCGGCGTGCAGTATTCTTGCCGGATTGAGCAAGGATCAGATGCGTGACGCGCTTGGCATTGCAATGTGTACGGCATTCGGTTTGTACGTCTCAGTCGGCAGTATGACTCTCTCTTATATCACCGGTGCAACGGCGCGATCAGGGTTGACAGCGTTCAATCTGGCCGAGAAAGGCTTTGATGCGCCTAAAACGTCTTTTGAAGGTGACAAGGGAATGTTTGTTACCCACTCAGACGAGGACGCGAAGAAGATTGACGAGGTGCTTGAGACGCTAGGTCAGACTTGGCGCATCCATGGTCAGACTTACAAAGTGATTCCAACCGAAACCATCACGCACGGGCCGGTCGAACTGATCCTGGATGTGTTGCCACGAGCCAATGGACGTACCGTTGAAAGTCTGGAATTCGCGGTCTGTCCAATCGTCAAAGACATTTGCGACGAGCGAATGGAGCGGTTTGGTGACCCTGACAGCGAACTAACAGCTCGGTTTGATCTTTGCTTCTGTGCCGCCGCCGCATGGGAGCGTGGCCGTTTCACCTTGGAGGAGATGCGTGAACCAGCATACACAGACAAGGAAATCCTTGCCCTGCGATCACGGACGCGCCTTGTGGCGGACGACGCGCGCGAGACCTTCGAAGGCTGTTCACTAATCGCCACATTTACCGATGGTACGACTGAAACGGCAAACGTTGATGCATTTTTGGGAAGCCCCGGCAGCCGTATGACAGACGATCAGTTGTCAGACCTGTTCCGCATGTCTTCCGCAGATATTCTACCAGACGGCCGAGCGGATGAAATTTTGGATGCGGTTTGGTTCCTTGAGCAGGCCGGCAGCATTGCTGGACTCATGTCACTTCTGACTCTGAAGCAGTAGAGGTCAACATGACCACGGCTACATTAAGTGAGGGCGAAACGATCTGGTACAAGAAGACCGGGTCAGGTCCGCCATTGCTTCATATTCATGGTTCTGCGTTCGGTCACCGCAATTTTGAGAAACTCACGCCACTCGCCGCTGAACAGTTCGAGGTGATCGACTTTGATCTGCCCGGATACGGCGAGAGTGTTGGCACGCTAAGGCCAGGAGGAATGGAGGGGCTCGCTGAGCAGGTATATGAGTTTATCCTTCAAACTGGGCACGATCAGGTCAATCTGCATGGCACGTCATTTGGTGCGATGATCGGTTTTTGTCTCGCCGCCAACCACCCTGAAGTGGTTGACCACCTCATTCTCAGTTGTTTCATGGCGCGGTATGACAATGCGGCCCGTATGATGCGTGGGACATGGAAGCGTGCAGCACGAGACAGCGGTATGGAAGCTGTCGCTGACCTAACGTCAGTTGCTGGATTTGCGCGCAGTTTCTACGATCTCGAGGGCGCGCAACCTCAACTGCAATCGATGCGCGACGCTTTTAAGAATACTGACCCAGAAGCCTTCATCGCCGGTACCGAGACGATCGAGAAAACGGATCTCAGCAATCTCACCCCTAAAATTTCTGCGCCAACGCTCCTGCTTGCCGGTGACGAAGATAATATGACCCCGTTTAGTCCCGCTGTGAGCGGGGTTGGAATGTCCGAGATTGCTCAGGAACTCGCCAACTGTGAAACGAAAACTCTTAAACAGTGTGGTCACTACCTTGTTATCGAGCAGCCTGAATTAGCGGCAAAATACATTGCTGATTTCGTCAATAAATAGGGAGTTCGGGCAAGATGGTTGATTTAGCTCAAGAAGCGGAGTCATCGATCCAAATCTCGACCGGTTACCGCCGTTACGTTCTCGGCCTACTCCTTGTGGTTGCGATCTTCAACTATGCCGACCGCTATTTACTCGGCATTTTGATACCCGACATCAAAGCGGACCTTGACCTATCTGATACACAAATCGGATTTATTTCCGGCGCTGCATTCACAATTCTCTACGCTTTTCTGGGCGTACCTATTGCCAGGCTGGCTGATCGCTTTTCCCGTAAGAAAATCATCGCCGCGTCATTGGCCGTGTGGAGCTTGATGACTTGTCTCTGCGGGTCGGCGCAGTCCTTCATACAACTCGCCGTTTTTCGCGTGCTTGTTGGGATCGGTGAGGCAGGGTGTACCCCTCCATCCCACTCTCTGATATCTGACTATTACAAGCGGGAACGTCGCACCTCGGCGCTCGCCATTTTTGGGCTCGGATCTCCGATTGGGGTATTCATCGGGTTTCTAGTTGGCGGCTGGGTCGTTGATCTTGCTGGCTGGCGGCTGGCTTTGTTTGCGTTTGGTGCACCGGGGATAATCGTTGCTCTGATTCTCTATTTTACGTTGCGCGACATCCCGCGGGGACATTCTGATGGGGTTGCCGCATCTACGTCTGACTCTCCTGACATGCCTGGATTATGGACAACATTCGTCACGCTGTGGGCGAAGAAAACGTTCCGCCACATGATTCTTGGTGGGAGCATGTATGGCCTCATCATGGTTGCTGTTCTTATTTGGATTCCGTCTTTCTTTGTCCGGACTCACGGGCTTGAGATCGGGGTTATTGGGACTTGGCTTGCGTTTACCAATGCAGTTCCTCACGCCATTGGAATTCTTGCGGGGGGAGTCATTGCAGATCGGTTGGCTAAAAAAGGTGTGCGAGGCCCAATTTTACTGTGCGTTTTCGCTCAAGTCATTGCGACGCCGTTCTATGCTCTTGTCTTGCTATGGCCAGATTCAACGGGAGCATTTTTGTGGCTCATCATTCCGTCTCTTGTCGGAGTTATGCAGGGTCCAGTTCTTTTTGCGACGATACAAAGCATTTCGAGCGTGCAAACACGTGCCGTCGCTGCGGCTCTTATGATCCTTATCATCAATCTAATATCCGGAATCATCGGCCCGCAGCTCGTCGGCCTGGTAAGCGACCTGACAGCAGTTACGTTTGGCTCGGAGTCGCTCGGCTTTTCGTTGCTGGCAGTGGCAACTGTTTGTGGTTTTTGGTCAGCATTTCATTTCTACCTAGCGTCGCGTGCAATTGAGGATGAGTTAACTTGACCAGCACGTCTAATCTCAGAAAGTCATACGTTGACGGACTTTATGGTCAAGTTCATCTCCTAACGGCTGGTCAAGGGCATAGGTCTCAACCGCCCCTGTATTTGCTTCACGCTACGGCATACTCAGGCCGAACGTTTTCCCCGATAATTGAGAAACTTGCCGCCAGCCGACTCGTGCATGCACCGGATACTCCAGGATACGGTGGCTCTGACCGACCGTCAGAATTGCCTGACTTTGGCAAATACGCAGAGGCCTTTACGGATCTTGTATCTAAAACAACTGACCCTGCGTCGGGCCCGGTTGACGTGTTGGGGTATCACACAGGCGTCTTTGTTGCTCTTGAGGCGGCTGTTCAACGCCCCGATCTGTTTCGCTCAATCATCCTCATCGGAGTGCCGCATTATACCGGAGCAGAGAGAGAAGAGCGTAGAGCAGTCCTGGCTGCGCAAACCGAATTAACAGAAGACTTTGAGCAATTCAGAGAGCGTTGGGACTACTTCATTCGGGATCGCACACCGGGCTTGCCATTGCCCAGGGCTTTTGAGTGCTTTGTTGATGAATTGCGCGTTTATCCTAACCAGTGGTGGGCCCATGAAGCCTTGTTCACTTTTGATACAGTCTCCTGCTTAGAACAAATTGACTCCCCGGTTTTGATTCTCAACCCGGACAGTCCACTATCGGAGCCCTCTAGAGTGGCCGCGCGAGGCCTGAAGAACGTGGAGCTTGTTGAATTGCCATCATTGTCAGGCGCGATTTTCGATCTCGGCACAGAACTGCTTCATGAGAAGATCGATGAGTTCTTAAGTAGGATTAGCGGTTGAGATGGTCGGTGAGACAGTAATTATTGCTGGCGCGGGTATCGGGGGACTGACCACAGCTCTCTCATGCCAAAAAATTGGCCGTCGCGTTCGCGTATTCGAACGCGCGCCGGAGCTTGGAGAAATTGGCGCAGGCATAATGCTAACGCCGAATGCTGTCAGGTGTTTGGAATACCTGGGGCTGGGTGACGCCTTGTCGGCCGCGGCGGTCGAACCCACCGAATCAATTTATCGGAAATTCGATACGTCTGAGGTTTTGATGCGCGCGGGAATTAAGGACAAGATGCGCGAAACCTATGGTGCCGGTTACTATCTTATCCATAGAGCAGATTTACATTCGATTTTGATGCAGGCCGTACAGGCAAACGATGCCGAGGCAATATGTCCGGGGTTTGGCGTTAGCGATGCTGATCAAAACGAGTCCGGCGTTGATGTCCATTTTGAGAATGGAGAATCGGTAGCGGGAAACCTCCTCATCGGCTGCGACGGAATTCACTCCGCGGTGCGGGGCAAGTTATTCGGAAAGAGTAACCCTCAGTACACCGGGCAATCCGCTTGGCGTGGCATGGTCCCTGTCGAAGGTTTGCCTGAATCAGTGCTTGAGCCAGGAACAATATCTTGGATTGGTGAGGACAAACACGTCATCCAGTACGCCGTCCGGCAAGGGCGATTAATCAATTATGTCGCTATCGTGGCTCTTGAAGACTGGGCTGAAGAGGGCTGGAACCGGCCGGCGCCTGTCGAGGAGGTCGTGGCAGAGTTTGCAGGTTGGCATGCAGATGTCTTGCAGCTTCTCTCGGCTACGCCGCCTGACAATTGTTACAAATGGGGCTTGTTTGTTCGGGAGTCTTTGAAATCATGGACCGTCGGCCGCGTGACTTTACTTGGTGATGCGGCCCATCCAACGCTGCCGTTTGCAGCGCAAGGATCCGCGATGGCGATCGAAGATGCCGTTATTCTAGGCCGGGCGTTGGCCAGTTACGATGACGCGGAGGCCGCTTTGAAGGTTTATGAGTCCACACGTCTTGCACGCACGACTTGGTTGGTTGAGCATGCCCGGCAAGCGACCAAGCTTTACCAGCGCGTTCAAGGGAACAAATCACAACAACGGGCTTCAAGTGTAGATGAAATTTACAGTTACGATGCGATCCAGTGTCCTCTTGGCGCGTCTTCATAGGTAGGAAAAAAATGGTCACATTGGTATTCGGCGGGACCGGCAAAGTAGGGTCCGTAGCGGTCAAGCACTTGGTAGACAAAGGGCGCACGGTTCGTGTGTTTACGCACTCCCCGGACAAGCTTTCGGGGCTGCCATCAAATGTCGAAGCCGCCCAAGGCGATCTAGACAATCCAGAAACCATACCGCCTGCCTTTGAGGGTGTTGACGAGATGATTCTCATCCTCGCCGTCAATCCGAACGAACAAGCACGCGGCCTTGCTGTTGTCGATGCTGCCAAAGCGGCCGGCGTCAAGCGAATGGTGTTTTTGTCTTTGGTCCACGGACCGGGGACAGAGAAAGTTCCATTCTACCAAAGCAAGCTTGCGATTGAAGCGGCATTCAAAGCTTCCAACATGGAATGGGCGGTCGTTAGGTCGAGTAGCTTCTTTCAGTCAGATGCGGGTTTGAAATCAGACATCTTGGATAGAGGTGTGTTTAGTGCGCCGATCGGTTCTGTGGGGGTCAGTCGGATAGATACGCGTGATGTCGGATATGCCGTAGCTGAGGCTATGACGAAAGTCTCCTTTGAAATTGGAGAGTTTCGGGTCTTCGGTCCCGGGCCTCTTACCGGCGAGAGCTCCGCGGCCATTTATACCAAGTTGCTTGGTAAGCCGATTCAATATGGCGGCGACGACCTTGAAAAGTGGGCTGCGTTCAAGGGGGATGCCTTCCCACCCTGGTCCCTCAATGCGCTGAGTCATATGTACCGTGCCGTTCAAAAGACAGGTATGAAGCCTGAAGACGACGAGCAAAAAAGCAGCTTGTTGCCAGAAAAACTGACCCCTTTCGAGACGTTTGCAAGCGAGTTAGTGAGTACCTGGTAGCTCGATGACGAGCTGACCTTGACCTTGAGTGAGATGTTACACATGAAGGTATAGACTCGACCGCTTGCTGGTTGAGGGCGGCGAAATCATGACTTTCGTCAAGCGGTCCGCTTTTCGCTGATAATATCCGTTTGGTTGAAGATGACGGCGTATCAACAACCAAAACAGGATTATTCCGGACAATAGTTCGTTTAACGGGCTCATAACCCGGATATTCATTAGGTGAATCAAATTACGCGTGTAGTGTTAGGGACTGAATACGTATCCAGGGCGGGGAGCCAAAGGCTATGTCTAATTCACTAAAATCAATTTTTCTTGCGTCAGCAGCAGCCGCAATGGTGTCGGGTTCACCAATGGTTGCGGTGCCAGCGTTAGCCCAGCAGATCGCTCTAGAAGAAATTGTGGTCACCGCCCGTAAGCGGAGTGAGTCGCTTCTTGATGTGCCACTGACCATTACAGCGCTCACCGCCCTAGATATCGAATTAAAGGCCATTGATGAGCTTTCCGACATTGTCGACTTTGCTCCGGGTTTTTACTACGGCGGTGCGACTGTGGGCCGGAATGACCGTTCAAACCGCCGCTTGATTATGCGTGGCATGCAGGTCTCTACCGACGTGCAGACCCGGCAAGGGACGACGATGTTTATCGATGGCGCACCTGTACTTGGTGCTGAAATCGGCAGTACGGAAAGTGCGGACCGGATCGAGATTGTCAAAGGTCCACAGAGTGCGTACTTCGGTCGCGCCACGTTCGCCGGCGCTATCAATATCATCACCAAAACCCCTGGCCAGGAATGGCAAGGAAAGCTCAAAGCTGAGGCCGGACGGTTTGGCGCAACGGACTTTGGCTTGGAAGTTGAAGGGCCGATCGTAAAAGATAAGTTGGCCATTCGGGTGTCCGGAAGCCAGTACAAGACCGGCGGCCAATACACGAATGCCACTAACTCTACGGAAAAGCTCGGCGCACGTCAGACCACTGATTTTGCAGCAACACTGTACGCGACACCGACAGATCAATTCACGGCGAAAATCCGCGTCCACTATTGGAAAGACGATGATGGTCCGAGTGCATCCATCGGCTACGGCGTCAACAACGGGGAAAACCTGTTTAACTGTAATCTAGGCGGCACAGCCGGTGTTATTAATCCGGCGCTGAGTAACGCCAACTGGATTTGCGGTACGCCGCCACAGCCAACGGCTGATCAAATTCAAGCGGATAACGTCGTGTCAGCTCTCACTGCTCAGATTCTTTTGGGCAACGACACTACAGCCGCACCGTCACTTGGGTTTATCTTTGACCCTCAGTTCATTGATGGTTATGGCCTCGAGCGTCGTGCCTGGGAAGCCAGCGCGGGTTTCGACTATGAACTCACCAATGGCATTACACTTTCATCAATCACAGCGATTCACTCCAACCAGTGGGCCGCGCTAGATGATTTGGATAGACGGAGCACGGCTCAAATCGGCCCTGTCGAGGATGTTATCCTATTGAACAACCGTGATGACTCAGATTTCAGCCAAGAAATTCGTATTACGTCCGCCGACGATCAAAGTCTACGTTGGATGGTTGGGGCGAGTTATTACGATGGCGAGTCCATTGCGACCGCAGGGTTCAATTTGTTCGGTGCGTACCGTTCGTTCAATTTTGGTGGCTCTAATGCCGTTAAGACCACGGGCATTTTCGGTTCGGCAGGCTATGACATAACCGAGCAGTTGGCCCTCAGCGTTGAAGCCCGGTATCAGTGGGACGAAGTCACAGACGGTGCTGTTGGTGGCAATGAATTGTCGGGAACGTTTAAGAGCTTTAGCCCTCGCGTTATCCTCGACTACAAGCCAACCGAGGATATCACCCTCTACGCCAGTTTCGCCCGCGGTAACCGTCCAGGTGAATTCAACGCTTCTCTGGTTGGATTGCCGCAGACCGTGCTTGATCAAGTTGCGGCAGCGATCGGCGCTGACATAACTGTTGGCGAGGAAAGTCTGGATAACTACGAGATCGGTTTCAAAGGTAGCCTTTGGGATGGTCGGGCTCAGTTTACGGCCGCGGCCTATTACGCTGAATGGCGTGACCAACACACCCGTGGTTTGGCACCGGTTACGTTCCCTGACGGCTCAGAGCAGATCATTGCCACAACGGGTACAGGTGGGGCGACTAATCTGAAGGGGATCGAAATCGAACTTGATGCAGCCCTATCAGAGAACTTGACGATCGACGGCTCCTTTGCGTGGAACGAGTCCAAGATCCAATCTCGGGATTGCGCAGACTGCCTTATCATCCTTGGGTTCAGAGAAATCGCGGGGCTGGATAAGTCATTCTCACGTACGCCAACCTACAGTGGGACAGGAGCTGCGACGTACCGGGATAGCCTGACCGATGAATATGATTGGTTTGGCCGTGTGGACTATATCTTCACCGGCAACCGTTGGGCGACTGATGCCAACGTGACGGGCACAGGGTCATCTCACCGTGTGAACCTTCGTGTCGGTGTGGAAAACGACGTTCTTCGTCTCGAAGCCTTTGGCACAAATATCTTCAATGACAGAACATTCACCGGGTTCCAACGTCTTACCGGGTTTGCTTTTGGTGGTGGTCGTTCCTTCCTGTCGGCCGCTCTGCCGGACAAGCCAAGTTACGGTGTTCGGGCATCCTATAAGTTCTAGGACTGTAAATTCTGGATGATGGGGCCACCCATTATCCGATACTGATGATCAAAGACCGCTGGCCCTGCTGGCGGTCTTTGTGTTTGTGCAATACGTCGTATCGGTTCAAGAATGGTAGCTCTAGTTTTTATGTTCGTCTAAATGGCAGGGGGGGTAGATCTACGTGATGGATCGGCACAGTAAAAAACCCCAGCTTCAGCAGCAGCATTCTGAGTTAAACCGTTGGCTCAATATTTGCATTTAAGCGCAGGAAGTTTGTTGGGTCGTATTTGTTCTTCAAAGCGACCAGGCGGTCGAAGTTGCCGCGATAATTCTCGTTGACCTGCTGCTGTCCTTGGTCGACCACAAAGTTGACGTAGAAGCCACCTGACGTGAAGGGGTCCAGCGCCTCCCAATAATTCCGGCACCACTGCACATTGCCGTCAGACAGCGCGGCGTTTTCCCAACCGCTGCTGATCTCTATTTGATACTGGGTATCGCGATGAGAAAAGGCCGTGGCGTCCTCTGCGACTCTGCCGACCGCACCGCCGAAGGGTGAAATGAGCAGGAGTGTGCGCCGTGATGACGTGCCGGCGAAGCGCTCCACGGCGTTATCGATAACGGCCGTTTCTATATCCGTAAAGAACCCGGACTTTGCGTAGTAATAGTGCCCGTGCTCGTTGTTGCGGTCATTCCGGCTTTGAAGGTCTACATAGTCAATTGGACCGATATTGCTGAACATGGGCTTGCCAAATTTGCGCAGCGGTTCAAGAAGCCGTTCTCCTTCTTCGAAATCTCCGAAGTAGCACCCGGAAATCATAGCAAATCCGGGTTCACCCGGCGGAATAACCAGACCTGCACCGATATAGAGGTCGTCGGGTGCGTTCATGTTGAAATCGAAATAGAAATTCAGCACATCTTTGGCGTCGCTGATGGGATACATGAACGAGACGTTGAGGACCTTGGGCCCGACCTTGTGAAGTTGGTATTCAAATGAGGTGACGATGCCGAAGTTCCCACCACCACCGCGTAGGCCCCAGAACAGGTCTTCATTGTCCTCTTGGCTCGCGCGCAGAAAACGCCCATCCGGCGTGATGACGTCGGCAGATATCAAATTATCAATGGTCAGGCCATGTTTACGCTGCAGCCGCCCTATGCCGCCACCGAGGGTTAGCCCGGCAGCGCCAGTATGGGACACAACACCTGCCGTGGTGGCCAGACCAAAATGCTGTGACGCTTGATCAAGCGCACCTAACAAAACGCCGGGTTCAACACGCGCGGTTTTAGCGAATGGATCCACATGCACGCCATCCATGGGCGACATGTCGATAACCATGCCGCCTTCACAGATGGACTTACCCGAAATGCTATGACCGCCACCGCGCAGTGCCACAAGCAGGTCATGTGTTCGAGCGAACTCCACGGCATTCAGCACGTCTTTGATGCCGGAGCAGCGCGCCACCAGAGCGGGGCGTTTATCATTCCACATACCATTCCAGATTTTGCGAGCTTGGTCGTAGCCATCGCTTGAAGGAAGCAGCAACTTACCGCGCAAGCTGTCACCAAGCTCTTTGAGCTCTGCCTTGGTGAGTACAGTCGACTCTCCCTTAAGGGTGTTGGCAGAGATATCGGACGCTGAGGCTTTTGTATAAGGAACCGATGCGGCTGCAGCCGCACCCAATGCTGATGTTACAAAATCGCGCCGCTTCATCATGGAGTCCTTGCTAAACTAAACCGTCGGTTCGATGTTGGCGTTGAGGCGGAACAGGTTTGTGGGATCGTACTTGTTTTTGAGTTCAACAAGCCTGCGATAGTTATTCCCATAGGACTCGCTGACCTGATCCTGTTCTTCGTCCATCAGTTCATTAACGTAAAATTCTTTCGCTGTGTAAGGCTCCAAGGCATCCCAATAATCACGGCCCCACTGGACGTATTCTTCGGAAAGGTCTGGGTTTGTCCAGTGACCGCCGACTTCCATGTCCCACATGGCGTGACGATGGGGCCAAGCTGTGGCGTCGTTTTCAACCTGACCGACCGCACCTCCAAAGCGAACAAATCGCATTGTTGTGAAGCGATCAGGCGCTGCCTCCCAGCGCTCTAGCAACACATCAAGCACCTGCGGATCAAAGTCGTTTATATGCCGGCCTTTGATGTAATAGTGGCGTCCATGTGAGTTTCGGCTGTCACCAGCGCTCTGTTGCTCAACAAAATTACTGGGTTGAATCGCTTGCAGGGTTGGCTTGCCAAAATCAAGCAGCGGCTGGATGACACGCTCTGCCGCGGCTATGTCTCCGGCGTAGGTTACCCCGACGAAGGCTGCGCTTTCTCCATCTTCCGTTATCGACATACCTGAAACGATATTCAGTTCATCTGGCGCATTGAGCGAATACTCGAAGCTATATTCTAAGGCGTCTTTTGCTTGATCCATCGGATAGAGACAGCCGCCGCCAATAAAGGTCGGGCCGAAAGTATGCGCTTGATATTCGAAGGACGTGACAACGCCGAAGTTGCCGCCACCGCCGCGTACGCCCCAGAACAAGTCCTGGTTTTCATCGTTACTGGCGTGGCGTAACTGGCCATCGGCTGTGACGATATCAACGGACAGAAGGTTGTCGATGGTGAGGCCAAACTTGCGCATCAGGCTGCCGATGCCACCGCCGAGGGTTAGTCCGGCAACACCAGTGTGCGACACCACGCCCGCGGGAACAACCAGGCCGTAGGCTTGGGTCTCACGGTCGAGGTCGCCGAGCAGCGCCCCAGGTCCGACCCGGACCGTCTTTGTTGGAAGGTCCATCAATACGGAGCGCATAGGAGAGAGATCAATCACCAGGCCGCCATCACAGACGGACATGCCGGAAATGGAGTGGCCCCCACCGCGGATAGCAACCAGAAGATCATGGGTCCGGGCAAAATTGACAGCGCTGATGACGTCGTTGGAATCAG
This sequence comes from Rhodospirillaceae bacterium, assembly GCA_018666155.1. GTDB lineage: Bacteria > Pseudomonadota > Alphaproteobacteria > Rhodospirillales > Rhodospirillaceae > WLXB01. The sequence continues at coordinate 5,498 of JABJAH010000016.1, read as the reverse complement.
CGCATTGGGCGATCAGGGCCGGACGTTTGTTGTCCCAGATGCCGTTCCATACTTTGCGGGCAGAATCGTATCGGGGTGTGCCGGGTCGCAAAAGCGCGAACGTGAGACTGTCGGCTAATTCTTTGATTTCAGCTCGGGTGAGGGTGGTTTCCCCACCGGTTCGGGTGACAGCTGCCAGATCGGACGCGAATGCCTCTTTCGCAGGAATTGATGCGATCGCCGCTGCGCCCAATGATGACATCAGAGCATCGCGCCGGTTCATCTGTGATTGTCCCATCGCCCCATCCTCTGCTTTGATCAACTTTAGTAGACAATGATATCGGATACATATTGATCTTAAATCGCCTTAGGCATCCAGCGCAATATTATAATAAGTTATTGTTATATATGGAAAAATACTATTATAGATAGATCTCATATCAGTATGAATACGCTTGCACAGTCAAGAGCGGCCAATTAGCCTATGTGGGGCGGTGCAGAGTATTTGCGCGGATAATATTGTCATTAAGGGCCATCGCTTCGACACACGCCCCAATGTGGGGTTCAATTGCGCCAAATGATAAGGGGAGTCTGATCCATGTTAAGCGATTTCGTACGAGTTATGCCGCGTGCAGTCCTCATGGTTGGATTGTCAGTTGTGCTGGGAGCGCTTTTTAGCAGCTCCGGCCGCGCAATGTCTGACGCCCCAAGCCAATTGGATTCTGCAGATGTCTTAGATTTGGTCCTCAAGGGGTTGGGCGGGCGAGACCTCATCGCAGGCCTTAACGCGATAGCCATGGACACGGACCGAAAGTCGTTCATCAAAGGGCAGGGGCTCGAACCCGGGTCCGGTATCATGAGCGTGCAGGCGATCAAATCGCGTATCACCCATGACATTACGGGTAACCGTTGGCGCTCAGACATGGTGATCGAGATCATCGGCGGCGAACAGATGTTTCGGACGGAACTGTTAGACGGTGACGTTGGCTATACCATTGGAACCGCAGACCCCATTGGTGCTCTTTCCGATAATGTGAATGCGATGAGTGCGGACGTTGTTTCGTCCACAATGAAAACGGAGCGGCTGCTCAATCCTCACATTCTGGTGAAAGGTATCCTCGACGGCAGTTTATCGGCGTCGCTCATGGATGCGGGGCAAAATGAAACTGAGGGCAGACTATTCACCGAGGACGAAATCCTTCCCATAACGGTCGCGCGCGAACGGCAGAGCGGCAAGCGCACATTGATTGGCAACGCCGCCTGGCTAGAACGCCTACAAGGCACCCAATACTATGATGTATCGGTAACAGATTATGAAACCGACGAAGAATGGCTCGACAGATGGCACGACGGCAAGGACGTACACCCGTCGACGCATATCCAATTGCAGCTGGACGGTGATGACAACCCGATCACGCTTTACATTGATCGTGTGACAGGCCGTGTTAGCAAGCTGCAAACACTGCAGTGGGATGTCATCTATGGCGATATTCCGGTTTGGGTCACGTTTCAGGATTACCAAACTTTTGGTGACATCGTTTTGCCGACACTGGTCAAGTTGTCCTATGGCGGTGCGCCACGCCTAGAGGAGACCCGTTCCACTGCGATGGTGAATCCGAAAATAGACGAGGCTTACTTTAGTGTGCCCGAAGACAAGGCGTATGAACCCGATTTAGAGGTCGCGGCGCGCGGCAGGCTCGTTAGTCAATCCATGTTGGCCTTTGGCTTTGCCGGTGTTGGCCGCCCAACAATAGGATCTGTTGAAATCGATACAGGTGTCTATCTGGTCTACGCCGCTCCGATCGACGCCGTCTACACAATGGTTGTTGAACAAGAGAACGGGATTGTTGTCATTGAACCGGGGATGAATGATCTCAAAGGCGAGGAGGTCATTGACTGGATCAATCAACGCTTTCCGGGCAAACCGATCACGCATCTGATGATCTCCCACTTTCACAATGACCATTCCGGAGGTCTCCGCCCCTATGTGGCAGCTGGTGCAGCGCTTGTCGTTCATGAAGAGGGCACAGACTTCTATAAAGCGCAGGTCAATCGGCCTAAATCACAAATTGCGCCCGATGCACTCGATAGAGCACCCGTTGATGTAGAGATCATCTCGATTCCAGCTGACGGGACCTACCGCATTGATGACCCTGAACGGCCCATTGTGTTTTACCCGGTCGAAATAGCCCATACGTCTGACATGATCCTGGCGGTCGTTGAGAATAAGGGGATTCTCTATTCATCTGATTTCTATGTCAGCGCTATCGCCCGCATGTTAAGGGCCGGGTTAGATCGGCCGCCTGGCACACCGGATACACGAACCCCGTTTCATGCTGCGGTTTCGCTTGCGAAAGCGATAGATAAACATAAGCTTGATGTGCCGGTCATGATCGGCGCCCACGACAAGGATACGGTTTCATACGCCGAGTTTAGAGCGTACTTGGATGCCCGCGATTAATAGGTAGGACATGCCATGACAAATTATCGCTGTTTCCATATTGCTGCTGTTCTGGCCGCCGGACTCAGCTTTGGCATAGCGATACCGGGACAGGCTCAAAGCGACGCTGCCGGCCGATGCCAAGCTTTGGCACAGACGGATTTTTCAGGTGTAACGGATGCACCGACGCAGGTGACTTCGACATCTTTTCTAGTCGCGAGTAACAGCGATGTAGCGTCTTGTTTGGTTGAGGGGTATGTCACGCCGACAGTCGGTTTCAAAGTGCATCTACCCGCTCAAAATTGGAACGGAAAGTTTATCAAGCGCGGCTGCGGTGCATACTGTGGAACCACGGGTGGAACCGCGGAAGGCGTCTGGTGGGATTGCACCAATCATGTGAACGACGGATACGCTTGTGTGGTCAGTGATATGGGTCACCGGAGTACGATTGGCGACGCTAAGTGGGCCTATAATAACCTCCAGCTGAAAATCGATTTCGCGTATCGGGCTACTCATGTTGCGACGGTCGCAGGCAAGGCCATCACCGAAGCGTTTTATGGCAATGCGCCTCAACGATCTTACTTTATGGGCTGCTCTACCGGCGGCCGCCAAGGCATGGTCGAGGCGCAGCGGTTCCCTTGGGACTTCGATGGCATTATTGCCGGTGCACCGGCGATTAACGAAACCGGCGCCGGTATGCGTTTGGTCTGGACGACCGCGGGAAATTTGGATGAAAACCGCCAACAAATACTAACGGCCGATAAAGTACTCCTGCTTTACAACGCTGCTTTATCAAAATGCGATGCCTATGACGGTACTGAAGATGGCATTATTGATGATCCGCGCAGCTGTAACTTTGATCCAGGTGTGTTGCGTTGCGCGGCTGGCAACAGCAACGACTGCTTGACCGAGGGGCAAGTCGCCGTTGCACGCAATATTTATAGCGGCCCGCACACCCCCGACGGAAAGCCGTTATATACCGGTGGCGCGATGCCAGGATCAGAGTTGGATTGGGTCGGGAATTACATTTCAATGAATGGTGAACCAGGCCGGTATTACTTTATGATCGGCGATATGTTTCGCTATATGGGGTTCCTGCCAGACCCGGGGCCGTCATGGCGGCCCGAAGACTTCGATTTCGGTGAAGACTACAAACGTCTCGGTATGATGGAAGGTTTGTATTCGGGCTCCAACCCAGACCTACGCAAATTTCGCGATGCCGGGGGAAAGTTACTTGTCTATCACGGGTGGGCCGATTCCTCGGCTATTCCTCTCAACACGATCGACTATTACGAATTGGCAACGAAGACCATGGGAGGCGCAGAAGCTACCAAAGAATTCTTCCGCCTATTTATGATCCCGGGCATGAGCCACTGCAGCGGTGGCTTGGGCGCTTATGCTATCGATTATCTGTCTCACATGGAAGATTGGGTCGAAGCGGGCAAAACGCCTGACATGATGATGGGGTATCACCCAAAAGAACAAACAGACCGGTTTGGTACTGACTTTCCGCTCGATCCGGACATGATTGAGTTTTCGCGGTCGGTGTATCCGTATTCTGCGCCGATTTCTAAAGGCGATTAGCAACCCATCAGAGGAGGGAGACATGGATTTTGGCAGCAGGGAATGGATGCTAGGTGGTGGTACAGGACAGCCGCCGGCCATGCCGATGTTTTCGCAAGGGGTAAAAGCGGGTCCATTGATCTTTACAGCGGGACATGCGGCCATTGACGAGAAAGGACAGCTGGTTGGAGCGAACGATATTCGTGTACAGACCGAGCAGACGTTGAAAAATATCGGCAGCGTGCTGGAGAATTTTGGAGCGTCGTTTAAGGACGTGGTCAAAGTCACCATCTGGATCACGGATTACGATAACTACGCTGGAATGAACGAGGTCTATGCCAAATTCTTCCCCGAACCACGGCCGCCGCGTGCGTGTGTCAACTCAAAGCTGGTGCCGTTGTTGGGAGACGAGTTTTTGGTCGAGATCGAAGCCATGGCCGTCGTTGCGGAGTAGCACGGTGAGTCAGATATGAAATTCGTGACCTATGCGAGCGGGGCTGGACCTCGCGTTGGCGTTATCGAGTCAGACGGTGTACATGACGTCGGCTTTGACGGTGACATGATCGCGTTCATCGAAGCTGGTGCGCCGGTGAACAGCGGGATTGTTGTAGAAGATGCCTGCCTGCTGGCGCCACTCCGACCGCGCAGTATGCGCGATTTCATTGCCTTCGAGGGTCACTACAAAAAATCATACGAACGACTTGGCCTCGCTACACCCGATGAGTGGTATCAGGTTCCCGCCTATTACAAAGGCATGCCCGACACGGTGATTGGGCCTGAAGCAGAAATACCTTGGCCGTCCTATTGCGACTATCTTGATTGTGAGCTTGAGCTGGCGGCTGTCATCGGCCGCGAGGGCAAGGATATTGCCGTCGAAGACGCGGCAGATTTTATCTTTGGTTACACGATTTGGAATGATGTATCGGCCCGCGATACGCAAAAGGTGGAAATGCCAGTGGGTGCTGGCCCCGGTAAAGCTAAGGATTGGGACGGCTCCAACGTGATGGGACCGTGCATTGTGACGTCTGATGAAATTGACGGGCAAAGTCTTGTTATGACACTTCGCGTCAACGCCGAAACATGGACCGAGCAAAACTCGGCCAATATGCACTACACCTTCGCCCAGATGATTGCGCATGTATCACAGGATCAAACTCTCTATCCTGGCGAGACATTGGGCTCTGGTACGCCTCCAGGCGGCTGCGGCATCGAGCTTGATAAGCAACTCCAGCCTGGTGACGTGATTGAGTTGGATATTGCAGGTATCGGTATCCTGCGTAACACAGTTGGGGCTCGGAACGGCTAATGGCGAACTGGACCTTTTGTATTGCTGTTGCCGTTATTGTTGGTGCTTCCAGCCTCGTTGAGGCGGCAACGGTTGGCGACATTATTGACCGCTTCGAAGGTGAGTATTCTGGTGTGGTTCCAGGGGCTGAAGTCGGCAGGTCTGATGATGGTCTTCTCACCATGCACACATTCGTGCGCCGTGTGGATCAAGCGGCATTTGGTACCGATG